>JAITSY010000012.1 GCA_031287415.1 Candidatus Methanorbis basalitermitum | reverse complement strand
CCGACCAAGACACCAGGCTTTGGTGCACTCGGGGCACTGGCGGGCCTTGGTGCAGTAGCCGCTCTCATACTCCGCAGACACTAACTGCGTGAACCACCAAGAGGGACCAGGGGGACCTCGGCCAGCCTGATGTCAGGTAGGCGCAGCAAATCCCGGAAAAACCCTGGTAATCTCTTTTTCCGAAAAAACGCAGACCCTCTTTTTCCCAAATATGCGGCGCATGGTTCAGCTACCCACGCAGGCTCTTTTCTCTTTAACACACTTGAATTAAAAGGTAGGTACTGGATAAAACCGGTCGGTTGAACGTTAAAAAGAGAACATCCGAGTACACGTGAACGTTGCCATAGCGAAATTAGACAGCAAATCGCGCGTCCTATCACTGTGGGCTTTGATTAAGCGCGGTTTGTACTGCATGTACCATCATGCATCCATGGAATACCTTCAGAACTTCTTCGTCCATCAGGCAACCCGTTGGCTCGAATACGACAAAGTCGTTGGGAAGCAAGACCCGCACGGTTTCCATCAAGCCGTCCGCTGCATACAGTCGGATCGGATTCAGATACGGGAGAAACGCACCGGGTGGGGTACTTTTCTGGCAAATCGCCATTTCAGCGGCCAGAGTACAGAACAAAACCAGCACGACGGATAAAGCTTTCTCCGCGAGGTTCCATTGTCTTGTGGGTTCTGACAGACCAGATCGCAAGAGATCTCATGCGTAAAAATCAAGAATCCATAGCCCGATCAACGTACCGTCCGAGGATCGAGTTCTGCAGCCATTCGATGCGGGAATCCATTCCTCGCAAATCTCCATCTTCCAGAAACGGACCAGCACGATCCTGATCCATTGTAGCAGAGCGATCCATTTCGCCCCATCTCTTACCGGTTTCTTTAGGAGAATACAAAACATATACTCTGCATATGAATGACCAGACCCTCTTTACCGACTTTTCCCGTATCGGAAGACGGTTGTTTGAGGAACATCTTGTCGGTGGAAACTTCGGAAACATGAGCATAAGGCACAACGGCGGCTACTTCATCACCTGTACCGGCTCCTATCTTGATGCAGATCCAGCCCAGATTGTTTTCATGCCTGGAAATGGCAGGGTCACCCCAGGTGCATCTAGCGAGTGGCGGGTGCACACTGCAATCTACAACGAAGTTCCAGAGCATCGGGCGGTTGTCCATGCCCATCCGGTTCACGCAGTAGCACTATCTCTTCTTTGCGGCAGTGAGATCGCGGCTGTTGATAGCGAGGGAAAATTGCTTGCGCCAACTATTACTGTCGTTGACGATGCACCGGGAACGCAGGAGCTTGCAGACACCGTGGCGAGCCACCTCAAAAACGCAAACGTGGTGATTGCACGCGGTCATGGAACCTTTGCCGCAGGAAAAGACATGGACCAGGCATATCTCTTCACATCTCTTGCCGAACACTGCTGTAAAGTACTTCTCTATACAAAACCTTGGCAAAAATACTGATATTCTGCGGAACCTTTGGCATTGCAGCCAGGCGAGGAAATGGAAGCGCAGGACTCTATTGCACTCAGAACAGCTTTGCCGTACGTCCCGTTTTGGGACAGGGGCTCCCGCCTGGATTCTATTGCCTTGGTGGTTCATCCACCAACCTCGCATCAAGCTTCCTGGTACACAAATAGATAATTCAAAACGCTTTTTCAAGCAAAATCCAGTTTTGTGTCGCTATCCGAACACTTATTCAGTAGTGAGTCCAATAGACAAGGTAAGGTGAAACCACAAAATGTGTGACGAATGCGATTGTACATGCGATGATGACTGCGGATGCGGCGACTTCTACTGTGAGATGCCCCATCTCGGAGAGCCTGCCCCAGAGTTTATCGCAGAAACGACTCATGGTGAGATCAAGCTTTCCGACTTCAAGGACAAAAAATGGGTTGTTCTTTTCTCCCACCCTGCAGATTTTACTCCGGTCTGCACAACAGAGTTCGTTGCGTTTTCCAAAGCCTATCCCGAGTTTGAAAAGAGGAGCGTCGCCTTAATTGGCCTGTCTGTTGACAGCTCCTCCTCCCACCTCGCATGGATGCGGGATATTGAGGAAAAGCTGGGTGTTCATGTGCCGTTCCCGGTTATCGCGGATCTGAATGCAGACATTGCTTCGCTTTACGGCATGATTCAGCCGGCGATGAGTACGACGGTTACCTGCCGCGCGGTGTTCTTCATTGATCCAAAAGGTATCCTTCGTGCAATGATCAACTATCCAATGACTATAGGACGATTCATCCCCGAAATTCTCCGTGTCATTGATGCATTTCAGGTGAACGACATGCACGGCGTTGCAACTCCGGCCAACTGGCAGCCTGGGGATAAAGTTATTGCCCCAGCACCAAAGACGCAAGCAGGAATGGAAGAACGCGAAAAGATCACCGATCCTGACAAAAAGACCTGGTATCTTTTGATGAGGGATCTGTAGATCCCCTCCCCTCTTTGCCTCAAGTTACCACCAGGGAGTAATGAGTATGGTTGAGATGATGACGGCCGAGATGATGTATACAATTCTTGGTGTTCCGGTGGGATCGGATTTTGCGACAACGGCAAAAGCGTTCCGCGATCTTCGTGACAAGTACAATCCAGAGATCAATCCCTTCCGCAGAAAAGAGTTTGCCGAGGTTCTGGCAGCGTTTGAGTTTTTGTAGTGGCAATTTTGACTCCACTGCATATGCTGCACACCTCTGATAGAAGTGTGCCGTACATTGCATGGCAGCGTGTTCCACTGCCATGCAACTATGATAATATGCAGACATAATCCTTTATAAACAGCAGGAGGGCGCACCGCCCCTGAACCCCTGAATTTTTTATTCACGCAAAATCCAGCAGATTTTTAATTTAAGGCATATAATAGTTCAAAATTCGAATTTACCTGTAAATAACTCGTAAATATCAAATTCGAGCAAATAAAATCCGTAAAAGTAACTTTTAACAATTTTTCAGAGCTTTTTTTATACAGAACATTTAAATAGGTACAAACGAACCTATTTTCATCCAAAGTACCGGGGCAGCATAAATATGAGTGTGACCGGGGCTTTGAGAAGTATGGAGAAGACCCAGAAATGAAACAAATGGTAGCAAATGGAATGACCGACCAGGAAGTCATTGCAAAGTATAAGGAAGAGAACTGCTGGGGTCTCTGTACCTCAATCGATCTCAAGGACTGTGATCCTGCAACCATTCGGGATGCAG
Organism: Candidatus Methanorbis basalitermitum; assembly: GCA_031287415.1. Taxonomy (GTDB): domain Archaea; phylum Halobacteriota; class Methanomicrobia; order Methanomicrobiales; family Methanocorpusculaceae; genus Methanocorpusculum; species Methanocorpusculum basalitermitum. The sequence goes on along the minus strand of JAITSY010000012.1, from coordinate 34,796 downwards.
ATAAAATCCATGAGTTCGTGCTCAGGCTTGCAGACCTCATCGAGATGCACCGGTTTGGTGAACCACAGATTATCCACTTCGGCCCCTGCGACCGTGTCGCTGGATATTCAATGACTCAGCTAATCGAGACTTCGCTTCTCTCCGCACACTTCGCAAATGCAACCAACGCAGCCTACATCGACATCTTTAGCTGCAAGGGCTATCCGCCGACCGTGGCATCTGAGTTCTGCAAAAAATTCTTTGGCGCAAAAGCGATGAATACCACCGTATTCTTCCGCACAATCTAAAAAGACAAAGAGTTGCAGGATAACGGAACCCGTTGCAAGCAGAACGCTTGCAGATCTCTGGCGAGATGTTTGTCCTGCTGTGTCACCTGATGCAAGGAATCTGTGGCCCTGCCATGGCTGCAAACGGAACGCTTGTAGCATTGCCCGTGTTCCACGTGATAACCACGGTACGCCGCCGCCTGTGTCGGCGTAACCTATATCCGAGGTGTGTGCAGCCTCACCCTATAGGTGTACGAGGACGGGGTGCTGAACGAATTGGTCACTGCTTAACCCCATATGCTGGGGTGGAGAATTAAAAAGGGAGGAACCAATCTCCGTTATGTATGCGATGGATACCGTCCACCGAGAGACAAAAATGCGAACTATCATCGGGGACTACCTGCTACTTGGTGGACGCGGGGCCTTGCTGTGCAGTCGCTGTTGGAGTCTCCCACGCGGCTGCTGACGCCATGCAGACCGTTCACGTCGGGTAGAAGATCCTCAGAGTGCAGAAGTACATTTTCTGATCGGAAACTTTACAATTCGGTGGAAAATCGATATAGACGGCAATACGAGTTGAATCAAATATACGGTCAGCATTTTGGAGACAGCTGCACCATTGTTAAGTCTAACGCTGTGTCCGTGAACTTCGGAAATTTATGCATGTTCTTTTCCGAAGCCTGCTTTTTTGTAGATGCCTCCGCACCTTGTTCCTCCTAAAAAACTGATCCATCCTCATCTCAGAGTAGTAACTCTTTTTACCCAAAACAACATCATCACTTAACTACTATTCCACAGGTCGCAGAAATATGGTCTCTAAAAACGAAGTTCTTCATACAGCAAAACTTGCCGACATCGGCATTGACACGTCCGAACTCGGCAATTTCACCGAACAGCTCAACGCAATTCTCGAATACTTCGATATCCTCGACACCCTTTCTGCAGACGATGTTCTTGAGCGCCCGCTTGTCAATGTCTTCCGTGAAGATAACGTCAGCACCTCTCTCCCGCAGGAAGACGTCCTCCGAAACTCCCACAACCCCGAAGACGGCTACATCCGCGCCCCAAGGGTGATTTAAAATGCCGGACATATACAACGCCTTTCTCTCCAGAATCGAAATATCCTCCTCCGTCTCGGGGCCGCTCTCAGGCATCCGCGTCGCCGTAAAAGACAACATCTCCACAAAAAACATCCCCACAACCTGCGCTTCCAAAATTCTCCTAGGGTACATCCCTCCCTACGACGCCCACGCAGTAGAACTCCTCAAAGCTGCTGGTGCCACCATCGCCGGAAAAACGAACATGGACGAGTTCGGCATGGGAACCACAACCGAAAACAGCGCGTTCTGTCCCGCCTTAAACCCTCGTGACGTAACCCGCGTGGCGGGCGGTTCCTCCGGTGGTTCTGCAGCAGCAGTTGCAGGCGGCCTAGTCCCCATGGCGCTCGGTTCCGACACCGGCGGCTCCATTCGCTGCCCCGCATCCTACTGCGGCATCGTTGGCCTCAAACCCTCCTATGGCCGCGTCAGCCGCTACGGTTTAATCGCCTATGCCAACTCCTTTGAACAGATCGGCCCCATGGCAGCAAATGTTGCCGACACCGCAAAACTCTTCAGTGTCATTGCCGGACACGACAGTCGTGATTCAACCTCCGTCAGCAAACCCTATGACCTCACCGGCCTTTACGCAGGCATCAAAGGAAAAATCGTCGGTGTCCCCAAAGAATACTTCGGTGAAGGCGTTGACAAGCACGTCGCAGCTGCCGTCACCGCAGCAATCGACAGACTCGAAGACCTTGGGGCCGCAATCCGCGAAGTCTCACTGCCCTCCCTGCAGTACGCCCTGGCCGCCTACTACGTCACCTGCACATGTGAGGCAAGCTCCAACCTTGACCGGTTTGATGGCGTCAGATACGGCCCCGAACCAGAAATGAACCTTCCCTGGCACGACGCCTACACCAGCGTCCGTAAAATGGGCTTCGGCCCCGAAGTCCGCAGAAGAATACTTCTCGGCACTTTTTCCCTTTCGGCAGGTCACTACGGCAAATACTATGTCAAAGCACAGCACGCAAAACAGCTCATCCGCCGCGATTTCTTCCGTGTCCTCACCGACTGCGACCTCCTTGCAGGTCCTACTATGCCCAACGTCGCACCTAAACTTGGCGAACTGATCGCCGACCCCCTGCAGATGTACCAGACCGACATTCTCACCGTTCCGGTTAATATCGCCGGCATACCCGCAATCTCGGTCCCTTGCGGAACCGCCCACGGCATGCCCGTGGGTCTTCAGCTTATGGGCAGAATGTTTGGTGAAGATGATCTCCTAAATGCAGCGCTCGCATACGAAGAGGCTATCTAAATGGCAGATGAAGAAACGAACGTTATCATCGGACTAGAAGTTCATTGTCAGCTTGACACAAAATCCAAACTCTTCTGCGGCTGTTCCGCAAATTTCCGTGCCGATGCCCCCAATACCCACGTCTGCCCCGTTTGTCTTGGACTTCCCGGCGCACTCCCCGTCCTCAACAAAAATGCCATTGAGTTTGCCCTCCGAGTCGCAAAGGCCCTCAACTGTACCTTCACCAAAGAAGGAGAATTCTGCAGAAAGAACTACTTTTATCCCGACCTCGTTAAAGCCTACCAGATTACGATGGGCGACAGCCCACTTGCAACGGGCGGCTACATAGAAATCGAAGACGACGCAGGAAATCCAAAAATTGTCAGCTTAACCCGAATCCACGTCGAGGAAGATCCCGGCAGACTCGTCCACATGGGCAGCAAAGAACGCGGCCACTACACCCTCGTCGACTACAACCGGTCCGGCATTCCGCTTATCGAAATGGTCACCGAACCCGAACTCTCCTCTCCAAAAGAAGCCAGGCGCCTTTTAAGCAAACTGAGGGCAACCCTCGAATACCTCGACGTCTTCGATCCCGAAAAGGATGGATCCATCCGTGTTGATGCCAACATCTCCTTTAGAGGCCACGAACGGGTTGAGATCAAAAACATCTCTTCCTACAAAGGCGTCGAAAAAGCGCTCACCTTTGAGATAACCCGCCAGAAAAACCTCATCCGCCGTGGTGGAACCATTGCTCGAGAAACTCGCCACTTCCAGGAAAGAAAAGGAACCACCTCCAGTGCAAGATCCAAAGAAACTGCGACAGACTACCGTTACTTCCCCGAACCCGATCTGCCGGTCATCCGCGTTGCTGACTGGGTTGAAACAATTGCTCTTCCTGAGCTTCCTGACGCACGTCGTGATCGGTTCATGCAGCAGTACAGCATCGCCGTCGGCCATGCACGAACCATCACTGGCGATCTCCGGCTTGCTGAATTTTACGAAGGGATCGTTGATGTCGGCGCAACAGTCGCCGCCTCCTGGGTTGCAGACATCCTCATTGGTGAACTCAACTACCGCGGCATGGCCCTTGAAACCGTTACCACCCGCGCTCAGGAGTTCAAGAACCTCATCTCCCTCGTTCGCAGCAAAACGATAACCGACAAAGCAGGCGTCGAGGTTCTCCGTGTCTGGCTCGACAATCTGTATGCCGGAGACAGAACTGAGACTCCCGCGCAGATTGTCGCGCGTCTTGGTCTCTCCCGCGAAGATGGCAGCTCCTTTCGTGTTATCGTCGAGCAGACACTGGCCAGCAACCATCAGGCCATCGCTGACCATAAAGCCGGAAAAAAAGGCGCCCTCAACTTCATCGTCGGCCAAGTCCTGAAAGAAACCAAAGGGAAATCCGAGCCGCGGGAAATCCATGCAATGGTTGCAGAACTCATAGGAGAGTAAGAAATGCACCTGATCATCGCCGAAAAGAATCTAGTTGCAGAACGTATCGCAGCATTTCTTGCTGGGAAACAGAAAGTGCACACCAAACGTGACGGGACTGCAATCGAGTACATTTTCGGCGATACAACTGTTATGGGACTGCGAGGCCACGTGGTTGAGCTTGACTTCATCAAAGGCTACAGCAATTGGCGGAGCGAAGAACATCCTCCTCGCTCCCTCATCAGTGCCGGCATCGAAAAACACCCCACCGAAAAAAAGATCGTTGCCCTGATGCAGAAACACGCCAAAAAAGCCGACCGTGTCACTATCGCAACCGATTACGACACCGAGGGAGAGCTTATCGGCATGGAGGCCTTTGAGCTTGTTCGTACCGTCAATCCGGATGTAAAAATCGACCGGGCACGCTTCTCCGCAATCACCAAAGATGACCTCACCCAAGCCATCTCCGAAGCGCAGACCATTGATTTCAACCTCGCAGCCGCCGGAGAGACCCGTCAGATCATCGATCTCATCTGGGGAGCTTCGCTCACGCGGTTCCTTTCCATCGCAGCCCACCGAGGTGCAGACAGCATCCTCTCTGTAGGCCGCGTACAGAGTCCGACTCTTGCCATGATTGTTGACCGAGAGAGAGAGATCGAAGATTTTGTTCCGGAAAAGTACTGGATGCTTACCTTAACCACCGAAAAAACAGGAGAAAGGATCACCGCCCGCCATATTCATGGCCGGTTCACCGACAAAACCGAGGCTGACAAAATATTTGCCGCAACCCACGAGCCCGTAATTGTCACCGAGATTCTCGCCGGCAAAAAAATCGACAAAGCCCCAACCCCCCTTGACACCACCGCATTCATTGTTGGTGCAGGCCTGCTTGGCCTTTCCGCAGCTTCCGCGATGAACAAGGCAGAAGATCTCTATATGCGAGGTTTTATCTCATACCCACGTACCGACAACACCGTATACCCTAAAAGCCTCAACCTTCGTCTGCCTCTCAAGATGTTTGCCGGCAGCGCGTTTGAGCAGGATGCAGTGTGGGTACTGGAGCACCTGCGGAAAGTACCAACCCGCGGGAAAAAGGAGACGACCGACCATCCTCCTATCTATCCAACCTCTAAAGGCACCCGCGAAGAAATCGGCGACGACGCCACCTGGAAACTCTATGAATTCATTGTCCGTCGGTTTTTTGCTACCCTCTCTCCGGATGCCGAGTGGAAAACCATCAAGGTCAACATGGCAGCGGCTGCTGAGCCGTATACCATCACCGGCGGACGGCTCGCTGTCCTAGGATGGCGTACGGTGTACCCGTACAGCAAAGCAGAAGAGACTTTTCTTCCAGAGTTTATCATCGGTGAAAAACTTACGTTCATCGGCAAAAATTGTGAGGAGAAAAAGACGCAACCGCCTGCACGCTACTCCCAGAGCAGACTTATTCAGAAAATGGAAGAGCTTGGCCTCGGTACCAAAAGTACGCGCCATGAAGTCATCAGTAAACTTATGGGCAGGAAATACATCGAAGGCAACCCCATGAAGCCGACCATCGTCGGTCGGGCGGTCACCGAATCGCTGGAACAGTTCGCGGGGACTATCATCGCTCCCACGATGACTAAAATGCTTGAAGAGCACATGGAAGAGATTGCTGCCGGCACCAAAATCATGAACACCGTCCTCATTGAGTCCAAGGCAATGCTGTCTGCCATCTTCGACGATCTCGAAGAAAATCAGGAGGCAATCGGTCAGGACCTTGTAGACCGCACTAAAGAAGAACAAACTGTCGGGCCATGCCCAGTCTGCGGCCAGATGCTAAGAATCCGCCGTGCCGGCCGCTCTCAATTCATCGGCTGTTCTGGTTATCCGGACTGCACCTTCAACACAAGCCTCCCCCCGGCAACATGGGGCAACGCGGTTAGGACGAACGAAGTATGCTCCATCCATCAGCTCAACCATGTCCAGCTGCTCCGCAAAGGCGCTCCTGCATGGAAGATCGGATGTCCACTCTGCTCCCACATCAAGACCAATGCCGAAGCTTTTAAAATGCTGCCAGGCATGATCGAAGCAGGTATTGCAAAGCTCAACAGCGCTCACATCTATGCCATCTCCGAGCTTGCAGGAATGTCAGCTAACGAACTGATGACGCGGCTGAAAATCACCATGTCCGAGGCGGAGCAGATGATAGCTGACGCAGCTACCGTCCTTGTGCAGCTGCGCAAACGTACTGAACTCAAAAAGTTCATATCCGCCCATGTCGTCCCGCGGCGCGGTCGAGGACACTCCAAAATCAGTGCCGCCTTCTTCAGTAAGGGTATCGTGGACATTGTCAGTCTGGCAAAAGCCAGAAAAAGTGACATCATGAATGCCGGGCTCACCGAGGCCGAGGCCGACCTCCTCCTCACTGAAGCAAGGAGGTCCGCCAACATCGCAAAGATGACAGCGTACGGCGTCCCGATGATTACCCTCAAAAAGTACGTCGCCGCAGGATACGAGGACCCGCAGACCTTCGCTGCGGCGCATCCAGCAGGGCTTGCTCTTGCGACCGGTGCCTCAGTCACCACCATCTGCAAACACCAGAAACTAGTCGCAAAACAGATCGGAGCTGATTCGCCGCAATCATTCAGCAAGGCAATCTTTGAGGAGGGCATCGCAAGCCTGGCGCCTCTTGAGATCGAGCCAGAGGTGCTGACCTCCCTTGGGTTTGCTGGTGTGTACAGCTGTGAACTGCTGAAGAGGACCGCAGTTGCAGCGCTTTCCCATCGGACCGGTATCGATCGGGAACAGCTTGCCGAATACAAAAATAACGCCAAAAAAAGGTGTGGAAAATGACAAACTGGAAAGACTGGAGGCATATTACCAAACTCGATCCCGACAAGATTCTGGAGGATGGTGCGATTGCAGAAATTGCGGCGAGCGGAACGGATGTTCTGATGCTGTCGGGAACACTGGACATAACGCCGGATAAACTTGCGGCCCTCTATGATCAGGTTCGCGACTCCGGTTTGCCTGTCGTCGTTGAACCTGCTGACCCGACCGGTGCACGGTTCGATGGTATGGATCTCGTGTTCGTGCCGACTGTTTTCAATGCCGCCAATCCGATGTTTATTACTGGCCTGCATAAAGAATGGGCACAGCACTTTGACATTGTCTGGGAGAAGGTGATTGGCGAGGCCTACGTGGTCCTGAATCCTGCCTCTTCGGTTGGAAAGCTGACTCATGCCAAATACGATCTCGCCCCCGAAGAGGTCGCTGCATACATGCTCGTTGCCGAGAAGTACTATCATATGCCGGTCTTCTATATCGAATACAGCGGAATTTACGGCAGTCCTGCTGTCACCAAAGCCGTCAGCGAGGCGGCAGACAACATTCAAGTTTTTTATGGCGGCGGCATTGACTCCGCGGAGATGGCTGCGGAGATGGGACAATATGCCGATGCCATCGTCGTCGGAAACGCAGTCTATGAGGCAGGCCCCGCAATCTTGAAGGAAACGGTAACAGCGGTCAGATGATAAATGCCGCAGATAGATATCGTGCTCGTGGAGCCGCTCTACGAAGGAAACATCGGGTTTGCCGCCCGAGTGATGAAGAATTTTGGGTTTCACAGCATGGTTCTTGTCAACCCGCCGAAGATGACGGTGGAGGCGACCGCACGGGCAGCACACGCGAATGACGTTCTTGTAGCGGCAGAGATTCTCACGCTTGACGAAGTGTTTGCGCGCAGCAGTCTGGTGGCTGCCACGACCGGAGGTCTTTCCAAATCTGTGTCAAATCCGATGCGGATGCCATACTACGCTCCGGCAGAACTGCGGGAGATGATCAAAAATGTGGACGGCAAGATATCTGTTCTGTTCGGCAGGGAAAACTGGGGGCTGAACAACGATGAGATCCGCCGCTGCGACATTGTCTGTACCATCCCGACTGCTGCTGAGTATCCGATCATGAACATCTCCCATGCAGTCGGTGTGGTCTGCTATGAACTTGCCCATCTGCCGCGGGGCGAGTACCTGTTGGCGAGTCGTGTGGAGATGGATGCACTCTATGCCCACATCGAGCGGTTCCTGGGAGGGATAGTCCATCCAGTTGAGAAACGAGAGACTACGATTCTCCTTGCCAGGCGGATACTGGGGAGACTCAATCTGACGGCCCGGGAAGCAAGTACCATTCACGGCATTCTCCGCCGTACCGAGTGGCATCTCAAGCATCCTGGTACGGCCCATGGTGATGCGGGACGCGAGTACTTGGATGGAGATTGGTAAGTCAGCTTTTTTTCTTCGGACTTATTGGTTATAGTTATTATATATAAATATTTTGTTTTTCCTATTGAAACAGACTGCTCTATTTCAGATTTGAAGAACTGTTCCCATTCAAACTGATAATTCCGTAGTAATCTGCTCCGCGGACACAATCTCTTATAAGCATTTTTGAAACTGTGTGCATCTCGGCGCGCCCAGTTCTCTCTCTCTCTCTCTCTTTGCAGCTATGCGATGCAACGGAGTCGCACGTCACTTGTAGGTACATTAAAGCCGTTCTGCGTTGCCTTGCTGGTTCATGCAGGAGGGGCTATCTATTCTGTGTCTGATACCGTGCCTGTGTCACCGTTGACGGTGACAGTTCCGGCAAGTCTGGAGACATCACCGTCCAGCTGATCGACCAGTGGAATTCCGGAGATGATGGCGCCGATTGCGATGATGGTCTCGCACTCGGTGTTGACGATTGCAGCAGGTGCCATCTTGTTTTTGGCGAGTCCATAGATGACATAGGATCCTACAGTAGATCCTTTACCGTACGGAAATGCAAAAACTTTGCCTGCGACAGACCGCCCGTACAGAGGGTGTTTTTTGTCGACGATCACACCGGTTGCTGCATCCACGCCACCAAGGAAGGAAATGGGCGTATCAGTACAGAGAAGTTCGCCGGAGTCGGTGCCCTTGGAGATTCTGCGGCCTTTCAAGATCACGCTGACATTGTATGGAAATGATCCTACATAAAAGCCCCGCAAAACCATTAATATTCTTATCCCGTAACTACCGATAAATCCGGTAACGAAAATTTCGGTTACAATTTTCCGGGGGTGCTTGGATGGAACAGCTATTGAACTGGACAGCTGATACGTGGATTGCTCTTCTTCTGATTGTGGCGTACTTCATCTTCCTGATCGGTATTGGGGTTGGGGTGGCAAAGAAGATCAAAAATACAGAAGACTACATTTTCGCAGTGAAAAAACCTTAGATTCTGGGTATTTGTACTGCTTTTGATCACCTCCATCTGCAGCGGAGTGACGTTTATCGGGGCAGTTGCATGGGATATACGTACGGTTGGTCAAGCATATGGGATCAGATATTTGTACCGCTCTCTACGGTATTCTGCATGGTGTTCTTTGGATCAAAACTGAATGTGATTGGAAAAACAGGGAATCGTGACACTTGAGGACTACTTCGCCACCAAATATGAGAACAACCGCGAGCTTCGGACGCTGTCTGCGGTGATCGGCATTCTGGTGTCTCTTGTGTCTCTGGTCGGCAAGTACTCGGCAATCAGTATTGTGCTTGTCTGGTTGTTCGGGATTGAACACTGGCAGGCGCTGCTGATTGCGGGGTGGCGGCAATGGCGGATGACCACTCTCTCGCGCTACTCTCGGATACTTGTGGTGCCGCTGGTGGTTCTTTGGTCGCCCCGGAGTCACTGTTCCTCCGGGGTCAATTTGGCCCACAGGGTCATGTAGCCGATGACACCGCTGGAGAAGTCCCACGCCTTCGTGCAGGCCCCTTATATGTATACCTGCAGCCGAAGCTGTATCCTGCCTTCACTGAGTCGGTTGGTCTCTTGACAGAGGCATCGGCGAAAAGACCGACCGTTGGGAAAATTTATCTATCTTTAATTAAAAAATAATTTTGTTTATTATTATATAATAGAATTATCAGTTTGAATTTTAACCGTTCTTCAAATATGAAATTTAACTGTCTATTTCAATAGAAAACGACGAAACATTTGTATATTATCTCTTAAACTGGTAAGTCAGATAATTAATTCAGATAGCCCAATGACTCTGGAAAAGCTCGTCTGTAAGCACACTTTCTTATTAAAACTGGAATATTTCCATTCAGAATGGAGAGGAAAACATCTTAAAATCCCTCTATCAGATAGGGGGAGCATGAGCGCTTTCGAACGTAAGGTAATATTAGAGATTGCCTCACTGGAAAATGTTGAGTGGTGGCATAGAAGTCTGGAAAAGCAGGAGTTCTTCATAACTGGATTTAATTAACCACTACTCGGACTCCATCGTAAAGACAAAGAGCGGCAAAATAATCCTCATTGATACAAAGGATGACCCTCTACGAAATGAAGACAGCAACGACAAAGCAAAATTAGGATGTACTTGGCAGACTACAGCTGGCAGTAAGTATCTTTACTACATAATTTATGAAACAAATGATACGAGATCAAACTGCGTGTATCCTTTTGGTGAGGTAAAGGACCTCGTGAAAAGTATCTTCTAATATTTGTGAAGCAGCGGAATGTTGAGGGACTGTTCTGCTGGCATCTGCCCTGCCGCAGGCAGGTGAGGTTCCGTTGCCTTGCTGGTTTACGGAGTGTCGGTCAGTTCTTTCACAAATCCATTCAGTCGCCAGATGGGTGGCAATGGCAGTTCCAGCAGCGTTCCCTCCGGCATATTTGTTATACGGAGCCGTGAGAGGTTTATCTTTACTGCAAGCGCTGAATGATACAGCTCCTCGGCAACGGGCCAGATTTTTTGGCCGGGTGTTCTATGCCGTCTTGACTTCGACAGGAACAATAGCCACCCCGAACAGCACCACAAAATCCACCTTCGCCCGGTTGCCAGACTTCCAGAAAATGATCTGCGGGATATTTGTCGCGATCAGTTCGGCGAGAACATAATTCTCCGTTAATGGTTCCTCGCATATGCGAGGGACTCTCTCCTTCAAAGTTGAAGTAGGCGGTGTCGGCAAAGTGTTCTTTACCGAACTGTTTGAGAAGCCATGTTTTTCCACACAGACGGACATCTCGGAGGAGGAACGGTTTTTTGGACGGCAGGCTTTTCCAGTGGACAAGTTGCGGGTGATATCTGTGTCGGTTCATGGGGAGATCTTTGCGTTAGCTGCACGCCTCAATAGAGGTGTTCCATGCAATTTTCATATGTATTTTGCAGTGATCTCCTGCAATACTGATATGTAATTTGTTTTGATGGAGCAGATATGAATATAGTGGTCAGTCGGAGCCAAAATCCTTAATCTCTCCCACAACCATACAAAATACACATGAAGATTCTTTTAGCCATAGCTCCAGACCGGTTCTTAGATCAGGAATACACTGTTCCGAAATCTGCCCTCGAGGAGAAAGGTATAACCTGCGTAACCGCCTCGACCATTAAAGGCACCTGCTATGGCATGCACGGGGAGATTGTCGAGTCCGATCTTGCCTTCGATGATGTCAGCCCAGACGAGTATGACGGGCTTGTTGTCGTCGGCGGTATCGGCTGTCAGGACTATCTCTGGAGATGTGAAAAGCTGATAGATATCGCAAATAAAATCGGCAGCAGTGGAAAACTCACTGCTGCCATCTGTCTCGCCCCGGTGGTCTTCGCAGAAGCCGGACTTCTTGCCGGAAAAAACGTGACCGCTTTTGACACGCCCGCATCCCGCCGAATTCTTGAGCTGGACCGGGCCATCCTTGTTAACGAGCCGGTCGTCGTCGCAGGAAAAGTTGTCACCGCAAAAATGCCACGGGACTCGCAAGCATTCGCCGATGCCATCCTCACAAATCTCGCATGATTCAATGGCAAACGAATTATCCCGTCCTGCTCCTGCACTTGACCAGGCTATGCAGCTTTTTCATGCTGGAAAGTTTGCCGATGTCATCAGCCTTGTCTCCGGAGCGGGTGACCCGGCCCTTCTGCTGCTTGCCGCCCGCAGTTATGCCCAGACCGGCCAGTACGACACCGCCGGATCTCTGCTCCGCGATCTCATACAGCTGATGCCAGGATCATCGTATCTGCACAGCTACCTTGCTGATGTCATGGAAAAGACTAGCGACGAACATGATGTCTCCGAGTACGCAACCGCCCTCATCCTTGATCCGGAGAACCGCCAGGCACTCAAAAGCTACGCACGTCTGCTTCTGGAAAAAATGATCTCCGCGGCGCCATCCCCTCTCTCCGCACCCTTGTGCGGTTCGGTTCTAACCCGACGGATATCAGAAAACTCATGCAGACCCTCACCGCGGTCGGTGAGCCGGAAGAGGCTGCTGCACTGCATGCCCAGAACTTCGGCGAAGACGAATTCTCTCCCGAGTATGTGGAGGCGCTGTTTGCCGCAAAGGAGTATCAAAAGGCGATGACCGCCGCCCTCCGCGGCTGGAATATCGTCCGCGATATCGTGTATCTTCGTCTCGACTTGGAAGCTCTTGCGGCTCTTGACCCTGAAGCTGCCGAAAGCGCCTACCGTTCAGCTCTCGACAGTTTCGAAGAGGAACAGCTTGACGACGATGAGGTCGCCAAGATACGGTTCTCCTTTGTCCTGCTCGAAAAGCTTCTTGGCTATTGTGATGCAGCCCGCTATGAACTCAGTCTTCTCCTGCAAAACAGATCCGATCCAGTCTACTGGCTGCTTGAGGCCGAACTTGTTTTCCGGACCGGCAACCGCGACGAGGCGAACATCATCTATCGGCAGTTGATAGCTGAGGAGTGTGGAAAAGATGCCGAGTTTGCCGATCGCACAATGCAGGAGCTGGTCATCACCCGATTCAAGGCCTTCCTTGACTCGGTCCGCAGCAAAGAAGAGGTTGCGGGAGTCATCAGTGTACTTCTCTCTTCCTATCCGACCGATGTCTGCTTAACGCAGATCGGTGCCGCCTACGAAGAAGCCCATGCCTGTATGCAGGCACGGGACTGGTACTACCGTGCCTACCGTGCTGACTACATCCATGGCGGCATTGCATATGCAGCATTTCTCAAACGCCTTGACCAGGATCGTGAGTGTGAAACTGTCATCCGCTACATCTTAACAAACATCACTCGCGTAGCAGACCTCGAATTTGCCGCAGGCGAGGTTCTCGGCGGTAAAGAAGCCATGTACCGTATCCAGAAGGTCATGGAGGTGGTGCTTGCACGCCTGATCTCTGTTCTGGAAAAGCTCTCCTCCAATGGTCGCGAGATGCTCGCTGTCGGTCTTCTGTATGCGGCAGGTGACGCCCTTGAACGACAGGATTACGAGGAGTGCAAGTGGCATTGCTTGTTCGGCCTTGACGTGATACCCTGCTACCCTGTGACCATCAAGGTTGAGGATTTCATGCAGCTCCTCGCCCAGACAAAGGACCGGGCACTTGCCGAAAGGCCAGTACTTCTGGAAAAAACGTCTGGCTGGAATCTGATGCCGATGTAAAAGGGCCTGTCCCAGCTGCAAATCTTCTGGATCTCGATGAACGTGAACAGCAAATAGTTGCTTTCCTGCGGGAACATCACACGGCAACCGAGATGGATTTCCGGTCTATTCTGAATACCCGCCGCGTAAACGGCATTATGAATGGCATCTTAATGAAGGCTTCAGAAAAGGGTGTGACAATTATTGAAAAACGTGGCGTCGGCGACCGCGGGAGATTTATGGCTATACCGGAGAATAATGGGGTCGGACGAGACGGACGCCGTCTGGAAAGCGTTGCGATTATCAATGCCCTGCGCCGTGGAACGGTGCCGGAGTCAGGACTCGGGAGACTGGCAGTGGGCCTTGCAACCGAGGAGAAAGTTATCCTCTCCCAGCTTGCATTCGTCGGGACTGGGCATGCCGACTGCAAGTTTGTCCGCGGTGAGTACGGTTCAGGCAAGACATTTCTGATATCGCGTGCGATTGAGATAGCTCTTGCTGCAAAGTTTGTGACCAGCCATGTGGTGCTCTCACCAGATATGCCCTGCACAAAAACTGCAGGCGGTGTCTGCGAGAATCTGCGCAGGCCTTACGACACCGATGGAGACCCATGCCCTCAAAAGTATCATTGACACGTGGATTTACGGAATCGAGGACCGGCTGATCAGTACTGGCATAGATGAAAACGATCCGGCATTTGCCGATCTGACTGCAAAGGAGATAGAGGCAGTGCTGATGCGGGTAAGCGGCACGAACTCCGGTTTTGCGGCGGCGCTTCGGACCTACTATCAGGCAAACAACAAAGGAGACTTCACCACAGGCCAGGCAGCGGTCGGCTGGATCTCAGGCGAACAGACAGTTGGACGAACGTTTAAAGCGCGGGCGGGACTCAAAGGAGTGGTCACAGAAGGAGACGCCCTTGCATTCTTGAATGGTCTTGTGCACATCATCGTGCAGGCAGGTTACGCAGGCCTTCTCGTGAACTTTGATGAGATGGAGATAGCCCTGGTGTTCGCCCGTCCGCAGAGGGCGAGGGGATACATTAACTTCCGGCAATATGATCGACCGCAATGAGCTGTCGAACTGCTTCTTCCTGTTTGCCGGAACGCCGGCATTCTTTGACAGTGCAAAAGGCATCAGATCATTGCCTCCGCTGTACGACCGCATCGGTATGATAGCCGATGATGGATTTTCTAATCCGATGCAGACCCAGATAGTTCTGCTCAAGTTTGATGTAAAGAAGTTGGAGGTGGTCTCGCGGAGGGTCATCGAGATCTACACCGAGGCATACTCCGAGGTTGACAAGACCCGGGTCTCGATCCGGTTCACCAGAGCGATGATCGAACGGGTAACGGGCAGATTTGGTGGCCGCGTTGATGTGGTACCGCGTCTCTACCTCCGTGAGTTTGTGGATGTTCTGGATAAGTGTGCATTATATGACCCCTACAATCCTATGGATAAGTACGCGTTTGTGCCAACGGAGAATGACCTCTCCTTGAAGGTGGAGGAGAAAGCGGTGATGGAGGTCAGTTGGTGACCGGCCTATACGTAACCCGCGTACTACGATTAGTCCCAGTCCCCTGCAAAGAAGATCATGCGTGTTTTTTCGAGGGTTTGCGAAGTTGATTTCCAGCCTACAACTATTTATTTTCCGGCCTTCCATATCTATCTACGGAAATATCCATGGGAAAAAAGCCTCTATGCAGAACTGAATGGGAATGAAACGGAAGTTTTTTCTCTTTTTCTTGTCAGGATCTCTGATATCCGCATCAAACATGGTGAACAGTTTGTCCACTGGACGATTGCCGACCGCACCGGCATCCTCGAATACAAGGCCTACGGCGACAAAGCTGCCGAAGCAGCCCGTGCGATGAAGACTGGCATGGTGTGTGCGATACCCGGCGTCGGAAAAACAAACCAGAACGGCAAATTGTATGTCTTTTTTGACTCTCCTGATACTCTTGACTTCACTGCTCATGGGGCCTGTTTTCCTCAGACCAATGTAGGAAACCGAGGTCCTCCTCACACCAGCAGACATCAGCGGTAACGCTGTCGAGATTCAGAGGATCGTTGCAGGCATTGCAGACAGTGATCTCCAGCTGTTTGTCTCCTGCTGTATGGACAACAGATTCTACGAATGTCCTGCCGCCATCATGAATACATCGGTGGTCTCTGCGAATACTCGCTCGAGACTGTAAGAATTGTCCTGAATTTTGTTGAGACGATGCCCAGGATCGAGATCAACCGCGACATGGTCATTGCCGGTTCAGTCCTGCATGACATCGGGAATATTTTCTGCTTCGACAAAGTCGGCTACAGCTATGTAACAAACGATACCGACAATTTAATTGAGCACATCGCCATGGGCATCATGTTCATCGATGCGTACAAAAAAATCTTATCTCCGTACCGCAACTCCTGCAGCATCGCCACATTGTTCAGTCACATCACGGCGTCTATGGGAATCTCATGCCTTTGATCACCGAGGCCTGGCTCGTTAATCTGTCGGATAGTGCAAGTTCGCTGTCTTCTATGTGGCAGAAGAGGGATCTCTGGCGGATGTTGCACGCCTTTAATAGAGGTTGCGCCGACGTATCTGCGCAAGCAGTAAACAAGGCCTGGCCATGTATCGTCGTCGTCGGTGCAACTTAAGAAAACAACCGGAGACGGATTGAGAAAGCGCAGCTCTGCAATATCATGTGGTTTTGTAGAGTGCACAGATCTCCGTTCTGTAGCAGTAGTAATAGATCACTGCCATGAAGACAGCCCCGCCAACGATGTTTCCCAGCGTAGACCATATGATGTTGTTCGTCCACATCGTACCCCAGTTCAGGATCGTGGGGTTGGCCGAACCGTTTGCAATCATGTTCGTGATGATGCCTGCTGGGATGAAGTACATGTTTGCCACACCGTGTTCAAATCCACTGACAACGAAGGCCATGGTCGGGAACCAGACGCCGACCATCTTTCCGATAACATCATCGGCGGCAAGACTGAGGAACAGAGCAAGGCACACGAGCCAGTTACAAAGCATTCCTTTGAGGAAAACGGAAAGAATGCCCAGCGGACCGAAGTAGGAAACCTTTGCTATTGCAATGGTAATCGCGCGGGTTCCAAATGTGGTGGCAGCGAGAGCACCCGTTGTTGCGTCCAGGGTAGTGTACGGACCGTAACTGACAAGGACTGCCATAAAGATCGAACCAACCAGGTTACCGATGTACACTACAACCCATAGAGATATCAGGCCTCAGCGTTGCATGACCCTGAAACACTGCCCTCGGGGCAAACATTGCATCACCGGTGAACAGTTCGGCACCCGTGAAAATGACCAGAATTAAACCAATCGGGAACAAACAACCAAGAATCACCTGGGAGAGGCCTGTTCCAAGAATATCTGCAACACCGGTAGAACCAATCGTCGCAAGAGCCGCACCCATTGCGATATAGGCCACCGCGAGGAAGGCATGAACGAACCATGTTGCCTGCCGGTAGGCAGCACTTGGACTTGCCTGTTTTTCCGATTTTGACGCAAACCTGTGCCGGACTGAATGTCACCTGAGAGTATCATTGGAGGCTCTCCGCTATATTGTTCGCGGTTTTCTGCGGTACGGCACACATTTGCAGCTTCGCCCCATGTCTTGCCTGTTTTCTACCACTTGGTGGGATACACCACCCGGAGGTGATGACGGGTATTCTTTGTCCTTTTCATAATGACCCCTGTTTCTTACGTTGCCGTCAGCATCGATGTTGGTTTCTGCGCCCTGTGCTCGGATTTCCCAATTTTTCGTATTGAGGTTGCCATCAACATAGCAGTAGAGATAGACTGCGGGATAACGTGGTTGCCGGTCGTGTTGGGTCCTTCATGGATGGGGTATTTATAATCAAGGCTACCGTCTGGCAGAATGCCGATGGAATAGCATCGCACTCCCAAATCGCTGTAGTCGTTCCACATAAACCTCTAACAGCCGATCGCATCATTGTGGGGCAATCGTCTTTCGGAAATGGCGTGTAGTCTGGTGGATAGATTGGGTTTTTTAATTCCGCCATAGTCGGCCCACAAGTGGCAATGAGCAGTATGATCCCTGCTGCCACCATCATGTTCATGGTATGGATTGCGGTAGTAGATTTGTTTGATTTGATTATTTCACGCATAATTTCATTCGTTAGGGTCTATTCCAAAGTTTGTTAGTTGCATGGCAGCGGAACGACAGCGCATCTGGCGAGACACTTGTCTCCCTGCCTTGCAATGGCGCTGCAAGCGGAACGATTGTAGCCAACCCATGCTGGAAAGCATGGCATTACAGTGGTGTACTGAGTTTATGGGATAGTTACCTACACCCCATTGTACCTACACCCCATTGGCACCGGGTTATGGTGTCTGTACAGTATGCTGACTGGCTGTATCCTTCCGCGATCCTGTAGTCGCATGTTACTTGCAATTCGTACCGTACTTCCGTGTTCCACGCACTGCTTGCCCCTTGCTGCCGTCGGGAAGCGAGAAATCAGCAAGTTTTGTTTCTGATCATCTTATCTCACTCATGCTGGTGTGGAATTTAGGAAATACTCATTGAGTTCATTCTCGTAAGTGTACTTCGAGGTTTCAGCAGCTGCGCATCCCGCATAGCAGGATGTAATCTGCGTAATTCCGGTGATACCCAAAAAAAATCTTCTTCGTTTTGTCTCCTTGTTTTGTTCAATTTCAATATATGATTTGAGTTCGTAAAGCTCTGCGCGACTGTTTCCAGTTTCCGAGTTTTCGCTTTGTTGCACCAAAGGCTGTTTTTCCTGTGTCTACCCGATACTGGGGCCTCTTACCACCTTATGTATTATACCACCCCCTTGATGATGCCGGCGCGGAACCTGCCAAGGCAAAAGCGGGGTGAGCTGCACGTCTCTTATGGAGGTGTGCAGGGGTTGCACGTGGAACACGTGCACCGCTGTAATCTTTCAGATTGCAGCCATTGCATATGGCCAGTGGGTTCCGCTACCATGCAACTTATTCTGTCAATCGTGGATAGTCGGAAAAGATGCCTGGTCTATTTAACCTCAAAAACCTATGCCGTCTGAAAACAGCTCTCGGCAGTCGAAGAGGAAACGCCGCCCCCGCCATATTCACCGCTAACCAATCATCGGATCTGAAATAGTCCCTCAGAACGAACCCGAGATACCACCTGCCATCCCAGATTTCCTCGGTCGCACCAGACATCTGCATTGGGAAACCGCCTTCAGCATCAATCTAGTCATCCATGCCCTCTTTGAAAAAAGGTATCGGGAAGCGGAATACGCTGCAAAATCTCCCTGCATTTTCCAAGGTGCATGTCTGGACACAGATCAAAACCTGATAATTTTCTCGTATCCGCAGAAAAGTCCAGCAGTTTCGTGGCATCGACACCCACCAACGGGAAAGGCTGGAACAAACCACCGCCAGCTGCGGGAAATGAATTAGATAGATTAAATACTTATCACTCTCTATTTTCTATAATCCTGAAAGAGACTGATACTTTATGTACACGCAGAACCTTACAGCCATCCTCATATTGCTGCTCGTACCCCTATTCGCCGCGACACTGCTTGCGGTTCAGAACAGGGATGCCATCCGTGACTGTATCGTCGGTGCCACGTCGGCAGTAATCGTCGGCACATCTCTGTACCTCACGTGGGCAGCATGGACTAAGCCGATAGCAATTGACTTGGTCAGTGCCAAAGAGATCAACCTCGGTCTCTGTATCGTCGAACTGATCATAGCTCTTGCAATCATCGGTCTTTCCATAAAATATCTGAGGGTACTTCCCGCCATTCTTGGGTTCATCCAGCTTGCCCTTGTGGGTATCATCGAGCTTTTCTATGCAGATTCAGTCAGCGTTGCCACAACCTTCATCGTAAATGATCTCACCGCTGTCATGATTCTCATTATCGGCATCATCGGCACGCTTATTTGTGTCTATGCCCTCGGCTACATGAAAGACTACCATCACCACCACGCCGAAATTCCGGAAAGGAAACCGTACTTCTTTGCTATGCTTTTCATCTTCCTCTCCGCGATGTTCGGCATCGTCCTCTCAAACAGCCTCATGTGGATCCTCTGTTTTTGGGAAGTCACCACGCTGTGCTCCTTTCTCTTAATCGGCTACTCTAAAACCCCAGAAGCCGTCACTAACTCCTTCCGTGCCGTCTGGATGAATCTTATTGGCGGCATCGCATTCACCCTTGCCATCATCTGCCTCCTGGAAATTGAACCAAGTGGCGCACATCTTCTAAGCATCTCCAATATCATCATCTACCCCGATATGACCGCCCTCACCATTCCCGCTGCCTTCATCGCTATCGCGGGCCTCACCAAAGCAGCCCAGATGCCCTTTTCCACTTGGCTTACCGGCGCAATGGTTGCGCCGACCCCGGTCTCTGCCCTGCTGCACTCAAGTACCATGGTCAAGGCAGGCGTCTACCTCCTAGTTATCTTCTCCCCGATCTTCTCCCACACCATGGTGGGCATTATGCTTGCTTTCATAGGCGCCTTCACCTTCTTCGTCACTTCGGCACTTGCCATCTCGCAGAGCAACGCAAAGAAGGTTCTTGCCTACTCAACAATTGCAAATCTTGGTCTCATCACCGCCTGTGCGGGTATCGGAACCCCGGAATCGGTGATGGCCGCAATTCTTCTGATTATCTTTCACGCAGTTGCAAAGGGTCTCCTCTTTATGTGTGTCGGAGCTGTTGAACACAGAATTTCCAGCCGGGACATTGAAGATATGGACGGGCTTCTGGTGCGGCTTCCGCTGCTTGCTACTATGATGGTCATCGGTATCTGCGGCATGTATCTTGCACCATTTGGCATGCTGATAGCCAAATGGGCAGCCCTCGTGGCGTTTTTGTCGGTGCCGTTTGGTTGGGCATGTGTGATCCTGCTTGCGTTCGGCAGTGCATTCACCCTCTTTTTCTGGACAAAGTGGCTCGGCAAGCTGTTTATGCGCATGAACCGTCCAGCAGCGCCGGAAACACTGCTACGCGTGTCCGAAAAGATCTCGGTTATCGGAACAGGCGTTCTGACGCTCATCTGCAGCGTAGGGTTTTTCTTTATAATCTATCTGTTCATTGATCCATATCTGACGTCTATCTACAAAGAATACAGCGATTCGATGGAGATCCTGGTCTTTGACAATCTGCTGATGATCGTACTCATGTTTGTGATCCTTGCGATTCTCGTTACAGCGGCGCACTTCGGACATGTGCCCGGCAGAACACTTTCGCCCTACCTATCAGGCCGTGGTGTTGATGAATACGGCAGATTCCGCGGATCGCTTGGCGTCTACAAAGAGGCAAAGTCCGCGAATTACTATATGGTAGAGTACTGCGGCGAAGAGGTGCTGATGAGGCCCTCTTGGGTGATCTCGATAACCCTCATCATCATCCTGTTTGCGCTGGCATTTCTGGAGGTGATGCTATGAATCTGATGTCAGCAATTGGAGGAGCTGTCATGTTCCTCTTCCTGGCGCCGATTCTTGGAGGACTCATTTTCGGTGTTGACCGTGTTCTTACGGCACGCATGCAGAGCAGGCGCGGCCCGCCGATCCTTCAGCCATTCTATGACATCGACAAGCTTTGGCACAAAGAGCGGGCGTTTGCAAATCCAGTCGAGGTTATCTTTACTAGTGGATACCTGGTTCTGATTGCATTTTCGGGCGTGATTCTGTTTTCCGGCGGTGATCTCCTGCTGGTGGTGTTTGCGCTAGCGCTGGCGCATACCTTCCTGCTTCTTGCTGCATATGCAGCAAACGCCCCCTACTCAATTGTCGGTGCTGAACGGGAGCTGATCGGTGTGATGGTCGCAGAACCTGTCCTGCTACTCCTTGCAGTAGGGTTTTTCATGGTAACAGAAAGTTTCTTCGTCGCAGAGATTCTGAGCAAAACCGTTCCAGCGATTTTGTCTCTGCCGGGTGTGTTCCTGGCCCTCTTTGCGGTGTTGACCCTGAAGCTGCGGAAGTCTCCGTTCGATATTGCTACCTCGCACCATGCCCATCAGGAGCTGGTGAAGGGCGTGACTTCGTCGTTGTCTGGCAGAACGCTTGCGAAAGTGGAAGTTGCTCACTGGTATGAGACGATTATCATCCTTGCACTGATGTTCCTGTTTTTTGCAGGAGCCCCTATCCTCGGTGTCGCTGCTGTTGTCGTCTGCTACTTCCTTGAGGTTCTGATGGACAATCTGTTCCCGCGGGTAACGTGGAAGATGACAGTGAAGAGCCTGTGGATTATAACTGTTATTTTTGCTGTTGCAAACATTGCGGTGATTGGCGTCTATGGAGGTGTTGTATGAGTTCTGCAGAAAAATCCCCCTGGATTTTGCACTACAACGCGAGCAGCTGCAACGGATGCGATATTGAAATCCTCGCGGCACTGACGCCGCTGTACGATGTGGAGCGCTTCGGCATCATCAACACCGGCAACCCGGCGCATGCAGATATTTTCGTTGTGACTGGCAGCGTGAATGAGCAGAACAAGGAAGTTCTGAAAAATCTCTACGATCAGATTCCCGAACCGAAGGTTGTTGTGGCAGTCGGGATATGCGCAGCGTCCGGTGGCGTGTTCCGTGACTGCTACAATGTGTCTGGTGGCATTGCCACAATCATACCGGTGGATGCGTATGTGCCTGGTTGCTCGGTGAGGCCCGAAGCGCTGATCGAAGGTGTGGTCAAGGCAATAGGTGTTTTGGAGAAAAAGCGTGCATTATTCGATAACGGAGGTGCAAAATGACAATGGAAATTATCTCTGTGTCCCTTGCAGACATCGCGAAAGCGGCGGTAGACATGATGACCAGAGGCTGGAGGCTTGTGGTGATTACGTGCACTGCTGTGACCGAAGAGTATGATATTACTTACTCGTTTGCCAAGGACAATGATCTCAGACATTACCGGATGACGGTGCCGGAAGGGGAGCTCATTCCATCCATCGGCGCATTTTATGGAGGAGCGTTTGTGTACGAAAATGAAATTCATGATCTTTATGGGTTCACATTCACCGGCATGACGATTGATTTTGGGGGGACATTCATCAGAGCCGCGGTTCCGTATCCGTTCAGAAAGAAGGAGGCGCCCGCACCAAAAATCACCAAAGTGACTTCTGATGGGGGAAAGAGAGCAAACCAAAAACCTGCGGACGCTGCAAAGGAGGATGTACTATGACTGGAAGACGGACCGTCATTCCGTTCGGTCCGCAGCATCCGGTGCTGCCTGAGCCGATTCATCTGGATCTGGTGGTTGAGGATGAGTTTGTGGTGGAGGCGATACCCTCCATTGGCTACGTGCACCGCGGCCTTGAGAGTTTGGTGGACCGCCGCGAGTATGCGGATTTCGTGTATCTTGCAGAACGAATTTGCGGTATCTGCAGTTTCACGCACTCATCGACATTCTGTCAGGGAGTTGAGGGGCTGATGGACATTGAGATTCCGGCCCGTGCGAATTATCTGCGGACGATGTGGGGCGAGTACTCGCGTCTTCACAGCCACCTGCTGTGGCTTGGTTTGTTTGCTGACTCTCTCGGCTTTGAGAGTCTGTTCTACAATGCCTGGAAGATCCGTGAGTCTATCTTAAACGAGTTTGAGGCAACCACCGGCGGCCGCGTGATTCAGGGTGCCTGCAAGGTGGGTGGTGTCTGCCGCGATGTGTCAAACGAGTTTTTGTCTGGTATGGACAAGCGGCTTGATGATATCGAGACCGAGATGCAAGAGATGACGAAGGTATTTCTCTCCGACTATACGCTGAAAAAGCGTCTGGTCGGCAAAGGCATCCTCAAACCGGACGACGCGTACAATCTCGGTGCGGTTGGTCCGGTTGCCCGCGGTTCTGGTCTTGCGATGGATGTGCGGACCTCAGGGTATCTGGCATACGGCGATATCGGGGTTAAGCCGGTGACCACGAGCGGCTGTGACGGCTATGCACGCTGTGAAGTGCGGTGCAAAGAGCTGTTCCAGTCCGCAGACCTAATTCACAAAATCATTGTGGCGATGCCAGATGGTGATATCGCGACTACGGTGAAGGGTAATCCGGATGGCGAGTATTTCAGCAGGTCTGAGCAGCCTCGCGGTGAGGTGGTGCATTATCTCCGCGGTAATGGAACAAAGTATCTCGCACAGCTCCGTGTGAGAACACCGACACTGACAAACCTTCCGTCTCTGGTTGTGATGCTTGCAGGAGCAGAACTTGCGGATGTGCCGCAGCTTGTGCTGACGATTGACCCATGTATCGGCTGTATGGAGAGATGAGGGCGATGAAGATGCTAAAAACTATCCTGAAGCAGCTTTCCAATAAACCGGTAACGACGACGTTTCCAGCGGAGCCGGCACGATACTTTGACGCGACCCGCGGGCACATCGTGTTTGATCCGTCGAAGTGCACGTCCTGTACGATCTGTGTGAAGCGCTGTCCGTCGCAGGCTATCACGGTGGATCGTGTGGCAAAGCTGTGGACGATCGACCGATTCCGGTGTGTTATTTGCAACCAGTGCGTGGAACTGTGCAGCTTCGACGCGGTGTCGCTGGGGACTGCGTACTCAGCGTCTGTTACCGCCGATGAACGGGGGACGGAAACGTTTGAGATTACGTATGTGAGACCGAAAAAACCAAAAAAAGAACACGGGAACGAGGAATAACTTTTTTTCTTGTTTTTTGCGTGACGTGTGTGGTTTTTAGCAGAGGTCATCATGGAATACACCAAAATCCGCAAGGCCTCTGACTTTGCAATAAATGCTCGCTGCAAGCACAAAAGAGATTATCTGACTGTACCAACAAAAAATCAATGGATGGGTCTATTGGGAGGTGGATGCGATTAGAGGAATTGCCCTTGTTGGCATGGTGGTATTTCACATCATCTCTTTGATGGTTATCTTCCACATGTGCCTCACGGTGGAGTGGTATTATGAGTTTGCCGCTACATTCCCATTGGTATGAGCATCTTTGCGGTGATCTCAGGGACTGCACTGGTGCTGCGGTACGGGCGAATGGGAACTGTCTCAAAGCATGAGTGTCATTTGGCGATTCTCAAGCGCGGGGTGCAGATTTTTTTGGTCGGTGTTGTGATTGCGGCTGTCGGGTCGCTTGCAGTCTTTTTTTCGTCGATGACGGCCACTACATTCTGTTCAACTTTTTGCAGATGATGGGCTTGTCGATGATCTTCTGTCTTCCATTTTTGCGATTCGGCAAATGGAATGGTATTTCAGCAACGTCCCTCATCGAGGCAGGAGAGATGCTGAAAATGTACATACTGGCCAGTGGCAGTTCCTGCCACTGGGAGTTTTGCAGGAGGGGATGTACTATCCGCGTGATTATTTCCCGCTGTTTCCGTGGACAGGGGTGATGCAGTTTGGTGTGGCGGCAGGATCGGTTTTGTATCCTGCGGGAAAATGCAGGTTTCTCATACCAGATGCGGGTACCATCGGCAGATCCCTGGCCTTCGTTGGCAGGCATCTGCTGGATATCTATCTGCTGCACATCCCGATTATCGCCACGGCTCTCTGTGTTGTCATGGTGGTGTCGCAGGTCATTGGAATGCCGTTTGGGTACTTGTAATTGTCTGGACACGGAGCCATGTGGCCGACATTTTTGCGGGAATATCAACCGATACTGATGATTTTCCTCAAGGGATGCGAGAAAGAGGACGCACTGACCGCACGAGTATAAACTGGAATGCGCAAACACGAAAATCTGCAGCTCTGTCCGTGCATGAGCAGAAATGCGGTTGAGTTGCTGGCGGCAGAACCCGGTTACCCTGCAACGCTGCAAGCGGAATGCTTGCAGCAGTAGAAGACTGCTTGTGGTGCAGCAGATGCAGGGTAAATCGCCGAACAGAAATAGCCGTTTATCATGGTGGAAGCAGTTTGATCGAATCTTTCCTCAACAGAGGAGGAATCCTTTCCTCCGTCCTTGGGGAAACAGTTGCAAAGCAGAAGGCTTTGCTGGGTTGTCCAGCATGCATGCGAAACTCTCATTTGTCTTCCTGATTCATTATACTGTATGAGTGAACCTATTCACTGGCTGCAGGAGACCGGCTGGCGCGCAAATTCCTATGTCTGCAGCAGCATTCTTGTCGACGCGGCACAATCTGAGGCGGTGGTCGCTCCCTATAAGGAGCAGATCGAAGCAATTGTACTCACCCACGGTCACTTCGATCACATGGCAAATGTCAGTGCTCTCTCTGACCTCTGCGAGGCTCAGGTCTTCATCGGTGCAGGAGACCTTGCCTTTCTTTCCGATGATGCGCTCTCGCTTGCACATCATTTCGGCGGGCATTCTCCCGATATTTCGGCAGAACCCCTCATGGAGCGTGAACGAATCGGTGATTTTACTGTCCTCTGCACCCCGGGCCACACAAGAGGCAGCATCTGCCTCTACCGTGAAGAGGACGGTGCACTAATAACCGGAGACACACTCTTCCCGCAGGGATCATGCGGTAGAACCGACCTCCCTACCGGCAGCTATGTGGAACTTGCCGCATCGATCAACAAACTCGCAGAGCTTTTCGTCGATTCCCTGTGGGGCGGCCATGAGATCCCCGTTCCATCCGGGGCTATGCGGGACGTTCTGCTTACAAAGTTCGAAGTAATGAAGTATGGATAATGGGGTTTACTGCCTGATACTTGAGTGCATCGCACCAGTGGCAGTCTGCGTCGGGGCGCTCGGGCCCCGTTGCTTCGTTCTCGGCTGGTATCTGTATATCGGTTCGGCTCTTGGTTCTGGTGGTCTTTCCCGAGTATCCCGTCACATCCGGTTTTACTGCAAGCAGTACCGGAAACCCAAATGGCATATCGATTATCTGATGGAAGCAGACTGCATCCTGCTTCGCCGGGTGGTGTGTGCAAAAACGAAAAGTGATCTTGAATGCCTGCTTGCCGCGACCATCGGTGGAGAAGGCGTGCCACAGTTCGGGTGTTCGGACTGCAGCTGTCCAACACATTTATTCTATCGAAAAGAAATGCCGGAGATCGAAGTGATGGCGGCGTTCGAAACGATCGGCTTGCAGCCCAGTGCCCACACTATCCCGGGAGGCTTCCGGGAAAGGGGTCAGCCCAGCAGCTCGCCTGTCGCCAGATAATGCCCGTTCACCAGTTCAAATCCTGGCATTTCCCTCTTTCCCTCCGGTTTTGCCGACACAATACAGATCACCCCTGTCCCTGTCGCCACCACCGGTCCCTTTTTCTTCAGCACATCTACGACCTCGCCGGGTTTTCCCGCATAATTTCCCGGCACCAGCTCGCTCCGATAAATCTTTAGGAGTTTTTTGTCAGGCATCCTCGTGTTGGCGCAAGGGGTTGGTGACAGAGCCCGAATGCGATTGTGAATCATGCCTGTGGGCAGTGACCAGTCCAGAACGCATTCCTCCTTGGTAATTGATGGTGCATATGTTGCCTTTGCTGCATCCTGCGGAACAGTGCAGACGCTGTGCCCACACCCAATCAGATCCAGCGCCTCAAGAACTGCTTCAGCACCTAGCTGTGCAAGTCGGTCGTGAACCTCTCCGAATGTCTCATCCTGCCCGAGCGGCAGAGATTTTGCGAGGATCACATCGCCCGCGTCCAGTTCGCGGGTGATGTACATGACCGACACGCCTGTCTCCGTATCGCCGTTTAGTATCGCATGCTGTATCGGCGCCGCTCCGCGGTAGTGGGGCAGAAGGGATCCATGGATGTTGATCGTTTTGTACTTCGGCAATTGAATGATCTCATCGGGAATCATCATGCCAAACGCAGCTGCCACGCAGATGTCCGGCCTAAGGGCGGCAAATTCGGCGTAGAGCATTGGGTCTTTCATGGATTCCGGCTGGAATATTGGAATGCCGTGTGATAAGGCGAACTCCTTCACTGGTGAGAAAGCAATCTTATTCCCCCGCCGGTTTGGTTTGTCCGGGCGTGTCACGACACCGGCGATTTTCAGGCAGGTTGCAATCGCCTCAAGAGCCGGCACCGCATAGGCAGAGGTTCCCATAAAGAGGACGCGCTGCAAAGTGCCTTGCTGGGGTTGCCGCACACCTCTATCAGAGGCGTGCAGCTTCATACTTCACTTCCTCGGTTTTTTTGGCGAGCCGCTCCAGATCGCGGATCACCATCCGCCTGGCAATTTGTGCAATGCGGTCCACGAACAGAATGCCGTTTAGATGATCGAATTCGTGCTGAAATACTCGTGCCGGGTAGTCCTTCAGCTCTTCCCTAACAGTCTCTCCAGTTTCGTTCTGATACCGGACGGCGATCCGTTTCGATCGTCTGACTCGCATCGAGATACCTGGCAGGGAAAGGCAGCCCTCTTCCATCTCGGCGGTGGAGTTCCCGAAGGAAAGAATCTCCGGATTGATGACCTTACGGACTTTGCCGCCCGCATCCATGACAAAGAACCGCTGCGACACCCCTATTTGTGGGGAGGCGAGGCCGACGCCGTGTTTATCCCGCATAAATAGCACCATTTCGTTCAGGAGACTGCACAGCTCCGACGTTATTACGCCAACTGGTTGTGCAGTGTCTGCGAGGACTTTTTCTCCGTATATATAGATTCTCATGCTGGAGTAGTATTGGGTGGTGAAATACATGAATATGTGCGGTTTGCAAAAAAATCCGAACAAAAGAAACCCGTGTTCCCGCACATGTGCACCAGTGTGACAGGGGAAAAAGAGTATCGCCTTCCCCATTCGAGATCTTGTCTCTCTTTGATGCACCTATCCGTTGCCTTCAATAAGAGCTTTTCAGTTTTTTTGTCTCCTGCCTTCCTATCTCAGCAAGATATGAGGAGAAATGTTCGGGAGTTAGTATCACCTGTCCTTGGGTGACATGTATTATTCTGATGGTATCCAAATAATAAATAGATATAAATCCGCAGACTCGAACTGGCAATTGCAACTTGGAACGCTCTTGTGCATTGGCTTTGCGCTCAGTGCGGTTATCCCAATGATTACCGGTAACAGTCTCACACTGGAACTTGTCTGCCCTCTGATGATCGTATGGTGGCGGGGATGTTTTTCTTTCGATGGGGTATCGTCGCGGATAAGCCACAAATTGCGTGTGATTTCGTGAATAAACGATGTTTGCGTCTGCGGCGAGAGTTTTTGTGATACTGATGGGCAGACACCATGACGACAAGTTTCGGCAAGGTATAAGGAGAAGCTGCACGCCTCAATAGAGGTGTGCATTGTATGGCGGCGGCTTCCGCTGCCATGTAACTTATATCGGGAGTTGGTATGTATAGTATTCATATCCGTCAGAGATTAAAAACAATGAACTGATTTATTGGTTTTAGTGGTTATATATATATATATATATATGTATCGTCACTTTCTATTGAGATAGGCAGTCATATTTCAGATTTGAAGAACAGTTCCCATTCAAACTGATAATTTCGATAGATAATATAGTCGATTTGCCAATGCCATTTGGACCAAGAAAAACCGTGAACGGTTTTATCCACTTCAACTCAAGATCGTGTAAAGCACGATAATTTTGCATCTTGAGAGATTCAATCCTGGGAACAGACGCAGGAGCTTTCATCATGACATCAAGATATATCAAATTTCTGTCACTCATCTATAAATAATCCTCCATCACACGGGCGTGGTATTCTTATTCAATAGCAACGAGGGCGCCTCTGCTGGGCTGTGAAGCCTTTGGCTTTGCGACAAAAGCATTCTACCAAAAGGGGATGAGGGGGCTTCACCCCACATTTTTCACAACCCCTTCGGGAAATCCGCGGTCCTTCCCGAATACGAAGATTAACCATCGCCCCTGCCTCTCGCCACAACGCACCGTCGTTTAAAATGAACGTGGGGCAGGGACGTTTCTGCGAATGCACCCGAAGTGCTAGGGGGACGCTGGCATTGAAACGACGACCCTGAGATTTGGACCGGATAGCAGCAGAGTGAAATGGATGAGAGAGATGATCGCATCCCTACACCGTCTTGGGATTACAGCCTAAGTTGCATGGCAGCAGAATACGACCAACTTCTCTATCAGAGTCGGTGCAACTAATGCCGACTTTCACTTTGCCGACCGTCACGTCTTCTCTGGCTCGAGGCGCAAATCTCTTATAGAATAGGCACTGAAAGACGTATTGATTAATTCACAAGGAAGTAATTGTTCTCATGGATACCAGAATGAAATTTTTAGAACACGAACTTGCCGCGCAGGAACGTGAAATGAACCTCAAACACGACACAGGTGCAGAAACCACTGCAACTCCCGTAAAAACAGAAAACACTGATGTACTCGCGCGAAGATTTCGCGAACTCGAAGCAATGGTCAAAGGCCTCACCGAAGAAATACTTGACCTCAAATCCGTCACCCGCAAACTCTCCCAACAGCTCGAGGACATGCGCGTTGGCCAGTCAAAAATCCATGCAGAATCCCGTTTTTGCCAAAAAAAATCAGAAGTAACGCCAGAACAAGCCGGGAACTCCTCCCCTGCAGTAACATCGCATCAGGTACTGCCCCGCGCTTTCACCAGCGGACGCCCAATCGCAGAGCCCGACAAAGAACTTCGGGGCACCGCCCCGCGCACTGGAACTTCTCGCCATGCGGTCTCCGTGCCGGCCCCGGAACTAACGCCTGCTCCTGAATCAGATGTCCCCATCGACCAGCTCAAAGCAGGTGAGTTCGAGTATGTCATGCAGCCCGACGGCACCATCCAGAAACGCAGAAAAACCAGCGATCACAGCGTCATCATCGCCGGTACCGGCTATAATCCAGGCCATGTCTCGTGCTCTGCGGCAATTCGCACAGACTCAGACACCGTCATCGAAGCCTCTGACGACGACATCGAAATGGACAGCTTCAAAAAACGCCGCTAACGTTCGGAGCAGCCAGTGCACATCGTACAGGTCGACATCGATAACTTTAAATCTTTTTCTCGAAAAACTAAAATTCCTTTCTGTGAAGGATTCACGGTAATTTCCGGTCCGAACGGTTCGGGAAAAAGTAACATTATCGACTCAATACTCTTTGTATTATCCCTCTCGAGTGCACGCTCTCTCCGTGCCGAAAAGCTCACCGACCTCATCAACAATATCTCTGGCAAGCACACCGCAGAAGTAACCCTCACCTTCTCCGACGAAACCAAAATCCGACGGAGAATCAAACGAACTCGAAGCGGCTACTACAGCCACTACTACCTCAACGAACAGCTCTGCACCCAGGCCGATGTACTGGCATATCTTTCCAAATATGGCATCAAACCGCACGGATACAACGTCGTCATGCAGGGTGATGTTACCCGCATCATGGAAATGAACGATCTCGATCGCAGAAAAATGATCGATGAAATCGCCGGGGTCGCCGAGTTCGATACCAGAAAAGAGCAGGCCATCGCCGAACTCGAACAGGTCTTGGCAAGAATCGAACGAGAAGAACTCCTGCTCGCCGACCTTGCAGTCCGGATCGAAGAACTCAAAGACGCCCGAGAAGGTGCCATCAAATACCAGATATTGCAGAGTGAACGCGACTACTTCCACGCTGCCCATCGGACTGCCCAACTCCGTGGATTGGAACGCGATCTCTCCACCATAGCCCTTGCCAAAACCGATCAGGAAACCGAACTTGCGCGGATTAACGATTTTGCAGCCCTTGAAACCAACGAACGCGACTGCCGGATCGAAGAAGTCAAAGACATCGACAAACAGATATCTGAAAAAAGTGGCCCCGAATATATCAAGTTCCTCGCCAACCTCGAAGCCGAACGCGGCAACATCCGTGTTGCCGAGCAGACCATTGGCCGCCTCAAAAAGGAAAAGGACGCCAATCTCAACTCCCAGAACAACATATTCATCGACATGAAGAAGTTCGAAAATGCAATTATCGCTAAAAACAAGGACCTCCGCCAGCTCCAGATTGATCGGGTAAATCTTGCCATGGAATATGAGTCTCAGAAAAAAGTCCTCGATCAGGTCCAGGAATTGATGGACAAAAAGAGCAAAAATTCCCAAGGCGCCCAGGCCGAACTCATCGCCCTCATGAAACAGATCGATGAAAAGAAGGCTGAGCGATCATCCATCCTCTCCGAGCGCGACGGCATCATTGAGCGCAGCCGCATCCGCGCCCAAGAGACAGACCGGATGAAGCGGCAACAGGCCAAGTTTGCCGATGAACGTGCTGAAAAGCAGGCCGATATCGACGCCCATGAATCTGCTCTTGCAGAAAATCAGAAGAAAAAATCCCTCTTTGACAAACAGATCGGCGAAGCCGACCGATCTATGATGTCCTGCCGCAGATTGCGTGAATCTATCCGCGAAGAGATCCAGCGGCTGACCCAGAAGATGATGAGGCTTGAAGCCCAGCAGCAGGTATCTGCTGAATCAAACCGCGCCATTTCTGCGGTTCTGGATATGTCTGGTATCTATGGAACCATTGCTCGGCTTGGAAAAGTATCGCCCGAATACACCACCGCTCTCAACATTGCCGCAGGCGGCCGATTGCAGAATGTTGTCTCCAACACAGATCAGACTGCATCCGACGCCATCCTATATCTCAAAGAAGAGCAACTTGGCCGGGTTACCCTCCTGCCCTTAAACAAAATCAAGCCTCCTGTACCGCTGCCGCCGCTCGCCGGAAGTGGTGTCGTTGACTACGCTATTAACCTTGTCGAGTTTGACGAGGAATACCGCAATGCCTTCAGCCTTGTCTTCGGTCAGACAGTCGTTGTTGAAACCCTTGAAGCAGGCAGGAGGCTCATGGGCAGATTTCGTATGGTCACCCTGGGTGGCGAGCTGCTGGAGAAAGCTGGTGCCATGACCGGTGGATCCATCCGCAAAGACATGCGTGGGTTTGGTGCGGCCGTTGACAAAGAATCTGCCGCAATCGCTGCCCAACTCTCTGATCTGAAAAGTGAGGAAGCCGATTTGACGGCAGCCGAATCCCGTAACAAAGCGGTTGCCGACGGACTGCGAGCCGAAAAACGCGAGCTTGATGCTGTGGCAACCAAACTTGAACTGACTCTTGCCGAGTGCAACCGTCGTCTTGATTCAATTGTTGACGAAGAGCTTGCCCTCAACGGCTTGCTCACCAGAATTGAGCATGATGCGGCTGAAGTCTCTGCAAAAGTTGCCGAGCTTGAGATCTGGCAGGACGGACTCACTGATCTCATCAGCGGCATGAACGATCGTTTCACCGAACTTCGCAGTGCCCTTGATGAATCGGAGTTTACTCTTCTAACCGAAAAGCTTCGGAAGGCACAACGCGAAGCAGACGACACCAAACGCCACCTTGACACCAAAGAAGCTGATCTTGCTGATGTGAACCGTGAACGCCAGTACTTCAAGAAACGCCTTGAAGAACGAGTAGCCGACAAGGACGCGCTTGATGAAAAAAATACGAAACTCGACGAAGAGATCACTGTGTGTAATCAACAGATCGATATGGCAGACACAGCAGTTGCTGCCCTTGAAGAAAAACAGAAATCCTTCACCGGTCAATTGGAGGTTTTGAGAAATGAACGTGCTGCAGTGCAGGCAAAAGTTGATGAATCTCAGGCCCGTCTTCTCTCCCTTTCATCCGAAATTGAGCGATGCCACATGCAGATAGTGGCTCTCGATGAAAAAGCAGCTGCCGTATCAGCGTTGATCAGGGAGACTCGTGGCAGTGTTACCGATATGGTTGAGTGCACGCTCTCGATGGATGAGATTGAGGAAGGCATTGCGACAACCGAGCGCGCCATCCGAAAACTTGGCGCAGTCAACATGCTTGCAATCGAACAGTATGACGAAGCCGCGGCCAAGTCCAGGGAGCGAACTGAAAGAAAGAATGTGCTCTCCCGCGAACGCGAGGCGCTGCTTGAACGCATAGAGAGTTTTGCCAAAATGAAATTTGATACCTTCATGGAAGCCTACAATGCGATCAATACCAACTTCCAAGACATATTTTCTCGCCTTACTATGGGTTCCGGCCACCTTGTGTTGGACAATAAGGAGGATCCTTTCCTCGGAGGCATGACCTTTGAGGTGCGGCCGCGCGACAAAGAAGTGCACCGGCTGAACATGATGTCCGGCGGCGAGAAATCGCTGACAACATTGTCGTTTATTTTTGCAATACAGCGGTACATGCCCGCACCCTTTTATGCATTCGACGAAGTAGACATGTCACTTGACGGCGTGAATGTGGACCGCATCTCCCAGATGGTTCGAGAACTGTGTTCCTTCAGCCAGTTCGTGATAGTGTCCCTTAGAAAGCCGATGATCGAGGCGGCTGAC
This sequence comes from Candidatus Methanorbis basalitermitum, assembly GCA_031287415.1. Taxonomy (GTDB): domain Archaea; phylum Halobacteriota; class Methanomicrobia; order Methanomicrobiales; family Methanocorpusculaceae; genus Methanocorpusculum; species Methanocorpusculum basalitermitum. Next base: position 1,175 of record JAITSY010000012.1, on the reverse strand, counting down.
AGAATGATGGGGGTGACTATTCGATCGGATAAGAGTACACTTGTCACGGGCGTGAAGGCGAATGTCTGAGGAGCCGATAGAATTTCTGGTGCAGATGGTAGAATGCGGAGAGATCGATCCGTGGAACATTGATATTGTTGAGGTGACAGACCGATTCCTTGGCGAGTTGGAGCGCCGTTGTGAACTGGATCTCCGCATATCGGGACGGACGTTGTTTTACTCATCAGTGCTTCTCCGGATGAAATCCGAGTATCTGGACGCACCGCAAGAGCAGGAAAAAGAGGAGTTCGCTGATGAAGATCCATTTGCAAGAGATGCAGATCCCTTCTCTGAGGATACAGTTACGGCGCGCGCTCTTGGTCCGATTGAAATGCTTGAACGTGAGATTGAACGCCGGATCAAGCGCAAGGATGCGCGCAAACGCCCAGTGACGCTGTATGATCTGATTGCCCAGCTCCAGTTAGCGGAGAGGGCGGATCGCCGTTGTCAGCGCAGGAAAAAATCCGTAAATTCTGATGAAAAAACGTTTCCGGAACCAGACGCGATGGACGTAGACGCGATGGACGTGGTGGGCATCGCACATGATGAGGCCTACGATGCAATGGCACAGCAGATCTATGCGATCGTCTGCGAACATCCTGATGCGCGGAACCCAGGCGTGTCGCTGTATGAACTGATGTCAGCGTTGCGCTGGCCACTGTATCAGGTGTATATTCCCTGCCTGTTTCTAATGCAGGATGGTCTGGTCGAGCTGGAGCAAAATGAGTTTTTTGGTGATTTGTTGGTGGTTATTTCTGAGATTTATGCAACAATAAATGAAAAATAAGGTTAATTTTCTCAAAATTTTTGCAGTTTTTCACAATTATTTTGAGCACCGTCTCTGAACCGAACAATGAAACGAAAATATGTTTGATATAAATATGTCTGTATCATACGTTGTTACCTCATAGTCCCTTTGACGTTTGTGAGATTTGTTCGGCTGTGCCCTCGCTTCTTGGGCAGTCCCACGGGATTCCTTCTCCGTGGTGCTTCTTAGTTCGCGGGTGCCTGCACATTTTGTGCCGGTTCCTGTCTGATGTGATCCACCACCGATCAGAAGATTATAAATACTCGCCACGCGTAAATAATAAGGCTGTTTAAGTGGAGAACTGAACATGAACCGGTGTTTCCCCATT
>JAITSY010000010.1 GCA_031287415.1 Candidatus Methanorbis basalitermitum | reverse complement strand
TTGCGGTGGCCGACAACTGATCTACCGGAGAAAAGATGAACCAAAAATGTTTGACTGCAAACACTGCGACAATACTTTCTCCATCATGCGGGATACCATCTTCGAAAAATCATCAACCGACATGAAGATGTGGTTTTACGCTATTAACACCATGCTCAACGGTAAGAAGGGTATCTCCGGCAGGCAGTTACAAAGAGAGATTGGCGTTACATATAAATGCGCTTGGAGAATGCTAAACCGAATCCGTACGGCTATGGGGAATGAACAAGAGAGAGAGAGATGTTTGAGGCTATCGTAGAGGTAGATGAAACATATGTGGGTGGAAAACCATCCAGAGACAAAAATAAGAAAAGAAAGCGTGGCAGGGGAACAACAAAGACTCCAGTTGTCGGCGTGAAGGAGCGTTCTTCGGGGCATGTGCGCGCCGTGGTAGCTAAGAAAGACGGTCAGAATAAAATGTTGACCGGTCGACAACTGATCGGGATAATTCGGCAGGCGTGCAAAGCAAAGACTACGGTTATCTCTGACGAGTTCCCTGGATATAGAATTCTTGATAACCATAAGGAGTGTGCCCATCTGTAGGTGAATCACTCATTAGGGCAGCACAGCGATCACAAGAAAACACACACCAATGGTATAGAATCCGTATGGGCACTGATAAAAAGAGGCATTTATGGGATGTATCACCATATTTCAGCAAAATACATGCAGAAGTATATCGATGAATTTTGCTTCAGGCCCAATAACCGGAAAAACAAAGGGGTGTTTGATACACTGCTGAAACAGTGTGTAATTTAGCCCGGGAGCATTCACTGTCAACGTGTCGCTTGCCAGGGTGAACCCTAAAATTTTCTCAAAATCTTCGCTCCGTAAAGCTGGTTTCACCGTGTCTGCTGTGATTAGTTTTTCAACCGACTAATCTCCCCACGTATTTCATCAATGACATCGATATTAACGATAGTTTTTACTGTACCAGATTTCTTCGAGAAAACATAGAACACTTTGCCGCCATACTGCTTTTGGAATTTTTCGTGCGTCTTTAATTGTAATGCGCGTTCTTTGAAAATCACAGGTATTTGGATACCATCACTATACTGATTTTATCTGTAACCCGATAAAATTTTTGTCTACTTTGATAAAAAAGTCAACATTGAAAAACCTGTCCCACTCATCAGGCGCAGGCTCAATCTTCACACCGAGAATTCCCGCAAGTTGACCGTAAATCGTACTAATTTCGGTTATATAACCATCGAATGTGCGGTCAATTACAAGTGCAAGCATATAGTTAATGCAATCTTGCTCGGTTACATCTTCGACCTCTGCTTGAATAACCTCGGTGATTTTCATATACAGTTTGCATCCGAGTTCCTCAATATGTTCGCGAGAGCGCACATTGGCAAAATAGTAATCGCGCCACTCATCAAGATTTCTCGGAGAACAGACACGGATTGCCTCGCTTGTTGCTCCGACATTGCGTTTGAAATTGAGTTGAAATCGATTCATTGTGCTGTTAAGCAGCTATTCCTTAGCCATTTTGCATCTCGGGAAATCTTAAACTCGTAAATTTATCTGCTAATCCAAACGGAATTGAATCATCAACAAGCGCAAATTTATTCTTAAGCAAGTGTGCGTTAATAAACGTCTTGTTATCGAGGTAAAGATAAACGAGGGGTCGATTTTCATCATCGAACTTTATATCATCATGTTTTATAAATACGCGTCTTCCCTTGAATTTTGTCAACAAGAATTTTTTTGCAGGTTCTATCATTTGGGGGTCAGGCTTTATCCCAATTAAACGTATCAGCATATCGTTTGACAGCTTAATTAAATTAGGTGCAATAACTGAACGTACCCTGTATTGTTCTATACGTTCATCGGAGCTTGCCATATCGATCTTTAAACCGCTGTGCAACCGTTTCACATCAAATTTCTTATCAAATTTATGAACATCGGCAAAGATATATGGCAGATTATGAACTCTTGCCTCAAGAATTTCCAGTTCAGGGCAAACATCGCGAACAGTCTTGACTTCGGTAAATGTATTGGATTCACCAAGTTTTTCGCGTATGATCGAAATAAACTCGCGGTTGATTTCATAGTTTATGGAACTGCGCCCAAGCTCTCTTGCGACCTTTGCCGTTGTTCCGCTACCGGCAAATGGATCAAGTACTTTCTCTCCTGGAAACGAGAACATTTTTATCAATCTTCGCGGCAATTCCTCGGGAAACATAGCAAGATGTTTGTCTTGTCGAACTCCTGAAAAATTCCAATGACCCCCAAAATATGTGTTCCATTCCTCGTTCGTCATTTTAGCAGCCAACTTGCGAGTCGAAGATGGTTTCGGAGCGTTGCCTGGTTTTTTGAAAAGCAGTATATACTCAAAATCGAGCTTGACTATTCCATTTCTCGGATACGGAAAACTTCCCATAACCGCTCCGCCTCCGGTTGTATTCATCGTTGTTGTCTTTTGCCAGATAATCTGACCCATAAAATCTAACCCAATACTTTCACAAAAACGGATTATTTCGGTGTGAATCGGGATAACCTTGTAACGTCCATAATAACTGGAACGCGCAAACTGGTCTCCAACATTCACGCACATGCGGCAACCATCGCGAAGTACACGAAAACACTCAGTCCACGCGAGATTAAGCTGATTTATATATGTTTCATAGCTGTCGTTGAATCCAATTTGCATTTCATCTCCATATCTGTATAATTCCGATTTTTTTACATTTACCTCACCTCTATTTTCAAGTATACCGAGAGAGAAAGTAGGTTAACCTAAGATATACATCTTAGTTAGTAATGGTATCATTCCGAAACAAATAATTTGGTGAAACTGGACTAAAAAGCAAAAATAATCAATTAATGAATCGCTCTTCGACGATTTACGTATAATTAATGGGATTATCAGTACGAATGGGAACCGGTCTTCAAATCAGAAACATAACTGTCTATATCAATAGAAGGAAACGATATATTTATATATTGTTATCAAAACCACTAGTCCATATATTAATATACTTCCCCCGCAAACAAGTAACTGTCCACACTATGTACTCCATTCTTTAGAGTGGTAACGTTAGTTCAAACATTCACGGCATTCCACGTAGATGAACGAATTGTGAAAGCAGCAAGGCAGATGTGGTCGTTGCGCCCTCTGCCCTGCCGCCTGCCCCGTCTGCCTCAGGCAGGCGGCCGTCAGGCCGTGTTGCAACTTGTCCGTGAGTCTATCATTAGACTCCTGAGACGTCTGCACGATAGATTATCGTGTGGTTACTTGAGATGCATCCTTCGTTTCAGCTATGAACTGGAACAATACTCTCGTTTCCTCAATGGAAATGTTGGCCCTGACGCCTGCATGGTGTTCAGGTGCATGCATGAGTTGAGAAATTCATGTTACGCAAACTCAAGGGAGATTCTTACATGCAAGAAATTATAATCGGCATTGGAGTAACTGCCTTTGCGGGAGCGCTCGCAGCGATGGCAGGTGCAGCCGAGGATACTGAGTCCAACATCGGATCACAGGGTGACCCGAACTCTCAGGTCCAGCTCGCACCGCAGATGGGGTACACTCACCGTATCTACAACAAAGCAGTATCCGGTGAACCCCCCGCCTACACTCTGTGGGTAACCCTTGCTTGCGGTATTGCATGGGCATTCACTATGTTGCATGTCAATGCAATGCTGGCAATCATTTTCGGTACAGTTCTCGCAACCTTTGTGCAGGGTATCTATGCTACCACTGCATACCTTGGAAGAACGGCAAGTCTTTCCAAGTTCGGACAGCCGGTCTTTATTGATGTTTTGAAATCAGTAACGACTGTAACCATGGCTCACGCATTTGTTGCAATTTTAACCACGGTAGCCGCATGTTACCTCATGTCAACAATGCTCCAGCATCCATTCGCACTTCCGCTTCTCGGTATTGTATGGGGTCTTGCTCTTGGTGCAGCAGGTTCTGCAACTGGAAACCCGTACTACGGAAAGGAACGCCAGTACCAAAATCAGAAGTTCGGTGCTGGTGTTCCCATCTCTGCATCCGGTAACATCGTCCGGTATGCAGAAGCAGGTCAGAGAAGCTCTATTGACAACGGCTTTTTCACCGCTAAATTCGGTGGACCGGCTTCTGGTCTTTGTTTTGGGTTAATCGTGTTCCTTGAACTGTGGCGTACCGTTCTCTTTGAGCATTCCCTTGATAACTGGGGTGCAGTTGGGTGGGGAGCAGTAATCGTTGGTGCCCTCATCATTGTTCTCTTCATGATCATCGATCGCTATGTTGAGATCTGGGCACGTACGAACTACGGACCCTACACTGCGGAGGCCTGAACATGAGCGCAATTGCAGCAAAACCAGGAGCAGCCGCCGGAGCTTTCCAGCCTGTTGCTTCCCTTATCGCAATCTTCTTTGCAATCATCTTTATCGGTACTGCTTACTGGCTTCTTGGCAGCTTCGGCTGCCTTGCCGTCGAAGCTCTGATTGGTATCATCATCGGTGCAGCCCTGATTGCATTTGGTGTCCATTTCGTTCCGGTCGGCGGTGCGCCGGCAGCAATGGGACAGTCGCCAGGCATCGCAACCGGTGTCGCAATGCTTGCGACCGGTGCAGGTCTTGCAGGACTATTTGGAGGAGCGTGGGCAGCGCACATCGGCCTTTGGGTCGCTCTCGCTGGTGGTGCAATTGGCGGCGGTTTAATGATGGCAATCACCTGTCTGATGGTGAACATCTCCTATGTCTACGGCATGGGTATCCCCGCAGCATCTGGCAAGGTCGAGAAAGACCCGATTACCGGCGACTCTCAGCCTGAGTACAAATCCCAGGGAACCGAAGGTCACGGACTTCCGTTCATCTCCTATGTTGGCGGTGTTTTCGGAGGTCTGCTTGGCGGCCTTGGCGGAACACTCATCTACATTGAACTTCTCAACTTCTACAACGTGATCCTCCTTCCCACCAGTGAAGGTACAAATGCTTTGGCAGTTGGCCTTGCAGGTATCTTTGCAATTGGTATGTTCCTTGTTATTGCAGTACTCTCTGCGTACAACATTACCGGAACCATCGAGGGCCCGCATGACCCGAAGTTCAAGCGTTTTCCCCGTGCAATCGTCGCCGCAATTTGTGCAAGCGGCATCTGCGGTCTCGTTGCACTTCTAGTGGTGGCAATTTTTTGAGGTGTGTAAAAAATGTCAGTAAAAGTTGAAGTATCACATGACGGTGTTCCCCATAATACAGTCATGATGAAAAATGGCATTCTTGCACTGTTTTTTCTCTACATTGCAATTGCTGCCGCATCAGTTGCTGGAGACGGCAGCTGGAGCTATCCCGCGATCGCCTGCGTCAGCGGTGGAATCGCAGCTGTTTTCACCCTTCGTTGGGGCAACAGCACAATCAAAAAACTCTGCAGCTACGGTATTGGTACCGGCGTTCCGTCCGCAGGTATGCTTGCGTTTGGTTCTGGGGTTATTGCCATGCTGTTCGCAACCAAGGTCAATCCGTTCCTTGTTCCGATTGCAGGATTACTCGTTGCGCTGATTGTCGGTCTCATCCTTGGATGGATCTCTAACTCCGTCCTGAACATGAAGATCCCGGTCATGACTCGCAGCATTGCCGAGCTTGCAGCTGTCGGCTGTCTCACCCTTATGGGTCTGACCGCTGTTGCAACTGGAGATATTGGATATGATCAGATCACAACAGGCCTCACGGATCCCTACGCCTCCTATATCAGTGCCGGGATCATCGCGGTTGCGTTTATACTCGGTGCAATTGCCCTGCAGCACCCGTTCAACGCCTGTCTTGGCCCAGGAGAGAAGCAGGACAGAACTGACCTGCTCGCGATTGAGTGCGGCTTCCTTTCCATGATTGTTATGGCGGTTATTTCCTTTGCATTCGTTTCTCAGATTGCAGCTTGGATATCCTTCGTCATTGCACTCATTGGATGGTTTGTGACCTACAGACAGTTCTTTGCCCTATCAAAACGCGATGCAGCAGCATGGCTCGACGCAAAGCCGTTCAGCGATGCGGAGGAATAAAGTCAGGAGGAACCAAGAATGGGATATATCTTAGTATTACCGGAATTTGGCCTCGTAGCTGACCCTATCGCAGGCATTGTCACGACTGCCGGTGTATCCTACCAGCCAGTTACTGACCAGGTTGCTGAACTTGAAAAAATTGCAGACGATCTCGTCGGAATGCTCTCTGGAGAAGGGAACTTCCTCAACAGCTATCCAGGACGCGAAAAAACTCTCCTGTACGCAGGATTCGTCACTTCGTTCTGGTATGGTCTTGTTCCAGGACTGGTCATCGCTGGTTTGATCGCATTGGCGTTATTTTGAGTGTGAGTTACATGGCAGATAAAAAATCACCAGCAAGCGGATGGCCAATTGTCCAGGGTGACTACCACACCGGTGACGCAAACAGCCCGGTCGCTGTAATCACTATGGGATCTCACCTCGATGAGACGGCAATCTGCGTTTCAGGGGCTGCTCTTGCAGGATCCTGTAAAACCGAAAATCTCGGTATTGAAAAGATCGTTGCCAACATTATATCTAACCCGAACATTCGCTTTGTCCTCCTTTGTGGTACTGAAGTGAAAGGTCATCTTTCCGGTCAGTCCATCGAGGCGGTGCACAAAAATGGTGTTGACGGCGGTAAGATCGTCGGTTCCATCGGGGCAATTCCGTTCCTTGAGAACTTGAGCGACTCAGATATCAAGCGGTTCCAGGAGCAGGTTGAGCTCGTCAACATCATGGAAACTGAGGATTTGAACGTCATTGCCGCGAAGATCAGTGAACTCAAGGCAAGAGACCCGGGAGCTTTCGGTGCAGATCCGGTTGTCGTTCAGATTAGCGGTGATGAAAGTGGATCCGGTGCAGGGGCCGAAGCCGGTGAGGAAGAACCCTTAACCGGTGAGATGGCACTCATCACTGCCCGCATGAAATACATCCAGATGATGGTTACCGACATTGGTTACCGTACCAGATTCGCATCCGGCCTCTATGGGGGCAAGATTGAGGGTCTGATGATCGGTCTCACCGTTGCCCTTACCCTCTTTGGTGTTACCCTCTTTGGGGTGATCTAAAAATGGCAGGTTCAACTATCAGAATGGCTGCCATCGATAAGATGGTAGATGCCATCAGATACAAGGGGCAAATTCTTGCTCGTACCTACAAGATTGAGTCTGCAGTTATGGACTCTGGACTTGTTGGATTTGGTGCAGGCCTCATCATCGCCCTCGTTACGATCTTTGTTCCTGTGTTGGTACTTGTCATGAGGTGAAGAAGAATGGCAGATAAAAAATCACCAGCAAATGGATGGCCGATTGTCCAGGGTGACTACCATACCGGCGATGCAAACAGCCCAGTTGCTGTTATCACCATGGGTTCTCACCTTGACGAAACAGCAATTTGTGCGGCAGGAGCTGCCCTCGCAGGATCTTGTAAGACAGAAAACCTCGGCATCGAAAAGATCGTTGCCAACGTCATCTCAAACCCAAACATTCGTTTTGTCCTTCTCTGTGGTACTGAAGTGAAAGGTCATCTTTCCGGTCAGTCCATCGAGGCGGTGCACAAAAATGGTATTGACGGTGGTAAGATCGTCGGTTCCATCGGGGCAATTCCGTTCCTTGAGAACTTGAGCGACTCAGATATCAAGCGGTTCCAGGAGCAGGTTGAGCTCGTCAACATCATGGAAACTGAAGACCTTGGTCAGATTTCTGCAAAGATCAGCGAGATTAAGGCAAAAGACCCCGGAGCATTCGGTGCTGATCCGATCGTTGTTCATCTCTCTGATGACGATGGCGGAAGTGCCAGCGGTGCAATGGTTGCGAGTGCGAACCCGCAGTTCCTCGAAATCGAGAAGCGTCTCGATGCTATCGAGAAGAAGATAGAATTCACGGACGCGGAAATCGCGATGCGTGTCGGAAGAAAAATTGGTCGTGACATCGGTATCCTCTACGGTCTTGTAGCAGGATGTATTGCCTTTTTGGTAATTCTGATGATATGGACTAAACTGATATTGATGATATAAATTGAGGTGCCAATATGTTCAAGTTCGAAAAGGAGCAGCAGGTCTTTGACTTTAACGGAACAAAGATAGGTGGACAGCCAGGAGAATACCCGCGTGTTCTCGGCGCATCCATCTTCTACAACAAACATGAGGTTGTTCTTGATGACCACACTGGTAAGATCGACAAAGCGAAAGCAGAAGCACTCTGGAACCGCTGTCAGGAATTGACTGATGCGACCGGAAACCACTTCTTCATCCAGATCATCGCCGAGTACGGCGAGGCCTTCGAGTCATACTTCCAGTGGTTCGACAGTATCGACAACAAGACTGCATTCCTGATGGATTCTTCCGCGCCGACAGCACTTGCCCATGCAACGAAGTACGTCACGGAAGTTGGTCTTGCAGACCGTGCAATCTACAACTCCATCAATGGGTCCATTGCACCGGAGAATATTCAGGCACTTTCAGAGTCCGATGTGGACTCCGCAATTGTTCTTGCATTCAACCCGGGAGACGGTTCTGTTGCCGGCCGTGAGAAGGTACTTTCCGAGGGTGGTGTTGCAGGTCAATCAAAGGGTATGGTGCAGATCGCAGAAGAGTGCGGTATCAAACGCCCTATTCTCGACACTGCAGCAACTCCGCTCGGCCTTGGTTCCTCCGGTTCTTTCCGTGAGATTCTTGCATGCAAAGCAATCCATGGACTGCCGACTGGTGGTGCATACCACAACATGACGGTGTCCTGGACCTGGCTCAAGCGCTGGAGAAAGAACATTCACGAACAGTACAAAGGCAAGGACCTGCTTGCAGAGCAGATGTTCCACCATCATTATGGTGGTATTGAGGGCATTCGCCAGATTGCCTGGTCCTCGCCGGATATCGGCTGTAACATCATGGCAATGACACTTGGTGCTGATCTTATCATGTTCGGTCCGATTGAGAACATGGAAGGTATCGCAACCGCAGCAGCCTTCTCCGACGTCGTTCTGTCTGAGGCCTTAAAAGAACTTGGCGGTGAGCCACAGGATCACGAGGGCCCGCTGTACAAGCTTGTTTAAATCAGATCTTCAGAAAAACACCTTCCGCAGTATCTCACTGCGTTCCTATTTTTTGTGAGCAGCTTTTTTGTTTTTTTCAATTTTACAATGCAGCCTTCCTTGCTGGTAGCAGAAGGAATACATAGTGTTAACATAAAAAACGATCTATTATCATGCGAGTCAGCGAGGGGAATCTGACCCAACAATACTACTGTGACTATCTGACAATTCTTGCTGAGGAGATTTTCTTCACAGCTGATGATGACGCTGTCCGCCGCAAAGTACATGAAAAAATCGTGTTTTACAATCTATTTCTGCATCGGATGAGTGTCGATGGCGGATTTCATGCCCGCGTGCTTGCCGCTGTTCTGCAACACTCGAATGATAGCCGTGTTCTCTTGGATCTTCTTGCTGTGGCAGTCAATACCGACGGAAATGTTCTGCCAATGGAAGATTTGCAGCCCCCCCAGCATGGGATTGCAACGCAGCAGCCCGTTGTATCGGGTGAGGCGGCGGTGTCTGCCTTGCAACTCTGGTTGAGGCGTGAGTATGCCTCCTCTGTCAAAGAAAAGCATGTTCCCCGGCGGATGGCAGTCTCGGCACTTCTGCGTTCTTATATTTCTGGCACAAATCAGACGGCTGAGATTATTGCAGCTGCTGGAGATGCCCGCCCGAAAAGCTGGTGGCAGTTTCAAACCCGCCGTATTACAGTTACCGAGATCAGTAATCCTGATATGTACTTCGGTAAGGGGCACCGACCAATCTGGTATGAGTTCCCTCTTGATCGATATGCGGCGGTTCTTGCTGGCACTCCTGCGCTTCCGCTGCAGAATGTCTATGATTGTGTTGTCTGCGCTGCAGGCGCATGGTTTTCTTCTCTGCCGCGGGAGGAGATGATCGCATGGTTGAATACGCCCCAGCCTTCCACTGCCGAGTGGGAAATTCTGTGTGCCCCGCTTTTGCAATGTGACTGTCCGGATGCAGCTCTCTCCACGGCGAACTGGTTGTATGCTTCAGGAAATTGTGATCCAGCTCTTGATCTGTATGCAAACATTACCCTTGCTTTCCCTGGAACTCCCGCAGAGATTTTGGCGTTTGAGCGGATTGGCATGACCCTCCAGAAAGCAGGAGATTTCGACAATGCGTTTGAAGCATACAAAAGTGCATTTCTTGCCTCTCGCGGTTCCGGTGCGTATCAGATGGCGGTTGGTCTGAAAAATCTCTGCGAGGTTGGTGAGGATCTGGGAGAGGATATGAGCGAGTATTACACAAGAATCGGCGAGCTTGCAGACGCCCTCCCTACCCCTGACAAACTGCATTTGTATCTGGACCTTGCTGCATCCTGCCGCAGACGCCATGTTTATGAGGCAGAATATCATTACCTTGAACAGGTCGTTAGCGGGGAGAATGGAGGTGAGGATCTGGAATCTACTGCCCTGTCCCGGCTTTCTGAGCAAAATTCATGTCTGGCCGCAGATGGTCGGCCGGATGTTTTCTTACTTGCAACTGTTGATGCGGCGGTTGAGTCGGCAGCAGCAGCAGCGCAGGGTAATGCTGCCTACTTTGGGTTTGATCCTGAGTCTGCCCTGCGGTGGTACGGCAGGTCTGTATCTGTGGATGTTTCCGCACTGCAGTTCAAGGCGGCAATGGCCGCTGGAAGGAATGCGGATGAATATGCAGCCGCTCCAGCACAAAGAGCAGCTATTCTCGCGGCAAATGGTGCGTCTCCCGCACTGATTGTTCAGGAGCTGAATGCTGCGATTACTGATGCATGGCTGAAAAATATGGACATTTCTACTGTCATTGAGCCGGTCATTCCTTATCTCTGTTCGGAGAGTCTATCTGCCGTTCTTGATGGGGTGACTTCTCGATCCACTCGTGATGATGAACGTGCTGCTGTCTGTTCTGCCGCAGCACGTGCTTTGCTTTCTGCAGGTTCTTTGGATGAGTCGCGGGCCATTCTTCGAACCGCTCTTCGTGCAAATCCGGGATGTGAAATGCGGTCCCGTCTCTTTGCCGAGCTTGGATGGATGGAGTGCGAAGCAGGCAGATATCAGGCTGCCGCAGATGCCTGCAGTTCCGCCCTGAAGATCAATGATCAGTTTCCTGCAGCATGGGCGGGGCGTGCCCGTGCGCTTACCGGCATGGGCAAGTACGATGAAGCGTTTACCGCGGCGAGTTTCGCGGTGATGCAAAATCCTGCAAACCTGTCATATCAGCATATGCGGTCCGCTCTTGAGATAGTTTCGGCAGTTCCAGTGGATCCGCAGATTGATCTCCTGTTGATCCTGCCGGACCTAGGCTCGCTCAAGGCTGCCGCTGCGGAGTACACCGTTCGCAAAACATCTGCATGTCCGCCGGATATCTGGGATGTTTCTGCGATTGAGGATGTTGTTTCCCTGAGGGCTTGATCGAAATGAAAGCGAACGCTCATTTTTCATCAATCATCCCACCATCCGGTGAACCTGTCGTGTTCGTACGGAATGTAGATCTCTCTGCAGCGGGTGTGTGGGAAATCCCTGAGTTCTTGAAATGCCAGGTGTTCGGAAATGATGCTGCAGGCAGCGGTGGCAGCTGAGTCGGGTGGTCATTCCAAAGAGATGCATGGATCTAGGTTTTTTGTTGCCAGGATTCTTTTTTGATTCCCTCATGTTTATCACTTCCCGCATCCAAAAAATATTCATCAATCATGGACTGGGCAGAACGATACCGCCCTGAACATCTTACGGACATTCTTGGCAACGGCGCCGCTGTCAAACAGATGCAGGAATGGGCACGGAACTGGACACCAGACTCGCATCCCCTTCTTATCGCCGGAAAACCTGGCGTAGGCAAAACCTCAGCGGCCTATGCGCTCGCCCGCGACATGCACTGGGAGGTCCTTGAACTCAATGCAAGCGACGCCCGGACAAAATCCGTCATTGAACGCATCGCCGGAAACTCCGCAGTTACCGCCAGCCTCTTTGGTGCAGATAAAAAACTCATCATCATCGACGAGGCCGACAATCTCGAAGGAAATGCGGATCGGGGCGGTGCACGGGCCATCGCTGACATCCTCAGAGAAGCGCAGCAACCAATCATCCTGATTGCAAATGATGCATACGGCGTTGTCGACTCCATCAGAAAATTCTGTGATCCCGTTCCCTTCCGGGCCATCGCCGCTTCAACACTGGAAAAACGCATGCGGGTGATCTCCGCCCTCGAACATATTTCCTGCCAAAACGACGCCATCGCCGTCATTGCAGAAAGTGCAGGGGGCGATCTGCGATCCGCTGTCAATATGCTGTTTGGCTCAGCCGCCGGCAAAACAGCCCTTGCTGCAGAAGACATCAGAGTCTCTCAAAAGGATGAGCGTGCTAGTATCTTTGACCTCGTCGCCGGGATCTATGCGGGAGTGCCGGATGCCAGAATACAGAAGCTCTCCCGCGAATGTGAGGAAAAACCCGACACTGTCATGCAGTGGATCGAAGAATCCGCAGTGGCTGTTGCAGATGCAGGCAGGCGGGAAAACACATATGCCTCCCTTTCCCGTGCTGATATCTATCTTGGCAGAACCATGCGGTGCCAGTACTACACCCTTTGGCGTTATGCAACTGCCTTGATGACCTTGGGTGTCGCAAAAGAATTTGCCGAAGCCGGTTTCCGACCGAGGATCATGCCGCCATCGCGATGGAAACGGATGGGAACTGCGAAAAAACAGAAGGCTGTGCGTCGGACTCTTGCCGCAAAATTTGGTGAAGGCTACAGCATCCCCGATGCACATATTCAGATGGTCTATCTCGACCTCCTCTCGCGGTTCGCAACAGATGCCCCGCTTGCCTTTTGCGAGCGCTATGACCTTGATGCAGAGCAACTCACCATCCTGCTTCACGATAAAACCGCAGCAACAGCTGTTTTCAATGAAGTACAGAAAATTGCGAAAGGAAGGGAAACAAAGAGGAAAAAGATCTCCGCCACCAAGCAGGCTGTCGTGTGCACGCATGAAGAATCTCGCATGGCAGATCTCGAAAAGTTCCCCGCAAAAAACCCGCTACAATCTCTATTTCCTGTATCAGTTCCGGTGCTTGAGCCGCTTTCCAAAGCTGAGGAAGCCCAATCAGAAGAAAAAAAGAAAGTTCCTTCCCAGTCAACACTGGATTTCTTCTGAAAACAGCTTTTTGAAAATATTTCATGGCAGAGGAACCCGCTGCCCTGCAATGCACGTGCACGCCCGCCGACTGTATCGGGTGTAACCTCTATCAGAGGTGTGCAGCTTTTCTCAAAACATATCCATGTGTCGTTCAGGGTGCTTCTCCTGATATGCTGCTGCAATTGGCCCGAGTGTCTGCAGCTCATCGAGCGTATTGATATTCCGGAACGTCTCCAGATCCGGATCGAACTTCCGGAGCCCTTCTGGATCCACGCGGAGCGTATGTAGAGACTCCACCATACCGCGAAGCGACAGCACCTCATTTTCCTCAATATACTTCCGTACCGCCGAAACACGGTACACCGCATGCAGCGGTTCGATATCTGCATCTTCCCACACCGGAACTATCGCATCGTACTCTCCGATGTGATCAAACAGATACGTCACAATTGACCGGCGGATCGTCGGCATATCACAAGCTGCAACAAACACGAACTCTCCTTTCACCTCATCAATGCCCGAGGATATCCCGCCTATCGGCCCGAGTCCGCGCACTTTGTCCCACGTGCACTGTACCGGCAGCCCCGCGAAATGCTTTGCCTGTTCTTGACTTTTTGCAACAATCAAAATCTCATCGCAGATCCCGGAAAACGTCATCACCAGACGCGAAATAAACGAGCATCCATCATAGAAGAAGAAATACTTCTCGCGTCCCTTTACCCGTTTTGCATCCCCGCCGGCAAGAATCATCGCCGACAGTCGAACACTGTTCATCAAAACTCCTCTTTACCGTGCGCCAGAGCTATCATCACTCGGTTTACCAGTAATGGAACTCCCTGCTTTTCCCCAAACAGCCTACCGTCTGCCGTATCCTGATACCTCGAGCTGTAGTGCTTTGCCTCCGGTGCTGTCTTCTGTGTTCGCAAAACCAACAAGGTAATGGAACCTCGCCTTTCGGCAGGTAGCGGCAGCACGCCGCCGCGTTGCAACAGGTACAATCTGCGCCGCGCGTGTGCCGTGGTAACCCTGTGGGACTGCAGCACTTCCCGTTTTTGGGCCGCGACTTTTGTAGCAGCAAAATCGGCCACGTCGACATAGAGTATCAAAATCCGCATAATAATTGCAGAGAGTACATTTGTTTTGTGACTACATTAAGTAAAACGATTGACCGCAGCAACATCACGAGTGCGGCCCTCCGCAACGACACACCGGTCTCGTATGTTCTACATAATAGCTGCAAAGCCAAAGGATTTGCTGCCGCCTGCCTGCTGCAGGTGAGGTTCCGCTGCTTTGCTGGTTCATTTCAAGTCCCGAATAGTGACATACATGGCATCATACCATCCCCAAGTACCTGCGATGAGTTCAATACCATTGTCAGCCAACAGGGATGCATGTACAAAAAGCATCTGTCCGCAGCCGTGGGTCTTCTTGTCGTGTGTACTGCAATGGTTTTTGCTGCCGGATGCGTTTCCGGGCCGGCAGATACCAACAAAACTCCGACCGTAGAGATTCTCTATTCTGGAGCTGGCTTCATGCCCGGACTTCTTGCAAACGGAGAAATTGACGGATACATCATCTGGCAGCCCTACATTGCCGTCGGTGTCGAAGGTGATATGGGAAAGATTGTCTCCTATAGTCGGGATCTTCCGCCCGAAGGAATGTGGAAACAGCACACCTGCTGTGTGATTGGTGCAAATTCCAAGGCGCTGAAAAACAATGAGCTTACTACCTCAATTGTTGCCCTCACGATCCTCGGCAACAAGTACATCAACGACTATCCGGGAAAAACCGCAGAACTTACCGCAGATTGGCTGTTTGCCAAGCAAAACGTGATCTCCGGCAACACCACGATCAACTCCGTTGACATCCTGAAAGCGTCTATCCCCACCATCATGTTCTCCAGCGAAGTCACCGAACGCTGGATCGCAAGTAACGAGATGTTCATCCAGTCCCAACGCGAGCTTGGACTGCTCACCGGTAATCTTGCATCTTCCACTGCAGAGGAGTCCAGAGTTTTGCTCTATGATTTCGCTCAGTACGAAGCAGCAATTGCACAGATAGCGGCCGGCAGCCTCACCTCCCTTGTTCCAGCAGCAAATCCCGTTACCGTCTCCATCGGCTACCTCCCAAGCGACCATGATGCGCCTCTGTTCGTCCTCCTCAAGGACTGGCAGTACTTCCGAGACACCTATAACTCCTATCTCAAGCCAAAAACAGACGGCCCAGGAAAGGTTTCTGTAGCCGAGCTCTATATCAACGATCAGAAGATCGCTGATGTCACGTTTTTCGAAGGATCGGGCGGACCGCAGTTGATGACTCTGCTCTCGCAGAACGTCATCCAATATGCAGTCGCAGGAAGCCCACCATACATCAGTGCAATCGACAAAAGTACTGGTGATGTCGCCGTAAAGATCCTCGCCCCGATCCAACTAGAAGGCTCCGGCCTTGTTGCGAGTATCAACTCCCCGGCAAACGACTGGGCCAGTTTCGTTCAGTGGGTCACCGATCGCAGTGCTGCAGGCAATAACGTCGTCATCGCTGACCCGCAACTTGGCTCCATTCAGGATGCGCAGTTAAAGACTGCATTGAACTACGCCAACATCACTGCCATCCTCCGGAAATAATAAGACGGTTTTTCACTGAATGAAAATTACAGGACTATCTGCAGTCTTTTTCCTCGTCTCCTGCTTTACTGCGTCGAATAGTGAATTATCCCACACCCTGCTGCAAGCAGTCTCATTATGGTAGAATGGGTCCATGACGTTGATAGCGCAGATTTTATTCTTCTCTACGTGGTTCTGGAATTCTGGAATTGTGCAAAAAATTCCAGTCAGTAGATATTGATTGGGCCATTGCTGAGGTAAACAAAAAGTTCACGTGTTAATGATGCATATAACGAGAACTGGAAAATCACCACAGAAGGAAAACCCGTCAACGACAACAGCAAATAGATCTACTGCACTTTCGAGGTCGATTTCGGTAAAGAAATCCCTTCAGGAAAAGCGACTGTGTTTTTCCAGAATGTGAAAAATGTCGCCTTTACAGCAACTGATAGGTTCATGGACAGGGAGTACAACCTCACTCTCCCGTTGCAGATGAATTTCATTGTCAATCAACCTGTGGTTACGAGGCTGTCTGTCTATACTTCCAGGACCGCATACGCGAAGTATCTAAATCCGGCTCATTACATGCCATCCTCACTGGTAGTGGCATTGTAGTCGATGCGGCCGACGCAGCTCTGGTTGTGGTTGAAGGCAAGAATATCGTTCTCGTGGCAAAAAATGATGCCAATTGCACAATTTATAGGATAGGGGCGAATACCTTCCATAAGACCGGTGTGCATGTTCACGGTTAGCTGGTAGCAAGCTTATGATGGCAGGCCAATGGCTAGCTCAGTTTCACGCAGAACCGCGGCAAAATTGCCGGCAACAGCGCAACGCGGGCGATGAGGTGGATGTCTACAACGGCGACATGTTTACGATGTCCGGCGGTGAGATATCCGGCAACACCCTGAACGATATCGCGTACCCTTCCTAAACCACAACCAAATCTTTTTTTCCCGCCTTCGGTGAAAGTGCATGGCAACGGAACGATTGCGCATCTGGTGGGATGCTTACCCCATTACCAACCGATGCAAGGCTAAGCCTTGTTTGCTGTTTGCGTAGCTGTGCCTGCCTAATCTTTATCAGGGACATGCAGCTGAAGCAAATTCTGTTCTGATTTTTTTACATCCCTCTGGATGCCAGCAAAACATCGGCAGGGGCTGATCTGCTGGCATCAGCCGCAACGAACAAAAAATCCTAAAGCAAACAGGACAGATCCATCTCAAATGCTGCAACCGGGTGCTCAAGCCCAAACGCCCCCAGCACCTCCGGAGAGATTTCGCCGAACACGCCAACCTTCTTCCTATCCACATATACATCACCGCACCGCCCATCGATGAATGCTGGATCCACCGATTCACTGACCTCATATGGCAGCGCCAGCACTCGGCAGAATGCATCAACCACTGCATAAATTTCCGAAAAATCGGCTGCCGGGTGAATCGATGTTGCCGCAATTTTCGGATATGTCACCAGATTCTCTACCACATCACCGCAGGCAAAAATTCTCTGCGGCAGTTCGCGGGACCGGTTGATGGACAGCGACCCCATCAGCATTGGCAGAATGTCTGTTCTGATGATTGTTTGATCCTCGCTGATTGGATGCAGCACATGAAGCGCCGCGGGATTTTCAGGGCGTTTCATCATCCTGTAGGAGACGTTGCTGTTTGTCAGTGTAAATGGTGTGTTCTCAACGTAGGTAAAACCGACCAGAATACTTCGGACAAGGCTGTAGACCTCCTGTACCGGATGGGGCTTGCCCACCGCAAAGGTCGTCGGCGGGACAGCCGGAATCTTATCGTAGCCGTAGGCGATTGCCACGTCCTCATAGATATCGTGATCATGCATGATATCTGCACGGTAGCATGGAATCGTCACGCGGACATGATCGGTGTCCACAATCTCGGCACCGAACCGCATTCGCTCCAAAAGATCCTTCATCTCCTCTGCAGTGATTGCAATGCCAACAAGAGCATTACAGTCTTGGACCGATACCATCCGCACAGAGGGTGCGAGAGTCGGCGTTACTGTGCCGTCCACATCCACCGACTCAATCGTTGCGCTCATCTCTACCATCGCCGCACAGATGATGTTGACAGCAATCATCACCGCGCGCGGTTCAGTGCCCGTCACATCCAGAAGAATGTTTTTCGTCTCCTCCGTAATGCGGGTCAGCTCGCCGTTGATGATTGGCGGGAAGGAACAGACGTTTCCTTTTGCATCATGAATCAGCGGAAACAGTGGCATACCCTCCACAATCTTTGCGTAGGCTCTGCCCATTGGATGCTCGGCAAGAATCTGGTCCATCGTCATCGACACATCATAATCCAGCGGTACAAACGCCGTTGACCGCTCAGCCGCAATGTATGAGAATGGGCCCTTCACCATGTCGAGATCGTGAACACCAATGGCAACTTTTTTTCGGCCGCGGCCGACAGCCCCGTGCAACGACTCCTGCAGATCCATCAGCGATTCGATCATCGCATTGTCCATATGAACATTGCGGATAACCGCAGATCCGAGATACGGTCGGATATCTGCAAGCCGTGGATCAATGGAGAATGAAATTCCTGATGGCTTCACCGTATAGATGGGGAGCCCCGTTTCAATACCGAGGTAGCCTCGCATTGCCCGGGCAGTTCCCTCCGCACTGTAGAGATCAGGGCGGTTTGGGAAGAACTGCACGTCTGTCTGGTTCTCCTCCTCGCGTTCCACTTCAGAACCCATCATCGGGAGATTGTCACGTATCGTTTTGATGTCCGTCTTCATCAGCCGTTCAAGATATGTATTGTTGAGTTTTATTATCGGCATAGCTGCACCCTCCGGACCGGGCTTGCACGAATCCAGTCAGTATCGCTTCTGTAGAGCTGGCGGAGATCTGTCAGACCCATGCGCAGCATCGAAACACGGGACACACCAAGGCCCCATGCAAGAACTGGACAGTCAATGCCCCATGGTGTGGTAACTTCCTTGCGGAAGAGACCCGCACCTCCCAGCTCCACCCAGCCGAGTCCGTCAACCCAAACTTCCGGTTCCACCGACGGCTCGGTGTACGGGAAGTAGCCGGGGCGAAACCGTACCGACTCAAAACCAATTCTGCTGAAAAATTCCTTGAAAAACCCAAGTAGATGGCCGAATGTCAGATCCCTGTCCATCACGATGCCCTCCAGTTGTTCGAATTCCGGCAGATGGGTAGGATCAATAGTTTCTCGGCGATAAACACGGGAAATGGAAAACGCTTTTGCTGGAGGTTTCGGGTTCTGGGCGAGGTACTGAATGGACAGTGGGGTGCTGTGCGTCCGAAGAACACATTTGCGGGCGATATTTGGGCTCCACTCACCACCCCAGCCAGTTGAGCCCGTGCAGCCGCCAGTCGTGTGGATCTCGCGGATCTTTTCCCAGCCTGCCGGAAGCTCCATCTCCTCGCCAAGGTGGAAGGTATCCTGCATCTCGCGTGCCGGATGGTCTTGCGGCTGATACAGGGCGTCGAAGTTCCAGAATGCATTTTGCACAATTGATCCGTGGAATTCGGTAAATCCCATCCCGAACAAAAGCGAACGGATTTCATCCAGAATTTGCTGGTTTGGATGCACCCTGCCGCCATAGATCTTCTTCGGCAGTTTGTTCACGCTGTAACGGCGAAGTGGCAGGCTCTTCCATTTGCCGGAAAGAATCTGTTCGCGAGAAAGTGTCCCAACCTCTTCCCGGATATCAAGACCAGCGGCGGTAGCCGATTCCCCCTCCGGCGTGATGGAGACATTCCACGACACCATTTTGGAGATTTCGGCAAGACCTCGCTTGATCAGCTCCCCACACCCGCCACTGGTCGTCTGCAGAATGTCCTTGCCCATATTTTCCCGGATGCGTCTCAGAACAAGTTCATCGGCTCGTTCGGGAACATCCAGCTTTGCCGTGACAATGCCCTTGTCAATGGTAATCCAGTCCTTCTTCTTCAGCCACCCGATGGCAATTTTGGAGAGTGGATGCTTTGCCAGCTCTGCTATCGAAGTTGGCCTATCGATACTTACAAGAATCTGCCGCTCGGGCAGTCCTTCGTCCGCATACTTTCGGCCTTCCTCGGTAAGAACAACGATTTCTGAAACCTTCATCTCAAGATTGACTAAGCCGCGGTCAGCGCAAAGATGCGCCCACTGCGCAACTGCCTCTACCGAGGCATTCAGTTTTTCTGCCAGCACGGCAGCATCCACAGATTTTACCTCTGCAAGCGCCACCAGCACTCGTTTTTCGTTGATTGTCAGATCCATTTCTTACCACTCCACCATATGCACCACTTCATCGCGTTTTTCTTTGAATTCCTTAAGAAACGTGCAAACACGCTCCAGTGTCTCCTTTTTGCAAATTCCGCACATCAGTTCTCCCGCCCTGCAGGTGCGGCACATCTCAGCAAGCTCTGCGTCGTCATCCTGCATGTGGAACCTGTTCAGCTGATAGATAGAACACATCTCCGGCTCACCACCAAGCTTCTTCTGCTCTTCAAGACTCTGGCGGCCGCCGGTAAGTGCCCCCATAATCTTCTTGTGGACATCCTGGTCCGGATCGTCAAACCAGATTAGGCTATCAGGCACGCTCGAGGACATCTTGCCGCCCTGCAGACCCTGAAGAAAGTTGTGATAGGTCGCCGACGGCAGCAAAAATCCGAATCCGCCAAACTCGCGTTCAATGTTCCGGACGATTGCATCGACTGCGGCCGCATTGTGGTCTGCGGGGAGATTGATGTGCCCCTCATACTTCTTCGATCCGGCAAATCGCTTTGCCACCGCATCAAGCACCCCCACGGGTGCGTTTTTTGCCCGAATGCTGATGTGCGTTCCGCGATCCTCAACAAGGAGCATCCGCAGTGAGTTGGTGATGTCGCGGGTTAGCCGAATGTGTGGATCCTGATCGATTCCTACCGGTACAACCGTTGGAACTTCCCCCGCGGCCAGCTGCGGGTAGAGAATGTCTGCAGCCTGCAGGGACACACTAATGGCATGGGCGAGTTCTGTTTCCGATCCGAACCCGTAAATTGCTGAAAGCTCTGAAAAGTTGATCTTCGTTGCCGCCTCGAACGCGAGATCCTTGAGTAGATTATTGCGGCGCTGGGAATATATCTCGCCCGCAAATCCGAGTGCATAGAGACACTCCATGTACTCGCGGGCATAACGATCGCAGCTGTCCCAAGAAAGGCCGCGGACCGCATACGCCTCACAGTCGGCCATGGAGATGAAACCCTTGCCTCCCTGCTGAATGTGCCAGACGACCTCCTTTATCACCATCAGATGACCAAAGTGTGGATGACCGCTTGGCATAAAACCAGTCATTACATGGAACGGTTTTTTCTGTGCGATGGTGTCCGCAATAGCCTCGTAGCCGCGGTGGCCTGCAATGATGTCGCGGCGGATAAACGCCGGTGGATCTGCTATTTTTTCCTTAACCGGTGCAAACGGCGCGATGCCGAAGTCGGCTATTAGCCGGCTGATATCCATCTTGGGTATGTTGGACCAGGGATTAATTTGTTCTGCCATAAATCTCACAATTGCTATTGTTATAGTTTCATCCTGGCAAACTCGATGAAGACAACTCCACCGTCTCCGATGCAGGCGAAAAACATCTCTTTTTTCACACTGTGGGCAAGCCTGACCGAGCGGGAGATGACGCTCATCGATATGGAATGGCCATGCGGACAGGCGTGCACCAGCATTTCGGAGTGTTTTTTCTCCTCCGCATAGACACGGAAGTGATGACCGTATTTGTAGCCGGTCCGCGGGGAGAGCCCTATCTCCCGGAGATGTCGATAGACGATCATCTTGTCGGAAAATTCGGGATCATACGCTGCTGCGTGGTTCGCATACTCGTCGGCCCTCATCGCAGGCATTAATGTGAGTTTCCCGTGTTCAAGTAGCCAACAGACCTCAACTGGTGCGAGGAAAAGCCTGCTTGCATCAAGCATTGTTCCGCACCAGTTGTTCTTCAGAACCTTGGTGATGCTGGAACCGTCCTCAATCACAAAGGCAGACGTTCCTGCAAAAATTGCCAAAGCTATAGGGGGGCTTTTTGCTGCAAGGCAGAGACTGTCCTTTTTTGCCGCAGGGCGGGTGAGTCTGATCTCATAGTAGGTCAGTTCATGCTCGTCATCGACGACGGCAAGCAAAAACTGCTTTCGCATGTTCGCAGTTGCCTGTGCCTCACTGAGGACAACGGAAAGATCCACCATGTCACGCTCCGAGAGCACCCGTAGCAGATACTTTGATTGCCCGTGCCCTGGACGCTGACCGCGGGGGAAGATACGAAAATCCTGCGGACCGGTGGCGAGCACATAGCCGCGCTCACGGATGTCGCGATATACGATGTATTTGCGGAGAAACTCAGGGGATTCGGCGTTTGCGGCAAGAAGAGTGTCAAAGGACCAACCATCAATCTGAATTTTTCCGCGTGCCATCAGGTAAAGAGCTTCGATGACAGTAAGCCGAAGGCTTCCTGTTTTTTCCACGCGGCCATAACCGCTCTGCTCGTAAAAGACCGCTGCTTCCTGTGGTGCCAAAACCTGTGTGCCATCGAGCCATGCCTTCACATGATAGTGTTTTGTTTTCTAAAATCATTAATAGAGGTGTCTTCTTCTCCGAGGTCTTCCACAAAAACATTAATACCTTAACGTAGAAGACGATATGTATATGATTAAATACGCAAAGGCAGCAGTGAAGCAGTGCTCAGGACGCGCGCACACGGCTGAGCCGTGCCACGTTGCAGCTTTAGTTCTACTGATGATGGTGGCTGTGTGTTGCGGAGGAGCATCTGCTGCAACGGCCGTTGAGGATCTCAACGTGACCTACCCACTTGGTGGGATCTATACGGACGCTGAAGCAGTTGCATCTTCAAGCGATGGAGGATTTTTTCTTGGTCTGGCCAACAGCTCCGGTGCTGTTCTGATGAAAGTCGATTCGGCAGGAAAAGAAATATGGCGGACTGCCCTCCCAGGCAAAGGTGTCAGATCGATTGCTGCCCTTGCTGACAATGGCTGTGTGATGACCACAATTACCCGGGTGGTTGACGGCTCCAAGGAAGCGGGCTATACGTTTGGAGGCGACACAACTCTTCTCCGTACAGATGGTACGGGGACAATTGTCTGGCAGCTACCTCTTCACGATGTTGGTGCAGGTGATATTGCCGTTTCCGGCAATACCATCAGCTTTGCCGGATGGTTTTGGAAAACCAATGTGGGATTTACGCAGACCTATCTCCTGTCAACCGGTGCTCCGGGGAATGATCAGATCCTGCTGGGCAACGCGACCTCGCCCATGATTCCGTTTGCAATGCTTGTCGAAAATGACGGGACCCTGGTTCTTATCGGAGGAACCACTGCATACTTCTCCGAGGAAAACAAAAGTGATTGCGCTTGGATTGCAAAGGTCAATGGAGGCGTTGTTCAGAAGCAAAGCGTCATCAGAATCGGAAGTTCCGATCCGCGCTATGGAGATGGTGCATGCGGCTACGCGATCACCAAGGCGTACGATGGCGGTTATATTATGGTGGGATCCAACCCACCATTCGGGGTAACCCAGGCACCCGGTCTTGGATGGGCAGCGCACGTTAAGGCTGATCTCTCCCATGCATGGGTCAACGACCTTCCCCGTTGCTATGCTCCCTATGCGGTCATTCCTTTTGGCGATGGATATCTTGTTGCTGGTATGGATGGATACGATGACCCGGTATGGCTGACGCTGTCGATCGGTGGTGCAATCACCGAACTCAATAAAATCTCCCAGAACGGTGTGCACTCGACGTTCAAGAATGCTGCATCCATTTCCTCAGGAAAAGCAGCACTCGTCGGTGGGGTGATGCTGGACAGCTTGACTGAGGGAATCCTGATCGTGCTTTCCGATCCCAAAACACCGGGGAAACCGTCCGGCCCAGCCGATTTCACTCTCTGGATTATAGGAGGCATCGTCTGTATTCTCACCATCGCGGGTGTCTTGTACTTCTTCGTTATCCGCAAACCCGCGTCGGAACCAGCCGAAAAGAAGGCAGCAAGGAAAGGTGGAAAGAAGAATTAACGGACTTGTCGGTTTTAGTGGTGATCTCTATATCCATTTCATCGTTCTTTATTGATATAGACTATTATGTTTCTAATTTGAAGAATGGTTTAACTGATACTTTCGAAAATTAATCTTTTTAGTCTGTTTATGCCCTAATTGGCTGGGTCTTTGTGGATGTCTCCACCTCTTTTGGTGTTTCGATATCAAAGCAGCAGGCAGGGTACCCCTGGGTCATGCACTCGATTTCCTCCACACGTACCGGTTTTTTGTAGTATGCGGAAAAAATCGCCGTCAGAATACCACGGGAGATAACACAGCATCCGCGTTCGGTCTTCGGCAATACCATGCACTCGTAGCATTGATAGACCATGAGCCGCAGCGATGATGCGGAACGGATGCGCATCTCTCCAAATCCATATCGTACCCAGAATTTGATCACATTCTCAATGGTTCTTTCAAGCGTCTCCGCAACTAGATATACCGAAACTGCCTCGCCAAGTATCTCGCCGCCCCGCATCATAACCGGATCGATTCTGATACCTGCCTCGAGCAGCGCAACCTGAATGATGTGAGGGATAATTTGGCGGTAGTCCACATTATCATACTTGAGATAGCATTGGCGGATCAGTTCACGGAACTCATTGTTGCCTGTCTGACGGTATGGTTCAATATCTGCAAGATGGGACGCTGTCAGAAAATATATCTTTTTGCGGGCGTCTTCCGGAACCGTGCGAAAAGCAATCAGTCCTGCTTCGATCAGCGAGTTTATGTAACCCGACACCGTGGATTTGGACAGACTCGTATACTCCATAATTCGGGAGAAGGAGACCTCGCCTTCGTCACAGATAAGTAATAGAATACTGTTTCTAACCGGACTTCTCACTGCTGTAACAGTTCCGCCACTGGAAAATAATTTGAGAGACAGGGGGCGATCTGATTCGGGCATGGTTTTTGGTGATTTTCGGCGGATATGTCCCGAAAAATATTCCTTATGATCTAATTATACCTTGATTGGATAAGAATATTCGTTATGGTGCAAAGAAAATAATTATGTACTACAAATCCAAAAGAGATGGCTGGAAAAAATTAGTTGAAGGGGTGAACAGCCGAGTTCTTTTTTGCCAGAATTTCGTCAACCGTCGGCTTACCGGCAACGGCGCGTCTGAGTGCAAGTTTCGTTGCCTCATAGTTCCAGTCATGCACTTTCTTCTTGTCCGCTGCATCCCACTCGATGAACACGGATGCAATGATTAAAAGATCCTCTGCTTTATCTTTTGGGAGGACCCCCTCCTCGACTGAATCCATCACGGCCATTGCCACCGCGTGCTGGGCGGGGCCGAACATCATGACCACTTGGGAAACGTTTTTGAGGGTGACTTTGTTGACCATCAGGGTTGTCGGTTTTGGCGGGAGATTCGGGGTCACAACCGCAAGAAGTGGGGTGTGCCCCTTTTCAGGAGAGGCAAGAGCACTCACAAACGCCTGCTCGACGGAACTTCCTTTTGGTCCGATAACAAGATCGATGTGGGCAACTTCTGCGCCCTCACCTACCAGTGCTTCTCCAAACATTACATGAGTAAACGGAGAGATTGCTCCGCCTACTGCATTATTAACACTTTGTAAAAATCCCATGTAGGTACCTCACGTGCTTTTCTTCAGATCTTGTAAGATCTATTAATCTGGTTATAGTGATGCAGGGTTAAATATTTGCCTTTTGGAGACTGGAAATGCAACAAGGCAGACGTGGCCCTGTTGTGCTGCCATTCACGCATTGGGGTTGCTAGCATTCCCAATGCATAGACGTACATCTGCTCTTGCTGCACGCCTCTGATAGAGGTGTGCCGTACATTGCATGGCAGCGGGTTCCCTGTATCAGGGACAACGGGATACGCATCCCGCCAGAGCTGCAAATGTTCCGCATGCAGCGTTGCAACAATATTCTACTCCTTTATTCAAGACACACAGCTAAATCCAAACAGTACCAATATAATCTATACATGTGCGGCATTGCAGGCATCATCGCGAACTTCGAAGTCTCGGGTTTTTTGTGCTGGGCACTGCATACACTCCAGCACCGTGGACAGGAAAGTGGAGGTATTTCCACATACAACAGTGGAACTGTCCACAAATACAAAGGATACGGGCTAGTTTCTGCAATATTCACAAACGACACTCTGTCGGCGCTCGCTGGTAAGACCGGGATCGGCCATGTCCGGTATCCCACGACCGGCGGTTCTGAGCAGGAGAACATTCAGCCGTTCAATTTCATGTTCCGCGGCCACTCACTTTCTATCGTCCACAACGGCAATCTGGTTAACACAGACGAGTTGCGATACGAGTACGAAGGACGCGGCCACATCTTCTCCACCACCTCTGACACAGAGGTAATTGCAGCAATTCTTGCAAACGAGATCATTCACGATCAGACCGTTGATGCAGCCATCAGCTTCTGCATGCAGCGCATCTGCGGATCCTATGCTGTCATCTTTATGCTGGACGGCGCCCTCTACACATTCCGCGATCCGCTCGGTATCAAACCACTCTGCCTTGGTTGGTTCAAGGACGGAGGCTATATTGTCGCATCAGAAAGTGTAGCTCTTGATGCTGTGGGTGCAAAACTCATTCGTGATGTTGCCCCAGGAGAAAGCCTCCGGTTGAGAGCGGGCAAAGTCTATTCGCGGCAGGTTATGTCAGCCAGTTCACCCGCCCATTGTGTGTTCGAGTACATCTACTTTGCCCGCGCAGACTCGGTGATTGACGGCATTTCCGTCTATGATGTCCGCCAGAAGATCGGGGCTCTTCTTGCAAAAGAGGCTGCGGTTACCGCCGACATCACCTCGCCGATCCCTGACTCCGGCACTGCCGCTGCGACCGGCTATGCAGCAGCTTCGGGCATCCCGTTCCGAGAGGCTCTGATTAAAAATCGTTACACCGGCAGAACTTTCATCATGCCAACGCAGGCAAAACGGGAGATGGCTGTTCGGATGAAGCTCAATCCAGTCCGCGGTCATATCACCGGCAAATCGGTAATCCTCGTGGATGACAGCATTGTCCGTGGTACTACCTCGCGCCGCATCATCGCCATAGTTCGCGAATTCGGTGCAAAAGAGGTGCACCTTTGTATAGCCTCGCCGCCGGTTATTGCCCCGTGCTATCTGGGAACAGATTTCCCGACGCGGGAGGAGCTGATCTCCCATCACAAATCCGTTGAAGAGGTCAGGAAAGCAGTCAAGGCAACAAGCCTCACCCACATCTCCTTCGAAGGACTCGTCAAAGCGATTGGGCTGCCCTGCAGTCACCTCTGCACCGGCTGTCTTACTGGTGTATATCCTCTCGCTATTCCAGGAGAGGAGAGGGAACTGCGGGACATTGAGAGGATTGACCCGTACAAAAATATGGAAGCATGACTTACTCCTCTCGCGAAAAAACAGACGCTTTTCCAAACCATTGGCCGTACTTGGTGGCGGTACATAAACTGATGCCATCTCGATTACAGTTGCATGGCAGCGAAATGCTTGTCGCTCTGGCGAGATGCTTATCCCGCGGTGTACGCTGCCGACGACGCAAGGCCAAGCCTTGCTTGCTACATGTGCAGATATGGCTGCGTAACCTCTATCAGAGGCGTGTGCAGCTAATGCATGCCCAGTGGTCATACAGAAACCAGCAAGACAGAGGCCGCACGGGATAAACGCAGCAGGACTCCTTCTCAATTTTGCATTCTCCCGCGCGCGAGAGAGAGCGAATACAGTAACTGTTCAGATCACCCATTCCCGCACTCAGTTTATTGTCAACCCTGGGAAAACAGGGAATGGGTAAGGAAGTGTGGAGAGTGATCAATTATCAGTTCACAGAAAAAGAAAAATGGGGGTTTTGAGAGTGGTACGTGTGTCATTAACCATTTAGAGGGATGATATCGTGTTAGGGCAGACCCGCACTCTGTAGAGAAGGATGTGTCTCAACCCAGGACATGGGGTGTAGTTCGGTTGATTTTTGCAGATCTGTCTGCAACCGATGCTATTTTCATCGGCTGCTACTATAGTGTTCTCAGCAATTATATTTAAAAGCATCGTTCATTGCATAGCGTTTATGTCAGGCATTGAGACCCCGTCCTGAAAAAAACATTATGGTCATCTACGGCAAATAAATGAATAATGGGGGAATCGGCAGAAGAATATTCCAATATTCTTGCACATCCCAGCGATAATCCGCGTGGAATGTCAGTCACAGAGATCGCAGAGGCAGAGCATCTCAATAGGAACACCGTCGCACGCTACATGGACACCCTTCTTGTCTCTGGTCAGGTGGAGATGCGAACGTTTGGCAAAGCAAAAGTCTTCTTCCTCGCCAAACGTGTGCCGGTCTCCGCAATGCTGAATCTCTCTTCTGAGATGGTGTTGTTAGTTGACGCGGATCTGGGAATCATGCAGACAAACGAAGCTCTGCTCTCCTTTTTGTCCATTACCTCCGACGAAATTATCGGTTCCCGCATCTATGATGGTCCCGCAAAGCCGCTCTGCAGTGATATGCTCATCGAACATATCCGCCGTGCCCTTCGCGGCGACACAGTCCGAGGCGAGCTACGGCTCTTCCAAAACGGTCAGGAGTATCATCTTGATCAGAAGATCTATCCAATGGTACTTGCTGATGGAAAACCCGGCGTCACTGTTGTTCTTGACGACATCACCGAACATGTCCGCACCGTGGTCGCCCTTGAGCAGAGCGAGACAATGTTCCGCCGTCTGGTCGAAACTGTGCAGGACTGCATATGGTCCGTCGATGCCCGCGGTGTGATTCGCTGCATCAGTCCGCAGATCACCGCTATCTGCGGTTACACGCCCGAGGAACTGATCGACAGAGTTTTTTTTCCGAGTTCATGCCCACGGGAGCCAACACTCGATTCTCTTGGAAACTGTCCTCAGAGATCTCCAAGGAAAATGGATTCACCCTGCGGGAGTTCCCTGTGGTCTGCAAAAACGGCAGCCGCATCTACTGCGAGTTCTCCGGAATCCCGGTCGCTTTTGATGAAGAATCCAATATGCTCCTCGGCTACAATGGAGCACTCCGCGACGTCACCGGCCGCCGCAATGCCGAACTTGGTGCGAAAAGGTGGAAACTGTTCCTCGATGGCGTCATGGATAGCATCTCGGGAATCATCATCATAGCCGATGTCAAAACGAACACCATCGTCTACACCAATCTCGCGGCTGAACAGCTCCTTCACATGAGCAGGGCCTGCCTCCGTGGGTTTCTCGCCCCGAACCTCCTCTCCCGCCTCGGTTCAGATCATCTGACCTGGGCCCAGGATCATGCCAAGGCATTCCACAAACCGGAAAACGTTCCCGAAGACCGGATCGGGGTGGACAATGCCGCCATCTATATCTTGGCACGGGTACTGCCGATGATGCTTTCCGCTGATTGCGAGTACCTGCTGACCATGGCAACCGATATCTCCGACGAGGTTGCATACAGAAAACGCCAGCTGATGACCCGCGAGCTTGCCTTTGTGCTGGAAGGCATCTCCACTACGCGGGAGATGTGGGGGCCGACGATGGAGATGCTCCCGAAGATCAGTGGGTTTGAAGCGATAGCAGTCTGCCAGCGGAGTATCTTCGATGATTACGTCCTTTTCCTGCCAAAGGACGGCAAGTTTTCCCCGGTCATTCCCCGGAACTCGATTGTGGACCGTATTATCACAAGGGTGAGCCGATAATATTTGACAAATACCGGGATGGGGCTCTTCCCCACAGAAACCATACCCACCATGGACAATGCCGCATCCCTTGTCCTCATACCGGTTATGCATGAGAGTAGAACCGTTGCCTGTATCGTACTCGGCTCAATTACGCCACAGTTACCGAATGTGGTTCTTCGGGGTATCCTGATGTCGACCGCATTTCAGATGAGCACCGTTGCTTCCCGTTGTCTTCTGCAGAAAAAACTTCAGCAGGAACGCGACAAAACGCGGAGCTATTTAGATGTTGCGGGCGTCATGCTTGCTGCTGTACGCCGCGACGGCATAGTTGAGATGATCAACCGCTACGGCGCAAAACTTCTCGGATACTCCGAGTCGGATCTGGTCGGGCAAAATTGGTTTGAGATAGTTGTCCCCAAGCATGCCGGGGAAAGCCGTTTTCAAGCGTTTGAACAAATTATCTCCGGCATGTTGAATGTGGAGGGTCACATCTACAGCGGTCCTGCGGTCTGCAGCAATGGTAATGAAATATTTATCCAGTGGCACCACGCCCTCCTTCGTGAGAACTGTGGCAGTGTGATAGGCGTCGTCTCTTCAGGAGATATTATTCTTCCCGATACAGAAGAGTGTGCGCAAGAAGCAATGACCTTTGCTCTGAAACCGCAAAAAGATCCAGAAATATGCCGAGACGGGGAAAAACGTCTGGCCGCACCTATCCCACCTTACCAGTGACGAAGTTCCTATGCTCAAAGCAAAAAAGGTTTTGCCGTGCGCCCTGCTTTGTTTAGAAGAAGTCCGACAGATCCATCTGCTGTTTCTCCTTCTGACCGAATGTTGACCAGATATTCATCTCCATCACCGCAATCCGCTGGTTCGTGTACTCCGAAAGCTTGTAATGCTCGGACATGTACTTTGCAATCTCCAGATACTTCGTCACATTCCCTTTGTGCATCGTCGCCTTCAGCACCGCCCCGCACTTCGTACACTTCCCGGATATCGGAATTCTGCGAAAGCTCCTTTTACACCGTGGACAGCGAAATGACTGCCGGGAAAATGCCCGCAGGTTGCCGATCAGATCCGGCATCAGATGGCTATTGATGATGCGCTCCACAAGATCATCCGTCTCCACTGCACGAATGCGGTCAGCAAGGGCAAGTTCTGCCTTGATTTTTTCCGTCGTTCCTTTCAACATAGGATTTGTGTACATCGTATCAAGCGGACCATCGGAAATGTCGCGTGTGTCGTGCGAGAACGAA
This sequence comes from Candidatus Methanorbis basalitermitum, assembly GCA_031287415.1. Lineage (GTDB taxonomy): Archaea > Halobacteriota > Methanomicrobia > Methanomicrobiales > Methanocorpusculaceae > Methanocorpusculum > Methanocorpusculum basalitermitum. The sequence goes on along the minus strand of JAITSY010000010.1, from coordinate 5,750 downwards.
AATCCCTCGAATTGTGCAGGAGTCCCCAGACGGCTCTCAACATGATCCACAATATTCTCCAAAGTCTTCGGCGGCGTATAGGTAAGACAGGCCAGATATATCGCAAGCGGATAACGGCTCATCACATCCACGTTCAGTGTCTCCTTGTCCACCTCTTTCGGATTCAGTGTTGTCGTCAGCACAAGCGGAGCATCCATCGTACCGCCGCGGGTACTCGGCAGGAACGAACGCGAAAAATTTACCAGCCCGTCCATTAAAAGCATTACGCAGTCCTCATCTCCGTCGCAGTTCCGCCTTTTCGCCGCATGGTAAAATGGATGGGCATAGCCAGCTTTTGCCTTCGTAAACCCGATTAATCGGGCGAGAACCCCCGCACTTGTATGGGGGGCAAGACCCATGACAAGCTGGCCTACCAGATCCTCGGGAGCTTCTGCCCGGTAGAACGGTCCAAGATTGTAGAGCCTTTCGAGGAGCTGATCGATGTATTTCGCCACCCGTACTAGATATTCCCCGCAGTCCTCTGAGACTAGAATATCCTGCGGCAGCAGCTCTACCAGTTGATCCGAAGAGACAAGCTCCCTACCATGTCTGTCTTTCGTGTACCCGATGATGCGGAGCTTTTCAATCGAAACTGAAATTTCCGCCGGACGGAAGTGCGTTAAGGGGAGATCGATCATATCATAGCGGACCGTTCCGTCGCGGAACACATACACACCATTTGCTGCGCGAAGAATTCCTTTTTCCAGCGGCTCAACCACACGTTCCCTGGAACTAAGTCCGCGAACGCCCTTCAGCTCAGGAATATCGCTCGCAGACAGACAAGTTACCGCAAGCGCCGCAATGTACTCCTGCCGGAGACTCATCAGATTTTCCTTCCGGCAGACAAGCGGGGAGCCGCATCGTGGACACAGTTCCCCGTTCGGCTGCCCTGCAGTACTGCACCGCGGACAGCGATACACCGCCTCTGTATGTGAGCCGCAGTGCGGGCATCGGCTCTTAAAGGTCACCACTCTGCAGTGCGGACACTTCCGCTCACCAGCCTCAACATGAATCAGGCCCTCAATTTGTCCGGTCGTCACCGCCGTCCCCGAAAATGTCTGGTTTGACACATCAGTATCGCAAAATTTTGCCGCATTGTCGATCGATCGCCTCAGACCACCCGCCTCGCCGATTGGAAATAGCACATGAACCGGCGGCTTCATCTTCCGGGGAGCGGACTTGCCCGGGCGGCCCATACGGCCGCCTATGCGGGTTCCTGCCTTCGACCGCATTTTAATGCCAGAAAGGTGTTCGGCCATCACAAGTCCATTCGTAAATGGCGGTAACGTGTTCCACGCGGCATTTTTCTCAAGTGTGTAGGACAGGCCAAGACCCGCAATCAGCGCAAGCGGCATTCTGATTACATAGTGGTAGTCCTCAACAGTATGGGGGACCAAAAGCTCCTCGAGAATAGATTTCACCTCAGAATCGGCCGGGATGTAGAGCACGCCGTCCCTGACCAACCCAGTTGCCGACACTTTATCCGAGAGATTTTTAATCTGATCCCCGGTACAGTCGTCCCAGAACCAGGTGTAGTTGGGATGTAGGTATGCCCCTTCTGCAACAAACGAGATGGCTTCAGCTTCACTCTCAGGGTGGCGCGGCCCCCCTTCCTGCAGCCACCACTCCTCGCAGTAGCTTGGTGGGGCAAGAACATGATTGTTTTCGAGGAACTCGCCGTACGAGATCAGAATTTCGCCGACATCCAGGATGTACGCGATCTCGTTTGCATCAACGTGCCTGTCGGCCTCGGCCAGCGTATCGATCCGCCGGACCTCGCCTGAGGTCAGGCGGACCGTCGGCCCTTCAATTGAGTCGCAGGGCGCCACGCCGCAGGCCTTGCCTGGTCGCTCCACCTTCATCTGGGTTCCGATTGCCAGATAATCATCAAGCACATGCAGTGTCGCCGGATTGAAACCACATGTTGCAAAACCGGTGTTCCGACAACGGCCGAGTCGGAGGCGGAACCCCCCTTTTCGCATCGGATAGGAAAACGGCGGCCTGCCTGCAAGCATATCCCGCAGGTACTTGTCCTTTGGATGGATGCCCGGTTCCTCTTCCTCATCTGGTGATATGGACGCAGTGCCCGAGATGAGCGTCTCGAGCCACTCCCATCCGTCAAGATGCATTTTTGCCACATTCTTCTGGATCTTTGGCGCCTTCAGGCCGATGCCCTCAGCAATCACGAGGCACATGCCTCCGCGGACAACGTTCGTCTCCACACGTTCAAGATTTCGGTAACCGGATATCTCCTCATTCTCTGTCGGTTCCCCATTGATGCAGACGGGACAGTTGCGGATAATGAGACGGATATCATCATCCTTGGGGAGATACTGCATGCTTTGAATACCGTTGTACTGCTTCAGTTCCTCAACGTAGCGTTCTATCTCCTCCGCGCGGGGCTTATAGCGGTCAAGGTTTAGAAGACGGCGCACATAATCACCGACAAGAACCGACAGTGCCTGCGCCGTACCTCCGGCGGAACGAATCGGTCCTGCATAGTAGATGACAAGGTACTCGGAACCGTCATCATTTTTCTTGATCCCGATTTTGCCAATACCCTCTGTTGGTGCTGCAACCACGCCCTCCGTAAGAAGGGCCACAGAGGCACGAATCGCATGATCGAGAATTTCTTCCCGTGTTGTCTCCCCAAACTCGCGGGATACAAACGCATCACCTATCTTCAGCGACGCCTCCTCTCGTGACATTCTCTCCTCAAGTTCACGGATACGGGCGGCAACTCCCTTGTAGTTCAGGAGTGCCTCTACACGGCCTGCGAGATCGCTGGCGACGGGAATCTCCACCTCAGTCCGAGGATCAAATCCCTTTGCCTTTGCGGCCTGTGCAATTTCCATTGCCCGATCAAGCTCGCTGATCAGATGATCCAGATATGCACGGTAGCGAGGGGATGTTACGAGTTCTGCCATTATTCGTAGTCAAAATGAGTAGTCAAATATATGGAGTTTGGTAAGCGTCAGCTCAATGCAGAGCTTAATCTGTGGGTCGTCGTCTTGTGCAGCCCGGATCAGCGCTGGCACAGCCGTGGCCTCAAGTTGCACGAGAGCTGCCGACACCATGCCCCTGGTCATAGGATTTGCTGACGAGAAGAGTGAGATAAGTGGCAGGATAGCAGCATCACCAAAGGATGCCAGTACCGCACCAAAGTACTTCTGCACATCCATGTTTTCCTCCAGCTCCGCATACTTGAGCATGATCGGAATAATCACGGCTCCCATCTTCACAAGCGATCTGCCGAGATACCAGCAACGGTCAGGCGTTGCCTTGATAAGCTCTGCGATCACAGCAGGCACGACATCGCCTGGGTAGACACGGCCTACCGTGGCAATCTCCTCGACCGCGGCGTGACGGACGTTAAGAGACGCGTCACAAAGGGAACGAAAACACACACCAAGATCCGCGGCCATTACTTCACCAGAGGGACCTGTTCCAAAGACGGCTGTTCGTTATCAGGTGACCGCGAGTTGCAGCGTTGCACGTGTTCCACGTGCAATCACTGCACGCAGTCGACCGTTTCGGCGTAATCTCTATCAGAGATGTGCAACAAAAGAAAATATTCGGTCGATCTGCCTGGCGGAACACCATCTGTCACTCTCTGATCCTGATGCAGGAAGAGTCGATTGCTCCCTCCGATCCGCTGAGCGGACCCTCCTCCGTTACAGCCGGATCGGCTTGCTGATTCTCCGGCGGTTTGACAGACTCAACTGCTTTTGCAATCTCATTCAGGTCGGGAAGGGTTCCAAGGATGCTTTCGTCGAGATAAATCTCTGGAGCATTATCGTCTGCCGTGATCTCCTCGGCACCAAGGTACTTTGCTCCCTGTTTGATCAGGCTTGAGATCTCGAACGGGAAGATAATCTTCGTCGCCTGACCGTCGGCCATCTTCTGAAGAGCGTTCAGCGAAAGCACGGTGATAGCCTTCTTCTCCAGAGGACGGGCACCGAGTGCGATGATCCGCAGTCCTTGGGCTTCTCCCTGTGCCTGCAGGATTTTGCTCTGGCGCTCACCTTCGGCACGGAGGATTTTACTCTGCCGTTCACCCTCTGACTCAAGGATCATGCTCTGACGGAGACCTTCGGCTTTGAGAATTGCAGCACGTTTTTCTCCGTCGGCACGAAGGATTGCTGCACGCCGTTCTCGTTCGGCTGCGGTCTGTTCGGTCATCGCCTGCTTGACGGCGCCTATTGGGTTGACCTCTTTGATCTCTACCCGTTCAATTTTGACTCCCCACTGATCAGTCTCTTTGTCAAGGATGTCTCTGAGGCGGTTGTTGATCATGTCGCGGTTGTAGAGGACTTCGTCAAGTTCCATATCACCGATGATCCCGCGAAGACTCGTCTGCGCGAGGGCGACGGTTGCTTGGCGATAGTTCTTGACCTCGAAGCAGGCACGTTCGGGGTCTGTGACACGGATGTAAATAATTGCGTCAACGTCAGTCGGGGAGTTGTCTTTGGTGATAACTTCCTGTGACGGGACATCGATAACTTGTGTTCTGAGATCGAGTTTGATGATCTCTGTGATGAACGGCACGATCCACTTGAAACCAGGGTTCTTTCGGCCGACATAGGTACCGAGACGGATTGCAAGACCCATTTGATAGGGCTGAATGATTACCACGCCCTTGGCAAATATGTAGAGAACGATGAATATGAGCACGATGGCTATGATAGTGAAAACATTCATTTAGGTAACTTCCTCAACGGTTAGGTGAACGCCGCTAGCGGTGGTCACCTGTATTTTTGTTCCGGGTGCAAGTACTGCTCCCGTGCTTTTGGCGCTCCAGACTATGCCGGAGATGTCAACTTTGCCGGAGATGGCATCGGGAATCACCTCAATAATAACGCGGCCTTCTTTGCCGGCAAGGGTGTCCTGCCTGGTGGTGACCGGCGTCTGATCAGGGGATATTCTCCGGTAAAAGAAAATGCTCACCGTGGCTGCAAAAATTGCGGCAATCACGGCGATACCAACACCGATCGGCGATGTAAAGATGTCAATACCAGCAAGAACCATGAGTCCGAGAATGATCATGGCAGTACCTGGGACTGCCATGAAAAATCCTGGCGTTGCCGTTTCGATGAGAAGGAAGGCTGCTCCGATAACAATGAGAGCCCACGGAAACATTGCGGGATTCAAGAGTGTTTCAAGCATGATATCAATGTAACAATGGTGAGTGATAGGTGATAAAATCAGTGTTCATCTCGCGACAGTCTGTACTTCGGCAACCCAGGATGTAATCGTCTGCTGGCAGCATGTCCACGGTGCAGAATACGCAAAAACAGGGGTGTTTTCATCCTGCCGCAGCTCTCCATTGCAATATGCATTGATGAGAGGCCTGTTAGGATGTGGGTTTAGAAGGAGCGGTCAGCTGGGAAAAGGAACTGCCTGATGTAATGAAGCTGCAGTGCTTCTGAATGGAATCACTGCATTGCCTATTTGCTGCATGCCTGCGATAATTGCATGGTAGCTGAACCATGCGCCGCATATTTGGGAAAAAGAGGGTCTGCATTTTTTCGGAAAAAGAGATTACCAGGGTTTTTCCGGGATTTGCTGCACCTACCTGACATCAGGCTGGCAGAGGTCCCCCTGGTCCCTCTTGGTGGTTCACGCAGTTAGTGTCTGCGGAGTATGAGAGCGGCTACTGCACCAAGGCCCGCCAGTGCCCCGAGTGCACCAAAGCCTGGTGTCTTGGTCGG
>JAITSY010000003.1 GCA_031287415.1 Candidatus Methanorbis basalitermitum | reverse complement strand
AAACTCTGGTATGGTCTCGGCTGAGTGATGAGGTCCGATCAGCAGTTCTACGATATCATTGATGCGTGCACCACAGCAAACCAGCTTTAAACCGGAAAATCCCGAATGCATGGCAGCTCTTGGCGATGTCCTCGCAGTGGTGCACGAGTACGAGGAAACAAAACTGTAGTTTGAGAAGGCAACGTCCTTTGAAGACAATATCCGCTACCAGCTTCGGGTAGGGGATATGCTGGCAGGTCTTGGGAAGTATGATGAAGTTTTCGTTTTTTACACGCGTCTCTCCGCCCATTACCCAGACAATGTGGATCTTCTGCACAGCAAGGCAAAGGTTTTGCATCATCTCAGAAAAGAGGCAGATGCGACTGTCGCGATTCGTGAGGAGATCAGAATCCGCAATGCTGCGGTAGCTGGATCGTGGGATGGAGTAGCCTACGCAAAACTTGTGGCAGCCTACAAACGCATTACCCTCTAGAAAGAGGCAGCCGAGACATATGCACAAGCAATCCGGCTGACACCAGAAAATCTGGAGTATAGCCTGTTCCTCGGATCAGCCCTCATGATGAACAGAAAACCCGAAGAAGGTGCTGCAGAGTATGCGGCGACAGCGAATCTCGTGAAAGAGGACGTTCAGCTTCTTTCTGAGATTGCAGAGCCTGCAACGGAGTTTCAGATGTACGATGAGGTGATCTGCCCCTACATCCGGGTGCTTGAGATCAAAAACGCGAATGGGGATGAGTGGGCAGGTATTGCGTATGCTTTTCTCATGATGGAAAAACACGACGACACCCGGGCATTTTTCGAGATGGCGAAGGCAACGGCATCGGTACGGGAGATCCCGTTGACTGACAAGCTGCACAAGAGCCACAAGACCGTGGCACTGGATCAGGCATTCACATAGTGTACCCACGACAACCGACACAGTCCATCTGAGGGGATTAAAGGGATGAAATTACAGAAAAATAAGCTACGCACTGGCCGGGATTTGAACCCGGGTCGAAAGCTCCGGAGGCTTCCAGGATATCCGCTACCCTACCAGTGCCTAAAAAGTAACGTTTTATCTTATTGACCCAGTTAGTATAAATAGGGGTTGGATCACTGTTTGTTCAGCTGGTACTGATACCAGATCCTGCAGGCACCCTCACAACTGACCATACAGGGACCGATTGGAATACGCGGCGTACAGGCTTTGCCGTAAAGCTTGCAGTCTGAGGGGTCAGCAAGTCCACGAAGCACCTTGTCGCAGATGCAACCCGAGTTCTTTGTCACCCTGGCATAGACCAGATCAAACTTCTTCTGGGCATCAAACACCTCAAACTCAGGCTTCAGTTTCAGGCCAGAGTCGGGAATCACCGGAAAACCGCGCCACTCGACATCTGTCGGGACAAAGACATCCTGCATCAGCTTCTGGGCTTTGATGTTCCCTTCGCGGGTGACTACTCGAGGATAGGCATTCTCCACTTTTATCTCACCACTCTTTATCTGGCGTGCAATCATCAGAAACGAGAGTAGAATATCCTCTGGTTCAAAGCCTGCAATCACCTGCGGCATCGGAAACGCCTCATACCCATGATATCCCATCACTGCACAGACATGGCCTGGCAGTATGAAGCCGTCGAGCGAGGCCCCTCCCTGGTCCATCAGCCACTTCATTACCGGTGGCACGAGGCGATGGGAAACAAGAACACTGAAGTTTTTCGGCGGATTTGTCAGAAGGGTTGCCGCGACCGTCGGTACCGTGGTCTCAAATCCTACCGAAACGAACACAATTTCCTTATCCGGGTTCTGACGGGCAATCTCCACTGCCTTCGCCGCACCCATTACTATCTGAACATTCCCATTTACCTGCTCAAGTGATCTTTTCGTTCCAGGAACGCGGAGCAGATCACCGTAAATTGCCACCATGCATCCGCGTTCGGCAAGCTCACAGGCCGCATCTATCTCGCCCTGCGGCGTAATGCATACCGGGCATCCCGGCCCCATCACAATTTTAAGCTGGGAAGGAAGAACCGATCGTATGCCGTACTTGGCAATGATCGCCTCATGCGTTCCGCAGACGTGCATAACTCGGATATCCCGATCAACCACATCGGCGAGGAGTTTCGCCATATCAGTCCCGACGGTCATAACTCTGTTGTTATTGTGTCTGCAACCACAAATACCCATTGATGCGGTACAAAGAGAGTCAAGGGCTACAAGATCTGCTGAGCAACATATTCGGGGAATAGTGATGTATGCTGACACACCATTCCACGTGAGGGACTGGATGAGGTTGACCGAGTCTTCCGCGAAAAAACATATCGCTTCCCTCCCCATAGCATGAGATCTGGATTCTCAAAAAGGCGAGCGAAGTACCCAAAGAAGCACTCACCACTTTGCTTTTTCATGAAAATTCAGATGGATATTAATAGTACGAAAATAAAATTGGAATTATCAGTTTGAATGGGAACAATTACCGATAAGTCCATTAATAGTTTCGATCGTGCTAGTCGATAGAAGCGTTATTGATCGGCAGACACAAATTGGATGATGAATGATCGTGACAAAAATATTTAAAGGACTCACGATGTTGAAGATCAGATGGATCGAAAAGAAATGGTCGATGTGCGGACCCCTTGATGCCCTGGTAAAATCCAGGGCACTTGCTCCGTGTACTTCTGACATTCACACAGTATGGGAAGGAACAATCGGTGAGCGACACAACCTAGTTCTTGGGCACGAGGGCGTGGGAGAGGTTGTCGAGGTCGGCTCCATGGTAAAAAACTTTAAACCTCGGGACCAGGTAATTATTCCCGCAATTACGCCGGATTGGAATACAGTAGAGGCGCAGGGAGGATTGGCCATGCATTCTGGTGGCATGCTTACTTGCTGGAGATTTTCCTTTTTCAAGGATGGTGTCTTTGGCGAAATCTTCCATGTGACTGACGCAGACGACAACCTGGCAAAATTTCCGGACTCGATTGCACCCGCTGAGGCTGCGATGCTTTCGGACAGGGTTCCAACCAGTTTCCACACTGCAGAACTTGCCGACGTGAAACTCGGCGATACGGTCTGTTGGATTGGTATTGGACCGGTCGGTCTGATGGCCGTAGCAGGATCAAACCTGATGGGGGCTTTGCACTTTCTGACCGTCGGCAGCCGTCCAGACAGTGTCCATGCTGCAAAGGGCTATGGTGCCACTGATGATATTATCAACTACAAGAACGGTGATATCGTCGAGCAGGTTATGAACTTGACCGACGGGAAATGTGTGGACAAGGTCTGCATTGCCGGCGGTGATGTAAAAACCATTGACCAGGCAATCCGCATGCTGAAGCCAGGAGAAAAGATCGGCAACGTCAACTATCTCGGTTCCGGCGACTATGTAATTGTCCCGCGTGTTGAGTGGGGCTGCGGTATGAGCCACAAGTTCATCCACAGCAGACTGATGCCAGGAGGCAGACTTCGGATGGAGAAACTGGCAAACCTTGTTGAAGTCGGCAAACTGAAGCTTTCGCCGCTGATAACCCACCGGTTCAACGGTTTCGACAAGCTTAAGGAGGCACTGTTTCTGATGAAAGAGAAGCCTGCCGCCCTAATTAAACCGGTTGTTATCATATAATTTTCGCTGCCGATATCATGAAATTAGTTGGAATTATTGGCGGAACAGGAAATATTGGCGAAGGACTGGCGCGCCGCATCTGCCAGGGAGGCAAGTACGATGTACTGATAGGTTCCCGTGAAGCTGCAAAGGCTGAAGCTGCAGCATGCAGAGTAACGGAATCATTGCAGACCTGCACCTGCGAGCTGCCAGGGGGACCAGTGGGAACATGCGGGTGTGGAACGAACGCGAATGTCTGCTCTGCAGACATCATCATTCTTTCCGTCCCGTTTGATAAAGTTGCATCAACGATTGAGAGCATTGGGGTGGCATGCTTTGAGAAAAAAATTGTCATTTCCCTGATTAATCCTATGCTCCGCTATCCCAAAGAGAAGTACTTCCTCCCCGATCGGCCTGTGGAGGGTTCGGCGGCTCTGGCAATTCAGAAGATGTTGCCACCGTCGGCCAAGCTGATTACTGCTTTCAACAATGTAGCTTCTGGGAAATGGGAGCTGATTGATGAAGTGCTGGATTACAGTATTGTTGTCTGTGGAGATGATAAGGAGGCGAAGGCTACTGTAATGGACCTGACACGAAGTATATCCAGACTTCAGCCGCTTGACGGCGGCCCGCTTGCCATGTCCGGTGTGGTTGAGAGTATTACTCCCCTGGTAATCACTCTTGCCCTGCGAAATGGATTAAAGGATGTCGGTGTCTATTTCAGATAGGTGCACCAGTCAGAAAACATCTGGCTATCGGGATGGTTTCCCCTATCTTCTGCCCTCCTATTCCCCGTTTCACAGAATGGAACTGTTTTGAGCATGCCTTGAAATTATATTCACAAAAATGAAGGAGAAAAGAGAAAATGATAACAATAGTTGCAAAAGGTACTGTAAAGCCTGAAAATGCCGACCAATTAATTGCGCTTGCCCGCGATCTCGTTGCGACAAGCAGAACTGAAGCAGGAAACGAATCATATCATCTTATGCAGATACTGCCAGATCCGGCGTATTCACCTTTATTGAAATCTGGAAAGATCAGACGGCAATCTTTCTAGCAGATACGAACACCACACATTTCCAGAAATTTGGTGCTGCCGCAGGCCCTCTCTTTCTTGAACCGCTGGAAATCACGTTATATCACCAACTTATTTGAAACCAAGAGATGCAGCATCATGGCAAAAATATTCGGAATTATCCGTTTGAATGGGAACAGTTCTTCAAATCTGAAATATAACAGTCTTTATCAATAGAAAACGACGAAACCAATATATATTGCCACTAAAACCGATAAGCCCGGACGGTTATTAAATGCATCATTCCACTTTTTTTGAAAAAGGAGGTTGATTATCCTCCGCCTTCACAGCTCTGGTCAGTATTTTGCCAAGCGCTCTCATTCATCTCGTGGAACTTTTTCTGTTCCTCTTCAAGATCATTTTTGATGTCGTTGCGCCGGATTTCTTTGCGGGGGGCTTCACTGATTGCAGTGATCTGGTCGATGTGATAGTACAATCCAGTACTATCGAGTTCGGCAAATATGGATCCGTTTACCTCCCCAAAAGCCACTATTTTTCCGATAGTTCCAGTTCTTCCGTACCGCACCGTTTGCCCGGTCACAGGAGTGTCCATGCTATTATGTTAGAAGACTGAAAAATATAAAGATGTTGGTGGAAATCGGGGTCTGATGGAAAAATGCGTCTGGAAAACCACTGCATCCAAGTACTGTTGGCACATTGGCTGGGGCAAATTTTGTGGGGTTGTGTTTTGCTTTATGAAACAAAATTCCGCAAAAAACTTTGCATAGTTGCCATGGCACATCTCTATCAGAGGCTGACAGCATCCGATTAGTTTATTGCACGGCCCTGCATCACGGCATCCTCGGGGACCTCAAAAATTTCGCCGGTGCCAACGATGGTGTAGGGTCCGGTGGTCTTCACATCGTAAGAACTGCCAAATGTAGAGTACGGGACAACGAACAGGCCATCGGTGCTTTTCTGACGGTAGATGAAGGCTCTGCCGTTGTTGGTGGTGACGTTCACTTCAATAATGCCATTTCCTTTGATCACAGCTCCCGGTACGTACTCAAAGCTCTTGACCAAAGCGGTTCCACCTTCAATCGGCTTAGAGGATTGACGACCGTTAGAACTATTAAAAAGTATATACATTGGCAACTCATGCACCAGACGGAAGTGCTGCAATGCTGGAACGGTCACACTCGGAAGGAGGGCTTTTGCAGGACTTTTCCAGTTTTTTTCCAGGTCTGCGATAACATAGGCATGCGTTGTTGCAGATGCCGCAGAGTTGTACTGATCGGCTGCTGCTTCCGCCTCGGTGGCATTTGGATAGCGCTTGGATTGGGTAACGACTGGATAGTTGTATCCCCTTTTCGTGTCGGTGCAGACGACTAAGACATCTCCCGGCTCGGTCATGGAGCCGTCGTAGTACTGGAGCCGGACAGTAAGCGTGTTGTAGTACTCAGGTGTGTAGGCCGGAATAGAGGACAACTGACCCGTGATGTTCTGCTGCAGGAAGGTGTAGAGGTATGGGGTGAGCTGGGCGGAGGAGTTGTTCCAGATTGCCATTGCCCCAAACTTGCCGCCTGCCATCTCGTAGTCGGTCATGACATAGCGGGCACGGAGGTGATCCAGTTTCTCCATAACTGCTGATTCATTGACACAGGTCAGAATTGCTGCAGCTCCGTACGGACCGGCAACACCAGCCTGAAATGGGTTGCTGGTCGGGATGCGCTCTGCGACGGCGGTGATGACGTGTCCATAGTCCCACCAAGACAGGACACCATAGGACTCATTCGGATAGGTGAACGTGCCTTTATTATAGAGTGTGAGGTAGTCAACACCTGTCTCCGGCGTTCCATTATGCATCCAGATACACTCTGAAATCCAGTCTTTTTCGGTTCCACCGTACTTGCCATAGCCCTCCCCGGTCTTCACTGCGGTGTCAACAGAAGCTGCGGCAAATACTATGGTGGCAATGGCAACAACAGCAAAGATACGGATCTTCATCCAGTCAGGCCCCGCTGCTGCTTTTGCGGCTGCTTTTTTACCCTTCTGCGCCAGAGGCTTGATCTTCTGTTCTATAGAGCGGGGAGCGGGGTGTAAACCATGCGGAACAGTGAACCGGGACGCGAATGCGGACTTGTAAACCAACACCAAATCCTTTTCGGCGAAGGTGAACGCCCATCCAACGAAGACGGCTGCAAGAAGTGTGATGTTTGCCGCAACATAGTATTCCCAACGGACATGCTGCATGGTGGCATACATCATCAGCGCGGACCAGATAAGAACAAAAAGCGCCCCGGGCTCTTCGTGTTTCCAGACACGGTAAAGGAGATAGGCAAATCCACCGACTGCTAACAAGATGCCCAATCCAAAGGAGGTGAACATTCCATTCAGGGACCAGGGTGCCATCTCTGCAATGGTCGTCTGCACCGATCCAGAGGAGAAGACCAGCCTCATGCCCCCCATTGCAGAGCCAAACTGATACGGCAGAGCTACTGCGGCAATACCCAGCACGATAACTCCCAAAACTCCGAGAGCGACGGGGTAATAATACCACGCTATTTCCCTATATGCATTAATTGCCACCCGGCAGTTTCGGCTTCGCCGAAACAAAGAGGAGACGGCATAGAGGACGATCGTTCCAAGGATAAGGCCGAGATGGGCACAGAGAATTCCAAGAGAATACGTAGTAAAGCTGAAGCTGAGACTTTGAATGCCATAGATCAGCATACCAATAACTACTGTTGCAAATGTGATTACATTCAGAACAAGCAGATATTCTGTCGGCTTTCCAGACCGATGATTCATGATGAACTGCAGCAGGGTCAAAATCGCAATGAACAGACCGAATACGACCATAGTGGTCATGGTTAACAAGCCGAAAAAGTATGCAATACCACAGATTACCCCATACAATACCGGTATCTTCAGCGTTGCATACTCCTTGAGATCGATTTTGTAATCCTGCAGGACATACAGGGCCATTACATAGAGAAGACAGAACAGCGTCGAAAACAGTGTCTCCGCGATGTGATGATCCAGATATCCGTATAGGGATCTTACAAGGTACTGCCCGCCGATCACGGCAATAAACAGTGCAGAGACAAGCCCAGTCTTCCAGTTGCCAAACTGCGAAACGGGGAGTGCAGCCGCGTTGGATGTGCGAATCAGGGCACCGAACAAGTACATGACCGGCACCATTGCAGCACCCATCAGTGCCAGCACCCAATTTGCTGCGACGATCACTTCCATGCGGGTTACCGCACCTGCAGCTGCCACAAAGGCTGCGGCAATCCACGTGAAGAGCGGACCCCAGACGACATCCTGGCCGGTCGGGTACAGGGTCATTGGATCAAAGGAGAGGTACCCAAAGTTGTTTGCAAGTGCTACTTCAATCAGTCGCAGGTTGTACCAACCATCAGGTCCTGCGATCATGTTACCACTCTCGGAAACGTACGAAAATGGCAGGATGCGTATCCAGAAGGCAAGTACCGCTAAAATGAGGACAATTCCCCCAAGGATTCCGTAACGATATCGGCGATCGCTCCAAAAGTTCAGATCCATAAATTATCACAGACGATATGTATAATACATATTTTTTGGCCTCTCAGCAGATAAAGTAGTTGGGAAATCTGCCTGCAGCAGGCAGGAACGGAACAATCATTTCCTTCGGCAGGCAATAACAATACAGTTATGATAGTATTTGCGGCATCCCTATCTGTCCTGCCTGCGCAGGCAGTCGACCATGCTGGCATTCTTCTGATATTGTGTGGGCTCGGTATCGGATGTGCCGCAGTGTATCCGTATATCTCTTATCTTCTCGCGATCCGAAGACTATCTGTTGTTGCCTCTCCAGAACTTCGGGAGTTCCCATCCATAAGTGTCGTGGTGAACGCCTATATGGAAGGGGATCTTGTCAGAACGCGCATAGAGGATATCCTTCGTGCTGATTATCCTACGGGGAAAATCACTTTGTATGTGATAAATGACGGAGCGGATCCAACGACCAGTGCGGCAGCAAAAAAAGCCCTGGGAAACAGTCCAGTAAAGGCAGTAATAATTGAGCCATCGCAACGCTTCGGGAAGACGAAATGCCAGAATCTGGTTCTCTCCCGCATAACAGATGAGATCGTTATTTTCACTGATGCAGATATTACAACAAAACCGGACACACTTACAAAACTGGTTGCCCGCCTGCAGGATACAGAGATAGGTGCTGTCTGTGCTGATCTGATTCCGATCGGATCATCCCGGAGAGTAGCCGGTTTAGAGGAGGCCTACCGTTCTGTATATGGAAAAATGTGCGAACATGACAGCAAAATTGACTCAACCTACAATTTTAACGGTCCGCTAATAGCCTTTAAAAAATCCGCAGTACCACATATTGAGGAAACAATCGGTGCTGACGATGCCAATCTGGCTCTTGCCTGCATTGCAAACGGATACCGGGCAGTGTACGCAGGCGACGCAGTTGCCTATGAACTTCAGCCCATGTCATTTTCCTCTCAGTATTATCAAAAAATACGCCGTGCTGATGGGCTGGTAAACAGTACCCGCCTGTACTCACACGCAATTTGCAGTCAGACAGGGCGCCCGGTCTTTTGGAGATGTGTATTTCCGCTGCGTCGATGGATGCTGCTGTACTCCCCTGTGCTTTTTGTGGTTTCAGTAGTCCTGCTCATGGTGGGATTATCTCTCTGGTCGACGACATATGGAGTGGCACTTCTTCTATTCGTAATTTTTGTTTTGCTCTTCTCTGTTGCCAAATCAGACAATCTTCTGAGTAGTTTTACTCTGAACCAGATCTATCTAATAATCGGCTTGGCAAAAAGAAAAAATATTCAGTTGTGGGATCGCATAGAAAAGTAATTCACGGCCCACACGGGCCCCGGTGCTATTTGTCCCTATCAGAGCCATAGCTCCTACACAAGAGACCGCATTCAAGGCACTGCCACTCTTCTGACTATATCTATGATGCCATAGCCAAAGGAGATAACTTCTCTAGACTACGTAGATTTTAAAAATAAGGGAGATCACGTCCCATATGGGCACCAATGCTGTATCCCCATCAGAGCTGCAGCTCCCGCCCACTCCGGCCCGAGCATTATCATCCCCTTTCCAAGTTCCCGCGCCTCTTCGATCTCGGCAAGGCCTTCGTCCGTCAGCAGGGCTCCGCCGGTCATGATCACCAGTTCTGCTTCCTCAACAAACAGCGCCTGCTGCAGTCCAAAAATATCATCACCGATCACATACACTTGCCGGCCGCTGCAGTGGGCCGCGAGTTCTTTCCGACAGTCCTCAAATTTTACCATCGAACAGGGCCCAAGTTTGCGAGTCAGCATCAAAAAACCAGCAGCAACCGTCAGCGCACCTGCAGCTGCTGCCCTGGTTTTCCCCGACTTCAGTGGCGCGTCATAGAGATGCCCAAACAGCATTCGTGCTGAAAACGGCTCAGGAGAACTGATTTCCGCAATACATCCGCCGTACTCAACGCCCAGACAACTGCCGTGGCAATATCGGCAGACGCGGCGTGGCAGAAGGGGAGCATACAGCAGATCTCCGTCCTCACATCCTGCGCCTGCCGCGACCTCGCGCATACGTTTGAGAGCATCATGCAAAATCATTCTTCCCCCTCCTCCTCCAGCAAGACAACCCGGGCAGGGCCTCCGTCTGCTCCTGCAATCTTTAGCGGCAGAGCCACCATCCGGTACACTCCATCAAGCACTGCGGTGAAATCCAGCATCTCAATGATGATAATCCCCATCTTCAGAAAAATCCTGTGAACCTCGCCATCACCGATCGACGGGGTATCGGACCCGACGACCTCCACGCCGCAGGCGACGAGGCTTGCCGCCTCGTCAGTGGAAAGCGTCGGATATGACGCAGTGTTTGCCTCTTCCACTCCGACAAAGCCAGAACGAAACAGCACCGCGGGAGTCGTGCAGGAAAAGACCGCACCAAAAGAGACCAGCTCCGCGGTCGTAATCAATTTTTTCAGGGGAATTTCAGCAACACTTGCCGCCGCTGGAAAACAATGGGCCGGGGCATCAATATGCGTCCCTGTGTGCGTCCCAAAAGACAGCGCGGAAATAAAAGACTGCCCTGATTTCAGAGGAATCCGGATAAACTCCGGATCGCCAGGATACACATACGTCCCGGGCGCAAGCGTTCTGGTCACATCGTGAATTTTCATTTAGAACTCGTTGTTTTGTGGAGTCGATCTCAATCATCGATCTGCTTCGGCAGCGTCTCCTGCAGAGCCTGCAAGGCAACGAAACCTCGGCTGGACTGTAAAGCCAAAGGCTTTGCAGCATTCGTATATCGTTTGTTGCAGACGGTTGTAAAGATGCGTGTTCGAGGAGGAGCAGCAAGGCAGGCGGGATCGCTGCCCTGCTGCGTTGCCATCCCACTTGGGGTTACAGCAACAGCATCGTTTCCGAGCACTTTCACATCATGCGGTCCGGGGTTTATATTCTCATATTCTGATGTTTGATCATGACAAGCACTGCATTAGCATCCGTTGCCAAACGTGCGGCACAGTACACGGTGATTCGGCGCAAAAACCAGCTTTCAAAACTCTGCTGGTACGCTACAGGGACGCCCTGTAATATGGCCATCGATCTGAAGGATCCAAGCTACCTTATTGCATAGGGGACCAAAGATCGCCAAGCTTTGACGTCCGTTCGCGATCGCAATCGTTTCAGTCAGAATGTAAAAATGCTGCATGTGTTGGAGCCGGCATTCACCCCGGAGAACTTACTCAAGGCCATCGATTATGAGACCGGAAACCATACATTGGGAAGTTTTGAGGTAGAAACAGCAAATGGATACTGTCTTGCACTCGAGTCAGCCCACCCGTTGCCGAGCATCTCCCTTTCTGAAGATAGAATACGGAGCAGACTGATGCAAGAACTGACACTTGTCCACGGTATCGGACCGGAACGGGAGCGGGTGTGCAGATGCCGCGGCATTACGACGCTTGAGGATCTCCGACAAAGCAGATGGGGATATGCGGCGAAAAAGACGGCGGATGTCATCCGTAATGGCTCTCTGCAGGAGATCATCCAGCTGTTCTGTGATGCAGGCCGCGGGGAGGATCCGTTACTGATCGGATTTGGGGCAGCTGTTCCTCCAAAGGATTTGCTCTTCTTCGACATCGAGACACTTGACATGGTCCACTCGCCGATCATTCTTTTCGGCTGTGGTGTCTGTGAAGAAGACGCACTGCGGATCACACAGTATCTGCTCCGCGATCTCGCAGAGGAGGTTGTCGCTCTCGGCATTGTCGCAGAGATCATGCGGCGGCACGCTGCTCTCGTTACCTACAACGGCAGATCGTTTGATCTGCCGTTTATCAACAGGCGCCTTGCCTATTACGGTGAGCGGGAGCACTGGCCTTCACTGCATTTCGATCTGTTGTATCCCGCCCGTTACCTTTTTCGCGGAGACCTGCCGAACTGCCACCTCGAGACGGTGGAGGAATATGTTCTCGGCTGCGGCAGAGAAGATGATCTTCCTGGGTATCTCGTGCCGACTTATTATCAGCAATATTTGCGGACGCGGGACACGAAACCGCTGATGCAGATTGTGGAGCATAACAAACAGGATATTGCAAGCCTTGTCATGCTGCTTGCCAAACAGACAGAGATAATGTATGGAAACACCTGAGATTTCTGCACGGGTGTTTTTGCCAAAAACCCTGGAAGTGCAAAAATCTGGCACCCTCGTTCCCAGATCTGCAAAGCAGATATCCGTATTCATCATACGCATCAAATCCTTAGGCGTTATGTAACAACAACCAGCTTCATCGGATCCGCAGACCTTCCCTTCATCAGAAACATTGCCACCCAAATCTTGTCAAAACCGCTGAACCGAGGGATGATCAGCGACAAAAGATTCAGTCTGCCGACCTCGACACGGCTTGCCAGCTTTCTCCATCCAGAGCCACCCTGGCATCGACCCGCAATGGATAAAGCTGTGGCTCATACCGCAGCCCCACTCAACCAGGGGGTCATCACAAGTTGCATGGCAGCTGGTTCCGCTGCCATGCAACTATTTCCTTGATGATCAGTAATTTGGTGCTCCCTATGCACGTAGACGAATTTTACTGCCAACAGTCGTTTTCTCAACACGAACCTGCTTGTCAATACGCTCGCGGAGTTCAGCAACGTGCGAGATTATCCCAATAATGTGGCTACCGCCCGCCATATCAGACAGGGTCCGCACAGACAGTTCAAGCACCTCTGCATCAAGTGACACGAACCCTTCGTCAATAAACATAGCGTCAAGGTGAATGCCGCCCGCATTCTGCTGAACAGCGTCCGACAAACCAAGAGCGAGAGAGAGCGAAGCCATAAATGATTCACCGCCCGAAAGACTGTTCGCGCTTCGGCTTTTCCCGATGTATCTGTCAAAACACTTTAAGTTCCAGTCCCATGTGTCTGCGCCCATCCCCATGTTCCTCTCCGCGGTCCAACTCATAGCGATTTTGGCTCATCAGTCTCAGCCGGCTGTTTGCAGCATCCAGCACTCGCCCGAAATATGCCGCTTGCACGTATGTTTCAAAGTCCAGTTTGCCGTTTGCCGCGTCAGAAAGCCTTTTGACGGCGAGGTATTCTTTTTCTACCTTTTCGAGTTCTTCGGCTGATTTATTTAACTCATTTCGGAGTCTTATCGTATTGTCGAGGCGTGACTTCGTATCATCACGCTGATTACGCATACTTTCGGAAGCCGTCTTAAGATTCTTGGCTTTGGCATTTAATTTTTCTAAATAAGGCTGCTTTTTGCCCAAAGTTTCGGATGTAAGTCGTCCAATATCATGCAGGATTTGTTTTTCGGTTTCTGCATAATCGGCAAGTTCTTTTGCCATCCTCGATAACTCATCTTCGCTGACAAGCGCATTGATATATTCTGTTTCATCGGCAAAACCGTTTTTCCTATTGCTCTTTGGTAAACTGCATTTGCATCATCACAACGCTTCAACTGCTCCTGTTCGCATCTCCCGCGTTCCATAACGAGGGTTTTCGCAGTCGCAACAACTATTTCACGATCGATGCGGACTTGTTTGGCAGTTTCCCAACTGGATTCGAGTTTGGAGAGAGCGTTTTCGTCAGTTTCCTTTTTCTCCGTAAGTGCGGAAACCTCAAGTTTGACAGCAGAAAACAAAGCAGTTAATGCATCGCCCGCTTTATCCCAAGAAATATCAGGAACAAACTCAACGAAGTCTTTCAGAAAGCGCCTTGACAGGGTGGAAATCTCGGTTTCCAATTCAGCACACTTTGGAGGAATATCATCACGACGTTTTGCTGTACTTTCTGTTGCGGCTCTTAATTCGGCTAATGCCATTTCATCAGCATCTTTCTCATCTGATAATTTTTTGCTGAGAGGAGGGCTTGCTTGACCGCTTCGCCAAGCAGACAACCGGCAGTTTCCAAAGCGCAGCCGGAGAGACGTTGTGCTGCGTCCTCTATAAACCATTTGGATAACGTATCGATTTCAGCCCGCAATGCAGCGCAGTCTCTGGATTTAGCGTCAAGTTTACCTTTTGCTTCTTCCGCATCTGCGTTTAACTCTTTCAATTTGCTTTCGCTGATATCCTCATCAAGCACTTGTGCAGGGGCGGGATGCTCGATCGAACCGCAAACGGGGCAAGGTTCTCCGGTTTACAAGCCCCGCGCCAAAATCCCAGCTCGCCCACGCAGGAATTGCTCGTATAAAACCTTATATTTGCGGTCAACAGAGATGTAATCGGCATTCAGTGTTTGAAATTCGTCCTGTGCCACGGTGAAAGAAACTTGCTTCCCACGGATCGCGTCATAGTCATTTTGCAATGTCGTGAGTGCAGTCAGTTTTTCGTTCTCAGCCGATAAATTCGATTTTAGATTTTCAAACGCTGTTTGTGCTTCTGAAAGCGGCTGTAAGCTTTGAATGGCTTCCTCTATCCCCGCAAGTTCGGTTTGTAGTTCATCTCGCTTCGTCTGTTTTGCAACAACAGCGTCATAATCGTTTTTAAGGGCGGCCAGTGTAGTATGCTTATCTACTGCCTGTTCCCATGCACGCACCAGCGTATTAAACGCTGCCTGGGAGGTTTCAAGCGGTGGCAGTTCAGACAGCATTTTTCGCCTGAGCGAGTGCGAGTTCGGCAGCTTCCGCATCAGATTTTGCTGTTTTAAGGTCGATGTTCGTGATAGTGTAGGCACTGGTAGTTTCGGAGGCTTTATCCATAAGCGGCTTTACATACCGGAAAGCGGTTTCACCGCGCATCCTGCATTCTCCCAATGCTCCCATTTCGTCAGTCTTTGTGCGGTGCTCACCAAGAGCATCACGTTGTACCTTAAGGTCGTCAAACTTTATCCCTAGTTCCTCGGCAACAGCAATTTCACCCGCCAAATTTTTAGTGGCTTCTTCATATTTTTCGAGATTTGCGTCATCTTGCTTAATGGCTGCCTCATCAATTGTAATTTGCTGCCCCCATTCAGCAAGCACCTCAGCATGTTTGTGTATGTCAATTTCGCGCATTTTAAACATACCAATTAGGCTGTCATATTTTGATTTTTTTCTCGGAGGTAAGCGTTTTAAGGCGGTCTTGGAACTGCCTCAGATACTCAGTTCCAAATATCCGGCGCAGGATTTTCACGCGGTCATCCGTACCACTTTGGAGAAAGCGCAGGAAATCGTTCTGTGCTATCATTACAATTTGCGCGAATTGGCCATGGTCAAGCCCGACAATTTCAAGTATTTTTGTGTCTGCCTCTTTCCTGTCAAGCACATTACCGTCCGGGAGAGTGAGTGAAACACTGTCTGAATAGCTTATTTCCTCTGTCCTGCGGGAAATATGTGGGATTATCTCGCGCCGAATCTTGTATATACTCCTGCCAGAAGCAAACTCCAATTCAACGTATGTTCTCGTACTCCCCTGCGCGTAGTCGCTGCGGAGCATTCTATAGCTGTTCCTTGCACTGCCACTTGCTTTACCAAACAGGGTGTAAGAAATCGCGTCAAAGATGGTCGTCTTGCCGGAACCTGTTTCTCCCGTAATGAGGTACAGCCCATTTTCGCCGAGTTTTTCGAAATCAAGGACTGTTTCATTGGCATATGAACCGAACGCGCTCATTGCAAGTTTAAGAGGCTTCATTCTCCGACATCCGTTTCTAAGAGATCCCGCACGATTTTTGCCTGTACCTCAGTCATTACAGCACCGCTTATATGAAGGAAAAATTCGCCAAATACGTCGTAAGGCGATAATTTTTCAATTTGCTCAGTATCATCCAACACCACCGATATGCCGGCTTTCGTGCGTGAGTTTTCAAAGGCCAAAGCCATTACATTTGGATAAACGCTCCGAATCTTACCCATAGGATCGATTATCTCAGTCTCATCGGTCAAAATCACACGGAGATAATCCTCCTTATTGCCTTGCGATGAGGCACCATCACTTAAAAGCTGTTCGAGATGTCCTTTTATCTCGCGCATATCCCTGAGCGGCATAAGCGGGAGTTGAGTTATACTGATGTCGCCTTTTTTTTCAGTACTACGAGCGTTGCGGATTTCTCTTGCCGACACTCAGAGAAGGAGTATTTAAGCGGTGAACCCGCATAACGAACATTGCGGTCTACGTCATGCGCTCCATGCAGATGACCAAGCGCGGCGTAATCAAAGAGAGAGAGCAAGCCTGAATCAACGGCACCAAGGCCGCCAACAGGATTTATCTCCGATTCCGAGAGTACATGGGTGACACCTGCCGCTGTGTAATACTGGTGCGACAACAGGACGTTTCGTGCGGTATAATCTATAGCAGCTGTTTTCAACACCATCGAGACAGCATCAGTATAGCTATCATCAATTTCTGTATCGCAAAATATACTGCGAATGGTTGACGGTTTAACAAATGGCAAGAGCCAAAAATTCACTTCACCATATCCATCGGACAGCGTTACTGACTGCAGTTTGCCATCGAACACGCCACACAGATAAAGATTTCGCTCCGCAAGCAGGCGGCTCGCATAATTCAGACGTTCCGGAGAGTCGTGGTTGCCAGATATAAGCAGGACGGTCACACCCTCTTTTGCGAGTCTGGTGAGAAAGTCGTCAAATAGACGCACTGCTTCCACACTCGGAACGGTGCGGTCGTATATGTCACCTGCAATCAAAACTGCATCCGGTTTTTCGGTTTGTATGTGTCCGATTGCCTGTGCGAAAATGTGACGCTGCTCCTCTAACATTGGGAAGCCATTCACACTCTTACCGATGTGCAGGTCGGATAGGTGCAAAAATTTCATAGACTGTCTTTCGATAATTTTGCGCCAACAATACAAATATTGTTTGTCCATTCAATTCAGGATATACCAGCAAGGCAGGTGTGGCAGCGACCGCACGGCTTTGCAGCTATTCCGAACAAAAAAACTCAATTTGTAGGAATAGTCGTCAACTTTACCGACTCGACACCTTTTAATGCCATTAGTTTTTCTGCAACCTCCTTCAATTTCCCGCCATCGCCGCGAATCAGAATAACCTCAAGGCACCGTTCATCGTTTACATGTGCATGCAGGGTTGACTGAATCGTATCACGATTTTCATGCTGAATCTCGATTATCGTCTGCATCAGACCGCGGTGATCATGATCATACACCATGGTGATCACGCCCTGGCGTTCTCCTTTCACATCCGACATCCACTCATAATAGGTGATATAGCTGCGAATTGCATCACGGATTCCTTCCGATCGGGACGAATAGCCCCGGGATTTGGTAATGCCATCAAATTTGTCCAACAGATTCTGCGGAAGGGATATCCCTATGCGTGAAAGAGCAGAGTCTCCAACCATAAATATACTACGATCTCGAGTTATTTCTATTTTATTCTTCTTACGTAATCATCTGTCAAAAAATCATTTATCATACGAAATCTGCCAGCATCCATAGCGGAAGACCAGATGGTTTATCACACAATTATATCTGTTCGGAGGTCGATTCTATAAGGATGAGGAGGTTTTGGTTTCTTTGCATGATCCTACAATACCAAACGTGAACATTGGCGTGGTTGGCCATGTTGACCACGGAAAGACCACTCTGGTCAGCCAGCTTACCGGTTCGTGGACCGACCGCCACAGTGAAGAACTAAAGCGCGGAATCTCTATCCGCCTCGGCTACGCCGACGCAACGTTTTACAAGTGCCCGAAATGCGAAAATGCGGATTCATGGTCAAATACTGGTACATGCCCAAACTGTGGTGAAAAACTTGAACCGGTGCGATCCGTCTCTTTCGTGGATGCACCTGGCCACGAAACCCTGATGGCAACCATGCTCTCTGGTTCTGCAATCATGGATGGCGCAATGCTAGTTATTGCCGCAAACGAACCGTGCCCGCAGCCGCAGACCAAAGAGCACCTGATGGCTCTTGAGCTTACCGGTATCAAAAATATCGTCATTGTACAAAATAAGATCGATGTGGTGCCGCAGAAACAGGCAATTGAGAACTACAAACAAATCAAAGCATTTGTCAAGAGAACTGTTGCAGAAAACGCACCGATCATCCCAGTGTCCGCACAGAAAAAGATTAACTTCGGGGTTTTGATCGATGCGTTGGACACCACCATTCCGGATACTGAGCGTGAAGCAGATACAGCACCGCTGATGCTGATCGCCCGATCCTTTGACGTCAATCGTCCAGGCAGCTCATGGCGCGACATTAAAGGCGGCGTGATCGGCGGGTCCTTAATCCGCGGTGTGTTCCATGAAGGAGATGACATCGAGATCCGCCCGGGACGACAGTCCCTATCCGAGAATAAGGCAAAGTGGGAACCGATTACAACCAAAATTACCTCCATGAACAAGGCTTCCCACAAGGTTGCCGTTGCAACCCCTGGCGGTCTGTCCGCGATTGGTACAAAGCTGGACCCGGCGATAACCAAAAGCGATACGCTCGTAGGGCAGGTTGCCGGCACAATCGGATCACTTCCGCCAGTCTGGGACAAACTGAAGTTTGACATGACCTTAATGGACCGTGTGGTAGGATCTGCATCCGAACAGGATATCGGGCCTTTGCGGATGAAAGAGCAGTTGATGCTGTCAGTCGGCACAGCGGTGACGGTAGGCGTTGTCCTATCGGCAAAAAAGAATCAGGCAGAGATCAGCCTCAAGCGGCCGGTTTGCGCGGAACTCGGGTCCCGGATTGCAATCAGCCGGCAGATCGGGGGCAGATGGCGTCTGATTGGCATGGGTGTCCTGACCGAGTAACGGTCGTTCTGGATACCAACGCTCTGATGATGCCGGCGCAGTTCGGTGTAGACCTCTTTGAGGGCCTGCGCGAACTGCTTGGAGGATATGATGTATTCGTACCTGCCGAGGTGGTGTACGAGTTGCGCGGTCTGTCCCATGGAAGTGGGAAGGATGCTGCTGCAGCACGGTTTGGTTTGATGGTTGTGACACGCTGTACTGTTCTTTCACCATACGGGGAGAAGGCACCAGTGGACGATACGATCATTCGAGCCGCAGAGACGTTTAATGCTGTTGTAGTGACCAATGATAAAGAGCTAAGAAATCGCCTGTTCAGTCTCCGTATCCCCGTTATTGCCCTACGATCACGATCGAGGCTGGAGCTGATGGGAAAATAATTCGACGAGGTCAGGATAATGTATTGTAAGCTGAAATTAAACGATAAAGTTAGAGTTCCGCCGGAGCGCATGGGTGAGGATCTGAATACTGTCGTTCTTGATGTGCTGCAGGAACAGTTCGAAGGAAGTATTGACAAGGAGATGGGCATTTTTATCGCTGTAACGGGCGTGGATCAGGTCGGCGACGGCGAGATCATCTACAACGATGGCGGCGTATATTATGATGTGGACTTTGAAGCAGTAACGCTCCGCCCGTCCCTGCAGGAGATCATCGAAGGTATCGTTGTGGAGACAACGAGTTTCGGTGCATTCGTGTCCCTCGGCCCAATCGATGCAATGCTGCACATGAGTCAGATCACCGATGAGTACATCGACTATGATGAGAAGAA
Organism: Candidatus Methanorbis basalitermitum; assembly: GCA_031287415.1. GTDB lineage: Archaea > Halobacteriota > Methanomicrobia > Methanomicrobiales > Methanocorpusculaceae > Methanocorpusculum > Methanocorpusculum basalitermitum. The sequence continues at coordinate 8,856 of JAITSY010000003.1, read as the reverse complement.
TTCGCGGCTCATCTGTAAAGATACAGGCCGAACAATTGCAGTCGGCGATTCAGTGCGGGCCCGTGTGGTTGCTCTGTCGCTGAATGAACGCGAACCGCGCGAGTCGAAAATTGGTCTGACGATGCGTCAACCGGGTCTTGGAACGCTTGCATGGCTTGAGAATGAGCGCAACCGTGAGAATGCAGAGAAGGAGCGAAAATAATAATGGTGCCGAAACGGACGCAAAAAAAGCTGCTACAGGCATGCCGCACCTGCCACAAAGTGCTTGAGGCCGACAAAACCATGTGCCCGGAGTGCCAGGGCAATGCACTGACAACAGAGTGGTTCGGATACCTTATTATCATCGACTCGCACCACTCAGATGTTGCAAAGAAGATGAATCTCACATACAACGGCCGTTACGCCCTTAAGGTTCGCTAATGTTTGTTCTCCTGCCAGAACACCGTGGGTTGCTCAAACGACCCATCGGAACCCTTTTTCCCGATTTTTCCGATATTATTTCGGCGTTTTCCGATCGGATGATATGTACAGTCGGCGATGTGGTAACCAATTCGGCGCTTTCCCGCGGTATTATTCCAGCTGTCGGCGTAATCGATGGACAGACAATGCGCATTCCCCAGCTATCAATGCCGAAGATCCCGCCCCCTATTCTTCGGGTCAAAAATCCAGCTGGCATAATCACCGATGAACTGGTGGCAACGCTTGCCAAAGCAGTTGAAGCCAAGCCCTGCGTGATTGTAGTTGACGGTGAAGAGGACTTGGCTGTCCTTCCGCTGATAAGACTTGTGCCAGACGGTGCGCTGGTCATTTATGGTCAGCCAAATGAGGGCGTGGTTGTTTGCGAGGTAACGCAGGAGCTTCGTCTGTGTGCTGAGAGACTGTTGTCCTGTTTTGCCCAAATCTGAGAAAAACAGCATTGTACCTAGACTCATTAATTAACGTGACCAGGGCCCGTCATCTGCCATAGCGCCCCGTCCACAGAATGCATGGATAGCTATACGCCTCTGATAGAGGTGTGTCGTGCATTGCAGAGCAGCGGGACAAACATCTCGCCAGAGCTGCAAGCGGTCAGCTGCCATGCAACTGAAACTGAAGAAGACACCAGTATTAAATAGAGTGTATTCCAATAATTATGGGATGTCAATGGAGATTAAGATCACCTCGAATACCAGAAACGAGCTTTTAAGCCGCAATGAGGTTGCATTCACCGCTATGTATGAAGGCGCAACTCCGGCCCGTGCGGATATCGGAGCAAAAATTGCAGCAATGCAGAACATCCCAATCGAAAACCTCATCCTTTCTCCACTGAAGGGACGTTTTGGAACAAGAGCGAGCACTGGTATTGCGCGCATCTATGACTCTCCTGAAGCACTGAAAGCAACCGAGCGTGAGTACCTGATTGCCCGCGGCAAGCCAAAGACATCCAAGGATGAGTAAAACCATGGCAGCAAAGAAGGCAGTAAAGGAAGCCCAGAAACGCAGTGGACTCTACTCTGTTGATGGGCAGGGAAAGGCAACCACCACACACCGCCACTGCCCCCGTTGCGGCTTGGGCGTGTTCTTGGGAGAGCATAAGAACCGCTTTGCTTGCGGAAAATGCGGATATACAGAGTTTAAACAATAAAATACATTATTATGCCCGAAACAAGGGTTCTTGGTATTGAAGGAACCGCATGGAACTTCAGTGCCGCTGTTTTTGATACGGATGTAATCTGCCTCCACTCCTCACCCTATGCACCTCCGCATGGAGGAATTCATCCCCGCGAAGCAGCCAGGCACCATGCAACTGTTGCTGCGGATGTAATCGGGAAAGTTCTCGCAAAAGCAGGTGGTGATATAGATGGTGTTGCCTTTTCCATCGGCCCGGGACTTGGACCAGTTCTTCGTACGGCAGCAACCGCAGCGCGATCGCTTGCACTGAAATTTGGTGTGCCTTTAATCGGGGTGAACCACTGCATTGCCCATGTGGAGATCGGCCGCTGGTACACAAAGTTGGCGGATCCGATCGTGCTGTATGCGTCCGGTGCGAACACACAGGTACTTGGGTTTCTGAACGGTAGGTACCGTATCTTCGGCGAAACACTGGATATCGGGCTTGGAAACGCCTTGGACAAATTTGCCCGCAGCCATGACCTTCCACATCCAGGAGGACCAATCATTGAAGAAATAGCAAAGAAAGGAGTCTACATTCCTCTTCCTTATACGGTGAAGGGAATGGATCTTGCCTTTTCCGGTCTGATGAGCGCTGCAAAGGATGCGACAGCCCGTGGTGAAGCAATGAAGGACGTCTGCTATAGTTTCCAAGAGACAGCCTTCTCGATGTGTGTTGAGGTGACTGAGCGCGCGCTCGCCCACACTGGAAAGGATGAAGTGATTCTAGTGGGCGGTGTTGGCGCAAACTCGCGGTTGCAGGAGATGCTCAGAACCATGTGCGAGGAGCGCAGCGCAAAGTTCATGGTGCCACCCCGCATCTACATGGGCGATAACGGAGCGATGATCGCCTACACCGGCAAAGTGATGCTTGATGCAGGGTCAACGATTCCGATCGAGGCATCGCTCGTGAATGCAGGCTACCGGTCTGATCAAGTTGAGGTGACGTGGCGGAGCGATGCCGGCGAGCTATTTGCTCCGGGCCAATCAGAGACCACAGAACGCGGGGCGGAGGCTGCGGTAGATCTAAGCAGTACAGACGCTATCAAGACGCGCCTGCTCAAAAGATACCGCGTGCCTACGTTGGATGCCCATCTCATCACTGAACGGACGCATGCGGAGGTGCGATGCATTGCTGCTGCACGACGCTGCGGCGTGCCGGTGCCGATCATCCGCAATGTGACCGATCACGTAATTGTGATGGAAAAGCTGAGTGGTGCCGTGCTGAAATATGTCATCAGTGGGAAGTACGCGTACGCAGCAGGCGTGTCCGTCGGCAAACTGCACAAGGCAGGGATTGTTCACGGCGATCTTACGACCTCAAACATGATCTGGCAAAACGGCCGCGTGTACCTGCTGGACTTCGGCCTTGCCCAGATGACAGACGAGATAGAACCGCGGGGAGTGGATCTGCATGTACTATTTCAGACCATAGAGAGCACTGCATCATCTCCTGACACTCTGAAACGGTCTTTTTGCAATGGATATCGATCAGCATTTTCCGAAGCCGATGACGTGATTGAGCGTGAAAAGGAGATAGAACTGCGAGGGAGATACAGGTGATCACGGTTGTTACCGGCAACAAAAACAAGGCAGCCGAAGTAACCGCATTCTTTGCAGGTGTTATTGGGGTGTCTCATGTCCATTTTTCAGGCATTGAGCCGCAGGCCGACACCGTAGATGAGATAGCCATCTCCAAAGCTGAACAGGCGTATGCAGCACTTGATGTGCCACTCATTGTGGACGATACCGGACTTTTCATTGATGCACTTTCTGGATTTCCGGGGCCCTATTCCTCCTATGTGCAGGACACCATTGGCAACACCGGTGTACTCCGGCTGATGGGAAATGCAGCCAGTCGGCAGGCACACTTTACAACCTCCATCGCCTATGCTGATGTGGACGGCATCCGAATATTTTCCGGGAGCGTGGATGGAGAGATCACAACTGTTGAGCGCGGAACGGGGGGCTTTGGCTATGATCCGATCTTCTCTGTAGGCGGCAAAACACTCGCCGAGATGCCGATGGAAGAAAAGAACAGCCTGTCCCACCGCGTGCGCGCTCTTGCCGTCTTCCGTGACTGGTATCTGACCACCAAATCAGCATAATTGTTAATATCACTCAGCACCAATACTGTAAGACTCAAATATAGGAGTGATTCATCCATGAGATTCCCTGAAGCAGAGGCAAGACTTCTTAATGTGAAAATTTGCATGAAATGCAACGCACGTAACGCTATTCGCGCGATCACCTGCCGCAAGTGTGGTTCCACTTCTCTTCGCCCGAAGAACAAGGAACGCAAGGCATAACCGTACACTATATGGTGCGGTGGCGCGGCTCTTCCGCACCGGTTCAATTTCGGAATTATCCGTTTGAATGGGAACAGTTCTTCAAATCAGAAATATAACAGTCTATATCAATAGAAAGCGATGAAACAGATATCAATTACCCAAAAAACAGATAAATCCGAATGATTTTATGCGATTTGACGGCTTTCCGCATCAAGCGCCGTACAGATCCTATCAGTCAGATTTTTGATCACTTTCACCGACTCGTCAAACAGTGCGGCCTCGGTGACAGACAGACGTACTCCAATAGGGAGCGCATCTCCCCTGGTGATTTTGGCGGGGACACTGATGCAGACACCTTCGTACCCAAGTGTCTCCTGCTCTATCTGGGCTGAAACGGACAGCATACGGTTTTCTTCCTCGACTATGGTACGGATAAGCGTGGCAATTGCATCGCCAGGTCCAAAGACCGTTGCACCCTTTGCCCTGATGATATAAGTACCACTATTTTTCACTCGCTCGATCATCTCCTCCCGCGACAGTTTTGCAATGCTGATCATGTTGTCAATCTGAACACCACCGGATAGTGGTAGCCGACCACAGGGGAACCATGGTATCACCGTGTTCACCGATGATGCGGGTATGCACTTCACTTACAGGTACGCTGAAGAACTCCGCAAGACATGTCTTCAGACGCATCGAGTCAAGATGCGTGCCAAGACCAAACACCCGATGAGGCATCATTCCCGAGTACTTCAGGGCAACAGTTGTCATGATGTCGACGGAATTTGTCACAACGAGAACTATCGAGTCGGGAGTCATGCGTCCTATCTGTTCGGCAGAGTACCGCACAATTTTTGCGTTTGCGAGCGCAATGCCCAGTTTTATCTGATCTGCTTTGCGCGGAATGAAGGAGATAAGGACAATGATATCAGAGCCGCGCAACTCTTTCGGGTTTTGTACCAAAGGTTACCCGCGTGTTGGTTCCTCTTGCAGCAAATGAGTCCATCATAACATGGGCAAGGCCGTCGAGATACTGCTCGTTGCCCAACCGTCCATACAGGCATATCCTGCACGTGGGGAAAGTGCGACACAGCATGTGCTGCGTACGAGCCAATCTTGCCGGTTGTACCGATGATCGTCACTTTTGCCATGACAAAAAACTCGTAAAAGCAAGGGATGGGACACGTTCTCGGTTGAAAGCGCGCGTCCAACCTCTCTGACACACTCCTTCTCCCCCCCGCAACCCTATGGGCGCCATGCGTTCACGGTAGGTCTGCTCCCTTCCGGGCCTGAACCGGTGCCCACGACAAGATGGATACATATCCCTCCGGATACGTCTGCCATCTCCGCTGACCTCACAGGACGAGATATCAACGTCAGAATATGCCGCGTCAGTCGAACTGCCACAGCCGTCCTCAAACTTCGTCCCCTGCATATTGGCTGTTTCAGGTTACAGGTGATGCCAAGCCACCCGGACTAGTCCCATATATGATGGGTCTCTCGCGGGTTAAAATGATGTGAGGTGCGATATGGAGAACTCAGATAGATGAAAAACCGTTCATATGCTGCAAAGCCTTTGGCTTTGCAGCCAACCTAGACCGCGGAGCCATCGCTTTGGGAAGCTGCCCTTCCTACCTACAGCAGGCCGATGGGGTCCTGTTACCTTGCAGGTTTTGAAAAATGGGCCCGGAGGGGTTCGAACCCACGACCACCCGGTTATGAGCCGGGTGCTCCACCACTAAGCTACAGGCCCACAAGTACTCAAGTAATAATACAGGAAAATGGGGTTACAGCAGAAGCCGCACCCCAAGAGAAATTTGTCCCCTTGCAGAAGAACATATTACATTTGGCATACACCTACTTAAAGATATTCATTCGCCTGTTCTGTAGCCGCGTTCCACGCCTCTCACAGAAGACGCGAAAAATACAGAATTCAGCATCTGTTCTGCGATGTTTTTTTCGGTGTGTTCTATGTTTTTCTTCGCGAAACAGTACGTAAGCTGCAGGCGTGCGTTTTGCGGACTGACGTACGGCACATAAACGAATACACCCTGCCAATAAACGATCCGGGGTCATGCCTCAACAACGGAAGATGTATTTGATAAAAAGGTACAATTCTGATCTCTTGGAGCCGAGGATACGATATCCTGAAAGCTCATCCAAGACAACTGTCGTTGTCGTTTTGCACGCCCACTGGATGTGTTCAACCAGGTTTCGCCATGCTGTTTGCACGCGTTTTCCCTGAGCTATTACTTTCCCATCACCTTACGTCAACCTTCTTTCGTAGGGAACGCTCCAGAATTTTTTTCAAAGGCTACAACGCCGTGTTACGTTGCAAGTCTTCTCACATCCATTACCAACCATTCGCACACACCCCTTTCGGTCGCACTCCCTGCTCCACAGGTGAGAATGCGTTCTACGTTCCGACTTGCAACTTGTGCTGTGTTTCCGCGAGGTTCCGTTGCCTTGCTGGTATAGATAAGTGAACCCGGGGTGATTCGAACACCCGGCCTTCGCCGTGTGAAGGCGACGTCATACCACTAGACCACGAGTCCAAGACAAAACCCCAAACGGGGGAGTGCACCGACCGGGATTCGAACCCGGGCTATTGGCTTGGAAGGCCAAAGTCATGCCTCTAGACCATCAGTGCTTTTGCGTTATATAATAAAATTTTGGAGTAGTTAATTCTACCGAATAGTTCAGAAAAATGAGGAGTTCGATTAGTTAACCCTGCATTTCCTGCTTGACCGTCTCAAGGTTTGCAATACGCTTCTCAAGGGTCGGATGAGTGGAGAACAGCTCCATAACCGACTCCCCAGAGATTACTGGAATGATAAAGAACGCATTATTTCCAGAAATTTCTCGCTTTTTGTCCGGCGGAATGGTGCCCATTTTTCCGGAGATCTTCCTGAGTGCACGAATCAGTGCATCCGGATCGCGGGTGATGTAAGCGCTGCCGCGATCTGCGGAAAACTCCCGGTAGCGGGAGATCGCCATCGTTACCATAGTTCCAACAATATAAACAAGGATCACCACTACCATCGCAACGATAAAAACAATAATCCCCCCTCCGTTCTCACTGTTGCGATTGTTATTGAGACATGACATGATGAAGGCGTTGTTGATGATCATCGCTGCAATTGAAACTGCAAAACTGCCGAGTGTCATAGTCAGCATATCGCGGTTCTTCACATGGGCAAGTTCATGGGCCAGCACTGTTTCCAGCTCCTCGTCCGTAAGCATGCCCCTGATTGACTGGGTAACGGCAACAACAGCATGCCTCGGACTCCTACCGGTTGCAAACGCGTTTGGCACTGGCGAGGGCATGATTGCCACACGCGGCATTGGAAGACACGCCTCATCCGCGAGTTTTCTCACCATTGCATAGAGTTTCGGCTCTTCATCCTCTGATACAACATTGGCTCTAGTTGTCATCAGCACCAATTTGTCCGAGAGGAAGTACTGGATCAGCGCCGTTACTGCTGCCATACCCACAATTATGTAGAGGTATGAGGAACCGAACCTACCGGTACACGCAAGCCACCATCCAATCACGGAAAAGAGTATCAGGTAGATGAGGGCCATAATCAGCCATGCCACCATCTGGCGGGCAAGAAGGCCATAATCACATTTCCAGATCATTGTATGTATTATATGGTAGGTTCTGGATAATTATGCTTCGCATCCTCTGGAATGCAAAATCTAAACATCTCTCTGATACAAACACTCCTGTGATATGTCCGGGGACGAAATCTTGGAATGTGGAGAAGAGATCCTGACTGAAGAGCTGACCGATCTGGCATTTGGGATGTTTACCATCTTCATGGAGCAGCAGCTGGAAATGGAGGGGATCTGTATTTACCGCGCGGTTGAGGCTGGATCGGATCTGACTGCACAATGTGGGGTATTTCTCGCATCATTCATTGATGCGTATCCTCAACTCGCTCCTGCCCTTGCAGCTCTTGGGACTGCTGCAGACATTGCCGGACTGTATGCCACCGGTGAAGGAATCGTTCCAACGAAGACCACAAAGTCCTACTGGATACAGCAGGACCGCCCAGGTGTTGCCTCAGGATCCACTGCCGTGGAGGGGGCAGGAAAATGGCTGATCTTTTTACCGTCTGAAGATGTGGATGCTGGCTGGCAGAAGATCCGCAATGCAACTGTTGCAGGAATACTTGGTATCGGCGCCAAGGTCAGTACAGCAAAGGAGAATGAAGACTCGCATGACGATTGCAAGGTGATCTACGTCTTCACCGCAGACTGGTCGGATGAAGCGGATGTGATGCGGGTGCGCGAGGTGTTGAAAAATCTAGGATTTGTGAGCAGGATAGGCTATAAGCGCAACCTTGATACGTATGCGGGCGAGTACCGCGAAAAGGGCAAACGCGTGACCTACTACTCCGCCTAACCTCTTTTGAAAAGAAATAAAATTGAAAGGACGTATCGGTTTTAGTGAGAATATATATGTGATTCGTCGTTCTCTATTGATAAAGACAGTTATATTTCAGATTTGCAGAACTGTTTTCATTCAAACTGGTAATTCCAAATTGAAGCACTGGAATACCTGCCCTTAAAATTTTGATCATAGTGTAATGGATCGCCAGTATATTGGGGTATTAGGCATTTGTTCAGTTTTTTTTCGAACTTGTCATCCGTCTCGCTCTCACAAAATGCATAAAGGATCTTTAGAAAATGAGGTTTGCCAGTGCCATTATCACCGATAAAGATATTTATCCCATCAAAAAACTCCATGTGCATTTCTTTGAAAATCGTAAAATCTTGGATGGAGATTGTCTTTATTGCTAGTTTAGACCACACGATCTTGATGTATATTTTTGTTACGTCGTTAGGATATAAAAACGGGTCTGCTGATTATTCCAGTTGTCATAATTAAATTTAGTTATTCACTATT
>JAITSY010000002.1 GCA_031287415.1 Candidatus Methanorbis basalitermitum | reverse complement strand
GAAGTACTCTATAGCAGATAGTTCCGATGGGAACAACTCCTCAAATTCTTTGTATAACATTCTCCATTAATATTGGACGTGAGATAATATAATACTTCGTTTGTAAAGGTATCATTCCGTTTCGGAATTATCTGTTTGAAGAACTCTTTCGATTCAAACTGATAATTCCATTTTTCTTTTCAAACGCCGCAAATGTCGCGCCAGGCTTGTCCACAATTGCCCGCACCACACCGAAGTTCTGCTCCTTCACAATGCAGAACGCCAAAATCTTCACCTCATTGTCCTGAAATATTTTTGCAATCGCCGCAAGAGATCCGGGTGTATTGGAAGCAAAGATCGAAGGCTGCTTGATAATGTACTCACATGTCCTGAATGATCACTTCTACTTGGTATCTCCCACGGGAAGGCGTATTCATCTTTTGATATCTACGGCGCTGCACCTTTGGCCCATGCCCCCCACGGAAAACACGAAAAACACTGAATATTTCAACTGTACTGCTTCCCCCTGCTTCACTCACTGCCTCAGAGTCCGCAGCACCATGGAAAAGCGGAGTTTTGGAAATCTCCATGATATTTTCACTTTAGTGTGTTCTGTGTAGCGCCTGCCTTGCAGCGTGCGAAGCTGAATAAAACCGGCTTTGAAGATACTTTCATTATCCCTCAAAGACAATATATGCAGGCTTTACTGGCACAGCCAAACGGCTGACTGGAAGACTGCTGTCTGTCCTGCTGCAACGCGGACGGACACGGACTGCGGGAAGATTCGGATTTTATGGGATCACCTCCCCTGGTACCGAATTGGAGTGCAGCTCTACCGTAAAACAGGTGAATCACCAAATGGATTTCAACTTATCCTTAAGAAGGGCTATCAAGACCGGAAAGGTCGTTTTAGGACAAAACAGCGTTGAAAAAGTTGTTGCAGAAAACAAAGCTGAACTTGTCATCGTTGCGGAGAATGCACCGGCGAAGGTCCGGGTCATCATCGCATCAGCAGACAATCTTTCTGTCTATGAGTTTGGTGGCAGCTCTCGCCAGCTCGGCAAAGAGTGCGGCCGCGACCACATGATCAGTGTTCTTGCAATCGTCAATGTAGGTGAATCCGACATTCTCAGCCTTAAGAGAGCGTAAATATGAGAGAAATAACAATTTCTGAAGATGCAATGCGCATGATCTCGCAGTTTGAGAATCTGACTGGTGCAGGCGCCCGCGACTGTGTGGTCGATGACAAATTCGGCCGCATTCTCTTCGTCATCAACCCGGGGGAAATGGGGCTTGCAATTGGGAAGAGGGGGGCAGGCGTCAAGAAGGCATCAGACGATTTCGGCAAGAAGGTTGAAGTTGTCGAGTACAACCCTGACAAAGCTCAGTTTATCCGCAACTGCTTCCTCCCGGTGCAGGTAATGACCGTCACTTTTCAAGAGGACGACGACGGTGAGGTCGCCTATGTTGAGGTCAGCAGCGGTGATCGCGGTCTTGCAATTGGCAAAGAAGGCAGAAACATCATCAAAGCAAAAAAACTCGCATTCCGCCAGTTTGACATCATCAATGTTGAGCTCAAACAGGATGAAGAAGAGGAAGAAAGGCTCGAAGATGGCCGGCTGTAAACTAGTCTTAGTCGCAACCAGGTTCCCGCAATAATAATGGATGCGTCAAAACCCTGCAACACCAGGAACCGATCGCATCAGCTCTTCAAGCCCCCAGAAACATCCTCCCGCAAAATATATCTCTCGGGCCTGCTTCCCAGCATGCTCAGTTACACTTGTTGCATAACATCTTCTACGCGGGCGCACACAAATAAAAGATCGGGTAGAAACAAACCCGATCACCAAGGCAGCCAGGACACTTCAGCGGCACATTGCCTTTGGGACAATCTATCTCTGCGCAGCAGCTTTGATAAGAACGTCTGAAATTTGCATGGATGCGGAACGTGCAGCTGGGCAGAGCCCCCCGGGAAATATCTGGAAACACTGCCCAATCAGGGACTCTGACCACGCTTTTCCATCCTACCAACACTCTCTTACCTTCTCAGCAATATGCTAACACACAACACATGGCTGCCGCAGACTACCGCTGCCATCCAACAGACCTCCCTGCACCACCCGTCGCCGTCCGCCACATCAGCCTCACCTTTGACATCACTGAAACCGAAACCCACGTCATCGCAAAAACTACCTTCCGCACCCTCACAGACCCCCTCACCAGCCTGCGTCTCAACGCCAAAAATCTTGAAATCCGCAAAGTCTGGCTCAACGGCGAAACTGTCCGCTACCTCTATGAAGGGGACATTCTCGAAATATCCCTGACCCGCCCGCTCCACCGCGGGACATCCATAACCCTCTGGACAGAAACCGTCTGCAGACCGACCGCCAACATATTTGAAGGCCTCTACTACGACGCAACCCCGGACGGCCTCCCGAAAACCCAGATAACCCAGTGCCAGCAGTGGGGGTTCCAGCGCATCGCTCCCTGCATCGATGACATGCGGGCCAAGAGCACTTGGACCACTACCATCATCGCCGACAGTCGTTACACCAGCATCATCAGCAACGGCAACATCAAAAGCCCCCGCACTCACTGTGACAAAACCCGCGACACCATCACCTACCAAAACGATCGCCCCATGCCGCCCTATCTCTTCTTCCTCGGTGTCGGCAACTGGCGTACCTTCACTCGTACCCTCGAATACCCGGACGACAAAAAAATCCGGCTTGAACTCCTCGCACCAAAAGACGCAGACCCCCAAGCCGCCCTCGACATCCTCGCAGACAGCATCCTTTGGACCTGCCTCTTCACGGATCCAGTGTCACCAGCGACACCCCCTTCTCCATCTGGCTCAACGAAGCAGTCACCGTCCTGATTGAAGACGACTACCTCGCCTTCCTCTTTGGCGCAGACTACATCCGCCCCCAGAATAGTATCCAGCTCTATACCCCCGAGACCAGCACCTTTTCCCTCGACACCGGTGTCACCACAATGCCCATCCAGCCCGAAGACTTTAACGACCCGAACGACCTCGTCACCTACACCAAAGCCCCCGAATTTGTCCGCATGATCCAGACCATCCTCGGCAGACACGCATTTGCCTGGGCACTTGATCTCTACCACCGCAGATTCTTTGACCACAACGCCTCTCCCCATGACTGGCTTGAAATCATGGGAGATATTGGCAAAACCGACTTCTCCATCATGGCTGGCCGCTGGCTCAGACGAACCGGCTACCCAACCGTAACCCCCGCAGCTGCCTACAATCCCGGCAAAGACCTCGCAGAAATCACTGTTGAACAAACTGGATTCGAAGGCCAGGACCCCTGGATATTCCCCCTCACAGGCACCCTCATCACCGACAAAGGAACCGTCGTCACCGAGTTCGTCAAAAAAATTGATGACCCCCGCACCAAACTTTCTCCGTCCCCTGTCAATGGAACATTTGCCGCTGCCATCTGGAACCATGGCCACGCCGCGCCTATGTCAGAATCTCCAGCACCGCATCCGACGATGAACTCTACCTCCAGCTCAAACGTGACACCGATATCATCAGCCGCTTCCTCACCTACCAGACTCTCATCGACCGCGAAATGAACAAACTCTGCCGTTGCCAGGGCTGTGTCTCTGACCCACGACTCATCAGCTGGTACGTTGCCACACTCTCCGACCCCGCCGCCATGCAGAATACCGGCGCCCTCGTCCTTCACCATTTTCGAGTACGCAAGCGACCCAGCGTACGCCTGCCGCTACACAACCCTCTACAACGCAACACAGCAGATCATGAAAGCCATAGCCGCTGCAGCCACCCCGCGCATCACTGCATTCACTCTCTACCTCTCAAACACCGCCCCCGATCGTCTTGACATCCTATAAGCCGAACTCTCCCGTGCTAAAATTGATGCCATCGTATGGGAAAATTTCCTTGCAGCCATTGCCTCCTCCTCTTTCACCGACACAGTCGCCTACCTCAAGCGCATCGAACAAACCGGAAACCTCCGTATCGAACAGGCAGGCCAGGCAAGATCCCTCTATCTCCAGTTCGCCAAAACCAAAAACTCTCTCTGGAAATAAAAGATGGCCGCGCATTCCACCTCTCTTAAAATACTCGCCTCGCCTGGGTAAACGAATACATCGCAACCGGCATCCTTTCTGTCTTCTCCCATCTTGACAGCTGCGATGACCCCGTTCGGGACGCATGCTTCGCCATCCTCATCGATCTCATCCCGCGTCCCTCATCGTCGCAGGCAACCCTAAAGCTCAGGCAGCATATGACGCTGCCCGCAGCAGAGGATAATCACTCGCCATCGCTCGTGTCCATGCCCGAAACAACACGGGAAACATACAGGAATGTCAGCCCTGCACAAACTGCACGCCTCTGATAGAGGTTATGCCAACATGTCTCTGCGCAAGCAGAAATCAAGGCTTTGCCTTGCGCCGCAGGCGGTGTGCATCGCAGGGCCGTAGCAGGACAAGCATCTCGCCAGAGCTACAAGCGGAATGCTTGCCAGATGGTTCCGTTGCCATGCAACTTGAAACCTTCAAAAAAGGATTGTGGGAAAGAATCTGTACCGGCAATGGCTTATTTTGCCATGATGTCCATCACAATCTTACCATAAGCCGGTCGCGTGATCAGGGCACCAATCAAAATACCAAGAATACTGATGATAGCAAAGCCTTTGAGTGTCGAAAGATCCATCATAATCAGCGGGAACATCGCAAAAATCATCGTCACCGCCGAGATCATGATGATCATAAGCGCCCGCGTTAGCCGTTTCAGGTACAATGCAGGAGACGGGACCCTGCCCTCATGAACCACTTCATCGGTAATGATTACCAGCTGATCAATACCAGTTCCAAGTACTGCAATCAAGGCCGCAATCGCCGCAATATCCAGCTGCTGAATGAACACAGCAACACCAAGCAGAATTATAATCTCGGCAGTGTTCGTTGCAATCATCGGCAGCACAATCTCAGCAACACGGTACCGGAGATAGACCATGAGTGCCACGGCTGCAAGTGCTCCAAGGCCTGCTATCAGGCAGACCATTTTGAAATAATCGCCAAGGACAGCAGAGGTCGAACCAGATCCGGCAATCTCCACCTGAACCGGCAGTGCGCCGGCATGCAGATGAATCGCCAGCTCCTGTGCCTGCTGACGTGCCACATCTCCGTTACCGGTTCCTGCATATAGGTTGTAGACCGGGTTTGCTGCAATATCCCTCGCAAGTTTTCGGGAAAGTGGGGCGCTGTAGATCTCGGTGCCATCCAGATACATGTGCAGATTGTGGGCATCTGGATTGATGATGGCACCGTGCTGAACACAGGCTTCCTGCAGGGCTTTGGCACCAGTATTACTGATGCTGAACCCGACTCCCCAGTTATCGGAACCTCCTGGATTCTGGGTCGGGTTCTGAACGGATATTACCGAGTCACCGTAGAGAACATGGGCGGTCTCATTGCCGACCGTCGCAACACGGATCTCGAACAGACCCTGCGTGCCGACGATCTCCTGAGCTGTCCGCATGTCCACGCCGGCCATCTCCACCCGAACGTACTGGGAAATACCATTCGCATTGGTCAGGGTGCTGACCTTGACATCATTCGTTCCAAGACTATTGACTTTTGACTCTAGAATTCGTTTGACGGTCTCCGCTGTTGCTGTACCTACACCGTTTTCGCAATGGATGGAGGCAACTCCGGCGGCACCGGCCGCAGCACGAAGCTTCTCCTCGGGTACCCTCTTCTGAATTTCCAGATGATACTGATCCAGCGGGACAACGGTAGCGTCAAAGTGCGTGCCAATCCTATCGGCGACGGCAGTAATGTTTGCACCGGCACCGATGGTGACAACTTCTGCCTGGAACTCCAACTGAATCCAGGATCCTCCGTCAAGATCAAGACCGAACTGGAGGTTGGTCATCGTATCACCACGGTCGCCAAATGGTACGAAGATTGCAGCGAGGGAGAGGGTGACAAGGATGATGACCAGCATGACGCGGAAATCCTTGACGGTTGCAAGCCATCCGGACGGCTTTTTGCCGTTCATGATTTTACCCCCTTTGCCCTCTTAATCTTTTGCCTAGCGTGAGAAGGTTGTTTTTTTCCTTCCTCAGATTCCAGGTACAGACGAAGGGCACCGGCATTGAAGGCCCACGTCAAGATCATGTCACAGATGAGGCCAATCACAAGGACTGCGGCGATACTGGATAGTGTCGGCACCTGTCCGACGACGGCGACGATTAGCATGACGACAATTGCAGAGAGCGTGGTGGTTGTCATGATGAATCCAGTGTGAAATGCGCCTGCCATTTTGTCGACAAGTTTGCCCTGCTGCTTGAGTATTTTGCTGGTTAGGAGGATGTTGCTGTCGACTGAGTAGCCGATGAGCATCAGAAGGGCTGCAGTTGTCGCAAGGGAGAGCTCAATGCCAAGGAGGTTCATGGTACCAGCGGTGATGGTAATGTCAGCAATGCCGGCGAAAACAACCGTTGCCGCAGGGATAAGCTTGCGGAACGCGATGAAGACGACAAGTGCCATGCTGATGAATGCGAATAGCAGGGCGATCATTGCCTTGGACTGAAGTGTCGCACCGAAGTTGGCGCCGGTATGGTCGATACGTGCATCAGGGTACTTGCCGAGGGTTTTGTTGTTGAACCGTTTCAGCTCTTCATCGTTGGATATGGACTCGAATGTGAGATAGTAACTGCTGTAATCGCCAGCAGTACCGACACCTTCGTCAATGGATATTAAGGCGCAATCTGCGAAGAATGCGGTGATTTGTTCTTTGGTATCAGTGGTGTGAATTGTCACGGCGGTACCTCCAACGAAGTCGATGCCCGGGGTGACGGGCATGCCGATGCTCGCGAAGGTAAATCCGACGATGGCAGCGGCAACAAGAAATATCAGAAGTGGGATGAGCATCATCCTCTTCGGATCATATTTGTTGATGTCATACCGAGGGAATTGCATGATTTATTTATGTTGATTTTCAAATGATATAAACCAACAAGGCAACAAAACTTCGTCTGCCTGCAGCAGGCAGGCAAGGCAGCGGGCGCACGGCACGAGTTGCAAGTCGAAGCACGGGACGCGTTCTCACCTTCAGAGCAGCGAACACAACTAGGACTACGGTTAGGTAGGCTGAACTGGACGTGGGAAGCCACACCCCACGACTCTCTCACGGCAAAAAAGCCCAGTGCCCCCGCAAGTGGTGTGCCCCGCGTCCTCGAGGCTTTCCGACAGCCCAGGAAGCCCCTTCCCTGCAATTGCACCGCCTCTTTGCCGGTGCATTGCGAGAGAAGACAGATCACCTATTTTCCCAGTCTGCCAGATAATGCCAAAAATTACTCGACAACGATTGCCGGCTTGAACGGCAGCGCCATCCTTCCTTTTGGGTGAGCGCCTGCATCGGCTGCAGCTATCTCAACTGTAAGACCCGATTCTTTTTCAAGGAACTCCTTTGCTGCCGAAAAAATGGACAGCTCATCAACGCCAGCGGCAATCAAAACCACCTGTTCGGGTGGCAAGCTGTGAATCAGCCGCACCATCTGCACCGCAGCATCCGTAGCCTCCTTGCCCTTTGCACGAAGAGCCGCATCTGCCATTACCATCGGGACCACACTGCGCTTGTCTTCTGCGGCTGCGGTAATACCAAACACCTTGTACTTCCACTCGGGCGCCACAAACAGCGTACACTTCTTTGCCCCGAACTGCACCAGTTTTAGGATAGACAGGATATCTTCGAGGGTCCGCCTCAGTAGCTCTTCAGAGACCTCAACAGCCTCACTCACCAATGCTGGATCGGCAGCCGGCCAGGAGGCAAAGGACACTAGACCCTCGTGCCCGGTTTCGGACCACAGCTTCTCCGCCGTGTACGGGATAATCGGGGCCATCAGACGGATCCACGCAGAAGTGACCGCATGCAGGGCTGCAGTGCCGTTCAAGCCTTCCGGCAGCCGACGGCGGTACCAGGCGAGATCGGATACAATTCCGTTGTAGCTTTCCTGCAGAGCCTGACGGATCTGGAACGTGCGAAGAGCCTTGGTTGCCGCCTCAATTCTGTGTTGCAGGCGGGAAATAAGCCAGGCATCAATTGGAGCCGCACCTATTGCATCAGCTGCATCCAGCACCATCTGCCACACTCTCTCGATCTGTTTTCTAACCGAAAGAACAAGTTCGTTTCTCCAGTCAAAATCCTGCCAGGGTTCTGCACTGCCTACCAGAAACATACGGACAGTATCTGCACCGAACTCGTTTACAGCATCCTCTAAAAGGAACACATTACCCTTCGAAGAAGACATCTTCATGCCGTTTAAGAGGGCCATGCCAAACACAACCATTCCTTTCGGCTGCAGCCCGTCTGGAAAAATGGCCTTATGATGAAACAGCTGGAAGGTCAGATGATTGGAGAGGAGATCTTTTGCGCTAAACCGGAAATCGTACGGATACCAGTACAAGAACTCGGAACGCAGCTCTTTCAGCGTCGTGGCATCCACCGGCAGTGCGTTCGCATCTCCAATACCCAGGAAGATGTAATCGAAAACCGCAGGGGTGAGCTTCTCCGCAGCAATCGTGGTAATCTTGTGAGCAATGGTATAGTAGGACATGTAGACGGTCGAGTCCGACAGCGGCTCAAACAGCCATTTCGGATCCCACGGTACATGGGTTCCCAGGCCCACACGGCGAGTGCAGGGCCACTCCCTCAACCAGTCAACCGTTCGCTCAAACTCCACACGGACTTCCGGCGGAAAAAGTTCCACTCTCTGCAGCTGTTCGTGAATCTGCATCTTCCACTCGGGATCAGCGTAATTTAAGAACCATTGGTCATCGAGAATCCTCACGTACGCGCGGCTGCCGCATCGGCAGACAACACGCTTCTCACTCATGTCATGGAAGATAATGCTGCCTCGGGTCTCCACAAACTCTTTAGTAACATCTTCGCGCGCTTGACGAACTGACTTGCCTGCGTGAACACCGCAGTTGTCGTTCAACTTACCCTTCGAAAACTCAGCGGTGTACAGCTCCTGCGTCAATTCGTCCATTCTGGGATCATCCTGATGCGGGATCCGGTTCTTTTCCACAATGTCCTGCGCAGGAATGGTGGAAAAGTTTGGAACTATCACCAGCGGAATCGGCACAATGTCTGTGTACTTTCCCTGCTGCTGCAGGTCGCGGAGTGCGATGTAGTCAAACGGTGCATGGGCCGGAACGCTCATCACCAGACCGGATCCCACGTCCGCATCAACGAAGGAGGCAGGCAGGATAGGCACGTCTACACCGGTAATCGGGTGCTGTGCGGCTTTGCCCACGAACTCTGTTCCGGAGATCGTGCCAATCTCAGCTACGGTATGTTTCTGCATCCGGAGTTTGTCGGCAGCCTCTCTGCTGATGATCCACTTCTCACCGTCAACCTCTGCTTCGAGGTAGATGACCTCAGGATTTGCCCAGAGATTCGTCACGCCGAAGATCGTCTCCGGCCGCAGCGTTGCGGCCGGGATGAAGTACCCACCGAACGGATATTTCACGAACACGAAATGCATGACCTCTGCAGAATCGCCTTCAAGGAGATCATGATCTCCCACTGGTTGGTCGCAGACTGGGCAATAGCGGACAGGGTACTCGCCCTTTTGCACTTTGCCCTGGCTGTAGATGTGGGAGTATTGCCACTCGATGAACTTGCTGTAATGCGGGATGATAGTTGTAAATCGGCGACGCCAGTCGATAGAAAGACCAAGCTGCTTCATTACACGCTCGTACTCATCGGCGAAGTAGTTGACAATCACAATCGGATCGGTGAACGAAGCAAGCGTCTCCTGCGGCACACGGTAAAGACCGCCGTAGAGCTTCATCGTCATCTCATCCATCTTTGCGATACGCTTTGCAATGCCAAGCACTGGAGCACCAGTGACGTGGAATGCCATCGGGAAGAGCACCTGCTTTCCCTGCATTCTCCAAAACCTGGCGACCACATCCGGCACGATGTAGGTTCTGCCGTGACCGACATGCATTGCTCCGCTTGGATACGGGAAGGCAACGTTGATGTAGAACTTTTCTTTGTCGTCCGACGGATTTGATGCAAAGGCAAGAGTCCACGCTGACCGGATTTCCTGCTCAACTTCACTCATTACAAACTCTTTTGCCAAATTAATCACCGTATGTTGTATGGTCTTTTTAGTCAACCTGACGAATTTTCAGTGCCTCGCCTGCACCGTGACGCCGGAGCATCTCCATTGCGATGCTGCTGTTTCTGGCAAGGTGAATTTCACCGCGCGCATCAACCGTTGCAGTGAACAGGTACTCTTTGCCCGAAAAGAGATCGACGATCTTGCTGCTGTACCCAGGACAGATGAGTACGAGCTGCTTTTTTTCACTTCGGATCTTGAATGTTCCGGGTGTTCCGTACAACGATGCTGCCGGAACAAGGATATCTCGGCCCGGTAGGTCGTTTAGAGAACGGACGTCAATGCCAACCCCGACTTTGTTAACAACAGCTGCAATGTTTTTGCCGGCTTTGCCGATGGTTGCCGGGATATCCGCATCCTCGATATAGACCGCAGCTTTGGTATCGCTGATCATCCGGACGACGATATCGCCCTCGGTAAAGCGGCATATCTCTTTCTGGATATCCTTTTCCAAAACGATCCATGCCGGGTTACTCTCGGCTATCTCATAAGTCGGCATGGAATGTACCAGCTGCAGAACGCGGGAGCTGGCATCCTCTTCGTCAAGACCGGAAAACTCATCATCCAAATCTGCAGACTCCATCATCGAGGCTCCGGCCGGTTCAGGCATTTCTGTCAATGGTGCATTGAACACTGGCCTCGATGCGGCAGCGGGCAGCTGTTCTACAGGGGGGATATCGCCGCCCGGTGTGACCGTTACTTCACCTTCGTAATGGAAGGCCTCTGCGGCAACGGCGCCGGTGGTGATGTTGGTGAACCGAACGATTGGCCGCACCTGCGGGTCGCCAATTTTCTGAAGCGCAGCGGGAACGCCAAAAACAGCACTGACGCTGAAGAGATCGGTGACGTCGCCACCTTTGACGAAGACGATTGTTGCCACAATCTGCGGAATCAGGTTGAGATCAACAAAGCTTGTCAGTCGGGTGAGTGCATCCAGTGCTGAGCGTGCGTGCAGGCCACCGATTACATGGATGCCGGAGAGGCAGATATCTGCAAAGACCGCAAGTTCCTCGGATCTGCGCATTTCATCAAAAATGACGTAATCCGGTCGAAGGAGGGTCAGGATCTCCCCAGTTGCGGAGATGCTGCCATCAAGGGCAGTGTACTGCGTGATCTTATCTGGGACCATGAGATCACGCGGCGATTCGATGGTTTTGACGATGTAGTTTTCACCGGAGAGGTAGGTTGCAATGCTCTGTTCCAGAGTGGATTTACCAGATCCTGGGGCCCCAGCGATGAGCATGCCTCCGCTGCCGATATTCAGCCGCTCTTTGAGCGCCGAGGCGTAATTGTAGGAAGCAAAGGAGGCTTCATGGGTCGGCCGAACGATGGTTATCTCAATGCCATCGGAGAACGGTGGGCGAGTTGTGGTGATTCGCATGGATCCTATCTGGGAAACAGTGACACCTGGCATCTCAACCTCGACAAATCCGTCGGGGTGGCGTTTGGCACGTTCGAGGCATTCCTGTGCAATGGCCCGCAGTTCATACTCGGTTGCGGGGGTGTCGCGGATGGTAACAAGTTTTGATGCACGGATTGTGCCTTTTCGTGCGTAGGGAGGTACGCGCGCCTTGAGATATACGGCGAAGATGTCTTCGTCAAAAAAATCATCGATTAAGAGCGGTGCAAAGTTGTCACTAATCTCGGGTTTGAGGGAAACGACGTTGATACCTTTTGCACGCGCAACCTCGGCCTGAACAAAGTCACTTGTGAGAAACGTTGCTCCGTTGGCGATGGCAACATCCCGAATCATACTGTCAATCTCTCCCCCACCAGCAAGCTTGACCTGTTCAAGTTTGGGACGGGCCCCGACATATTCTAGATTAATGAGTCCGGCATCCTTCATTCTGCAGAGTTTTTGCAGTTCTGCGAGACCCGAAAGCCCTGTTTCTTTTCCCCGATTGGCCTGTGCTTCAAGTTCGGCGAAGACGGCCTCGGGTATAATTATCGTTGCACCACGATATTCACCCTGTTCTATCAGGGCAGTGACGCGTCCGTCAATTACGACGCTTGTATCCGGTACGAGTATCATAAAAAATCTACCATTATTTATAGGAAGTCAATGTGATATTAGGACTACTATCCTTTGGAGGATAGCTCCTCAGGGTTTTTGTATTTGGGCAGGACAATCTTTTCGTGGATCTCGCGGAAGAAACAGCTGAAATATCCTTCATGCCAGGCACAGCCGGTCTGCTCTACGAAGTAGAGCAGACAGTCAGCATCACAGTCGACGCGAATTTCGAAGATCTTTTGCAGGTGTCCTGACTCTTCGCCTTTTTTCCAAAGTTTCTGGCGGGAACGGCTGTAGTAGTGGGCAAAGCCGGTACTTTTCATAAGCACAGCAGCCTCAACATTGGCATAGGCGAACATAAGAACGGTTTTTGTGGCGGCGTCCTGCACGATGATGAGAATGAGACCACCGGCGTAGGTGAGAGTCTCCATGAGACAGGACATTACGGATATATATGGGCGGAACACGGGATGTGGGAGGATCATTCGGGGCGACTGTGGGGAATATTTGTGACCAGCCGATCACCCTTCCGATCCAAGAGATCCCGCATCTTCACACGTGCTACGAACACATAGTAGATTTCACACTGTTTTTAACCTCTTGCCGCCAATAATAGAGACATGAACAAAAAAGGTCTCCTGCTGATTGGTCATGGAAGCAGACTGCAGTATAATAAAGAACTCATCGTCTCGACCGCAGAGATGATGGATGGTTTAACTGACAAATATCTGATAAAATACTGTTTCATGGAAAACAGTGTCCCAACGGTTCCGGAAGTATTGGATGCTATGCGTGAGGAAGATCTCGAACTATTAGCGGTTGTGCCACTGTTCCTTGCAAAGGGTATCCATGTGCTCCGCGATATCCCAAGCCTTCTCGGTCTCGAGAGCGGATCCTGCCGTGGTGTCTTCAAACTTGCAGACGGCAGAGAGATTCCGGTCGTGTATGCAGAGCCAATCGGTATTGACCCACTACTTGCTGAGCTGATGCTCAAGAATGCAGACAGGGCAATTGCCACCCACCTCTGATTCTCTTTTATGCGGGTGCTTGTTCTCGATACGATCCATGGCGGCACAGATATTGCTTCAGCGTTGCGGCGACGCGGTGATACGGTTGACGCGGTGGATGTGTACCGGGGATGCGGCTTTCCCGCAAAGGCTGCGGCCAGCCGGAGCTACGATCTGGTAACAGCGCCGGTTCATCTGAACCCAGTATACCCGCTGCTCGCAAAAGCGCCGATGAAGACGCATCATGAGATGGTGCGGGAGCTGACTACGGTGCCAGGACTTTCTGTTGAAATAACAGGTGCCCGCGGCAAGACGACGACCGCCTTCATCCTGGCAAGCCTGCTGGATGGAGGCGGCATTCTGCACACGAGCAGCGGGACCTACCACTGCCCAGAACAGAAACTGCTGTGGAAAAAGAGCATCACTCCTGCATCGGTCATTGCCGCAGCAGAGGCCGTGCGGCTCTGCGGCGCAGATTGGCTGATCGCCGAGGAATCAGCAGGTGTTGCCGGGTTTGGCAGGCTAGGTATTCTCACCTCAGCGGATGACTACCGGATTGCAGCAGGTGCGAAGAGCGCCCTTGCCGAGAAGTGCAAAAGCCTCGAACGATGCGAAATGGTCCTTGTGCCCCAGGCTGCCCCAATGCGGGACGGATGGCAAGTAATCGAGGACCTCGTGCGGGTGGCGGGCGACACGCTGTCATGGGACGGGGGTGAGCTGTCGAATCCGCTGCTGACGTTTGCCGGATACAGGGAGCCGCTGTCTGTTGCGGCTGCCGCTGGCCTGCTACTGGATCTCGAAATTGAGCGGCTTTCTGCATTCACTGCCCTTCCAGGCCGTATGTTCCTTTTGGAGGAGGAAGGAGTACCTGTCCTCGACAATGCAAACAGCGGGACGAACGCAGACAACACGATTGAGGCGGCTGCGTATCTGCGGAGGCTGCGGCCAGGTCTGCTGATGGTGCTGGTGATCGGAATGGAACATCACGCGGTCTGCGAGGGATTTCCAGCGGAGGAGATCCGCCGGGCGGCTGCCACTGCTGCACCGGACCGACTGGTGCTGATTGCCGGTACCGGTGGCACAGACATGCCCGGTGTGGACGCTGTTTGTGCTACGTTTGCGGAGGCAAAAAGTACTGCGCTTGTTCTCGCCAAAAAGATCGGCGGGTGCATTCTGCTCGCCGCAAAAACATGGAGATAATATGACAATAAGATATGTTCAGCCCCGCCCGAGTTCGATTGTTGCCGCGCTTTACACACTGCGGGATCTGGGTGTGGATCTTGCCATTCTGCACGGTCCGTCTGGCTGCTCCTTTAAGCATGCCCGGCTCTTGGAAGAAGACGGCATCCGTGTTCTGACAACATCTCTTGACGACAAGGAGTTCATCTTCGGAGGGCAGCGTTTGCTTGAGGACGTGCTCCACTATGCTGAAGAGAGGTTTGCCCCCAAGAAAATTGCTGTCGTGGGCACCTGCGTATCGATGATCATCGGCGAAGACATGCATGAGGCAATTGCGGCGTCGGGCATCACAACACCTGCAATCGCGGTCAGCATTCATGCAGGATTTCGTGAAAATATCGACGGTGTTATTGCTGTACTTGAACCTGCAGCCGCCGTCGGATGGCTCAGTTCCGAAGAACTTGAACGGCAGAAGATGATTCTCGCTGCCGCAAACGCAACCGAACGGGCGCGAGGTGCAGCCTGCAAAACGTACATCGCCCCGTCCCGCGGCGACCTCAAGCATGTTGTGGCAAGCGAGCTTCTGGCGCTTGCACACTCCGGAAAACGCGGAATGGCTGTGATGAATGCGAAAAAGGAGACTGCCTACATGTTTGCAGATGAACTGCTTGCCCTGCACGATGTGGCTCCTGATGCGGACATCACCTATGTTGCAAATCTGGAGCCACGCGGGCTACCGAAGGTTCGGGGAGACGCTGCATCCATTCTATCCCAGATGGAAAATGCCGGCGTGAAACCGGAGCTACTTGGCGCGTTGGACGAATACGGCGAAAACGGTGCCGCAATCGCTGCAAAAATTGCCAAGGTATTACCGGATTTCCTGATGCTTGCCGGTGTTCCGCACGCGATCGCACCCGAAGCACTTGCGGGAATTACGGTGTTTTCGGTGACGAACGGGCCGCGTCAGGTGGCTCCATTAAAGGAGCAGGGCCATGCCCGTGTGATAGTGGAGATTGATCTGCATCCAAAGACGCTCGGCGTGCACGAGATTGTAGAGAGCGAGTTCGGGGCGGTGCTCCGGAGTGTGACATGAGGGCGCTTCTTATCTCGGGAGACCGGTCGGGCGCCGGAAAAACGATCGTGACGCTGGCGATTGCTGGCCTGCTTGCACAGGAATCGGCAGTGCAGACCTACAAGGTTGCGATGGATTACATTGATGCATCGTATCTTGCAGGAATTACGGGGAGGCCGTCATATAATCTGGATACGTTTGTGCAGACACCAAAGGAAACGGCGGGACTGTTTGCCTACGGTGCAAAAGATGCGGAGTTCGGAATTGTGGAGGGGGTCCGGGGCCTGTATGAGGGAATTGATGCGCTGACGGACGTGGGCAGTACTGCGTCGGTTGCGAAGCAGTTTGATCTGCCGGTGATTCTGGTGATTCAGGCCCGGAGCATTACGCGGAGTGCTGCTGCGCTGGTGAAAGGATTTGCGGCGTTTGATCCCCATATCCGAATTGCGGGTGTGATTCTGAATAATGTGATGGGCGAGCGGCATATCAGCAAGGCAAAATTGGCAATTGAGCATTATTGTGGGATTCCCGTACTGGGAGCGGTTCCCCGAAGACCGGAGATGGAGCTTACAATGCGGCATTTGGGCCTTGTTCCATACCGCGAAGGAGCGGATAATGCAGAGTTTCAGGAGAGGATCAATTGTATCACCGGGGTTATCGGTGGGTATGTGGATATCGACCGGATCCGATCCGTTGCAGAGGAGCGGACGCCTGCGGGAAATGATGTGACACGGATGCTTGAGGAGCGGCCGGAGCCGGAGAAGACAGTTGCAGTTGCATATGATGGGGCGTTCAACTTCTACTATGGAGAACAGACGGCGGTTCTGGAGAGTCTTGGGGCGCGGATTGTGTATTTCAGTCCATTGTGTGACCGCCTGCCGGAGGCTGACGGTTACATCTTCGGTGGAGGCTATCCAGAGCAGTTTGCGGAAAAACTTGCGACAAATGCGGCAATGCAGGAGGCGGTACTTGAAACCGCAAAAAATGAGGTACCGATCTATGCGGAGTGTGGCGGCCTGATGTATCTGACGCGATCGATAACGCTCGAAGGCGGGTGGCAGGGAAGAGAAAAGCCGCTAAGCTGCAGGATGTGCGGAGTGTTTCCGGGAAATACGCGGATACCGGTCAAAAGGACGCTCGGATACGTGACGGGGATGGCGCATCTTCCGTGCGGCGAGTTTGCGTTCCGCGGCCATGAATTCCATTACAGCGATATTGTGATGGATGCGGGGGTTTCCTATGCGTACCGGCTGTCGCGGGGAGCCGGTATCGCAGGCGGGTGCGACGGGGCGTTTGTCCACCGAACACTGGGATCGTATGTACATCTGATGCCGATCTCGTCGCGGGAGATGTTTGGCAGTTTTTTTGGTCTTGCATCCCGCCCATAAGTACCTCCTTTTTCCGGACTTGCTGCACACCTCTGATTAGAGGTGTGCAGTGGTTGCACGTGCAACTCTATTATGGCTGGTGCGACATCCTGAACTGTGCAAGCGATGCGATCTCGGATATATAGTACGGGAAAGAATATCATTTTCACGACGTCCGGTAGCGCTAATCACAATAATCCCCCAAACGACGGCGAACACTTCCGAGACTACCGGTATGTTCCCACTCTCCGGCTGCCCCACCTCACGATGCGGGACAACAACAGGTACCGTCTCACGTTGTCTTGTGGTACGACAAAAACACCCTGCAAAACATCGAATAACCCCATCCCCCTTTTTTCAAAAAACCTTGCATGGACTGGATTCCCAATACTGATAACCTGCCCCGATCAATATTACTCTCATGACACTACTGGCATGCCTCGGCACCGGACGGATTGGTGGAGAAGTGGCGTTTCTTGCCGCTGCCCTCAATCTCGCCGATGAAATAATTCTGCATGATATATATAAGCCGGTGCTCACCGCGCAAAAACTTGACATCACTCATGCAATGGACATCCCCGTCTCCACCGATCCAAGACGTCTTCGGGATGCTGACTTCTGCATATTCTCTGCCGGAGCTGCCAGAACACCTGATATCAAAACTCGTGCCGACCTCTTTGATGCAAACTTGCCTGTCGTGCAGGAAGCAGCAGAGATGCTTTCCGGCTTTGGCGGCCACCTCATCGTCGTCACCAACCCGGTTGATGCATTCACCTGGTACTTCACGGAGCACACCGGTCTTGCAGAAGATCAGGTCCTTGGGTTCGGCGGCCTTCTTGATAGCCGTAGATTTGCCGTGGCACTTGCATTTTACGGGATATCCGGAGATGCACGCGTGCTTGGTGAACACGGAAATCATCAGGTCCCTGTCTTTTCGCGGCTGGATATCAATGTCCCCATCACTATACGGGAACAGATCCTTGCTGAGATCTGCGGATCCTCCATGCCGATCATCAAAGGGAAAACCGGTACCGTCTTTGGCCCAGCGCATCACATCTGCAGCATGATCAAAGACATTGCAGCTGACTCACACCGCCTCGCCACCTGTTCTGTTCCAGCCAACGGCGCGTACGGCATCGACGGCTGTGCACTCGGCCTCCCCGTAATCCTTGGCAAATGCGGCGCTGCAATCGACGACTCATGGGAACTTGACGCATGGGAAGATGCAAAACTGCAGGGCGCAGCATCGTTTCTCGGTGATCTCTGCAGGAGATGCTGATGGATGAGGAAGAGGCAGCCCTGGTAACGCCAGCAGAGCAACAACAGCAGAGTTGGATGACCGTGCAGGGGCAGAGCACGACTTGCTGTGCGTCCTCTCTCCTGCAAGGCTCGGTTTTGTCCCAAACCATCGCCATTGCCATCAATCAGGCAGAATATACCAACGCACCTGGAGGACCGGTCATCCACATCTTCGGCAGAACTGCAGACGGTACCGCCCATCATCTGCGGGCAACCGGTTTTCGTCCCTACTTCTGGATCTGGGAAAAAGAGACCTATCTCCCTCATCCCGACAATCTCGAAATTACGCAGGACATGGCAATCTCTATCAAAGGCGAACCGCTGCGGAAAATCATCACCCAGAGACCAACCGACGTCCGGACGATACGCGACCGCTACCACCACTACGAAGCAGACATACCCTTCGCCACACGTTTCTTAATTGACACCGGCCTTACCGGCGGTGTTGCTGCACCAGCGGAGGTCTGCAGCTACACCGAACTCTCCCCTGCCCTTGTCCACTCAAGGCCCCGTGTCTGCATGTGCGATATCGAATGCGATGACCGCAACGGGTTTCCTGAGCCCGAACGAGATCCTATAATTTGTCTCACCTGCCACGACTCCTATGACGACCACTACACCTCCTTTGTCCTTCTCGGTGAAACCAACGCCGACTACTATTCTGACCCAGGCCTCATCAACGGCTGTTTTAGTAAGGATCACCACACCATCAGCGCCCATCAGACCGAAAAGGACCTCTTCGTTGCATTCATCACCTACATCGCTGAAAAAGATCCGGACATACTCTCCGGCTGGAACTTCGCCGACTTCGATGCCGCCTATCTCCTCAAACGGGCTGAAACCCTTGGCTTCAAAACAGATGCCTTCGCCCGTCTACCCGGCATGACCGAGCGCAACGCCATGCGCGGCCGCGTTCTCTTCGATCTCCTGACTGCCTACAAAAAAATGCAGAGCAGCCAGAAGGAATCCTACCGTCTGGACGCCATCGCCGAGGAGGAGCTCGGCGAACGGAAAGTCCGCTACACCGGAACACTGGGCGAGCTCTGGAACAAAGACCCGAAGAAAATGGTCGAGTACAACTTCAAGGATGTGGAACTCTGCGTCGGCATCAATCGGAAAAACAACATCATCGAGTTTTATCAGGAGGTTGCGCGTTACGTCGGCTGCCCGCTTGACAAAGCCCTGAATTCCTCAAATGTCATCGACATCTACATCCTCCGCAAGGCTGCGGGAAAATTCGTCCTCCCCTCAAAAGGAAACCTCGTCGGTGAGGAGTTTGAAGGTGCAACTGTCTTTGCCCCAAGCAAAGGCATCAAAGAAAACGTCATCGTGCTCGACTTAAAGTCCCTCTACCCAATGGCAATGATGACGCTGAACGCATCGCCCGAGACCAAATCACCGGACGGTGAGCTTTACTCACCAAACGGCATCAGATTCAGGAGAAGCCCTGACGGCCTGACACGGAGCATCATCAGTGAATTGATGGCCGAGCGCGACGACCGCAAAAAACTGCGAAACACCTTCCCCTACGGCTCACCGGCGTACACGCTCTACGATATGCAGCAAAATGTGCTCAAGGTCATCATGAACACCTACTATGGTGTTTCAGGATTTTCGCGGTTTCGGCTCTATGATCGCGATATCGGCTCTGCCGTCACCTCTGTTGGACGGGCAATCATCCAGCACACAAAAGACATCATCACCGCACGCGGCTACGAAGTGATCTATGGTGACACCGACTCCTGCTTTGTCCAGATACCAAAGATCCCGCTTGAGGAAACGATTGAAATTGCCCGGAGCCTTGAAAACGAACTGAACGCAAGCTACGCGAACTTTTCTCGCGGCACCCTTGGTGCGGACAGGAACTTCTTCTCTATTAAGTTCGAAAAGATTTACCGCCGGTTCTTCCAGGGTGGTGCAAAGAAGCGGTATGCCGGCCATCTCGTCTGGAGGGAGGGACAGGTGATCGACAGGATTGACATCACCGGTTTTGAGATGAGGCGCTCCGATTCGGCGCCCGTTATCCGTGAGGTACAGGAGAGGGTTCTCGAGATGATCCTCAGGGGAACCGGCAAAGAGGAAGTTAAGGAGTATCTGCCGCAGGTTCTGCTAATGTACCGGGCTGGCCGATGTCCACTGGAGAAGGCAGGAATACCCAGCGGCATCAACAAGTCGCTTGGAGACTATGTCATCCCTGACGCCCATGGCCGGGGAGCGAAGTACTCAAACACCTATCTTGGCACTGACTTCAAACGCGGCAGCAAACCCAAGCGGCTTTACATCAAACGCTCCTGCAACCCCGAAAGATATCCAAACACCAATGTACTCTGCTTTGAGTATCCAGATCAGGTGCCGGAGGGAATGTTTGAGATCGATTGGGACACAATGCTTGAAAAAACAATTCGGGTTCCCTTAACCCGAATATTTGATGCGCTCGGGTGGAGCTGGGACGAGTTCGATCCAACAGAGGCAAAAAAAACTACGCTTGATATGTTCTTTTGAAAAACGATTTTTTCAAGGGAAGGGCTGTTTTTTGCCCCATTACCATTTTATTGGCTGCAAAGCCTTTGGGGCATTGCTGGTTTGTATCCAAAGATTGTATAGATGAGATGGTGTACGCCTCTGATGGAGGTGTGCAGTGGTTGCACGTGGAACACGTGCAACTTAATATCATTTCACCACCCAAACGTAAACATGGTTTCGGACGAAATCGACGCGATTCTCTCACAGCTTGAAAACGATAATGTACGATCAGTTCTCCTTCAATTCTCTGATCTGGAGGGTAAGCCAAAGAACGTCGCAATTCCGACGAAACAAATGAATAAAGCGCTGACCGACGGCATCAGTTTTGACGGTTCATCCATTCAGGGATTTGCGAGGTTAGAGGAGTCGGATATGCAACTGCGTCCAGACCAGTCCACATATCAGATTATTCCCTGGTCTGACGAAAAATTCCGAGCTGCCAGGTTTATCTGTGACGTCTACACGACGCACGGAGAACCGTTTGCGGGTGACCCGCGCAGGATTCTTCGTAACCAGATTGAAAAGGCTGCAGAGTTTGGATACACCTTCAACGTAGGGCCGGAAATGGAATTTTTCCTCTTTAGAATGGATGACGGCCATGCATCCGTACATCTGCAGGACCACAGCGGCTACTTCGATCAAACCCCCACCAATCCAGGAGAGGATGTCCGCCGCGCTCTGGTCATCTCGCTATCGGAGATGGGATTTAACGTCGAAGCCTCGCACCACGAAGTGGCACCAAGTCAGCATGAGATCGACTTCACCTACGGCGATGCACTCGGCATGGCGGACAAAGTAGTGACCTTCAAATTTGCGGCAAAGACACTTGCACTGCGACGCGGACTGCATGCCACCTTCATGCCAAAACCAATCTTCGGCATCAACGGTTCTGGCATGCACGTCAACTGCTCGCTGATGAAGGACAATGAAAACACCTTCTTCGATCCGAACGGCGACCACCAGATCTCGGACACTGCCCGGTGGTTCATCGCAGGTCTTCTGCAGCACATTGATGGCATCACCCGCATTGCAAACCCGACGGTCAATTCCTACAAACGCCTCACTCCAGGTTATGAAGCGCCGGTATACGTCGGCTGGTCAGCCTTAAACCGTTCAGCCTTAATCCGTGTGCCATATTCGCGCGGCAAGAGCACCCGTGTGGAACTTCGCAGTCCAGACCCGACATGCAACCCGTACCTCGCCTTTGCAGTAATGCTTGCAGCAGGTATGGACGGTGTCATCAACAAGATTACCCCGCCAGAAAGTATCGACAGAAACATCTTCCACATGAACCCCTCAGAACGTGACGTTGCGGGGATCCGCTGCCTACCAGGGAATCTGCAGGAGGCAAACAATGCACTTCAGCAGGACAAGTTGCTCTGTACTGTCTTAGGTGAGCATGTTGTTGCCCAGATTGACCGTATCTGTGAACATGAGTGGGGAGACTACTCCCGTTCCATCACCGACTGGGAGATCAGACGATATCTGGAAACCTACTGAAAAATATACAGAAAACATCTGCTGTATAGATAGTCCCCTTCTGCATAGAAATGAGATCTGCACAGAACACTTCGCTGTAAATCTCAATGTCAAGCAGCCAACTATCCTGAATTTTTCCGTAGGGTAAATGGAACGTAGACAAGAACATCGTTTTCTGGGTCATCGACTGCTGGCAATTTTTTGGCAGAGAAATTGTTCTTCCCGCGAGCTTGATGAGTTTAACGTTGTCGAGCGTAAGCACGTCCACTTCATCAACGAACTCACCCTCACCGTCGCGCCAAAAGACGATACGGTGTTTATGAAATTTTGGCAGCGGTGCAGAAAACCGTTCCACAATCCGCATTTGTACGCACGTCTGTAACATTGGCCAACCCCCGTGATTATCGTTTTCATTGTTCTCTAAGAGCAATCAGGAGCACTTCGGGAGCACTTAAAGGTTGTCGTTCTTGGGATTTTCAGCTCCAAGCTCAGTTTCGATTCAGCGAGCAAACCTCCGCGCTTTCGAGGTTTTTCCGAGGACATAAATCAAATTACTTTGCTGAAGGTTCCTCATCAGTACTTTGATTTGATTTCTCGAATAGCTCGACAGGATTTGTTCAAACTCTTTGAACAGGACTCACTTATCGCCATTCTTGCGAATGTGTTTTAATATTAACTCTTTATTCGTGTCGCGATCTAATTCCACAATTCGTGTGTGGACGCCGGACTTGCCGTAACCGCATACAGACTGCGGGCAAGAACATATTTATACGGAATTGTGCTTTAGAAAAATGAGTTATATATAAGATAATGGACTTATTGGTTTTAGTGAGAATATATATGTGATTCGTCGTTCTCTATTGATAAAGACAGTTATATTTCAGATTTGAAGAACTGTTTTCATTCAAACTGGTAATTCCAAATTAAAGCACTGGAATACCTGCCCTTAAAATTTTGATCATAGTGTAATGGATCGCCAGTATATTGGGGTATTAGGCATTTGTTCAGTTTTTTTTCGAACTCGTCATCCGTCTCGCTCTCACAAAATGCATAAAGGATCTTTAGAAGATGAGGTTTGCCAGTGCCATTATCACCGATAAAGATATTTATCCCATCAAAAAACTCCATGTGCATTTCTTTGAAAATCGTAAAATCTTGGATGGAGATGATCTTTATTGCTAGTTTAGACCACACGATCTTGATGTATATTTTTGTTACGTCGTTAGGATATAAAAACGGGTCTGCTGATTATTCCAGTTGTCATAATTAAATTTAGTTATTCACTATT
>JAITSY010000030.1 GCA_031287415.1 Candidatus Methanorbis basalitermitum | reverse complement strand
AGTACTCTATAGCAGATAGTTCCGATGGGAACAACTCCTCAAATTCTTTGTATAACATTCTCCATTAATATTGGACATGAGAGAATATAATACTTCGTTTGTTAAGGTATCATTCCGATCAATAATAGAATTGTCCCACCGAAAGGATTGCCCAACACAACTTACAACTTATTATTGTTGTGCGATGCCAACGTAATACTGAATATCTATGGACAAAATGCCAAATATCCTATGGCTTCATGAAATCCGCAAAGATGATATCCCGTTCGCCGGCGGGAAAGGCGCCTCGCTTGGTGAAATGATGTCTATTGGTCTCCCGGTCCCGCAGGGTTTTGTCGTGACAGCCCAAACGTTCCGCAGATTTTTACAGCTGACGAAACTGGAAGACTCCATCTTTGGTATCTTGGAAGAAATCAACGTTGACGACAACGACGTGCTCAACGCCACTGCCGACAAAATCAAGGCACGGGTCAGTTCGACAGCGATGCCTAATGCTATCAGAAAGGAGATCGCTGACGCCTACAATAAGATGGGATCCGACACCATCGTTGCCGTCCGGTCCAGTGCGACCGCAGAGGATCTGCCGGACGCATCCTTTGCCGGGCAGCAGGACACCTATCTGAATATTCTTGGAGAAGCAGATCTGATCCAGGCTGTGCAGGACTGTTGGGCCTCCCTTTACGGCGGTCGCGCCATTTACTACCGTGCAAAGCAGGGATTCGACGATCGCATCGTCAACATTGCCGTGATTGTCCAGCAGATGGTCTTCTCCGAGAAAGCCGGTGTGATGTTTTCCTCCCATCCTATCTCAGGCGCAGCAACGGTTATCATCGAAGGATCATGGGGTCTTGGCGAGGCTATTGTGTCCGGGGCGGTTTCTCCCGATAACTATGTCTATGACCGCAAAAATAAGCGGATCACTGCAAAGACCATTTCCAGCAAATCCGTCGAGATCATTCCAGACGGCAACAAGGGAACAAAGACCGTCCCTGTTCCGGCAAACCGCCAAGACATGCAGGTGCTCTCCGACAAAGAGGTCGCCAAGCTTGCCGAGTTTGCCGTGATCTCCGAAAACCACTACAAAGTGCCGCAGGATATGGAATGGGGCATGGTTGGCGGCACAGTCTATGTTTTGCAGTCACGCCCAATTACCACGATCCAAGTGAGTCCCCCTTCAGCAGACACGGACAAATCTCCTGAACCGGCGGCAGATAACGGGATCATTTTGCAGGGATACGGAGCATCCCCGGGTATTGCATCCGGTCCTGTTGCTATTATAACCGATGCAATGGACATTTCCAGCGTGAGAGAGGGCGACATCATGGTCTCCCCAATGACCAACCCGGACATGGTTCCTGCAATGCTTAAAGCGGTCGGCATCATCACCGACGAGGGGGGCATGACCTGCCACGCGGCGATTGTAGCGCGTGAGCTTGGAACTCCGGCGGTTGTCGGAACGAAGCAGGCAACCTCGTTTCTGAAAGACGGCCAGATTGTTACCATCGACGGCGAAAAGGGTCTTATCTACGACGGAAAACTTGCGACAGCAGAATCTACGGCAGCCATAACAGCTGTGCCGGCTGCAACAACCGCACCGATCATTACAGCGACATCCGTCAAGGTCAACGTCTCCATGCCAGAGGCAGCCGCCCGTGCGGCAGCTACGGGTGCGGACGGTGTTGGTCTTCTCAGAATCGAGCACCTGATCATCGGCATGAACAAGACCCCGGGCTGGTACATCAAAAACGGCAAGGAAGAGGTGTTCATCCGCGGACTTTACGACGGCATCAAGACGGTGCTTGACGCATTTCGCGGAAAGCCGGTTTGGGTGAGGACAATCGATTCGCCAACCGACGAGTTCCTAAACATGGCAGGTGGCGAGGATGAGCCGCATGAACACAACCCTATGCTTGGATTCCGGGGTCTCCGCCGCGATCTTCGCCAGATGAGACAGTTCTGGATGCAGGCCGAATGTTTCAAGCGGCTGTGGGATGCTGGCTACGACAACCTCGGTGTCATGTTCCCACTGGTGCAGCACCCCCGCGAATTCATCGCGGCAAAAGAAGCATTCCGATCATGGGGCATTGATGTGGACAAACGCATGCTCGGCATCATGGTCGAGATTCCAGCATCCGCCATCGTCATCGACGAGTTCATCAAAGCAGGCATCAAATTCTGCTCATTCGGTACGAACGATCTGATCCAATATACGCTTGCGGTGGACAGGAACAACAGTATGATCGGTGACATGTACGAGCCGGATCATCCGGCGGTTATGCGCCTTATTATGTACTGCATTGAGCAGTGCCGAAAAGCAGGTGTTGAGTGTTCAATCTGCGGTCAGGCAGGATCGGATCCGGCGTTTGTGAAGTGGCTCGTGAATCAGGGAATCTCAAGCGTCTCTTCAAACATTGACGCAATTCCGAAGATTCGCGAGACGGTCGCAAAGACCGAACGCCAGATTCTTTTGAAGATGGCATTTGAGAAGCACGCATAATCACATATCAGGTATTGGTGATTTTTCCATGGAGGAGAAGGGCTGCAACAGGGAGGAGGCAATTTCCTTCCTCGCCGGGTTACGGGCTGAGGATGTGCATCCGAACCAGATCCTCAGTTCCATGTGCACTATTCCGCATCCAATTGCGGTTGCGGTGCACGAAATGTTTAGCGCGACGAATCTGGGAGATCCAGGTCTATTTCCCGGAACACTGAAAGTTGAGGAGCTGCTGATCCGGTCCATTGGGGAACTGATGCATCTGGCCAGTGCGGGCGGATATTCGACATCAGGCGGGACGGAGTCGAATTTGCAGGCAATCCGGATTGCAAAAAAACTGAAGCCCGAGGTTGAGCAGCCAAACATTGTGGTTCCGGAATCGGTGCACTTTTCGTTTGACAAGACCTGCGATATGCTGGGGCTTGCAATGCGGACGGTGCCCTACGGGAAGAACTATACCGTGGATGCCGAAAAGATGGCAGAGAGGATAGACAAAAACACCATCGCTGTTGTCGCGGTTGCAGGAACGACCGAGTACGGGATGGTCGATGATGTACCGGCTGTCGCAGAGATTGCGTGTGAGTCTGGCTGTTTTTGTCATGTTGATGCTGCATTCGGTGGATTTGTGATTCCTTTCCTCCCTGACCCGGCCCCATTCGATTTTGCTGTGCCGGGAGTTGATTCGATATCACTTGATCCCCATAAGATGGGGCTTGCAACGATTCCCTGCGGCTGTCTGCTGCTCCGCGATCCCGATGTGGTCAGCTGCTTAAACGTGGACACACCCTATCTGACGGTCAAAAAACAGTACACGCTTGCCGGAACGCGGCCTGGCGCGGACGTTGCCGGGGCATACGCGGTGATCAAGCATTTGGGCCGCGAAGGATTCCGTTCGATGGTCGCGGGATGCATGGAGAATACCCGGAAGCTGGTCGCAGGAATGGAGGCCTGCGGCTTTATCCGCGTGGTGAATCCTATCATGAATGTTGCAGCGTTCACGGGCGGGAATGCACCTGCCGGTTGGACGGTATCACACACTCGTGCGGGGCATCTTCGGATAGTGGTTATGCCGCATGTGACTCGTGATGTGATAGAGGCGTTCCTTGCCGATGCTGCTTCTCACTCGACAATCCACAAGGCAGCTTCAAGCTCGATTAACTACACCATCCGCCGTTAAAATATCAAGTTCTCCCCCAACCCAGCCATATAATAGGTATAGTTTCCCGCCTCACACTGTTTCTGCAGTTGCGGTTCTGATAACAGTTCTCTACCTATCATGGCAGGACATCAGAACCCGTACCGTTCTCACCACAATAGGTATCCAACAGCTACCATCAGTGGAATTGATGCCCTGTACTTCAGGTACCAGACACTTTCAGCCCCCCTCGTTATGGGCGTTGCCCTCTCTGGCATTGTTGCTGCGATGATGTTGGCATTTACACGGTTTGGGATGTTTAGCTGGGTGGATGCAAAAGCGATAATTCATATCACTGTCACCGTGCCAATGACGCCGTTTGCGGGGTGGATCGTCCCGTCACTTTCACTGTCAACCCTTGTCAATGCAGGTGTCATCGCCCTCATTGTACCACTTGTCTTGCTGTTTTGGAATCTGTTTCGAAAGAAAAAACGCCGTTTTGGCTGATATGCCCCGAAATGCCGATTGCGGCGGAGACATCCCCAAACAGTTTGGGTTTATTGCCGAGAAAATCGAAGAAGACAATCCAATCGACCGTGAGTTTCTTCCTGCCGCAAGCTCACTTCATGCTCTGAAGAAAAAATACCGCTCTTTCGATCCGCAGCCTTCGCGGGCCCTGGAGAAGTACGCAAAAGAACTCGAACTCTATCGGAGGGATGGAGCGGTCTGGACCACCATTGACTATGTGCTGGCCCTGTTCGGGTTCAGTCTGCCGGATGCAGTGTTGACGCGGATCATCTAAATAGGGTTGTCTGCGCGGATGGCAGGTATTTCCCGAATCGGTTCGCCTTCATGCGGTTGACCAGCAATGCGGGGTGAGGCAGGTAGCCGCTGGTACAGATGTGATATGGCACCGATATCGATGCTTGTCGCACAGCCGCAGCAAGAACTCTGGTTTGAAGTGCATTGCCGCAAAGAAGCTATAGATATCCATCAATCGCTACACACCTCTGATAGAGGTTACACCAGCACATCTACGCAAGCAAGGCTTGGCCTTGCGTCATCGACGACGTGCAACTATATCGGTTCATCAGCTTGCTGAAACTATCCTGTCACGTTCCATAACGGCGACCCCGGGACTGATAGTCATGGAGAGCACGGAGAAGATCCAGCCGCCGAAACCTGCACCAGTTGACATCCGCAAAAAACAACTCCGAGTACACCGACTGCCAGATCAGGAAATCCGTCAGATGACTCCCGCCCGTCGTGATCACAAAGTCTGGGTTTACATGATACGAAAGATGCGACTCGATCGTTTCTTCAGTAATTGTTGCAGGGTCGACTCCCTCCCGCACAATTGCGGCAATTGCTTCTGCAATCTCCTCACGCCCGCTTTTCCCAAGTACAATCAGAATCTTCACAGGCCCAGACCCGTACTCCATCTCTGCTGATGGTGCACTCAACCGCACGGATGCGGCGTTTTCCAGAGACGCAAGGGACAGCAGGCCTGCCTCAAGCGCGGCGAGATCCATTGATGCAATATGAAAAATGATCCGCTCAATCATCGGGAAATCCATGCACCACTGTGACACCTTCTTCATCCTCCCTGGATCCGCAAACATATCCGCTTCGCTAAGCATGAAGCAGATTTCCTTTGGAAGCAGCGTTACATCCAGTTTTCTTCGGATCAGATATTCATAGAGCAGATAGAACACATTAGTACATTTCTTGCATCTTAGAACATATGAATCCGTTCTTTTTTTCTGAAAACCACGGAGATGCGCTGGCAACAAATCCCAGTGTTTACGACACCTATTTATATATTTAAATTTAAATTGGAATTATGCTATCTCCCTCTGATCTGCGAAAAGAGATAGAGAACCGGCTTCACAAGTATCTTGCCCGCGACAAATCAGGAATCAGAAAAGAACTTCTCTGCTTGTTTGTCCGTGCAAAGTCACTGACAGTCGCACAGGTTCACGAAAAACTGGCGGAGAAATTCAGTGTCAGCTATCACTCTATCGCATCGATGGTCGGTACGATTGCTTCCAAACTCGGAGTTCTCTTCACACGCCGCAGCTCCGACGGAGTCACCGGGGTATACGGAGTCAAAGAACAGTATATTGATGTAATTGAGCAGGCGATCGCAACCGCGGTGTAGCAATCCGCGGTAGAACCGCCCTCTCCTTTTTTGTAGGGCAGGCTCCTAGTAATAAGGAATGGATATGCAACGGGACGAAACCCATTCCGTCCCTCCAATCACGATCACAACTGATGTGATCGCCTATATGGACACCCGCGGCGGAGATTTCCGTATCAGTACCTCCTGCAGGGGTCCGGTCCTGATGCCGCTAAAGGTCAAGCCGGCAAAATCAAGTGACGTTCCCATCATGGCAGGCAAACATCTGATCTACATCTCCTGTTATCAACTTCCATGGATTACAGAGATTAACATGCGGCTCGTCTCCCAGAATCTCTACATCGGAAACGATGACCTTTGAGGAACTGGAACATACCGCCGATGTGCGGATGAGGATAACTGCGCCAACCCTGCCGACTCTCTTTGCCGAGAGCGGGTTTGCCCTTGCGGAAACACTCTATGGTGGGTACCGCCGTGAGACACCCGTTGCCGCCTTCTCCATCAATGCCGAAGGAAAGGATTGGGAAGAGACGATCGTCAACTTCCTCTCAGAGCTTCTGCTCCTCATCGAAACGGAGTATCTTGTGCCGGGGTCCTTTGATCTTGTCGCAGAAGGAGGTGTTATTCGCGGCATCGTCTCAGGAGTCTTGTTCGACAGAACGAAACATTCTGGCGGCATCGGCGTAAAGGGCATCTCCTACTCAGGCCTCTCGCTTGAAAAAATAACCAATGGCTATGAACTCACCATCATCTTTGACATCTAAAACCATGAACGATCAGATACAGCAAATTGCAGAAATCGAATGGGAGATTCCGAAAGGTTTTGTCCCCGGCATGCGGGTGCCAGGACGCTTTTTCCTCTCGAATCGGCTTGCTACAGGCCTTGAAGAGGGTGCCTTAACCCAGCTTGCCAACGTTGCAACCTTGCCTGGCATTCTCCGCTGTTCGCTTGGTATGCCAGACATCCACTGGGGATATGGATTCCCTATTGGTGGTGTTGCCGCATTCAATGAGGAGACTGGAGTGATCTCACCGGGTGGCGTCGGCTTTGACATCAACTGTGGGGTGCGGATGATCACAACGCCCCTAACCCTTGGAGACATTCCTGACAGGAAGGAACTCATCGAAGATCTGTTTGTGGCAGTGCCGACTGGCGTTGGATCCAAAAGTCCGGTACGGCTGTCGCAGAACGATCTCTCCTCAATGCTTACGGACGGGGCTGCAAATGCAGTGGAGATTGGATACGGCATGAAAAGTGATGTCCGCAGGTGTGAAGAGAACGGTGCAATGCCGGGAGCGGAGCTTGAGTTCGTCAGTACAAAGGCACGACAGAGGGGTATTCCACAATGCGGGACACTCGGGTCCGGCAACCACTTTCTCGAAGTACAGGTGATCGATGAGATCGCCGACCCTGCCACAGCGGAGACTTTCGGTGTTGCCAAGGGACAGATCTGCGTGATGATCCACTGCGGGTCACGGGGCCTCGGCCATCAAGTCTGCACGGATCATCTGAAGATTCTCGAAGAGGCGACGAAAAAATACGCTACCGATCTGCCGGATCGGCAGCTCGCCTGTGCCCCGTTGCATTCACCGGAGGGTGAGGCCTACTTCGGTGCGATGGCAGCATCGGCAAACTACGCATGGGCAAACCGCCAGATCATTACCCACCTGGTCCGCGAGTTGTTTTCCAAAAAATTTGGCATTGGGTATGAGGAGATGCCTCTCGTCTATGATGTTGCCCACAATGTTG
This sequence comes from Candidatus Methanorbis basalitermitum, assembly GCA_031287415.1. GTDB lineage: Archaea > Halobacteriota > Methanomicrobia > Methanomicrobiales > Methanocorpusculaceae > Methanocorpusculum > Methanocorpusculum basalitermitum. The sequence goes on along the minus strand of JAITSY010000030.1, from coordinate 8,601 downwards.
CAAAGTGGGAGGAACATGATGCAGACGGCAGCCGGCGGCGTGTCTGTGTGCACCGCAAGGGTGCAACCCGTGCCTTCGGTCGAGGGCAACGGGAGATTGTGCAGGAGTTCCGCGATGCGGGCCAGCCGGTGATCATGCCGGGAAGTATGGGGACCGACTCCTATCTTCTCGCAGGAACAGCTGGGGCAATGGAGCGGACATTCGGCAGTACATGCCACGGTGCCGGCAGGATGCAAAGCAGATATTCGGCGAAACGAAGGCTTACCGGCGAGACGGTGGCAAACGATTTGGCAAGACGGGGCATCACGGTTCGGGCACCGAGCTCTGCGGCTATCGCAGAAGAGGCACCCGACGTGTACAAGCCCAGCTGCGAGGTGGTGCAGGTCGTGTGTGATGCGGGCATCTCCCGAATCGTTGCACGAATCCGGCCTATAGGGGTTATCAAAGGATGACAGAAAATCAAAGCCACATTGCAGTGTTCTGGGATGAAAAGATGATGTTCCATCGTCTAGTTGAGGACGCGTGCGGATATTGTGAGGCGGTAGCCCCGCTGATGCTTGCAGCACCGTTTTACAAAGGCAACTACACAGGCATCATTATCCCGACAGGTTTTAGCAACCAGCAGTACTCAAAACTTCTTCCGGTCCTTCGAGCGGTTTCTGGCCGTATAAAGGAGTATCTTGAGGACGGCGGCAGATTGTTTGTGTACGGCGCTGCGGATCCGGTGAAGACCGGTAACCCCTACGACTGGCTGCCAGTCAAGGTAGAGTACCACTTTGAGTTTGCTGAACACAAGCTCGATGTTGATGAAAGCTCCCCTTGGCGATCGCTCTTCGACGGCTACGACACCAATGCATTTGCAACCGACGGCTGGTTTACCACAAGCCCAGGAAAACCGATAGCGATTACTGAGAACAAATTTCCGGTGTTTACCGAGTGTAGATTCGGCAAAGGAATCCTGCTTCTTGCAAGCACGCACGAGTATCCATCGAACGCATTTCTGAAACAGTTTGCCGCGGCTGATCGGAAAACCAGATTCTAACCCTTTTTTTCTGAGCGAAATCTTCTTCATCGTCTATGCCATAGATTGAAGATAAAGATGTAGACGTTCTGGACAAAAAATCCGGAACAGAGTTGCCATGACACAGACAGTATTTGATGTTCTGCGAATCTTCGACGAAACAGGCATTGGTAATCCGGTACCGGGAGAGGTTATCAGCGCACGCCTTGGTATCACCCGCACCGCCGTATGGAAATACGTGAACCTGCTCCGCGGGATAGGATACTGTATTGATGCATCGCCGAAAACAGGCTATTCCCTGCGAAAACGGACATGGCTTTTGCTTCCGTACGAGGTAAAACGGTTCCTCAAGACACACATCATTGGCCAGGAGATGCATCACTTTGAACAGGTTTCATCCACCAATGCCCTTGCACGCCAGATGCTGCACGAGGTCGGTGACGAGGTGCAGCCGGGAACAGTGCTGATTGCCGAGCAACAGACCGGAGGTCTTGGAAGAATGAACCGTGTCTGGATGAGTCCCGAGGGAGGCATTTGGGCAACGATTGTGGTGATGCCGAAACTCAGCGTTGACCAGACGTTCAGCATCATGATGGCTGGCTCCCTTGCCCTCACCCGGGTAATCCGCCACGAGTTTGGACTGTCGGCGCTGATCAAGTGGCCGAACGATGTGTTCATCAGTGACAAGAAAGTCGCCGGCATGACGCTCGAGCTTGCGGCCGACAAGGATATTCTGCGTTACTGCTTGATTGGTGTCGGCATCGATGTGAACTTCTCAGTTGAGCGGACGATGCCTAGCATCTCGAAGCTCGTGACTTCCATCTCCGACGAACTCGGTCGCGAAGTGGAACGGGCAGAGTTTTTCGCGAAGTTCCTCAAAGAATTCGAGCGCCGGTACCAGATGGTGCTGAGGGGCGAGACCGAGCCGCTGTTCCGCGAATGGCGGAGTTTGTCTTGCACGCTGCACCGCCGTGTCCGCATTCAGACAACGAAGGAGGGTTTCAAGGGAGAGGCGATCGATATCAACGAACACGGGGCACTGCTTGTTCTCCGCGACGAGGGAGAGGTCGAATGCGTTATTGCAGGGGACTGCTTCATACTCTAACCAGCGATTCACAAAGACAAAGTAAACCCGAGTGCCCGAATCATAGCTTTGTCTTCCTCGGGGGATATGCCTGTTGTTGTCAAGGAATCACCCGGATATTGCAACATTCTCTCCCAGAGGAAAAAGCCGCTTTCTTTTGTTCTGGCAGGAAATTTCTGCCGCCTGCAATCCGTAGGGCAACATCAGGCAGAATAAACCGATAGATTGAGACAATTCTCGGTACTTCGTCGGGATTTAAGGGAACAGTGCTCCCCTACGGGACCCCGGGGATCAGGTTTAAAATGTTGACTGAAACTGAACGTATGCCGAGGCTCTGCAGCTCCGGTGCCATGTTGATGCGAGGCAGCAAGACAGGTGAAGCCAAAAATTCCAATGTTACGGGAAGCCCCAGGGCGTTGCTGAAGCAAGTGCCCGCTGCCCTACTGCACTACAACCTCCCACATGGTGTTGTACCTCCTCCATTGTTTTGCCAACGCTAAGGATTCCACCGCGGCAGATCTCAAATCCAGTACATTTGGCGGTTTTGAGCACTGAAATTTCGGAATGATACCATAACTAACTAAGATATATCTCTTAGTTAGTTATGGTATCATTCCGTTTGAAATTAACTCAATAGGGATGGTTTACAATAATGTACTGGGATGAAAAGCGTGCACAGCTGATCGCCTTCTCGGCGATCTTCATTGCCTTAAGTGCTGTCGGAGCATGGATCTCCATTCCGATAAGACCGGTGCCGTTCACGATGTTGAATCAGTTTGTCTTGCTCACGGCTATTGTGATGAAACGATATGCAGTAATTCCCATGGGACTGTATGTTCTGTTTGGAACACTCGGTCTGCCGATCTTTGCCAACTTTACTGCAGGCCCTGAAATCCTTCGTGGCCCGAACGGCAGATTTCTGATATAGGGTTTGCCATCATAGCAGTGGCTGCCAAGACTGCTATTTGGAAAGAATCCCTGGCTGCCGACATCCTTTCCAACACAGTATTTATTATGGGGAGCTATGTTTTTGGTGCCGGTTGGTATATGCTCTCTTCAGGAGCAACGCCGGCTGCAACAGTTGTTACCAGTGTACCTCCTTTTATTGCTGGTGATTGTGTCAAGTCTGTCACCACTGAGGCGATTGTACTGCGTTTCAGACAAGCCGGAACCGAACTAATTTCGCCGTTACTATAGATAGTAGTGCTGGAAAAACCACGCCGCTTAGCCTATGTGCAAGAATTGACCTTCTGGAACATGGGAGCATCATCATTGAAGGTCTCCCGCCCCATGTATGCGACGGTTGGTATGCTTCAAGTTTCCGGACCGGCACTTGATATTTTCTGTGGTACGGGATGAGATTGGATCGTCTCTGCGGTTCGCCCGCAAGAACACAGAGGAGAACGACACGAAGGTTGCAGAAAATGCGGAGCAATCGGCAACAGCAAGGTAGGCGCGGCTGCCTCATCCGACTCTGCAGGAAGCCCTAGCACTGCAGTATCACCCATCTGTTTTGAGACCGCAGCTATCGGACACTTTCCAGAGGTGAGAAGATGCTTGTCAGCATTGCAGCGGCATTCGCCATACGACCCGTTTTGTCGGTGCTGGACGAGCCTGACTCGCATCTCAACACGGAAACCGCCGCAGAGATTCTTCAGCTGATCCGGGAATCAGGCTGTTCTCATGTTCTGTGGAGCACCCACTCTATCATCATTCAGGAGAAGACAGACTGTATCCCCTATGCTCGAATCAGGGAAAGTGCTGGGGTCCTGAACCGAATCTTCGATGCGGTTTCCTTCAGCCTTGGTTGGTTTGTCCTTGCCGCAGATGCAGTGTTTCCCAAAGGGATTCATCTCAGATCCTGCCCGATTGAAGCAGGCAAGTCTACGCTTGCTCACGCGACCGCAGGATTTCTTGAAACCCCCGGATGCCGGGGCAGTCCATTACGACGGCTGCGGCGGCAAACCGCTGTTTCTGATGCAGTTTCCCGAGTATCATGTAACCAGATCGACTGTTGATGAGGAGATAGCCTCCTGAAAGGTCTCGGGCAATGAAGAGCCGTTTACTCTCCAGAACGTAACAAGATCCGATCGCGATCCGCGTACCCTTTCCCGCGGAGAACTGCGCAGACTGGAACACGCCTATATTTTTCCCGGCGATCCCAGCATTCAGATACTTGATGAGCCGCCCGCCTCTCTTGATCGTTCAGTAATGCCGATCCTCACCAGACTTATGGAACAGCGGACTGGCATCCCTCTGGTGTTCTCCCATGAAACAGAGCTTGCACATGCTGCTGCGGAACGCTGGATTATATCCTGCGGGAGGCTGCGTCATGCGTGATGTACGCATCCGCCTTGCGCGGTTTTCATCCTCTCACTCACCCCATTTTCCTATGCCCTTGTTACGGTGCTTGCAGTACCCTATTGGGCTGCCATCTGTTCCCGGGAAATATTTGCAAAGGCATCATGGAAATTCTTACTGCCAGTCTCGGCCCTTGCTGCAGGATCTCCTTGGCTTGTTCTGCAGCTCGCCGGAGGGGCCGCCGGCATCCTCTACGCCACAAAGATCTTTGTCATTCTCCTTTTTGCCATCTGGATCGGTGCTGTGCAAAAACCAGGGGAGTTTCTTGATCTTGGTGTCTGGGCACTCGGCAGCAGAGCCGGATTTGATATCGGTCTTGCTGCAAAACTCCCACTTCAGTTCATTGCAAGTATCTCCGATGATCTCACCCATATGAAAACTGCTCTCAGAATTAAAGGATAGAAGCTTTCGATGCACACACTGCCGCCTCTTGCAGCAGGGCTTCTCATATTACCCCTTGCACATGCGAAAACTGTTGGTTCTCTCCTCGCACGAAGGGAACACCGTACCGGAGAAACCTATGTTCCCACATTTTCCGAGTTTTGCGAACTGATTCCCGCTTTTGCCTTGGGGAGGCTACGCTGGAGGGGTCCCTCTCCTTCACTGAGCTTCACGAAGCACTTCTCTGCTCTGTTACTTTTTGCAAACAACAGAAATGATCGGATCAAGGCTACATTTTTATCTTTTCATTCCAAACCAATATAGGTTTAGCTAAATTACACTCATGATGCAGACCGAGATACAATCATGACCAAGCTCTATATTACTGATACGACCCTTCGGGATGCTCACCAGTCGCTCCTCGCAACACGGATGCGGACCGAGGATATGATCGGCCTCGCGTCTGCAATGGAGAGGGCGGGATTTTGGTCCGTTGAGGCATGGGGAGGAGCAACTTTTGACACCTGCATTCGGTATCTGAATGATGATCCGTGGGAAAGGTTGCACGATCTCAAAACGATCTTTGTCAAAACACCAATTCAGATGCTGCTCCGCGGACAAAACCTTGTCGGCTACAAGCACTATCCAGACGATGTGGTTGATAAGTTCATTGCCGCGGCCGCAAAGAATGGTGTTGATGTCTTCCGTGTGTTTGATGCTCTCAACGATATTCGCAATATGAGACGCTCTATGACTGCCGTGCAGAACGAAGGAAAACATTTGCAGGGAACGATCAGCTACACCACAAGCCCAGTTCACAGTACGGAAGAGTTTATCGACATGGCTGAGGAGCTGTGCAGCCTTGGCTGCAACTCCCTCTGCATCAAGGATATGGCGGGCCTCATCATGCCGGAGGCTGTCCGTGCTTTAATCACCGGCATCAAGAGACGGGTCGACATTCCGGTCGATCTGCACATGCACGCAACAAGCGGTACTGCTCCAATGAGCTATCAGGCGGCAATCGAGGCAGGTGCTGACATTCTTGACACCGCAATGTCACCATTTGCCGGCGGTACTTCACAGCCGGCAACTGAAAGTATTGTCTCCTCGGTAATCGGCACAAAACGCGATACAGGCATCTCACTGTCCGTCCTTCGCGACATCAAGACCCTGGCGGCAACCGTCCGCTGCAAGTACAGCGGCCTGATAGATCCGATCTCGCTTCGGATCGACAGTGATGTGCTGATCTATCAGCTGCCGGGCGGGATGATCTCCAATCTCGTCTCCCAGCTCAAAGAACAGGGCGCCCTTGAGAAAATGGACGACGTGCTCGCTGAAATTCCTGTGATCAGAAAGGATCTCGGATACCCGCCACTTGTTACGCCGACATCACAGATTGTTGGAACGCAGGCGGTTTTCAACGTGCTGATGGGCGGCCGTTACAAGACGGTGACCACCGAGGTTCGCGATTATCTGAAGGGCATGTACGGCCGCTCTCCAGCGCCGTTGGATGGGGCATTTGTTCAGTCCATTATCGGCGATGCGGAGCGGATTTGCTGCCGTCCGGCAGATACACTTGGGCCCATATATGATAAGATGAAAGATGATGCCGCGGGGCAGGGCCTGATCAAGAAGGAAGAGGATGTTCTGACGTACATCCTCTATCCAGCAATCGCGCCGGCATTCCTGAAAGGTGAAAAAAAGGCAGAACATCTGCCGAGAGCAGTACCTGCAGGAGCTGACGCAGCCTTGGTGCAGGCTGACATCGGCATTCCACACTCGCTGGAATTTGAGATTGACGGCGAGGTGTTCAAAGTCCGCATTCTCTCTGTTGAGGGGGAGTCGGTTGCTGCCGCCGAAGGTTCCGGATCGGGTAAACGCCAGACCCCACACGGTGATATTGCTGGCGGCGTCAAGAGCAGTATTCAGGGAATGGTGCTCGATATTCGGGTACAGATGGGACAGAGGGTTTCTGCCGGCGATATCCTGCTTGTGCTGGAAGCTATGAAGATGGAAAATCCGGTGGTCAGTCCGGTTGATGGGACGGTTACGGAGATCTTCGTAGAGAATGGTGCGGTTGTCCAGAGCGGCGACGTGCTTGTGGTGGTGAAATGAATAAGGACCGGTACTTCGACAAGGTTCTGGTCGCCAATCGCGGCGAGATTGCCATCCGTGTGATGCGTGCGTGCCGTGAGATGGGTATTGAGACGGTTGCCGTGTACTCAGAGGCGGATACGGACGCCCTGTACGTGAAATTTGCGGACGAGGCATTTCTGATTGGTGCTGCCCACCCGACGAAGAGTTATCTGAACATGGGGCGAATCCTGGAAGTCGCGGAAATGGCAGGAGCTGATGCAATCCATCCAGGATACGGCTTTCTTGCGGAAAAAGCGGCATTTTCAGGAGCGGTAAAGAAAGCAGGCATCACATTCATCGGTCCGTCGGAGAAGACGATTGCAATGATGGGTTCAAAGATCGGCTCCAAGCAGGCAATGTCTGATGCAGGTGTTCCGGTTCTGCCGTGGACGAAGAGTACGGATCATGATGAGGCCAAGGCGTTTGCGGAGTTGATCGGTTATCCAGTGATCGTGAAGGCATCCGCCGGAGGAGGCGGTATCGGTATGACGATTGTTCGGAATGCAGCAGAGATGGGCGAGGCAATCGAGAAGTCGATGCGGACTGCTGCTTCGGCATTCGGTGATTCGACGGTGTTCATTGAGAAGTATCTGGAAAATCCCCGCCATATTGAGGTGCAGGTGTTTGCAGATGCAAAGGGTGAGGTTGTTCACATGTTTGAACGTGAGTGTTCGATCCAACGCCGCCATCAGAAGTTGATCGAAGAGGCGCCGTGTTCGATCATGATGCCTGAGCTTCGCGAACGTATGACTCAGGCGGCGATTACCGTTGCAAAGACCTGCTGCTATGAGAACGCGGGAACAGTGGAGTTCCTCTATGATAACGGGAATTACTACTTTATGGAGATGAACACGCGTCTGCAAGTGGAACACACGGTGACGGAACTCATTACTGGTATGGACATGGTACGGATGCAGATCGAGGTTGCTGCGGGCGAGCCGCTGCCTTACCCGCAGGATCAGATCACCTACCGAGGCCATGCGATTGAATGCCGGGTGAATGCAGAGGATCCGATGAACGACTTTGCGGCGAATACGGGAAGGATCACCCGCTACCGATCGCCAGGGGGCCCTGGCGTCCGTATCGACAGCTGCATTCATGCAGGATATACAATCCCGCCACTATATGATTCGATGATCGCAAAACTCTGCGTCTGTGCGATGACCCGTGATGAGACAATTGCCAGAATGCGCCGTGCACTGACAGAGTATGTTATCGTCGGCGTGAAGACGACACTACCGCTGCATTACGCGATTATGAATAATCCTCAGTTCATTGCAGGCAATACGCACACGCATTTCCTTGCGGAGCCGGAGGTCAGAAAGAATCTGCCCCGCTACATGCTTGAGAGCGAGACTCGTATGCATCAGCTTGCGGATTCCCTTGGGAAGGGCAAGGAAAAGATAATTGCCGCGACGGCGGCTGCGGTAAATGTTTATCTGTCTGCAGCGGCTGCAAAGAAAAAACGATAATTCTCTCATTTTCCGGATAAAATCAATCGGAATGATACCTTTACAAACGAAGAATTATATTCTATCACGTCCAATATTAATGGAGAATGTTATACAAAGAATTTGAGGAGTTGTTCCCATCGGAACTATCTGCTATAGAGTACTTC
>JAITSY010000018.1 GCA_031287415.1 Candidatus Methanorbis basalitermitum | reverse complement strand
TTCTCCGGTAGATCAGTTGTCGGCCACCGCAATGCGGGCAGATGACACCATCAGGGTATCTAATTTTAATGAAGTACTCTATAGCAGATAGTTCCGATGGGAACAACTCCTCAAATTCTCTGTATAACAATTTACATTAATATTGGAATATTGGACGTGATAGAATATAATTCTTCGTTTGTAAAGGTATCATTCCGTTTCAGATTTGAAGAACCATTCCCATTCAAACGGATAATTCCGAAAAATTATGGATTGTCGTCACCTCCCATTATCACGGTGTTACCGGATATCTAGTCTCCCAACACCGCGAAATTCGATGTCTTCCTATAGTTCGGCATAATGCCGAAAAGTGTTTTTATGTCTCCGGCCGATATACCCGAAGCAGTTTTATTTTAATGGTGTCGTATCCATACTGCAGCACCATCTTTTCATCGGTCTTATTGATCACCAGTGCTGGGCGAATTGCCATTGTCGTTGTGTTATTGGCTGCATTTACCTCCGGAAAATTCAGAATTACTATCGCACCGACGGTCCAGTTATTGTAGTCGAGGCCCATCGCTATTGCCCTATCTTTCGTACAGTCCATCTTGAAGGTATCACCAGTGGACAGCACCTCTCTTGGCGGCTCGCCGAGACGAAGGCCGATAACGCCCGCAGTGACCTGGTTGGACTCTGAGTTCAGCATCCAAAACATAGGCTGATCATAAGCAGATGGCAGGATGTCGATAAGAATGCGAGTACCGTTTACGGTATCCGCCTGTTGGCCAGCAACAATGCTCAGATTTCGGGTAAAAATCAGCGGTTTATCTGCCGAAAATACATTGGAGACAGATTTTCGGAAGACATCAAAGGACGAAGTCACCATCGGAACATCGCCAATATACATCGTATATTCCATCTCTGCCCAATCCCCTGCCCGAACAGGTCCGGTTACTGTGGTATCTCCATTTTTTTCAAAAATAGTGGTCACACCAGAGAACGAAACGATACACATTACGGCAAGAAGGATGCAAAAGGCGACCACGCCAACCTGCGTCCAGTTAATATTTTTCTTCCGGCGGGGGCTGCTGCCAGCACTATTCCGTGTCTGTATTGCCATTACTTTATAGTATAGGGATGGATACATCATAAAGGAGTTGCTATTTTGGAAATGCGAGACATAGCATCTTTATAATTAATAACAACACACAAATAGTAAGTAATAACGAGCAGTTCTTGTACGAGTGACCAACACTATATGAGGTAAAATATCATGTTGATCAGACTCTCTCAATTCAGTTTCACTTCTCTTGGCAGTGAACTTAACTCGCTGTTTGCCGAGATAGATGCACGCGCAACCTCCCTCATGAACCAGTCCCGGTACAACACACCTTCAGGCTGCAATAAAGAGCGGTGACCTTTCCATGTCTGGCAACGACTTCCATGTCGATCTCTGCAAAAACAGAAACGATATCATTGTCGTAACCGATCCCCCAAGCATCAGCAAGGAGGACATCTCCATCCACCTGCTGAACCCAGAAACCCTGATCATCAAAATCGAGCAACATGCAGAATTGGAGCGTACTGGTGAAAAGAGAATCTACCACCTGCGCGAATGCAGACTTGGCAGCATGCAGAGATGCATCCACCTTCCTGCAGCAGTCAAGACCGAAAGAGAAAAGGCCAGCTTCAAGAATGGTGTAATGGAGCTCACCCTTCAGAAGGGAAAAGCTGTGGGGGACATAAACATCGACATTGAGTAATCCAGTCCCCCCCATCTAACTGGTCTGTGGGGATTGCTGCACGCCTCTGATAGAGGTTACGTCGGCATATCTGCGCAAACAGAACAATCAAGGCTTTGCCTTGCGTCGTTGGGCGGCGTACACGTGCATTGCAAGGTAACGGGGTCCGCTGCCTCGCCGGGCTCTGCATAGCCTTTGACCTTGCAGTATCTCCTCAATTTTGTTCGATGCATTGATGCTGTTTCACCGCGAATATCTATTCTAAACAATGGAGAGAAAGCAGGTCCGGGACTACATGACGCACGACGTTGTCAGCGTTGATGCAGGGGAGACCATTGGTGGTGTGATTCATCTCATCCGTACAACCCATCATGACGGGTTTCCGGTCGTGCGGCAGGACAAAGTTGTCGGCTACATCTCCGCGCGCGACATCATCGGAGAACATCCGTTGACGACGGTGGATCAGCGGATGTCGCGCCACCCAATCAAAGCAACGCCGGATCTGACGATCACCGAAGTTGCCCGCCGAATTTTCCGATCCGGCATTCAAAAGCTGCCGGTTGTCGATGGGGGGAACATGTTGATTGGCATCGTCTCCAACGTGGATGTGATTCGTTCTCAGATTGAGCGGGTGACGCCTGAAAAAGTTTTCAATTTTATGAGTACGCTGCACACACTCTATGGAGTGGACCCACTACTGAAACGAGAGACCATTCCGGTCAGTGAGATTCAACCGACACAGTCCTGTGTGTTTTTGGATGAGCTGGAAGGCAGGATGTACGAGCTGAAGATGCATCTAGCTGAACCAGTGATTGCAGTGCGGTGCTGCGAACGTCTGATTCTCGTGGATGGCCACCACCGGGCAATTGCTGCGCAACAGCTGGGGATGCCCAAGCTTGACGCCTATGTGGTGCACATCAATGCAGATGTTGAGCTGGGCCTGGAAAAGACCGCACACTCTATGAACATCTATACGCTTGCCGATGTGACAATTGATGACAGTCTCGGCCATTCCCTTGTCGGGCCTACGCATCCTTTTCTGATTCCAACAGAGAAAAAACTGGTCTCTGACTACATGATGATTCATGTGCTCAGCCTTCCCCAATCGGGAACGGTGAAGGATGTTATCCGGCTGATCCGTACGACAAAACGTGACGGGTTTCCGGTGGTGGATGAAGGGAGGGAGGTTGTTGGGTTCATTTCTGCTCGCAACATTGTGGGAGCAGCAGCGGCGGACCTTGTCTCGCCTCTGATGGAGAAGATGCTGCTTAAAACGTATCCAGACAGTGATATGATGGATGTGGCACGGAAGATGTTCCGGTTCTGCATTCAGAAGCTGCCGGTTGTCGATGAGAAGAACAAGCTCATCGGTATTATTACGAATGTGGACGTGATCCGGTCACAAATTGAGAAGGTGACACCCGAGAAGGTCTTTGACTATATCCAGACCTTGAAGACACTCTATGGCGTGCAACCGCAGCTGTCCCGGGGAATGGTATCTATCTGTAGGCTGATGCCGACGCAGTCAAAGGTGTACATGGATGAGCTGGACAGCAGAAGCTATGAGATTACGAAAGGTCTTGCAGAACCGCTGATCGTGGTGCGGCGGCGCGAAAAACTGATCTTAATCGACGGCCATCATCGAGCAGTTGCAGCAAACCGGATGCATCTTCGGGAACTGGAAGCATATATTATCGATATTGATTCTGATGGAGAGCTTGGTATCGAAAAAACCGCACGGAACATGCACCTGTGGTTTCTGGGTGATGTGCAGGTACTAGATGAATCACGTTGTGCATTTCCGGTGTGATCTTTTTTGCAGAGGCGGGCGGTTTTGCAGGGGGCGGGTATGATGTTATTGAAAGAACTACAGAATGCATGGCAGCGGGTTCCGCTGCCATGCAACTTTCCCCCTTATCCCGTATAAATCCCCGGTGTCGAAACAGCTTGCGGAAAGGCTCTTCTACCCTGCCCAACCATCAACAACTCGAAGGGAGTCACCGCCATGTGCTTCTTGAGCTGCTGGACAAAGTCGGTATTCCATACGAGATCGGTGATCTTGGCCTTTTCGATCTCTACACCGCAGATGAGGTTATGGCAATAGGAACTGCCGCAGAGGTCTATGTCATCACGAAGATAGACGGACGCGTAATCGGCGATGGAAACCCCAAACCGGTGTTCCGCCGACTGGTTCGTGCCTTCCGGAAAACAACGCAGAACGAAGACAACGCTACAAACAGAACGCTTGGCATCTCTGGCGGAATGCCATATCCCGTTGCCCTGCAACTCTGCACGCCTCTGAGAGAGGTGTGCAGCTATATCATAATCTTTTTATTTTTTGACATCAATAATTATAGGCAAGACTGCATAGCAGTGATTGGGCTGATATAGTGTAGAGGCCAATCATGCTGGCCTTTCACGCCGGCGACTGGGGTTCGAATCCCCATATCAGCACTATCCTTTTTGTTGAATGTACTCTGTCAGTTTGCAAATGTTTATCACTGCTGTTTTCCTATCATCCCAGATGTATCTTGTAATCGTGCGGGATTTAGAAGAACCCAAGGGAGATTTATAGTTGGAAAACGGTGTTGAGTTGCCCACTACTCGCGAATGAGGAGGGCTGGTTAATTCTGGACGTGACGCTGGGTGATGCAAAGACCCATGACAAGAAACCCTGCAGGCTGAACTTGGCGATGGTGAGATCTGGTATAACACGGGCGATGACATGAAGATCCATGGTGTGACAGGTATTTTCACAAGTACACAACTGTAGGGATTTTTTTGAGAAGATGACAGTGTGTCTGATCCTGTTTAGCAAAATAGATTAAAAGAAGCCGACACCGATAATCATGGCAGCTGGTTCCCTGTATCAGGCAGCAGCAGTACCCCAAACTCATCATAGCCGTTTTGTGATGCAATTTTTTGTAGATAAATAGCACATCCATGCCCCGCACAACAATCCACAGATATATTAACAAAAAAACACAAATATATATCTTCCTATTGTGACACGGTAATGCGGCCGCCTGGCGTTTTCCTTCATTATCGACGAGGCATAAATATCATTCCGATGGATCGTACCGGATAGATCCTGCCCACTCAGCGCGGACAATCGCATACCCAAGAACACAATACAAAGCCCTGTACACAGAGTACAGCAGTGTCAGATTACAGAAAAAAAGATAGGTAGGTCAAGGCTGCAACTTATGCTAGCTTCGTCAGACCAACTCGGCGCACCATCAGCTTTACATCGCCAGTACCAAGAAGGATCGGCTGGCCCACAATAACATTTTCCGTTACCCCGGACAACTCATCAGATTCATGGGCAACCGCTGCGTCCAGCAGGTGATTCACCGTCACCTCAAAGGACGCGCGCGACAGAACCGACTCCTTTTCACCAGCAATACCGTGACGGCCAATCTGTTTCATCTCGCCGTCCATGCACATAATATCCGCGACCAGCATAATGTGGCGGAGATCAACTGAGATACCCTGCTCCTTCAGCGTTGAGAACGCCTCGTAGATAATTGCCGAGCGGGCTGCCTCAATACCGAGCGTTTCTGCAATCTCTGCAATATTATTTGTGCGGGTACGCGTACGGTCCACACCGTCTATTTCAAACACGTCCTTCAGATTCGAACCTTCAGTATGAAGAATATACTCATCATTCTCCTTTCGGACCACCACACGACGGATATCATCAATACCCTGCACAATCACCTGACGGACGTGCTCGGCAAGCTGGAATAGATTCTGATAAGATTCTGCATTTTTTGGCAAAAATCGGAGAATGCCCTCTATCTCGTCAACCTCAACCTCGAAATCGCGGTAGTGGCGCTTATCCTTAACCTTTTGCGGAGCCCGTGCCAAAATCTCCTGGATCGCGATCTTTCTTTTCTTGCACACCTCGCGGTTGATCTGCACAATTATGCACATACCCGCAATATCTGTCTCGATATCACCGAACTCGTGAAGCGGTGCGGCCTCAATTTTCCAGGATATCTCGCGGGCATTGTCACGATCCTCGCGGTACCCCTCCTCAAGAAAAATCGTCATCGTCGGTGTCGACGGTTCCTTACGCGCATCCATAATCTCAATCAAACGAGGCAGACCAAGTGTTACGTTAATCTCAGCCACACCGGCATAGTGGAACGTACGCATAGTCATCTGAGTACCCGGCTCACCAATTGAATGGGCAGCATTGATACCCACCGCCTCACACGGCTGCACGCGAGTACGTTCGTACTCCTCATTAATGCGGGACACAATCTCCTCAAACTGATCGTTTGTCACATCACGGCCGGCATCATGCTTCATGATAAGAATCTTCGTAAGTTCCGTAGTCGTTGAGACCGGCATATCCTCATCCACCAGACGGCGAACACGGATCCTTAACCGGTCCAGATCAGCAATCTCCATCTCCTCGGATGTCTTGCCCTCAAGCCAGACACGGATCTGATCGAACAGCGTCTTTGGAAGATCCCACGAGTGCAGTATCTTTGCCGCTTCGCTCTCCGGAACCTCAGTCTCAGTGACTGCCTCCGAATCCCTCCAGAACTTCGGCTGCTTTTCCTCAACCTCCGACTCTTTTTCAGGTTCTACTGGCTCCTCAACGACCGCCACGATTTCCTCTATCTCATCTTCTGGTTCCGGAATCCCTGCCTCGTACCGGCCGAGTACCATATCCTCCAAAAAATCGCCGACACAGTTCCCCACCACTGGAACCATAGGGACATCCTCATCCAGATAGTTCGGTTTCTGGAGCGATGCCGGCTTTTCAGCCTTTTTCTTTCTTGGCACCATCTACACCGCCTCCTTTAATACCGACTCAGCAATACCCTTCACATCAACCGGCAGACCGGACGCCGACTTCGCCGGATCCGTACCGTCCTCACCATACTTGAACTGAATGATCTTGCCACCGGTGCTTCTCACCGTACCATCGTACGCGACCTTCAGATCCTGCAGAGCATTAATCATACGGCGCTGCAGATAA
The DNA here is from genome assembly GCA_031287415.1 of Candidatus Methanorbis basalitermitum. Classification (GTDB taxonomy): domain Archaea; phylum Halobacteriota; class Methanomicrobia; order Methanomicrobiales; family Methanocorpusculaceae; genus Methanocorpusculum; species Methanocorpusculum basalitermitum. The sequence goes on along the minus strand of JAITSY010000018.1, from coordinate 67,464 downwards.
CCAGACTGCGACGTACGGACTGCGGTATCAACAAGACCTTCGCGGCCTCCGATAGCATGGAAGAAGAACTCTGTCGGCGTCAAACCAGACTTGTAGGAGTTGCGCACGAACCCATGGGCATCCGAGCCCTTATCGCCGCGTTTAAAGTGCGGCAGCGTGCGGTCCTCATAACCACGAACGATACGCTCACCACGCACTGCCTGCTGGCCGATACAACCGGCCATCTGTGCCATGTTCAGCATAGAACCGCGGGCACCCGACACAGCCATCACCACAGCAGAGTTTTCAAAGCCAAGGTGACGGGAAGCAATTTCTCCCGTACGGTCACGGGCCTTGCCAAGCTCCTTCATCACCTGCATTTCAAGCGTTTCCTCCTGCGTTCTTCCCGGCATCGGCTCAAGGTGTCCCTGCCCATAAATGCTGATACGCTGGGCAACATCTGCCTCTGCCTTATCCAGCACATCGCGGATCTGCTTGTACTCCTCTTTCCCGAGATCGGTATCATTGATACCGTACGAGAAACCATTTAACATGATTGCACGAATCGACAGCTTCGTTAGATCATCAATGTAATCACGGGCGCGCCGAACACCATGCAGACGAATAATACGGTTTAGAATCGCACCGTCCATTGCTCCAACAGACTTCTTGTCAATCGTTCCTGAAAGAAGCCGGCCGTCCACAATCCGCACATATGCATCGTGCGGACAGTGGGTATCCTTTGTGCACACATCGCAATTGCGGCAGCAGGTCGCCTTGTAGAACATGTTGATATCCTCTGGTAGAATTACCGAGAATGCCTGTTTGTTGTTCCAGTACGGGACATTGTCTTCTATCTTGCCAGGTTCGGGCAGGTGTTCCAAATTCGTGTACTTCAAGAGATAGAGGAACTGGGACTTCGAGTACCATTTCATCTGGTTCGTCAACAAGAAGATACCAGAAATGTGGTCATGCAGACCACCGATAATCGGACCTCCGAAACGCGGAGATAGAATGTTTTCCTGAACTGCAATGAGAAGCTCTGCTTCCGCACGTGACTCTTCGGTCTGCAGCACGTGCAGATTCATTTCATCACCATCAAAATCGGCGTTGTACGGCGGACAAACTGCTGGATTTAAACGGAATGTTCTACCATTCATCACTTTAATTCTGTGGGACATAATAGACATTCGGTGCAGAGATGGCTGACGGTTGAAAAGCACAATATCGCCGTCGCGGAGCTGACGGTCGATCCCCCACCCCGGCTCAATCATCTCAGCAACCGCATCGCAGTTGCCCTCGGGACCTGCGATCAGGCGAATACGCCGTCCATCTGGACGGTTGACATAGTTTGCACCGCAGGGATGGCGCGGTGTCGGCCGGTTCGGGCCGATGCGAATCATGGATCTGATATCCTCAATGTTCTGCTTCGTCGCACGGACTGGCACAGACATCTCATTGACAATATCGAGCGGAACGCCGACCTCGCCAATGGAAAGGTTAGGATCTGGTGAGATGACCGTACGTGCCGAAAAGTTTACACGTTTACCGGAAAGCGAGCCGCGAAACCTGCCGTCCTTACCCTTCAAACGCTGGGATAGAGTCTTTAGGGGACGTCCTGATCGGTGGCGGGCAGGCGGGCAGCCAGCAACTTCGTTGTCCAGGTATGTCGTCACGTGGTACTGCAGGAGTTCCCAAAGATCCTCAATTATCAGCTGCGGAGCACCGGCATCCTGATTTTCCTTGAACCGTTGGTTAATGCGGATAATATCCACCAACTTGTGGGTTAAATCATCCTCGGATCGCTGACCGTTTTCCAGAATAATTGACGGCCGCACCGTCACTGGCGGAACTGGCAGGACGGTGAGGATCGTCCACTCGGGGCGGGCAACAGTCGGGTCGATGCCAAGCAGGCAGAGATCGCCGTCAGCGATCATCTCCAGCCGCTCTCGAATGTCTGCTGACGTCAGCTTATGTTCCGTCTTGTGCGCCATATCGTCCTTACCGGTCTCGGTCACGATCTCAACGAAGCTTGTCGGTTTTTCGAAGTTGATCTTAAACTGCTGGTCGCCACAGTACGGGCAAACACGTTCCTTTTTGATATCCTTTTCGCCAATGGTCTCTGCAGAGTAGGGATCATCCTCAAGCGCGCTGAACCGTTCGATCTCATCCAAGTCCAGAAGCAGGCGGCCGCATTTGCGGCAGGTCACCCGCAGAAGCTTTCTGATAAGCCTGGTGTATCCTACATGGATAACCGGCTTTGCCAAATCAATGTGGCCGAAGTGGCCGGGGCAATCGCCTTGTTTCTGGCCGCAGGTCTTGCAGCGCAGCCCGGGATCAATCACCCCAAGATTTGGGTCCATCAGGCCTTTCGGGTAGGGGAAACCGTCATCGTCATACGTGTCGGGCCAGATGACCTTGCAGACACTCATGTCACGAATCGCTTTTGGGGACAGCAGACCGAACTCAATCTTTCCGATTCTCTTTGGGCTGCTCATGTTTACACCATGTCCTCCAGTTTCAATCTGGGTGCAATTCCCATGCTCTTCATCTCGTCAAGCAGCAGCTTGAACGCGTAGCTCATCTCAACTTCATAGATGTCGGTCTCGGCGCCGCAGGCAAGGCAGCGTGTGGTCTTCTGTTTTGCATCATACATAGCGACCATACCACAATGGGCGCAGACATACTGCTTCACCGCATCGGACTCATCCAGCAGACGTTCTTTCAGCGCCATTGCCGCGCCGTGACCGATCATCACATCACGCTCCATCTCTCCAAACCGGAGACCGCCCTCACGAGCGCGTCCTTCGGTCGGCTGGCGTGTTAAAACCTGCACAGGCCCGCGGGATCGCGCGTGCATCTTGGTCGATACCATGTGGTACAGCTTCTGGTAATAGATAACACCAACGTAGACATCTGCCTGAAATCTGCGGCCAGTGATACCATCGTACATGACCTCCCTGCCGGTGTGGGCAAATCCTGCCTCGGTCAGCTCGTGACGGAGCACCTGCTCGCGGGTCATCGTACTGTTTGCAACATCTTTTCCGATCTTTTTGTCTGCCAGCAGGAGGTCCTGAGCGAACTTGCTGTCAAAGATCTGCTGCACCGGTTTTCTGCGAAACGAGGTTGCGTTCACGCGGGTACCCATTAGGGACCCAGCTTTTCCACCAATCATTTCCAGCATATGGCCGATGGTCATACGGGATGGAACTGCATGCGGGTTGATGACAAGGTCCGGTGCAACACCGGCTTCTGTAAACGGCATATTTTCCTGCGAAGTGATGAGACCGCAGACACCCTTTTGACCGTGACGGGATGCGAATTTGTCGCCGATCTCCGGCACGCGAAGGTCGCGGGTACGGACCTTCACCAAGCGCGAGGAGGTCTCCGATTCAGTGACAATCACCGTGTCCACGATACCAGTCTCGTTGCTGCGCATTGTAATTGAGGTATCGCGGCGTTTTTCAACCGCTACCAACTCGCCAGTCAACTCTTCTAAGAACCGTGGCGGCGATGTCTTGCCGATCAACACATCCTTTGCCCGCACGCAGGTTTCAGGATTGATGATGCCGTCGGTGCCAAGGTTTGCATAAGAACCTGCCCCGTGGGAGCCCTGAATGTCATCGGCCAGGTCCGGAACCTCGATCCTGTCAACCTGTCCTCCGGGGTAGCGGCGCTCCTCACCCTCATATGTTCTGAAGAAGTGGGAACGGCCAAGACCACGCTCGACAGAGGCCTTATTGAAGATCAGTGCATCTTCAATATTGTATCCCTCGTAGGAAATGATGGCCACACAAAAATTTTGTCCCTGGGGACGGGTATCCGAACCAATCAATTCCGCTGCCTGTGTATGCACCATCGGCACCTGTGCATAATGCAGCATATGACCGCGGGTATCGGGCCGCAGTTTCATGTTTGCCTGGGCAAACCCAAGAGCCTGCTTAATCATGCCCGCACCCATCGTAACACGTGGCGATGCATTGTGTTCCGGGAATGGAATATGCGCAGCTCCAATACCAAGAATCAGCGACGGATCGATCTCAAGGTGTGTGTGTTCGGGCATTAGGTCTTCCTCGTACACCGCAATGTAGAGATCATCCTCCTCCTCTGCATCAATGAACTCAATCTTGCCCTGAGAAACAAGCGTCCGAAATTCATATTCGCCACTCTGCACCTTCTCAATATCCTCTGGGGTAACAGCAGGAATGCCGTTTTCAACAATGATTAACGGACGACGGGCCCGTCCGCGATCTGTATTGATCACGACCTCATTACTATAGTTTTTGTAGGATATGTTGACCTCGGTCGGAATTTGACCGTATCTCCGCATCTGACGGAAATTCCTGGTAAACCCTTCTGCGTCGTCAGTCTTACCGAACAATGCTCCGTCAACAAAAACCCTTGCCATTTTCTGTCCCATTTTACTCACTTCGGATAGGTGCGATGTTCATACTGTAGATAATGCGCGACATCTCTTCTTCGTCCCCGATCCCCTTGCTGATCTCAACAAGCTGGGCAAAGTTCTTCACGAGACCACAATTCGGTCCTTCGGGCGTCTCGGACGGACAGATTCTTCCCCACTGAGTCGGATGCAGATCGCGGGCCTCGAAATGGGGCTGGGATCGGGACAGCGGCGAAATGACACGGCGAAGATGGGAAATGACCGACATGTGATCCACGCGGTCCATCAACTGGGATACACCCGTCCTCCCGCCAACCCAGTTTCCCGTTGCAAGCGGGTGGATTAATCGCTCAGTCAGCACATCCGCACGGACAACCGTACCGATGGCGAGCTCTCTGTGGCGCATGCTCGCACGCTCAAGCTGGTACTTTACGTCGCGCGTCAGTCTATTCAAAGAAATACGGAACAGATCCTCCATAAGATCGCCTGCAAGCTTCAGACGTTTGTTGGAGTAGTGATCCTTGTCATCGATTCTTCTCTTGCCGAGGGCAAGATCGAAACAGGCTTCTGCCATTCTGCCGAGGAATTCAGCCTTTGCAACGCGAACATTTTTTGCATAGCTATCATAGCCCTTGTCTCCGGGCTTTAAGTTATGAGGGATCAGGTAGTTTAAATGAGGCAGCAAATAGCTGTCAAGCACAAACTCTGCGCGTTTTCTCTGATAATCCTTCGTTTGATTCGGCGCAAGTTTCTTGCCGACGTACATGATTCCTTCTTCAGAGTTGGCACACTCTGACTCCTCGAGATTTTGCATCATATAGGTTAAGACATCCTCTGAAAGAGATACGGCAGATACAATCTCCTCATCGGTTTCAAGACCAAGGGCACGCATCAGATCTGCGAAGTGCAGATGGCCTGCAATCGACGGGAAGCTGACATCAAGGAGATTTTTCTTGTTTTTCTCGACAACAACAAGGGCACGATAACCACGAAACTGCGAAAACACCTTTGACACATGAATTTGTTCATTGTATCGTTCGGTGTATTCGGTCATGATCTTGTTCGAGGCAAGATCCTCAAGTGTCATTAACACCCGTTCGGTGCCGTTAACGATGAAATATCCTCCGGGATCGTTCGGATCTTCGCCCTGCTCGGCTCTCTCTGTGCTGGAAAGTCCGCAGAGGTTGCATTTCTCAGATCCGATCATCACTGGGAGCTGACCGATGATAGTCTCCTGCGATTCAAACTCCTTCGCGCCCTGATGCAAGGTCATAGTGAGAATCATCGGAGCTGCGTAGGTGAGATTGCGCAGACGCGCTTCGGCTGGATATAAGTTGCTCTGCGATCCGTCCGCTTCACGGACGATCGGCTTTTCTACCCGAATATCTCCAATCTCAACCCATACAGGATCCTGGTTCTTTCCCCGGTTTTCAATCTCTGTCTCAACGATGCGTTGTTCGTTGACAACCTTCTGAAGATTGTACTCCACAAAGTTATTGAACGAATCAAGCTGGTGACGGGCGACGTGCTCCTGGGAGAAGTACGCTCCGGAAAGTACACTTCTATCAATCAAGTATATCATCTCCGGTTATTTTTTCGGCTGTCTGACCACAAGGCGGTAGGAGGTAGCCTCACCTGCTGTCTGGCTTTTGCGTGTGATGCGGATAACCATTCCCGGTTTTGCTCCGCAGGCTTTAACGGCAGGATCATCATGATACATTTTAGGAAGGTGCTCTTCGATAATGTCATAGTCGGCAAGAAGACTTGCAACTTCTTCCTGGGTCATGATCTGGTGAATGGGGACCATCTCATGGAGTAATACGTTTAGTCGTGTCATAGAGCTCCTCATGGAAGATTTGGATAGATATGGATGTCTGTGCTTGTGTTCAGAATTCTCACCACATAAAAACCTCAGAGTTTTTTGTTGACGCTTTGTAAAGTGTCCAACGGACGCGCCAATGCACGCTACCGAAACGTCAATAGGAGAACTTCCTCGAATATCAAATCCCCGAATTAAACCCACTGTAGCGTACAAACGGGCCAGGAGGGAGTTGAACCCCCGACCTGCGGATTAAAAGTCCGACGATCTGCCTGACTGATCTACTGGCCCCTGTTGGCCTCCAGAAAGATAGCATCATTATTTGGATTGAAAAATATATATATATTTCGGTTTGTTGTACATACACCAGGCTTCACATGCTCTAGCAAGGGAGACATTGTTTTCGCCCAACTGCCCCTGGCACTACCTTCGTATTATGCAGGTTATCAGTTCCCAGATAATAAAATTCCGGGGTTGATGAGGAACGCATATCTGGCAGGGTTCGGATGAACTGCACACCTTTGCCTGAGGCGTGTGCAGCATGGCCATGGTCTATGCAGGCCGCGGAAAACTTGATATCGTTGACCATGTCGAGGATCTGCGAACAGCCTTTTTTGCAGATGCCAAAGTAAAAATTAACAGAATTTGTCAGTTTGAATGGGAACAGTTCTTCAAATCAGAAATACAACAGTCTATATCAATAGAGAACTACAAAACAGATATATATTACCACTAAAACCGATAAGTCCGAAAGCTAATAAAGGAGGCACATCCAATAAATAAAATACTTCATACTGAAATGGGAGATGTACTTGGGGCCGTAGGGTAGCCTGGAATCCTAGGAGACTGGGGGTCTTCTGACTCGCGTTCAAATCGCGGCGGCCCCATCTGAAATTTTTTCGATTTTGGAGATGAGTTCATGAAACTTGCGCCGGAATGCAGGACATGCCTGCTCTCAAGGGTTGTGGCAGAAGCCGAACACGCAGCTGCTGACAGCAAAACGATTGCGCAGGCACTGGACAAATGCACGCAGTTGTATGATGCCAAAGCGAATGAGCTGATCGGGGTGTCAGTGATCGCAGGGGCGGTGCATCGCTGCTGCTATGAAGTGATAGGATCCGCCGATCCCTATGCGGACCTCAAGGTGCAGGACAATGCGGTTGCCGCAGATGCTGCCAAGGCAGTCCGGCCAATGCTTACCACCATTCATGACTACATCGTTGCCGCGGTCATCGGAAACGCCATGGACTATGGGGTCAGCGGCCATGAAATTGCCAAAGACTTCACCGGATATTTCCGCAAAATGTTTGCTCGCGGTCTTGCGCAGGACGACACAGGAGAGATCCTCGCCCAGGCAGATAGAGTTGTATACTGTACCGACAACTGCGGCGAGGTGATCTTCGATAAAATGCTGTGCGAAGCGCTCCACAGACGAGGTAGCCATGTCACCATCGTGGTAAAAGATCAGCCGATGCTCAATGATGTGACCATGCACGAGGCAGAGACTCTTCATCTGGAAGAGGCAGCAGATGCAATCTGTCACGCAGGCGGCGGATCACAGCTTGGCCTGCATCCGCAATTCTATCCCCCAGAAGTCAAAGAGGCAATGAAACACGCAACGCTGATCATTGCAAAGGGTCTTGCAAACTACGAAAGCCTGACCGAATACAGTAACCTTCCGCCGGTTGCCTATCTGATGACCGTAAAGTGCGAACCGGTTGCCCGGCATGTCGGTGCGACGAAAGGCGATTTGATTGCGGTGCTACGGTAGTGTTTTGCAATTTTTTCAGAAGTATGTTTCTATGTGGAAGCATACACCTGAACTTCATCACCGGTGAGGCGGGAGCAGTGCAACGTTCCCGATTAAATGAGGCCCGAGGTCAAACTTAACCGCACCAATTTTCCGGTTTTTCGCACAATCAGTCCGTAAGCTGCAGTGTGACGGAGGTTTTTTCTAAAGACAGAGGTCTTTACCGCGACTATCAGTATCATAGCGAATACACATATCTATTCGGAATTATCAGTTTGAATGGGAACAGTTCTTCAAATCTGAAATATAACAGTCTGTACCAATAGAGAACGACGAAACAGTTAGATATTACCACTAAAACCGGCAAGTCCATACTTATTTGATGCAGGAAAAACAGCAACCCTGTTTCATCAACACTGAAAAAAACTCTACGTCCCGGCTGGGACTTGAACCCAGGTCAAAAGCTCCGCAGGCTTCTAGGATATCCTCTACCCTACCGGGACAGTTTGCACCTACGCGCTTTAACAAGTTAGAAGGGGATCAATATAAATCAACCGTTTCGTTTTTTCTCAGAATCACATTCATAAAACCAGCAGGGCAGCGGGTTCCGCTACCACGCAACTCCTGCCTGCTACTGGCAGGCTGATCTGCAAAGCCTTGGTTTTGCAGCAAAAGATTAGATACCGATGAGAATACTCTTTGATTCGGTGTATGCAGAGATGAAGTCTGTGCCATTTTCCCGCCCGTATCCAGAATCTCCTATCCCTCCAAAGGGAAGCTCCGGCGGGAGAATCAGATGCTTGTTTACCCAGACAACACCAGAGCAAAGCTGTTCTGTTGCCGTGTAGGCGGTTTTCATATCTTTTGTCCATATCGATGCGCCAAGTCCGTACGGTGTACCGTTTGCAATATCGATTGCCTCGTCCAGCGTCTCATACGATATCACTGGCATCACCGGACCGAAGATCTCTTCAGCCACTGCATCAGGAGCAACATCCGAAAGAAGCGTTGGCAGGTAAAAGTTTCCGGGACTTTCCAGTTTTTTCCCGCCGCAGACAATTTTCCCGCATCCATCATGTACAATTCGGTCTACAGCAGACGCAACTGCATCGCGTTGGTCTGGATGATGCAACGGCCCCATATCCACCTTCTCAAACCCGTTGCCGACCACGAGTTTTTCGATCTCTGCCTGCGCCTTTCTGATGAACGCATCTGCAATACAGGCGTCGACTAGAATCCGCTTCGCCGCTGTACAAACCTGCCCGCAGTTGTAGAAGCGGCTGCGGACCGCTCCCGCGACCGCTGCATCGATATCCGCATCTGCCGCAACAATGAATGCATCGTTTCCTCCAAGTTCCAGTGTAAGTTTTTTCAGCATTGGCGCCGCGGCAAGGGCAACGGCCCTGCCCGTCGCAACCGAACCGGTGAAGGACACATGGCGGATATCAGGACAGCACACAACCGCATCACCTACCGTTCCACCCGTTCCCGTAACCACATTCAGCACGCCTCCCGGAATGCCAGTCGACACGAGCAGCTCCGCAATTCGCAGAACAGTCAGAGGTGCCGTCACTGAGGGTTTTGCAATCACCGCATTGCCACAGGCAAGCGCAGCTCCCGCCTTCCATCCAAAGATGATAGCTGGCATATTCCACGGCACAATCACCCCGCAGATGCCAAGCGGTTTTCGGATAACATTCATGTATCCATACTTCGGCAACACTGCCGCATCGCCGCGGATGCTGCCGGCCATCGAGGCATAGTACTCAAAGATGTGGGCAGTTCCCAAAATCTCATCCTTTGCCTCGGGGAAGGGTTTTCCCTGTTCTGTTGTCAGTAGCCTCGCAAGACCGGTTGCCTCCTGCCGGATACGTGAGCCTGCTGCGATCAGAATCCTGGCCCTATCTGCAGGACTTACGCAGTCCCATTTTGGCTGGGAAGCCTTCGCAACCTCAACTGCTGCTGCGACGTCCGCTACGGTTCCCGCTGGAATGGTCTCGATCACACTGCCGGTTGCAGGATTCATGACAGGAATCGTCTCGCCGGAAACACTTTCGATCTCCGTACCGCCTACAAACATCTGCATGATTTAATAGTAGCCGAATCCCCGCTCGATCACACGGGTGCTGTTGTAGATCTGATCAAATTTTTTGGTGTGGAATGTGAGGTTGGGAATCATTGTTGCAAACTCATGGCGCGGATACCAGTATGTACCATCAATTTGATCGACACCAACACTCATGACGAAAAAACTTGCTCGTGTGACGTTCACATCCGTGAACTTCACCACCTGACTCCTGCAATTGCTCTCTGGGTAATTGATGACCTTCAGCAACCGATTCTTGAGATCCTGTTTGCCGAACAGGAACACAAGAACCTCAACACAGGGATCAATCGAGTAATTTACCGTAAATTCGGCATCTACTCCGCTCACGTTCGCATACACCGAGTTTATCGTGAGATAGCTGTAGAGGTTTGACGAATTCAGTGTTCGGTCTGGGATGCCAATCATATTCGTATCTATTTCTGTCGCAGTACCTGCCAGTACCAGTAGAAAAACAAATGCCGTTGCAAATAGGAGAGCAATACCTCTCTCTAACTTCATTATGCTAATTAGTACTGCTGTTCTTGTTAATCACTTTTCCTATCACAGAAAATTATCGGAACAGGGGAACCGTTACAGACGCATCAACATCAAATTGCCCCGCAGTGTGATCTTCTGATGTGGAATTACGGTGAAGGAAAGGGATGCAACGCCTGTTGGTACGCACAGGTACGCTTCAAACACGAGGCGATTTCGTCCATACGTTTCAGCAGTACCTCTGTTGATTTGCCTGCCATCAGGCCGCCGAACGGAAGCGGAAGGAGTTGTCACCTCTCTACCGGTCACAACCGCCATGCCTCCTCATGCTTCCGCAACAACATGCAGCGCCGGTCGGGATCTCCTCATCGGAACCGATTGGTCACGATGAGGTTGTTGGCATCATGCGAGATCGAGGTGGCAATTGCACCCATCTGCATCTCGAACCGTTTCGCGAAATCCACGGAAAAACCGCTGCCCTCATACCAGTTAACGGGGACAATCTTCTGTACGCTGTCAGCACCAACTGACATGGCGTTGCTACCGCTGTTGCCAGGATATCCTGCTGCAGGCACGCTGCCTTTGTACACTTTATCTATGGTGAACACATCGCCATCGGCAAGAACACAAAAGTCGGCAACGCGTTCCGGGGCGATCTTGCCGCAGTCGGAAAGCCTATAACACTCAATTGCCGAAAGCGTTGTCATGTGGAGGGCAAGGTTCCGGGGCATGTCAGCTACGACCACAACGCGGATGCAGTGAACAATGGTATCCCTTACGGATCAGCGAATCAACATGCAGATCATCGGTACAAAAGCAACAGTTGGAAACGGTATTCGGATTGACAACCGAAGCTAGGACCACAACATCCCTTACTGCCTCGCCTTCCCGCAAAAGAACGTACACTACCACACCGAAGTTTTTCACGCGCCTCCCCAACAGAAGTGCATTCATGATCCGTTTTGATACCAAAAGAGACGTACCTGCAGATATCCATCTCTGTAAGGCCAGGAGCATGGCCATCTATGTGCTGAAACAACGAAAGTTTTGCCAGAATCTCTGGATACGCAGCAAGTACTCCCAGGAAGTTCATCCATTCACCAAACCCGAGAACACGGGGATTGGCTGCCCATTTTGCGATATCGCCTGCCGTAACGACGGCGCCCTGACATCATCTGGGGTTGTGGAAACACAGGAAGGAATCATAAAGAAGAGGTCGTTTAGAGAATGCTTTGTATCCTAAATCATGAAATCGATGCCAGCAAACCCGGCAACATTCGCGATCTTGTGCGGGTCAGCGATTGCGGTGGTAACTCCATGAAAAGGAGCAGTCCTGCCAAACTCGTGTGGTACAAGGAAGCTATTTTCTGTGTGCGGATGGGTATCAATGAGTCCAGGGCTTACCCGTGCACCGCCAAGATCGGTTATTGTATCGCCGGAAATATTATGGTTTGCACTAATCGCCGCAATATTTCGCTTTCCCCCGTAAAAGAGCTGAGCAGCCACTCTCCCGTACATTGGTTGAAGAGATAAGCATTGTCAAATATATAGGTCATATTATCTCAAAATTACTGATGAAAATCACCATGCGTGCAGCCCCTTGTTCCTCTCAAACATACGGGCACACTTTGTAGGATCCCATATCAAGTTCGATCGAGAACTCACAGGTGTTCCTGCCTTTAGAAAGGGTATTCGCGGCCATCATGAGGCACATACTTTCTCGGAAGAAATCAGGTCCTCAACCCGGGGGTGTGATACACTAAACCCGGACATCCTTTGGTTCACCGTTGTATATGTTTCATAGTATATGCCTGAGAAAAAGTTATTCTCTGACACGCTCTACGATAACGCGGATTTTGTCGCCAATTTCCAGACCGTGACCCTTAGGGACGTCAATGTTGAACCAAAAATCTCCCTGCTGGGACATCAGGCAATCCTTTGCACCTTCGATATTTGCTATAAACTCTACGGTTTCAACGATTTCAGTAATCTTTTTTTCCATAGATAAAAATGAGGAGGGATCTACTATTAAAGTGACGCTCGTGATTCGGCCATCCATACGGTCCCGGGTGGAGTAGAGCCGCGGGACAATCTCAAGTTGCATGTGCACACCGACGACGACGCAGGGCAAAGCCCTGTTTGCTGCTTGCGCAGATGCGCCGGCGTAATCTCTATCAGAGGCATGCAGCAATCCCATGCAATTTCCTGCACGGAGAACGAAATTCGTTCCCCACTATGAGGGAAGGAGTTCGAGTTCCGTTGCCTTGCTTATTTTCCGTAAAAACGGTTATTTAAGGAAATTGAGAGTGTATTGGCGAAATAGACCTCCGCACGGGGATAACCCTTTCATATTAAGGTTGTACCTGCGCACATTACAAAACGGAATTATCAGTTTGAATGGGAACTGATCTTCAAATTTGAAATATAACTGTCTATAAATAGAGAATGACGAAACAGTTAGATATAATTATTACAAACCAATAAGTTTGTATTGTTATGTTGAAAATATACAACTATGTACTGTCAGCAATGCCAAGAATCAATAATGCCCGCCTGCACCCTGGGCGGAGCCTGCGGAAAGAACAAAACCGTCGCAGAGGCACAAGACAAGGTTCTGTATGCCCTCTCAGCCCTTGCGTATCGGGCAAAGGCGGCAGATGCCGAGCTGGAACCGTGTGTTCTTGAATCACTGTTTGCCACGCTGACCAACGTCAGCTTTGACGAGGTACGTTTTGCGGAGTATCTCTCCTGCATCACCGAACACTACAGCTCTCTGCCAAAAGCTGCAGGTGAGCCGGCATTCAGCGGCTCCTCCGGACTTGATGCGATTGCAGATACGAACGTCCGTTCGCTCTACTCTCTGCTGCTATTCGGTGTAAAGGGTCTTGCCGCCTACTACTCGCATGCCCTCGCCCTGGGAAAAACGGATGACAACATTCTCCGGTTCATCCGCAATGCGCTTGCCTCACGATTCGAGGCTATCGCTATCGATCAGCGGACGGCGCTTGTTCTTGAATGCGGTGGGTACGGCGTAAAAGTGCTTGCACTGCTTGATGCCGCAAACCAGACCTACGGCATTCCAGAGATAACCAATGTCTCAACGAGAGTCGGTGTCCGGCCGGGCATTCTTGTGACCGGTCATGACTTGAAAGATCTTGCCCTGCTGCTTGCAGCAACACAAAACGAAGGGATCGACATTTACACCCACGGCGAGATGCTGCCGGCCCATGCATACCCTGCCTTCAAAAAGTACCCGCATCTTCGCGGCCATTTCGGGGGTTCGTGGGAGGAGCAGCGCAGTGAACTTCCCATGTTCAACGGCCCAATACTGTTTACGACCAACTGTCTGGTGCCTCCTGCGCCGGCATATGCAGAGAAGGTGTTCACTACCGGTGCGGTCAGCTTCCCCAGCTGTTCACATATCGGCGCTCGGTCGGATGACAGCAAGGATTTTTCTGCCCTCATCGCCCTTGCAAAAACCTGTCGCCCACCCGAAGACCTCGGCCGTCCCGATCTCCTGACCGGCTGCGCGCATGATGCGGTTCTTGCCATCGTCCCGAAGATTATTGAGCTGATCAACGCAAAGAAGATCCGCAGATTTTTCGTGATGGCAGGTTGCAATGGCCGCGATAAACACCGCAGTTACTACACCGAGTTTGCCAAAGCCCTGCCGAAGGACACCGTGATTCTCACGGCAGGCTGCGCAAAATTCCGGTACAATGCTCTTGATCTGGGGGACATCGACGGTATTCCCCGCGTGCTTGACGCAGGCCAGTGCAACGACTCCTACAGTCTTGTGGTCGTTGCCCTCGCACTTGCCGATGCCTTCGGCTGCGATGTCAATGATCTGCCAGTCTCCTACAACATCGCCTGGTACGAGCAAAAAGCGGTGCTGGTGCTTCTCGCTCTGCTCCATCTTGGTGTCAAGAATATTATGCTCGGTCCGTCGTTGCCGGCCTTTGTCTCACCAGATATCCTGAACGTGCTTGTCGAGGCCTTTGGGCTTCAGCCAAGCTCAACGGTCAAAGAAGATTTAGTGAAGCTCTCCTGCACGTGAGAAAGTTGCATGGCAGCGGAACCCGTTGCCCTGCAACACTGCACACTTCTATCAGAGGCATGTGCCAGCAATTCATGTCTTTTTTTCTGAGCAACGTCGGGAGTTCCGGCTGCATAGCTCTGCGGCGTAATATGGCAAGAGGCGCCGAGCAGATAGTTAATTTTCGTCTTCTGGGAAAGGACGCAGATTTTCCGAATGGCTTGTGAAAAAAAGATGCGGGGAAAAAACCGTGTCTCCTTTTAACAGGAGAGGCTCTCATTCACTTTCAGTGCCAACTCCGTGAAATACCTCCAGAACTACACCGAAAAATTCAGTTTCGGGCTGAATAATCGGGAAAACAAGAGAGTATTTGATACATTGATAATACAGGCTATAACATACAACTCTAATGCAAAATGTGTTTTGTATCACGGAAACAGTGTAGATTTTGTGGATTTATTACTTGATAAGACTGTTAAATTAGCGGTTACATCTCCTCCATTTAATCTTGGAGAAGAATCTGAAGCCAAAAGCAAGACAGCGAATCCCTGTCAAGGCAAAACATATCTGTTGCATGCCAAAATACAATGCCGCGGAAGGACGAATTTACATAGTCGACGAACGCCAATTATACTAGTTATGCAGTGTTCACGGTGCAGGAAGGAGGCGGCAATCGTTCCGCCCTGTGCAGGAGCGGCACTCTGTACGCCTCATGCCGCCCTCTGCCTTGAAGCAAGGGCAAAGCGCAGGATTCGCAAATGTGGAGGGATTGCCTCCGGTACACAGTTGTTTGTCGAGGATCGAGGAGATGCCGAATCCTTTGTACTTTCGCACCTCCTTGCCAAAATCCTTGCGGACCGCCGCGACATATCCTCCTCCGTCGATCCCGCTGATGCAACAGTCGTGATGACGGCAGATACGCTTGATGACTACGCCTGTGGTTTTCTTGGGATGATCTGTTCCGGTGATGCGGTGCAGGTGCTCGATACAGCCGACGGAAAAATTGTGTCCCCGCTTACAACAACCCCGCGAAATGAAGTGTACCTGTATGCCAGGCATCACGAGTGGGCTGGTCCCTGCGGCGCGGGTCCATCCAATCCATTTACTGCGGACATCTGTACCTTCCTCGAAAATTTTTCGGCAGATCATCCAGCGGCTCCTTGGGCCTTAGTACAGGTCCGCGACGCTCTGGTCCAACTTTATCAGGAGAGAAACAATAATGCAGTGTAGGGATATCGGGTGCTCTATCACCCAGATGAAGGATCTTATCCACCAGATACTCTGGACATCAGGTGCCAGAGGTGTTGTTGTCGGCATCTCCGGGGGGATTGACTCGGCTGTCGCAGCTGTTGTTGCAGCAAAAGCACTGGGTCCCGAGCGCGTGCTCGGTGTCAGCATGCCCGTATCCACAAACAGTCCATTGGACCATGCAGGTGCAAAGGAGCTTTGTGACAAGTTTGGGATTGAGCTGATCACGGTTCCGTTGGACAGCGTTGTTGCTGCGGCGTTTGCAGATCCCAGTCTGACAGACACTCCTGTTCTTCGGGGCAATTATACTGCCCGTCTCCGGATGGCAACGCTCTATAACATTGCCGCATCCCGGGATGCGCTTGTCTGTGGAACCTCAAATAAAACTGAGTACATGATCGGCTACAGTACCAAGTGGGGGGATTCGGCAGCCGATATTCAGCCGCTCCTGCATCTGTGGAAAAAGGATGTGGCTGCAATTGCAGAAGAGCTTGGGATTCCCCGTTCCATCGTCGACAAAATGCCGAGCGCAGGATTTTGGGAAGGGCAAAGCGATGAGGGCGAGCTTGGCATCACCTATCCCGAACTGGATGCTGCGTTGATTCGTCTTGAAGAACACGAATTTGTGCCGGAAAACCCTCTTGAGGAGCAGGTTCTGGCTTTCATCAATAAAAGTTCCCATAAGCGGCTTCAAGCTGTCAGCCTGCTATGATACATCGATACCAAAAAATCTGAAAAGTATAGGGAGAAGATTATACCTTGCCCTTGCGCTTCATGAACATGTAATAACCGCCGATTAATACGATTGCTACGATGATGATGATAAAAATCGGGCTTGTGAAGAAGGATAGGGGGCCAGACTGGTCTTTGACATCAACCACTGCTTTCATCGATTTGGAGAGGATGCTGTTGTCGTTTGCATCGCGGTATCGAATTTCGGTATCAAGACCGTACTTCTTCACGGTTGCAGAACCGTCAACGGTTACTTCATAGATGCCAACGGTTGAGTCTCCCGGCGCCATGTCTCCCAAATGTGCGGAATCATCGTTAGAGGAAAACGGATCAACTGCACTCAGGCGGGCGGTGGCGCTGTAAATTCTGGTGTTTCCGGTATTTTGATAGGTGACCTTGATTAATCCCTTGCCCCCCGGAGCCAGAACTGCCTCAACATTCGTTACTTTGAACTCGACTTTACCATCGACTGGAATCCCCACGATAACCGGGGAAGATCTCTGGTTAACGCCGTAATTATCCTGATAGACGAGCTGGAGACTGACCGGGTACTTCTTTACTTCTGCATTGCTTGCAACAGAGACCTTGAAGGTAACAGCCCGGGTGGAACCTGCGGGGAAGTCGCCGATAAAGACGCTGCTTTCAACCGGCACGATGACAGAGGATCCGGTGCCAGTGGATGATATGAGCGTTGCATAGGCGTTCGATGCATCCATGCCACCGGCATTCTTGATTGTGAGGGTCAGGAGGCCTGAGGTTCCGACACTGATGTTTTTGCTGGAGATTTCCATGACTTCGGGGGTAGCCTGAGAACGGATGGTGACTTTAAGAGGGACGTCCCTTGCACGGTCGTTTGACCAGTAGTATCTGAGTACGTCTCCATAGTCATCAACGGCGGAGAGTTCATTGTAGACAACATGGACTTTGAGGGTACGCGGTTCGGGGGTTGCATACTGGTCAACGGAGATACGGTAAGTTAAGGATGCGGACTTGCCGGGACTGATCTGAGAGATCGTCTGCGTATCGGTCTTTATGGTGATACCATCGGCATCCTCAAGGGATACCCGGAGTGAATACGGGGTTGCCGCATCATACTGACGCTGAATGCCAGATTCGGCAGTAACAATTTCATACTGTGCATTATTTGTCAGTTTGATCGTAAAGTCGGACTCGGTCCCGGGAATGAGTTCGCTTCCACCCTCGATCGATGCAAAGAACTCAATCCCAGCCGTGGAGTAGGGAACCTGGGACGCTGCCGCCGATACCACAATGAGCACGAGCACAAGACACCCCGCTATCATCAATGCTAATTTCCGCAGTTTCAAAGAAAACACCTAAATTGAAGCTATTATCATTAACCTATCGATCTGTGATGTATAAATATTTGTTTAGGGATTGATCCGGCGTTTTACAAAGTATTTTTTGACTATGACATCAATAAAGATACAGAGTATGGGTAAACTTGTACACACAAATGCTGTCATCGAGATACACCGTGTTCTTGAGACCGCAGGATATGATACGGAGGGGGAACAAGGGCTGTTCAATCTGTCGGCAATCCGTGGAAAAAAATGCCTGCTAGTCCTCTGTTCCGATGATATTAATCTTCTGCAGCGGTTTGATATGACACCGTACACAATAATGCTCGAGGACACAAAGGTCATGTGTGATAAACTGATCTTTACCGGCAACACGGATTTCCGCCCAAAGGAGGCGGACATCTGGTCAAGAGAACAACTTGAGCGCTATATTGCAGCTGCGACGATGGCACGGATTTATTCAGAGCAGTTTGATCTGGACGAGCTATTGCCGGTTGTTTCCGATACTGCAGCTCCTCCTCTACTCCCTCTATCCGGCGTTGTTAGAGATCTGCTGCTGCCGATCCGGATTACTGGTCGCGATGCGGTAAAAATTGCCCATCAGGAAGGACCGATGGTGCTCCGAATGATTCCATACTGGTACTATCAGTACACGAGCCGCGGAGAGGCAGGTTACAAGGGAAAGGTGGTGAATTTTGAGGATGAGGGTTCCGGCTGGGTGAACGCCATTAACGGTCTTGCGGCAGACTTCGGTGAAGTTGTTCCGGTTCCCGGTATGGTTCCTGCGGATGCAGATGTGATGAGTCCAGTGAATTCAAAGACAGAGATTACAGAGAGGGTGTGTGAGGACCTAATGCAAAAGCTCACCAAACGCGTGCGGATCAAGACTGTTTCTGGCGATGCTATCTTCGCTGAGGAGAAGGAGTTCCGTCCTTCCCGGGATGATATAAAAGTGACTGTTGAGAAAGTGTATGTGCCTGTTTGGCAAATCCGCGGCAAGAAGGACATTGTTGAAGTGAATGCATATACCGGTGAGGAACTGACAGTTCCATCGGATGAAGGCTGCGAAGTGTTTTAAATGATCCTTGTTATCGGCGGGGATCCGGCCGGCAGGGATGTCACTCTTTTGGAAAAACGTGCCCTTAGCGGCCAGTGTGTGCATGACGGGTGCATGCTGATTTGTGGACTGAATGATGTTGCCCGCGCTATTACGAACATCGAGTTTCTGCGAACCGCCGGCGCGATCGCCGGCGATGTTTCGGTGCGGTATCCGTATGTGATGCGGAATTTGGAAAAGATTCTGGCGCGGCTTTCTCAGATTCTGTAGCAGGAAACGCTGAAAGCTGGCGTGAAGATCGAGTACGGGGTCACCGCCGGGTTTGATGGAAAAACGGTGTACGTGAATGGAGTTCCCCGCGATGCGGAGCCGGTGATGATTGCCTGCGGTGCGGAGGTGAATGTTCCTGATGTGCCTGGTGCAGATCTTGCAGGTACCTACACTGCACGGACGATCCGGTCGATGCAGGAGCTGCCGGAGCAGATGGCAATCATCGGCGGCGGTATCTCTGCGGCGGAGTTTGCTTATATCTTTTCGGCGTTTGGTGTGGAGGTCTCTTTGTTTGCACGGCATGATCTTCTTTCCATGCTACCGGAGAGGATGCACAAGACGGTCCGGCAGGATCTTTCTTTGGTGAAGATTTATGCGCATCGTCCTCTGGAATGTGTGATCGGATCTGAGAGAGTTGAGAGCATCGTTACGGGTGGAGAGATGTTCCCTTGCGATGCAGTTTTGTTTGCAACCGGCATGCGACCGACAAGCCCGCATGTGTCGGGTGTTTTGAAAAATGCCGACGGATCGATTGCGGTGAATGAGCGGATGGAGACGTCGACTTCAGGAGTATATGCCTGCGGTGATGTGCTGGGCGCCCCGTACTTTACACCAGTAGCCCGCATGCAGGGATTTGTGGCAGCTGATGCAATCCTCGGAAAGCCGCGGACTGCTGATCTTTCCCGCATTCCATTTACAGTGGTACTCGGTCTTGGTTATACAGTCTGTCCTACGGCAGGAGAGTCCGGGCAGACGTTTTCGTCACCAAATATTGCTGGTCCGGATTCAGTGTGGTATGTGCAGGATGGGTCGGTTGGGACGATGGATCTGACGGTGGATCCTGCAAGCGGCAGAATTCTTGGATTTGCTAGTTCTGGCCAGGATACGAGTATTGTGGGGACATATCTTGGATATTTGGTGAGAAAAGGAGTGACAGTGCATGAGTTTTCACCGATGCTTGAGGTGCATCCGATTCCAGACGGGTTGTATTCGATGATCCGGTTTGTGGATGGGCAGATTGGGAAACGCTGAAGTTGCATGACAGTGGGACGACTACGCATCTGGCGAAACGCTTGCCCCACTGCCATCTGATGTAGGGAATCCGCTGCCCGGCAACGCTGCAAGCAGAACGCTTGCAGCTTTTCCGTGACCGAGACAGTTATAACGTTCTGGATCCAATAATGAAATATGTCGTTTTTTGCCCAAACAACCGATATGTCGTTTTTGCGGCGGTTTGATCCCGAAATAACTGACCTCATCAATAAGGAGTACAAGCGTCAGGTCGAGGGACTCGAGCTCATCGCCTCCGAAAATGTTGTCGCCCGTGAAGTCATGGAAGCCATGGGAACTATTCTCACCAATAAATATGCAGAAGGTTACCCCGGAAAAAGGTACTACGGCGGCTGCGAATTCCATGACCAGATCGAAAACATCGCCCGTGATCGGCTCTGTTGCCTCTTCGGCGCAGAACACGCAAACGTTCAGCCGCACTCCGGCAGTCAGGCAAACGAAGCAGTATATCTTTCCCTCCTCAAACCCGGCGACAAAATTCTCAGTCAGGGCCTCAACAACGGTGGCCACCTATCCCACGGAGATCCTGCCAACATTTCCGGTAAATACTACCTTGTCACCCCTTATGGCGTCAGCCTCGACACCGAGCTTTTGGACTATGCAGAAATTGCAGCTCTTGCCCGCAAAGTCAAACCAGACTTAGTCATCTGCGGGGCCTCCGCATACCCCCGTGAAATCGACTTTAAGGCCTTCGCCGAAATCGCCGAAGATGTCGGGGCCCGCTCCATGGCAGACATTGCCCACATTTCCGGCTTTTGCTGCACTGGTCTCCACAACTCCCCCGTAGGCATCACCACCTACGTAACCTCAACCACACACAAGACCCTCCGTGGCCCAAGAGGCGGTGTCATCATGTGCAACAAAGAGTATGCAAATGCTATTGACAAAGCAGTCTTTCCCGGTCTCCAAGGAGGTCCACTCATGCAGGTCATCGCTGCAAAAGCCGTTTGTTTTCGCGAAGCATTGAGCAACGAGTACAAAGAGTACGCAAAACAGGTTATCAAAAACTGCAAAGTCCTCGCACAAACCCTTGCCGATAATGGGTTCCGGCTCGTTACCGGTGGAACTGACAATCACCTCTGCCTCCTTGACCTCTCCGAGCAGGGTATCTCCGGCCAACAGGCTGAAACTGTACTTGGCAAAGCAGGTATCACCGTCAACAAAAATACCATTCCCCGCCAGCATCTCTCTCCGTTTGAAACCTCCGGTCTGCGTCTCGGAACGCCAACTATCACCACCCGCGGCATGAAGGAAGAAGAGTGCAGGCAGATTGGGGAGTGGATATCCCACGTCCTCCACCACATCGATGATGCCACACTCATCGCCAAAACCAAAGAAGACGTAACAGCCTTCTGTCTGCGCTATCCGCTCTATCCGGAGATCCGAGAATAATTCTCTGGGAGGTTCAGGTGGCAGTACGGATAAGAGATATCTGTGTTGGTGGGGGAGCTTCCCCCAAAGTCATAGGTGTTCTCAACCTCAGCCCCGAATCTTTTTTTTTTGGTTCATTCGCTCCCTGTGATCAGGTCGTCTCCCGTGTTGAAAAAATGATCGGCGAAGGAGCAGACGTCATCGACCTCGGCGCTCGCAGCACCGCGCTTGACGCACCGCCGCTAACAGTAGCAGATGAGCGCGAACGCGTTCTCGCCGCAATGAAGGAATTGGACGGATACGATGCTATTCTCTCGCTCGACACCATGCATCCCGAAGTACTGGATGCCGTCCTTCACTACGATCTTGCAGCCATCAACGACATCAATGGCCTAGGAAACCCTATCTATGCGAAAATTGCCGCTGATACAGGCCTGCCCGTAATCGCCATGGCAGCACATAAACATCCCGGCGATCCGCTCGACCTAACCCAGACCCATGCCGCCATGCGGGAGATCTGCAGCCGTGCAGAGCAGTATGGTATCTGTGATCTCATCCTTGATCCGGGTGTAGGCAAATGGATTGCCGATAGACCATCTGAAGCAGACTGGGACCTTTGCAGGCAGTTCTCCGATCTGCAGCAGTACGGCTGTCCACTACTTGCCGCAGTCTCCCGCAAAACCTTCATCGGCGATGCAATCGGAAAGCCAGTACACGAACGGCTCTGCGGAACGCTTGGAGTACTCTTCTACCTTTTGCAGAACGGTGCCGACATTATCCGCGTACATGATGTTGCTGCGTCAATAGATGTCGTCCGTGTTTTTGAAAAACTCTACCGGTAGCATAAACCCGCAAAACCTATTTTTCTGGCTGTCCATGTACTTCACAGAATGGTGCGGACTTTTATTGCTGTTGAATCCTCCGACAAGATCAGAAACAACCTCGCAGCCGCTGCAAAAAAATTGCAGGGAACCCCTGCACGGCTTGCCGCAGTGCAACCTCCTCTGATGCACATCACCCTCAAATTCCTCGGCGAAGTTCCTGAAGTGCAGATTCCCAGAATTACTGCGGTTTTGGCGAAGATCCACGCTGTTCCGTATCAGCTAACTGTCTCCAGAGTCAGTACGTTCGGCAAACCAGCACTGATCATCAAAGCCGATATTAAAGACGACGGAGCAACTACTGATCTTGCCCGGCAGATCGATGCATTGCTGCTCCCCATTAATCTCACAAAACCAGCAGGGCAGTTGCCGCCCGGCAAAGCCGTGCCAAACACAGCGGAACTTTACGACTCGCGAAACTGCGGAGCAGTGATCAAATCTTTTTCCCCGCATCTTACCATTGCCCGTGTCAATGAATACTCGCCTGCACTGTTGCCAAAAAGTGTCGCCATTGAGAATCAACAGTTCGGCATATGCCGCATCGGTGAGGTCGTACTCAAAAAGAGTACATTAACCCCTGCAGGGCCTATATATGAAACGCTTGCAGGGGTGAAGCTGTGATTAGAGATCCAATCGAACAGGAAGTCCTTGACCGCGTGCTCCCAACCGATACCGAACGCGCTACTGCACAGAAAATAGGAGAAAAACTCATTGCGGCAGTCTATGAAGTTGCCGGTGTTCCAGCCATGATGGCCGGCTCTGTCGCCCGCGGTACATGGGTTCGAGATGACAAGGATATTGACATATTTATGCTCTTTTTGCCAGAACTTTCCCGCGAGGAGATGCAAGAAAAAGGACTTGCCGCAGCGTATGCCGTTGTCGAAAAATTTTCCGGAATTGCCGAAGAAAAGTATGCCGAGCACCCCTACCTCAGCGCCGTCATCGAAGGCTTTGACATTGATCTCGTCCCCTGCTATCAGGTAGCCTCAGCGGGTGAGATGAAGTGCGCAGTTGACCGGACACCATTTCATACCCGTTATCTTCTCCCAAAGATAGGCCCTCTCAGAGACGACATTCTCCTCCTCAAACAATTCACCAAAGGCGGTGGCGTCTACGGTTCTGACCACATGATCGGCGGCTTCTCCGGCTATCTCTGCGAGCTTCTTATTCTTGCCTACGGCGGGTTTTCTGCATTCATGCAAGCTGCATCCGTATTCCAGTACAGTGAAGTAATTGATATCGAAGGACACTATCCCAACAAAAAAGCCGCCCGCAAAAAATTCACCGAACCGCTGATTGTCATCGACCCGACCGACAAAGACCGTAACGTTGCCGCAGCCCTCACCCAGACAAGGTTTGCCGAGTTCGTGGAGCTTGCCCGCGACTACTGTACAGCACCCAACCGCCTCTACTTTATCACCGATTCTTCAATCCAGATGGAAAAGACCGATTTTGCCGCAGTTCTCAAAGCGCGGGAAACCGCAATGCTTGCAATCCGATTTAAGACCCCTCCGTATGTTGCCGATACAGTTGTCCCGCAGCTGCGTAAAAGCATGCAATCCATCAAAACAATGCTCGTTGCAGAAGACTTCCAGATTCATCGCGCCGAGGCTGCCATGGGGACTGAAAATTCGCTGATTCTCTTTGAACTGCTCGTATCGAGGCTTCCAGCGCTTGCCATCCACGACGGACCGCCGATCTGGAACCATGAAAACGCCGATCGATTCGTGGACAAGTATTTATTGCAGCAAGATTTTGCCGGTCCTTGGATCGATGGGGACCGCTACTACACCGAGGTCCGCCGCAAATATACAACGGCTGAGTCTCTGCTTTCCGACAAAGCCAAAATCCTCTCCGGTGCTCTTGGAAAACACGTCCGGGGGGTAATGGAGGATTTCGGCTACGAAATTCTCTCAGGCACCGATGTCTGGTCAGCGGAATTTTCGTTTTTTCTCTCTGCATTCTTTGCACGATCATCGCATGCGATTCGCAAACTCCGTGAAATCAGGCAAGAGAGAACCGAGCTTTAATCAGATCTTTTTCGAGGAATGCTCTCGCTGTATTGCTGCAGGAGATTTTAGCGGAATTGCCAGATATAAGCGGCTGATCATTTTAGGGAGTTTTACGATTATATGATTGCATTAGGGCCGCTTTAGCCGCCTTTTTTCTCAGGGAGACGGCGGAGCAATCCCCGGGAAAACCGGTCGACAATCCTTTTTTGGAAAAAATATCTTTTTTGGCAGAGTTGCACTCTCGTCTTCTCCAAAACTATGACTTAAATAGTCAGAAAACTCCATTACTAAAGTAAGAAATGACGGATACTGGCAATAAACCCATCAACCGTACCGAAGATCTGCTGGCGGTACGCGGGAGGTGTGGCGGGGAAGAGAGACTGTACGGCCCATGCGATGCGGACACGGGTAAAAGAAAAGATTTTGAAGATTTGGAGTAATTATATAGATATGATTGATATGGTATATCGGCTCGGGCCGGATTGTGATGTTGATGATATTGTAGAAGGCCAAGTGTATCTGGGAAAAGTTCATGGGTTTGCAGCATTCGGTACGTTTGTTCACCTAAACGACCGTATAAAAGGACTTCTGCACAAAAGCAATGTCAAAACCGAAAAGAAGGAACGAGATCAGATTCTGGTACAGATCAATCAAATCCGATCGAACGGCAATATTGATCTTCGCGAGATCCAGCTTCCCGAGACAAGCTATGAGACACAGCTGATAACCAAAAAGATCATGCTGTCCCGCCTTTCTGACCTGAAAAATAAAATCGGTAGAAATGTTATTATTGAGGCGGATGTTGTACAAATCAAGCAAACCTCAGGCCCCACTATCTTTACAGTCTGTGATGATTCCGGTGTTGAAGACGCCGCAGCCTTCACCGAAGCTGGCGTTCGCTCTTTTCCCGAGGTCAGCTTCGGTGACATCGTCCGCATCTTCGGTGAGGCAACCCGCAGAAACAACCAGATGCAGGTCGAGGTTGCGGACATGTACGTTCTCAAAGGCGCCGAAGCCAACACAATCCGGGCAAGGATCAACAGGGCTCTTGAAGCCCGTGCCGAACCTCCCGATGTTTCACCCTTAGTCAAAAGCGCGGTGCTTGACGCGCTCTGGCCTGAGATGCGCAAGCTTGCGAAGATTGTGCGCCGCGCAGTCTTAACCCAGCAACCGATCATTCTCCGCCACCATGCGGATGCGGACGGCATCTGTGCTGCGGTCTCGGTGGAGATGGCGGTACTTCAGTTTATCCGCGACAATGGCGGCGATCCGGATCAGGACAACTTCCTCTTCCGCCGGTCTCCATCCAAAGCACCGTTCTACGAGATCGAAGATGTGACTCGCGATCTTGATCTGATGCTGAAGGATCATGTCCGATTTGGCCAGAAACTGCCGTTGATTTTTCTGATGGACAACGGCTCGACCGAAGAGGATATGCCTTCCTACAAGATGACGGAGGTCTATCAGCTGGATGTGGTCGTGGCTGACCACCACCATCCAGACGAAAAGATTGGCAGGTACCTGCTTGCCCACGTCAATCCATACCATGTCGGCGGCGACTTCGGCGTGACGGCGGGAATGCTGGGAACTGAGATTGCCCGGCTCATCCATCCAGAGGTTGAACAGAAGATTCTGCACTCCCCATCGATTGCAGGAGTTGCTGACCGGAGCGAGGCTCCTGAGCTTGAATCTTATCTAGCATTAATCAACGGAAAGTACACCCGCGACGAATGCAAGGATATGGCCCTTGCACTGGATTATGAGCAGTACTGGCTCCGGTTCAACGATGGCCGCGAAATTGTAAAGGACATTCTGAACATGAACAATGCTCCCGAACGCCACAACCTGCTGGTCTCTCTTCTCGTAACCGAAGCAAATGCGGCAATTGAGGATCAGATGAACACGATGATGCCGCATGTCAAGGATCAGGTTCTTTCGTCCGGGGCGAATCTTTTCCTCGCGGATGTTGAGATGTTTGCCCATCGGTTCACCTTCCCGCCGCCCGGAAAGTCCTCCGGTGAGGTCCATGATATTCTCTGCAAGCGCTACGAGAATCAACCGGTTGTGACCCTTGGTCTCGGCCCCGACTTCGCGGTTATCCGATCCCGGGGCGTGAAGATGAATATTCCTCAAATGGTCAGATCCATGCGAGATGAGATGCCGGGTGCTGGAATCTCCGGCGGCGGTCATCTAGTGGTCGGGAGTATTAAGTTTGTCGAGGGCATGCGGTCTGAGGTTATTGCCAAAATGATCGAGAAGATCTCAGAGTTCCCGGTTGAGGGGGTCTGATGCGCATGCGGGAATATCTGCAATTTTTTCACAACTATTGATATCCAAATGAATTTTTCGAAAATAGAATGTAATAGGCATTATCTTTATAATGGTAAACGCCCTATACTTACGTGAGGTGAGTCATTATGACCGAACCTAAAACAATTCGTGAAAGATATAACGACACCCAGTCTCGGATCGTTGGTTATCTGAAGGCGGGTGTGGCAAAGGGAAATCGCTTCTTCAAGGCAAAGCACATTGCTACAGACCTTGGACTCTCCTCAAAAGAGGTCGGGACAAACCTTGCCATACTTTCCGAGATCTGCGGTGAACTGGACATCCAGCGTTGGAGCTACTCGAACAGTACCACGTGGATGGTAACAAGCAAAATAATAGCTTAAATATTTCACCCTTCTTTTTTTGTAACGGGCTTATCGGCTTTAGTGACAATATAGAAATGTTTCGTCGTTTTCTATTGATATAGACCGTTATATTTCAGATTTGAAGATCAGTTCCCATTCAAACTGATAATTCCGTAACCTTATCTCCCTTGATTATTACGATGTAGATGGATGTCAAAACGTGAAAAACGTGTCCTGTCACCTCTATCTCACCACAATTCTGCAAAAATACATGCATTACACATTATACCAAAAACGCATCCATTGAGTGGAGTAGAATTGCGAACTTTATGGGCCATTCCATGTAAAGAGGCCTTCTTTGAGTAACCACGCCCTTCCAGAGTAGCATTGTTTTCCCTGCAGATCAAAGATGCAGCTCCCACCACCCATTCGCAAACCGCTGTACTGCCGTCACATGTCCAAGCACGCCAAACACAACCAGTAGCCATCCGAGAGCCGAAAGTCCAAAGAGCTGCAGGGAAGGCAAAACTGCCTCAGCCGCACCAAAAATGATGAGCAGAATCAGTCGGTCGGCACGTCCGAGAAGCCCGCCGTAGTTCCGCTTCAAACCAACAGCCTGTGCCTGCGTCCCCAGATACGAAGACATCAAAACACCCGTCAAGGCAAACACGCCGACAATCCAGGCAGGAACAGGACAGCTCCATGCCCGCATACCCCACGCAAGGATTCCCGTGATGATGAAGATATCAGCATAGCGGTCGAAGACATGATCCAGATAGTCACCGGTCGGACCTGCAGTGCCGGTCAGACGAGCGACCGCACCATCGATCGCATCAAAAAAGGCACTGACAACGACCAACACCACCGCGGGCAGCACCCGGCCGCAGCAAAAGAATATGCCTGCGGCTGCGGCGGCAACCAGCGCCAGAACCGTACTGGCATTTGGCGTCAGATGCAGAACCACCATGGTCTTTGCAAGCGGCGTTGCAACAAACTCAACCTTGTGACGGAAGGAATCAAGCGTCATAGCAGAGGGTCCAGATATGCAGACCAGTCCAGTGTTCCAAAACCGGCGGGAATCTCATCCGTCACGAAGGATACAATCAGATCTGCCACAGAAACTATATCTCTATTTGTCGTCTCTATCTCATATATTTGTTCCGGTGCAAACACCTCGGTGGTCTCGGTCAAGATCACATCCAACGCCTCAGCATCACAGTTCTCGCGAATTTTTTCCGGAGCATAGCCCCGAGGAATGAGGCGTGTTCGCAAAATATCGGGCCTGCACCGCAATACAACAATCTTGCCACAGGGGAGAAAATGGGCAAGGGCACCCTCAACATATCCGTCGATGCAGGAGAACCCCGTCACCCATGCATCAACATTCACCTCGTCAACATTGCGGGCCTCATCGCGACCTGCCACAAACGGTGCAGTTGTCATCTTCAGATCAAGGGCAGGAAACCCCCGAGAACGAAGTTCTGCCGCAGCAGCAGACTTCCCCGTCCCTGGCGTCCCCGTAATCCCGATCATCACAGCTGCTTCACCACCGCAAGAAACAGATCATTTTCCCACTCATCGCCGACAGAGACACGGATGAAGGTATCACCAAGCCAATGGAAGCTTGCACTGGATAGGACAAGAATGCCAGCCTGCACCACCGCAGCCGCCCCCATTACTACGGGTGGCAGTGGATGCGGATTTTTATTGCTACCAAGCCTGGCAACCCCCTCAAACCAAGACGCCTCGGCAGTCTCGGCCAGAGACTTTGCGAAGACATAACCTGTCTTTGTATAACGGCTGCGGCAGAGCGTGTGCTCACACAGACTCTGCAGCTTCATTGATGACTCCAACGGCACGATCAATCTCGCGGCTCTCAATAATTAACGGAGGAACAATTCTGATGTTCTCGTCTCCAGCGACATTGATTAAGACAGCGTGCTCCTTGCAGTACTCTGCGATTGCCGGGGCTTTTTCGCATGCGGTGAATCCAATCATCAGGCCCCGGACCCGCGAATGCAGCTTCTCAAGACCTTTTCTGAACCGCTCACCCTTGGATACCACCCGCGGAACAACCGACTTCAACACATCAAACGTCGCATTTCCTGCGGCACAAGCGATCGGTCCTCCGGCGAAGGTACTGCCGTGCCCACCCTTGGTAAATTCAAGACAGTCACGGGCAATGATTGCACCAATAGGAACACCGGAGGCAACACCTTTTGCAAGGTTAATGATGTCTGGCAGAACCCGCGAATGCTGGAAGGCAAACCATTTTCCCGTTCTACCCATACCGGTCTGTACCTCGTCACAGATCATGAGAACACCTGCCTCATCGCAGATGTCCCGGATTCCTGGAAAAAGTCGTTCGGCGGAATAATGACACCGGTTTCACCCTGAATCGGCTCAAAGATTACAGCTGTAGTCTTCTTGGTGACACATCCCTTGAGAGCCTCGACGGCGCCGTACGGGATGAATGTACAGGGAATGCCGAGTGGCTCAAACGGGACGCGGATATCAGGTTTGTGTGTACAGGCAAGGGATCCGACAGTTCTTCCGTGGGAATCATGCTCGAAAGAGGTGAATTCATGGCGGCCGGTCGAACGGATGGCAAGCTTTATTGCCCCGTCATTTGCTTCCGCTCCAAAATTTCCAAAGAAGACTTTACCGAGACCAGAAGCCGCCGATAGCTTCGCGGCAAATTCTGCCTGGCCTGGAATGTAGTAGAGGCTTGAACAGTGAATCAGTGTCTGGGCCTGCCTGCAGATGGCACCGGTCACTGCCGGGTGGCAGTGGCCGGTGTTGCAGACGGCAATGCCTGCGACGAGATCGAGGTATTTCTTACCGGTGCTGTCCCAGACATAGCTACCTTTGCCTCGGACGATTTCCATGTCCCGTCCAAAGGCGGGCATGTAGTATTTTTCATCAAGTTCTTTGGATGGTGACATGGGTATCACTCATTCGTACTCGATAGTTGCGGGAGGTTTACTCGTGATGTCGTAGAGGACACGGTTCACGTGGCGAACCTCGTTGATAACTCTGTTCGAAATTTTTCCCAGCACCGAAAAGGGAATCTGTGCCCAATCGGCGGTCATGAAGTCAGTGGTGGTCACCGCCCGAAGGGCTATCGCGTAGTCATAGGTGCGTTCATCACCCATGACACCCACGCTCCGCATGTTGGTCAGGGCCGCGAAGTACTGATTGATGCCACAGGCAAGACCCGCAGTAACCACCTCCTCACGCAAGATGGCGTCAGCCTCACGGAGGACGGCAAGCTTCTCTTGGGTGACATCTCCGATAACGCGAATGGCAAGCCCCGGTCCCGGGAATGGCTGGCGCCAAACAAGGTTTTCCGGAATACCAAGTTCAATTCCGGCACGACGCACCTCATCCTTGAAGAGAATGCGAAGCGGCTCGAGTATCTCCCTGAAACCAACCTGGTTCGGCAGGCCGCCGACATTGTGATGGCTTTTGATAACGGCTGCACTGCCAGGACCAGACTCAATGACGTCTGGATAAATAGTTCCCTGTACGAGGAAATCGACGGCGCCGATCTTTTTTGCTTCTTCTTCAAAGACGC
The DNA here is from genome assembly GCA_031287415.1 of Candidatus Methanorbis basalitermitum. Classification (GTDB taxonomy): domain Archaea; phylum Halobacteriota; class Methanomicrobia; order Methanomicrobiales; family Methanocorpusculaceae; genus Methanocorpusculum; species Methanocorpusculum basalitermitum. The sequence continues at coordinate 36,726 of JAITSY010000018.1, read as the reverse complement.
GGATGAACTCTGCACCGATGATCATTCTCTTCTGTTCCGGATCGGATACGCCAGCAAGTGCTACAAGGAAGCGTTTTTCGGCGTTAACGCGGACAAGGTTGATGTCATAATGGCTGCGAAAGACCTCTTCGACTTCGTCACCCTCATTCTTGCGCAGAAGGCCGTGGTCTACAAAGATGCAGGTCAGCTGTCTGCCAACCGCCTTGTGCACGAGGATAGCGGCAACAGCGGAGTCCACACCTCCGGAAAGGGCGCAGAGAACTTTTTTGTCACCGATTTTGCCGCGGAGACAGGCAATCGTGCTGTCCACAAAGGAGGACATCTGCCATGTTCCCGTGCAGCCGCAGATGCGGTAGAGGAAGTTTCTGATCATTACCATTCCCTCAGGCGTGTGCAGAACCTCGGGATGGAACTGAACGGCGTAGATCTTTTTCTCCGGGTCTTCCATACCGGCAGCAGGACATCCCTTGGTCGTGGCACTCACGCAAAAGCCCTGTGGGACCTCGCTGACATAGTCGGTGTGGCTCATCCAACAGGAGGTCTCGTGGGGAAGGCCCGCGAAGAGTTCACTTTCTCGAAGCAAAAGCGGCGTCTTACCGTACTCGCGCGCAACAGCCGATACAACTTTACCGCCGAGAGTAACTGCGGTGAGCTGCGCTCCGTAGCAGATGCCAAGGATGGGAATGCCAAGCCTGAAAATTCCAGGATCAACCTGCGGTGCACCCTCCACATATACGCTTGCCGGGCCGCCGGTGAAAATGATCCCCCTGTAACACCCAGTTTTGATATCATGCAGAGAAATAGTGCAGGACTTGACCTCGCAGTAGACATTTGCCTCACGAACGCGGCGGGCTATCAGCTGATTATACTGGCCGCCGAAATCGAGAACAAGAACTGATTCCATTGATTCATGCCTTCCTGTTATGAAAATGCAAAAACTCGAGCCAAACGGAATTTGGTTCCTCGCATTGATGCGGGGTTGAACCCAGCATCTTGTCCAGGCATGCCTGTACGAAGCCGATGAACGGTGCCGAGGGGCTGGTTGGCCGCGAGCGAAACTCCGGGTGGAACTGGGTTGCAACGAAGTACGGGTGATCCGGTAGTTCGAGAGCTTCCATTCTCCGGCCGCTTCTTCCGACGAACCAGAGTCCCTTTGACTCGATCTCATCGATGTACTTTGGGTTGACTTCGTATCTGTGGCGGTGGCGCTCCACAATTTCGATTGTTCTGTAGAGTTTGGCGAGTTTGGAGTCTGCCACAAGCTTGATTGGATAGTCTCCGAGACACATGGTTCCGCCGAGATCGCCGACGCCTTCCTGCTCGGGGAGGATTGCGATGATGGGCGTTCCGTCACCCATCTCTTCACTGGTTGCATCGTGATAGCCAACGACACTTCTGGCGTACTCAATAATCGAGAGCTGGAAGCCGAGACAGAGTCCGAGAAACGGCTTGTTGTGTTCTCTGGCGTAGGTAATGGCACCAATCATGCCCCCAACACCGCGGTTGCCGAAGCCACCGGGGATGAGAATGCCGTCAATGTCGGCGAGGTCCTGCTTTGTATACTGCTCTGCATCAAGCCACTGGATGACGACCTCAGTGGAGAGCTGGCGGCCTGCATGCTTGAGGGCCTCCTTGATGGAGAGGTAGACATCCTCAACGCCGTATTTGGTGACGATGCCAACTCTGACGCGATTGGTGTACTCACAGGAAACAATGGAGTACCAGCTGCTGTCAAGTTTGCCGGGAGAGAGTTTGAGAAGAGGGAGAAGGACGTCAGCCATTCCCTCCTTTTCAAGTTCCATTGGGACAAGGTAGGTGTCGGGAGCAGTGGTGGCGCTAATAACGCAGGAGACGTCAACATTGCAAAAAGAAGAGATCTTTTTCTTGGTGGACAGCGAGATCGGCAGCGTACTTCTTCCTACGATCAGGTCTGCTTCAAGGCCGAGCTCCCTGAGTGCTTTGATGGAGTGCTGGGTAGGCTTTGTTTTGAGGTCGCCCATGGTGTCCGCCGGGAGAAGGGTTACGTGGACGAGGACGAAATTGCCGCTGCCGTACTCCCAGTGCATCTGGCGGACTGCCTCAAGAAACGGCATGCTTTCGATGTCGCCAACGGTTCCACCAATTTCAACGATGCAGATATCAGCGTGGTTTCCATCTTTGTCGGTCCATGATTCTGCGGCATGCCTAATTCTATCCTTAATCTCGTCGGTGATGTGCGGGATGATCTGAACCGTTGCCCCAAGATAATCACCGTGGCGCTCCTTCTGAATGACAGAGGAATAGATTTTTCCGGTGGTCAGATTGTGGTCGCTGGTGAGGTCTATGTCGAGGAAACGTTCGTAGTTTCCGAGATCGAGATCGGCCTCGCCGCCATCCTTTAAGACGAAGATTTCACCGTGTTGGGCAGGATTCATGAGTCCTGCGTCAATGTTGAGGTAGGGATCAATTTTAACGGAGGTTACATGGTAGCCTCTATTGATGAGAATTCGTCCAATGGACGCGGCGGTGATGCCTTTTCCAAGGCCGCTCATCACACCACCGGTTACAACTACATACTTCACTCTGATGTCCCCCTTTTGAAATCCAACAGCGTCTGTGTTTCGTATATTGGTCGGCAGCAGTATTGAAACCGAGGGGTTAAGCGTTTGTTCTGCGAGTGCGGATGCTGAATTGTACGGGCACTGCATCCGATTGTTCCAAACGATTCTTGGCTCCCAAAAACAGCCATCCCCCTCACCTCTAACTTCTATGAAATCGATCGAGGACGGAGCAGCAGAACGAATACGCGGGCATCAAAGAGGGACTGCCCGATGAACACGATACAATTAGAGTACGCACCTTACGTACTTCGCACTTTTTCTCGAACTACATCGTCGCCACTGCCAAACAGATCAAGTGCTGTCCGTATCTCCTGCTTTGCGACCAGTATATCGCCGCCGGACAGGGACAGCGAGAAGGGATCACCGCTGCCAAGATCGATTTTGCAGGTCAGTGTTGCGGTAACGGCAGCAGACCGTGTTGCGACAGCCGCAGGAACGGTCTCGTTAACAGAGGCAAGGAAGAGATGGGGATCGGAAAGATCGTTTCATCAAACACGCGATCCCCGGCAAACATCTGCAAAACTTCAAGGTTCACCTTACCAGTCAGCGGAGCTGCAACACAGGTGACTGAGTTGTGGAACCTCTTCGCAAGCACTGCCTCAACAATCTCTTCGGGATTTGACAGGGTCCCATCAGAGATGAGAAGGGCAACCTGCCGGACATCCGGTTTTGCGGCGGAAAGCATCTGTCCTGCAAGGTTTACCCCATGGGTAAGTGAAGAGCGGTAGCCGCCGGACGGCAGATCGATCCATTCAAGCTCTCCAGCGAGAATCGGCTCGGGGCCTACATACCACATGGCAATGTCTGAGTAACAGAGATGCGGAGCCGCATGGCCTTCGGGTGAGTTAAGATGAATTTTTTGATGGGAGCGTTTGCCGCGGCGATTCTGCTACCCCCAATCACACCAGCGCAGTCCACGAGAATGGTCAAAACGAGAGTCACGCTGCCATCTCCCGGACCATTGCCGCAAGCGTGTCTATCTCAGACTCTGTATTGTAGAACGCAAGACTTGCCCGAACCATCCCTTCCTGGCATCCGAGATACCGCATTAGAGGTTCTGCACAGTGCATGCCGGAACGGACCATGATACCGCCTTCATCGTCCAGAGATGCGGCGACCTCGTGCGGTGGGATGCCATCGATGGTGAAAGAAACAACACTAATCCGCTGCTTCGGGTCCGCGGGCGCATACACCCGCACACCAGGAACTGCAGAGAGTTTTTCTATCAGCCGGTTGACAAGCTGCCGTTCGCGATCTTCGATATTTTGCATGCCTATCCCTTTTAAAAATGCGACTGCTTCGCCAAGACCGATGCCGCCCACAATGTTCGGTGTGCCTGCCTCGTAGCGGTGGAAGCCGGCTGCAGGCGTGAAACTGGCATCGTCCACGTGCTCAACCATGCCGCCGCCGAGAAACAGCGGCTCTAAAATCGGTTTTTTCATCCAGAGAACACCTGTTCCCGTGGGACCGCACATCTTGTGACCGGAGAAGGAGACAAAGTCCGCACACATTGCAGTAACGTCGACCGGCATGTGAGGCACGGATTGGGCGGCATCCACCGCAAGAAGAGCATTGTGTTTTCTGCAAAGGGCGACAATTTTGGCAATTGGCACGAGCGTTCCGGTGACATTGGAAACCTGCGTTGTGGCAACCAGTCGGACAGGGTCAGCCATTGCAGCCTCAAATGCCTCCATGTCGAACGTGAGGTCGGGATGGAGGCCGATGATGCGAATCGCAACACCGTACTTTTCCAGCGCCCGCCACGGCAGAAGATTAGAGTGGTGCTCAAGAATTGTGGTCACGATCACATCCCCTTGCTTCCAGTCAAGGCCTCGGGCAATCATCGTCACAGCTTCGGTGGTGTTTTTCACGAACACAGTGGTACCCGTCGTTCCATTGATAAACTCCGCAACCTTTTCGTGGGCATGCCAGTACTTCTGGCTCGCAATCCGCGTCAACCGGTGAACACCTCGGCCGACATTTGCCCGGTAAGTCCTCTCAAACTGATCCATTGCCGCAATCACCGGCTCAGGAGCAAACGAAGTTGCTGCATTATCAAAATAGATGAGATCGCCTATCATCGGGAATTGTGCCCGCAGAGAACCCCAATCGATGGAAGCCGCAACAGAGCTCTCGGCGTCACCAACACCCGCAATGCCACCTACCTTTCCCTCAGGCATCAAACGGGCAGCCAAGGACGGAGTACTGCGGCGGATCGGTTTTTCTGAGAGATCGAGGTTTGCACGGCGGACAAGCTCCTTCATCTTCGGTGGCAGCTCTTTCCACCGCCATAGGCCCCAATTGACGAACTCCGGCGGCAGGCTGTGGTCGGCAGCCCAGCGGTTGAGGAACTCCTCCCATCGAGATGCCAGCGCCGGATGGGTTGTCTGCATAGCCGCAGACTCAGACTCGAGCATTGCAGGGCAGAGATAACAGCCTATCCGCTCATATCCGCGGTCGTAGAGAGGATTGTAGGGGATCTTCCGCAGCCATAGGTACAGGAAGACGTCCAGCGCCCGCCATGCTCGGATCGGCGAGAGATTGATCTGCATCGGGTTGTTCGGGTTCTGCGCGACAGCGTCAAGGGATGCGCGGTTCCATGACTCGTACCATCGGTTTCCCTGAACAGTAACGCATGGACCGATGTCGACAAGATGTGCCTTGAGGGGATTGAGCTTTAAGAGCTTGCAGCACCAGCGGTGATCCTTTCCTGGCGGTCCGGCCTTTTCCACTGCCTGCCAGAAATCACCTGCCTTTTGGATGATGTGGACGTTTTCGCTTTTGACGAATGCAATCGTCTCCGGAAACTCAAGACCGGTGTCGAGGAAAAATGCATCAGATATCCCGGCTTTTTGCGCGATGTACCGTGCTGCCGCGCTGTCCTTGCCTCCGGAGAAGGAGCAGTTCGCAGTCGGGGCAAGCCCAAGATTCTGCTTGATCTCGCGGACAGCGGCCCGTTCCATGTTTTTGAGATGAAAGGCATTGCGTTCAACAACGGCCTCCCATGAAGGGTTGGCCATGCCGGACACTGGCTCGATCCGAGCAAGTTCCTTGATCCTGACCGAGCCGTCTTTTAAGATACCGGTGCCGTGTTTTGATTTGTATTTGAGAATGACGACACCATCCATTGCGTCGGTTGCGACGGCAACTTTTTTTCCACCTAACCGTCCTGCGGGGAGTGACAGCGCGGCTGTTTCCAGATCGATGATGTTTTTTTCGGCTTTGCCGATGAGGTGAGGCAGTGCTGCTGCCTCAATGCCAAACTGGAAACTCCGCGCAACGGGGTCAAACCACAGCCAGGCAAACCGCACACCGTTTGCGATGATGAGATCATTGCGGTCAAGACCGCCTGCTTTGTTGAAGACCATCACCTGGGGCAGGATCGCGCGGGGACCGAACCGGTCAGTGATCAACCTCTGCAGGAGATCGCGATCGGCTTTGAGAACGGGACGTATGTCATACGGCTGCTGGAGGGGTATTTTCTCAGTCTCGACACCGCACAAACAGGTCTTTGCAACGAGAGGGATGTTACATTTCGGGCACCAGAAGAGATATTTTGTCAGATAGCCGTCACTATCTGCCGCAACATAATACCCTGGCTTCAGTTGCATGGCAGCGGAACGACTGCGCCTCTGGCGAGATGTTTGTCCCGCTGCCATGCAATGCACGTGCACGTCGCCGACTGTGTCGGCATAACTTCTATCAGAAGCGTGCAGCATCTCTTTTTGCTGGACTTTTTCCTGAGATTTTCTGCCCTGCAGTTTTTTTGTTGGCTGCTTCTTTCGCTGATGCGGATATTTTTTGTATTCATGCGGCACAGTGAAGATATATTCGTGCCGGATAGGGATGAGGTTTATTGCGTGCGCTCGGGTTTTTCGGAGAGTAGCAGGGCAGCGGGTTCCGCTGCCATGCAACTTTTGCGCCTGCCAGTCTGCAACACCGCGAGTGGAGGCTATGGCAACTATGACGGCGGGGTGGATGTTGCCAGCGGCAGGTTCACGATGTCCGGCGGCACAAGCTCCGGCAACAAACCGAACAATATCACACACTGATGACACCAAAGGAAACGGCACGCTCAGGGCTACATCCTGATGCCGCTGGCGATTCATTTATCCGTTTTCACACTGATCTATTTCTCATGAATCTCCCTCATATCTGTCGCTTTGGGCTGCAAAGCCTTTGGCTTTGCCGTTCTTCCATCTGCGCAGTACTGCCGATCCTTGCACTGCTTGGAACCGCAGCAGTTCTCCGCAGATGAACTGCCTGTCTCTTTCAGACAATGAGGCGGGACTGCTCATCAGCAAGACGATCACGGATCTCCAGGCAGCAGCCGGAACAGCTGAGGCTGTGGTAAAGATCGGGACTGCCCTAAGCAGATACACAGTTTTTGATCTCCAGTACATCGGAGGATGCATCTGCCGTGAGGCAGCAAAACTCCCCAACCCCTATCAGAGGGCCTACCTGCCATACAGCACTGATTTGCTGGATCAGCATCACAGGTTCATAACGATGTACCGGACCCTGAATTTTGCGGATGTGCCCCTTAAGAACCCGGAACTCTGGAGAAAGTACTGGGAGATCGCACGGACCGTGTACTTGGTCAGAACTAGAAAAACCGATGATCCGTTCCCGCAGATGGAACACCCGCTCAGCAAATTTTTCTATCGGCTGGTATACGGATATGTAATGCTGATAGAAGGTGGATGCGGTCATCCTATAGGTCTGCCGTTCCCCGGCGGAGCAACCGTCCGGCAGGAAGGCCACCGTGTCCTCTGCCCAATTCGCGACAAAGAAAAGGACCTTCCCTCAGCACTCTGTAACTTCTGCCCCGCAGAACAAGACCCAGACTATCGGTAATGCAGCAATGTACGAACTTGATAGACAGAGCTACCCACGGGGTACGGACTTTTGACAAACATCAACCAGTGAGATGCTGGCCGACAGCATTATCCGGCCCTATCCCGCCCACCTGAATCAGCAGGGACTCGCAGACGCAGTGTTTGAGCAGATCAACAGGAGGCTGTGGGTAAGGACATTCAGAGGCCTGATGAACTCCTCGCTTTCTCAATAATATATCAGAATTATGTCTTTTAATAAGATAATATATATCTAACGTTAATCTACTTTCTCTCGCAACACATTTGAAAAAAAGGGGATATGGGGAGTGTAGATCTGGTTTAAATGGAATATTGGCATGTATTAAGTTAAATGTATACCTAATATAATCCTCATGTAATCAACTGCAAAACGGAGATGACTTTAGTGCCATCTGAAAACGGGTAAAATAAGTTTATCGTATTTATTTTGTTTGTTTTCGCTTATTTATCATCCTATGGATATAGGGTATCCGTTACACATTTATTACTAGGAGATATGTATGAAACGAAGAGTATTCTACAGTTTTCATTACTATAATGATGTATTTTGAGTGCAACAGATACGAAACATAGGAGTGATAGATGGAAATGAGCCAGTTTCAGTGGCTGAATGGGAAAACATAAAACGTCGTGGAGAGCAGTCTATCGCAGATTGGATTGATAAGAATTTAGACGAATGCACATGTCTTGTGGTGTTGGTTGGAAGTCAGACGGCGAGTCGTAAATGGGTAAAATAGGAGATCGAGCGGACCTGGAATGTAGGACTCGGAGTTGTGGGAATCTATATTCAGAATCTTAAGGATGGAGAAGGACAACCGTGCGACCAGGGAGATGATCCATTTTTTCGTTGAAAATTGGTCCGGTTGAAGTGAACCAGATTCCGTCAAATTATAGAGATCTGATATGTTGGCTATGGTCGCTATATCCAGGAGCTGTGTTTTCAGCGAAGAACATTGTAGCCTGTCATGATCCGAATCCAAAGGATGCCTACAACGATATTAAGAAGAAGTTTCCCGAATGGGTTGAGGAGACTATTCGCAAGCGCAAGCTATTGGGATCAATTCAATTACATAAAGCAAATAATATATATAATTGTGAGTTATATAAATATAAATTATATTAAGATTCGACCTGACATTATAACAATAATCAATCAAATTATAAAATAAATTTTTCGTCGCGGGGTAGCGATCCCACAAGCCCTGCAAAATCTTTGGCTTTGCAGCATCCCCAAGAACCCAGCACCTATCTAACCCCCATCCTTAAAGACCATTCTCACCCAATATTTATACATTTATGGACATCGTTGATCCAATAACATGCATCGTCACCTTTGGTGCAATCGTCGTCTCATTCCTCTGGCTTCGAGACACCCGCATCTTCATCAGGACTGGCTTGGAAGACTACCGCAAAGCCGCATATCAGGGCGTGCTGTGTACCGCTCTCGGCTGGTTTGCCGCAGCCCTTGTTGGCCGTTCCGGCAAAACCTTCCTCTATCTCGGATGCGGCCTCATCCTTCTTGCAATGTACCTGCAGTCCAGAATCGTGCGGTGCAACGTATGGAAAGGCAACGAATCGACATGGCAGAGATTAACCGGGGCGGCCCCAGGATACATCCAGGGGAGGAAACGGTAATGCTGCAAAAACCACGCGGAACGCGGGACTTCCTTCCTGCAGAAATGGCCCAGCGGAGATACATCGAACGCCGGATGCGGAACGTTGCCGCAACATTTGGCTACGGCGAGATCGTCACCCCCATGTTTGAAGAACAGGAACTCTTCACTGCCAAATCCGGCAAAGGCATCATCGGCGAGATGTACGCCTTCGAAGACAAGGGCGGCAGGAAAATTGCTCTGCGTCCCGAAATAACCGCTGCAGTCTCCCGGGCCTATGTCAACGAAGCACAGGTCGCCCCAAAACCCATCCGCTGGTTCTACTTCGCTGAATGCTTCCGCTACGAACGGCCGCAGAAAGGACGATATCGGCAATTCTGGCAGTTCGGCGCTGAGCTTATCGGTGCTGACTCTCCGGCAGCCGATGCAGAGGTCATCGCCCTCTCCTATGAGCTGCTCCGATGTTCCGGTGTACAGTTCATCTTAAAGATAGGTCACCTCGCCCCCATGAGGCACATGCTTGCAGGACTCAACACCGTTGAGCAAAAAAGAGTCATGGCCGCTCTTGACAAGCGGGACATGAATCTTTTCGAAAACAGTCTTGCCTCAATCGGCCGCGCCGACCTCTGCGAGCCGCTTGTACGGCTTATCACCGCACAGACCCTTGACGATGTCTGGGCTGTTACGGGAGACATCCCCGAAAAACCGAGAATCGAAGAGACCTTTAGCTGCCTCAAAGACCAAAACATCCCGTTTGCCCAGAACTTCGGCATCGCCCGGGGCCTTGACTATTACACAGGCATGGTCTTTGAAGGATTCGCCGACAATCTCGGTGCCGAAAACCAGATCCTCGGCGGGGGCGTCTACCGGCTCGCTCACCTCTTCGGTGGAAAGGATGTGCCAAGCTGCGGATTCGCCATTGGCTTTGATCGTGTCATGGTCTCATTTGGTGAACTCAGGCCTGAGGCAGCTCCAATCGTTGCAGTTGTCTGCACGCCTGCTTCACGAAGCGCCGCCTATACCGCCGCCGCCGCATTCCGGGCAGCTGGCGTTACCGCAGTCATGGATTTGATGGACAGGAGTTTCGGCGCACAGCTATCCTCCGCAATCAAATCCGGTGCCTCCTATGCTGTCCTCATCGGCGCAAACGAGGCTACATCAGGCACTGTCACGCTGAAAAATCTTGCATCCGCAAGCCAGAAAAAGACAAGCCTTGGGGAGGCAGTTGATGAGGTAGTCAATGATTCTTGCTGAGGACCTCGCCAAAAAACAGCGGAGCATCAGTGTAGCAGAATTTTTTGAAAAGAACAAGCATATGCTCGGTTTTGACTCACCCACACGGGGAATCATCACCACCGTCAAAGAAGCCATCGACAACTCCCTTGACGCCTGTGAAGAGGCCGAGGTTCTCCCTGACATTCTCGTTTCGATTCGCAAAATGGGGATAGATGTTTTCCGCGTCGTCGTCGAAGACAACGGGCCCGGCATCATCCCCGAGAAAATGCCGTCGGTTTTTGCCAAACTGCTCTACGGATCGCGGTTCCATCAGGTCCGGCAAACCCGCGGCCAACAGGGTATCGGCATCTCGGCAGCCGTGCTGTATGCACAACTCACCACCAGCAAACCTGCATTGGTCATCTCCCGCACCAATGCAAAAGCGAAAGCCCACAGGATGACGCTTGCCATCAAGACCGAGACGAACGAGCCTGAAATTCTCTTGCATGAAGAGATCGACTGGGTACTGCCGCATGGAACACGCATTGAGCTTGAATTCAAGAGTACAATGCAGGCGAAGAAGAAGCTCGTGGAGTACCTCAAGTACACCTCGGTCGTCAACCCGCATGCCAGGTTCAGGGTGGAAATCGACGACGAGGTCCTCAGCTTCGATCGCGTCTCAAATGATGTGCCTCCCTGCCCGATCTCCATCAGGCCTCACCCGTACGGTATTGAGCTGGGAGTTTTGAAACGCATGACAGCTGCCTCTGATCGGCCCCTGAAGGAGTTCCTGATAGAAAGCTTCTCCAGGGTCGGCGAGAAGACGGCAGTGGAGATCTGTGCGGCTGCTCACTTACCGCAGACAGCAAAAGCGTCTTCCCTCCCACTTGAGCAGCTCAACCCACTACTGGACGCGATGCAGACGGTAAAAATTCCTGCCCCATCTGCTGCCCAGTGTCTTTCCCCAATTACTGAGGATCTGATCGTGAAGGGGATGGAAAAAGAGTTTCAGCTTGATTTCATCAAGGCACGCACCCGACCGGGCAGTGTGTTCGGCGGCAACTCGTTTATTGTGGAGGCGGCTATCGGCTACGGGGGTAAGCTGTCTGTCGAAGGAACGGCGATACTTCTCCGATTTGCCAACCGCGTGCCGCTGCTGTATCAGCAGGGCGCCTGTGCCATCACGTCGGCGGTCGCCAGTGTCAACTGGAAGAACTACGGTGTGTCGCAACAGGCTCTTCCGATGGGACCAATTCTACTTCTTGTGCATGTGGCGGCGACGAACGTTCCGTTCACAAGCGAGTCGAAGGATGCTATTGCTTCGGTCCCCGAAGTTGAACGGGAGATTACGCTTGCTCTGCAGGAACTGGGCCGCGATCTCAAACTCTTCCTCTCCCGCCGCGACAAGAGCAAGCTGCAGGAAGACCGCGCCCGGGCTATCTGTGCAGTGATTCCGCTGATTTCCCAGAAAGTCGGGGAGATTGTAGAACTGCCGCCTCCGGATACCTCCCTCATTGAGGGACGTATCATGCGGCGGGTTGTGCTGAAGAAAGGGTCTTCGAATGGGAGGGTTTCGATGCGGATCGATAACTACACAACAAAGGATCAGGAAGTGACGCTTTACGACATTTCAGCTGATTCAGCGGTTGATGCGACCATTTCTCCGAATTTTGTGACGGAGATGGATGGTGAGTACACGAAGGTGTGGAAACAGACGCTTTCTGCCGGGGAGAGCTTTGCGGTGTCTTATACGGGTGCTGGCGGAGGTATTGTGGATCTGCAGGGTATTGCGGAAAATCTGAAAGTGGAGGTGGATTTAGATGTCTGATACCCGGGAACGCGATTTTGCGACGAAGCAGCGGTTGATGGAGATTGCTAAGATTTGGTATGATCAGATGAATGCGGGCGATGTACCGTCGATTACGCTTCCGACCAGAACAAAGTATAATCTCGAGTTCAACGATGATTCCGAGGTGTGGACGTACGGCTCGAAGGAGAGTACACGGAATGCCGGAACGGCGAAATCGGCGGTTCATATGCTGAAAATGGCGTATGTGATTGGGTTTATCAAGATGCAGCTTGCAGAAAATCGATCGTCAACGCTGAGAGAGATGTATTATATCTCAGAGGGCTGGAAACAGGCGAAGTTCCATGCACAAAATGAGAGCAATTATCTGGTGGAAGATCTAGAGATCATTACGAGTCTGCAGCGGGAGTACTTCCACATGCGGCCGGAGGAGGACGGGGCGTCGATCTTCGGGCCTCTCCGGGTACGGGAGAATACCCGCCGGGGGATGAAGGAGATTCACTGCCAGGACGATGTGGGTGAGGCGGGATATACTATTCCGAACAACGTGGAGAATATTGAGATGGTGGATCACAATGCGACCTGCGTGATTGCACTTGAGACCGGCGGTATGTTTTCGCGTTTGCAGGAGAACGGATTTGATGAGGAGTACAAAACGATTCTTCTGCATCTGAAGGGCCAACCAACCCGGGCGACGCGGCGAATGCTGAAGCGGCTGAATGAGGAGCTGAAGATTCCGGTCGTTGTGTTCACGGATGGGGATCCTTGGTCGTACCGAATTTACGCCTCGGTGGCATACGGCTCGATTAAGGCTGCACATATGTCAGAGTTCCTGGCAACGCCTTCGGCGCAGTTTATCGGGGTGAAGCCCTCTGACATCCGCGACTACAATCTGCCTGCGGATAAGCTGACGGAGCAGGACGTGAACGCTCTGCACGCAGAGCTGTCCGATCCGCGGTTTGGGAGTGATTTCTGGAAGAAGGAGATTAATTTGCAGCTGGAGATGGGACTGAAGTCAGAACAGCAAGCGTTCGCCAGTCACGGTCTAGATTTCGTGACGAAGGAGTATCTGCCTGCGATGCTGTCGGATATCGGAATTTTGAAGAGATAATGTTTTAGAAATATACTTTTTATACGGGATTATCCGTTTGAATGGGGACAGATCTTCAGATCTGAAATATAACTATCTATATCAATAAAAAATGATGAAATATATATAGATATATACATTGCAACCAAAAGTCAATTTTTATGAATGGGTACAGACGGTATGTACGTAAATCTCTTGATGTTGTCTCCTCCCTTCTTCTGTTTCACACCTGCACCCGCACTTCTTCATTCCAAATGGCTCCGGAACTTAAGATAAGTGCATTTTTTCCAACCGCTGCAGCTGATGCAAGCGTATAACTTGGTCAGGCTGCACGCCTCTGATAGAGGTGTGCAGTTGGTGCTGAGATAGACACATGTTCGAGGGTACCATCGAACAGATATCTCACTCGGCACAACACCGAAGGAAAATTAATCATCATGCGGCACCTCACTGCGAGAGATGACCTGTGCAAACATCCCTCCGAGGCAGGTCAGATGTATCGCAATATTTCTACCGTACTTGGTCTTCACAATGAAACCACCAACTTCGAGCTTGGAGAGATGGTGGGACAGCCTGCTCCTCTCGCTGCGGAATCGTTTCGAGTTTTTGTCGATGTCGGGAAACATCAGATAAATCAGCGAATCAAGTGATTTCACACCGTCGCCAATACGCGATATCAGAAGCTGCTGTTCCACACCAGGATAGCCAATCGGCAGTACCGGGATCTCGACAATCTCTGTTGCCCCGGTGATGGCACCTTCATCGCTGTATGCCGGAAGAGCCGACACAACCTTAGCTCTGCTCATGCTTGCCGCGATGTAGGCACTCATGGAAAGCGGCTGAAGTGCTCCGGCAACATTCAGGAGAACCTCATTGCCAAGCGTACGTTCTGCGTTAATGATAGAGAGAATCTGATTTGCTGCATCCATAACAGACGATTTGTTCACTTCCATGATCGTCACCGGCCAGAAAATACCGAGATCACGGGCCAAGGCCTTGGAGGTCTTCTGAACAAGTGCCTCGCCCGAGAACTTCGGAGCATTGCCCGTCACGAGAACAATGCGGGAAAAACCGACATCGCGGAGGAGCGAAATCGAACCCATCAGGAAATCGCGCTCGGGTCCGACGAAAACCACGTGTGTTGTTGACATGTTTATGTTCTAGTTTATATTTTGACTGAATACTATATTATGTTGTTGGAAGTACCAGGTTGGTGTACTACGCATCTAAATCTATTTTTGAAGTTGCATGGCAGCAGAACCCGCTGCCATGCAATGCACGTGCACGCCACCAACGACGCGTTGCTTGCGTAGATATGTCGGCGTAACCCCTATCAGAGGCGTGCAGCTTTTGAATATCTGCAGAACTGTTGGTTTTGCAGGTCCCAACACGCCAAGTCTACCCACATCCCTTCAAGCCATGAGAATGCGTTCCACACTTCGATTTGCAACTCGTTCCGTGCTTTCCATGAGGTTCCGTTGCCTTATTGGTTAAAAACACGGAATTATCAGTTTGAATGAAAAATGTATCTATTCAAACTGATAATTCCAAAAATATTAACATTTTTTTATAGTAATCAGTACATCATCGATCAGGATAACATCAACAGCCTCGCCGGAAACAGAGTACACAAACGTTGTTGCCCAGGCACCTTCGGGAACAGCAATCTCCTCACCGTCAACGGAAATAATTGCCGGAGGGTTGATCTTGTCAGCATTCGAAAGGGCGCCGACGGCAGCCATGAAGGCACCAGCTTTATCGCGGAGCGTCTTACCAACCACGCCTTTGTTGAAGAAAACTTCGCCAACCTTCTTTTCGAGTGCAGGTTCTTCTGCCATCCAGACGACGGTGCAGTTGACGGTCCGGCCGAGATCGCCAGCGTCATCAATATCACGCATCGGCGTGTAGATGGTGACCGCATCAAGCGGTGCATTGAGAGCAAGACCAGAGTCATGCTTGTACTTGCGGAGCACACCAACGATCTTCACGACAAGATCGCCGTCGGTGACGGCCCGGGGATCGTCAAAGGAGAATTCAACCCACGGATGATCAATGATTCTCTTGCCGCCGGAAAGGTGATGATAGCACTCCTGGGCAAAAAACGGAATATAGGGGGAAAGCATCGTGCAAAGGGCGTCCATCGTTGTCCTGAGCGTGTAGACTGCACCGGCGCGATCCGGCTCGCCGCTGTAGAGTCTGCCCTTGGCCAGCTCCAGATACTCGTCGGCAAGAACGTTCCAGGCAAAATCACGGATGAGTTTCAGGCCTTTGTCAAAGAGATGGTTCTCCATGGCATCTGTGACTTCGGCAATCGTACGCGAGAGGTTAGCAAGCATCCAGCGGTCGATGAGGGTTGTCGGGGCGTTTGTCCCCTGCACCGGGTTTTCCTTGGTGATCTGTGTCAGGGAGAAACGGATGATGTTCCACATCTTGGTCTGGAATCTTGATGCTGCGATGACGTCGTTCCAGTTGAACTGAATGTCCTGGCCGATCGCAGAGCCTGCAGCAGCCCACTGTCGGAGGGCATCGACACCGTAAAGTTCTATGATATCCTCCGGACCAATTACGTTGCCGCGTGATTTGGACATCTTGAATCCGTCCTCGCCGAGTACCATTCCATTGATTAAGATGCTGTCCCACGGCTTTTCGCCGAGAAGTGCCATGCTGCGGAGGATGGTGTAGAAGGCCCAAGTGCGGATGATGTCGTGGCCCTGCGGGCGGATCTGCGCCGGGAAGTACGGAGGTCTGCCGGAGCCGTCCCAGCCGGTTATGTACAGGTCGGAGATGGATGAGTCCATCCAAGTGTCGAGAACGTCCTTTTCTCCGATGAATCCAGTACCGCCGCATTTGGGACAGGCGTGCCTGGGTTTGTCAATAGTCGGGTCGATTGGAAGATCGGCTTCTTCAGGCAGGATCATCCCGCCACACTTGCCGCAGAACCAGACTGGTATAGGCGTTGCAAACAGCCGTTGACGGGAAATGCACCAGTCCCATTCCATCTGTTCAGTCCAGTTTTCGAGACGCTGCAGCATGTGTTCGGGATACCAGGTGATCTCGCGTGCTTCTTTGACGATCTCATTTCTCTTGACCTTAACGAACCACTGGAGCTCAGAAAGAATTTCAATCGGCGTTTTGCATCTCCAGCAGCCGCCGACACGCTGTTTGATCTGCATCTGATCCTTTAAGAGTCCCAGCTCTTTCATGTCGGCAAGAATTGCGGTGCGGCACGCTGTTGCGGTCATGCCCTCGTACCTACCGCAGATGGTGGTCATGGTTCCTTTGGTGGACAGCGCTTTCCGGAGAGGCAGGTGGTGCTTTTTCCACCAAAACACATCATTCTTGTCGCCAAATGTACATATCATCACCGCGCCGGAACCGAAGTCCGGGTCAACGGCACCATCGGCGATGATAGTGACATCATAATCAAAGATCGGCACGCGGAGCGTTTTTCCGATGATGGTTGTGTACCGCTCATCATCCGGGTGAACGGCCACAGCAACACAGGCGGCAAGCAGTTCGGGACGCGTGGTTGCAATCTCCAGGCCGTCGAAATCGAAGTAATTGAGGAGAGTGGTTCCCTCATAATAGGAAATTTCGGCAAATGCGATTGCAGTCTCGCAGCGTGTACAGTAGTTAACAGGGTGCTCGTCCTGATAGATGTAGCCGTCTTTATACATACGCAAGAAGGAGAGCTGCGTCTTTGCATAGTAGTACGGCTCCATAGTGAGGTACTCGCGGCTCCAGTCAACAGAAAATCCCATAGTCCTCATAGACTGCCGCATTCTTTCTATGTTTTCAACGGTAAGTTTGCGACACATGCGACGGAATTCATCGCGGCAGACATCGTTTTTGGTGATATGGTGAGTCTCTTCGGCCTTGACTTCGGTCGGTAGGCCGTGGCAGTCCCAGCCCTGTGGGAACATGACATTGCAGCCGGTCATGCGCTTGTACCGGGCAATGATGTCCATATAAACCCAGTTTAAGGCATGGCCGATGTGAAGTTTGCCGGTCGGATACGGAGGTGGAGTATCTATTATGTATTGGGGTTTCTTGGAATGTGTATCGAAGTAGAAATCTCTATCATCCCATTCTGCCAGCCACCGTCTTTCAGTAGCGGCAAAATCATATGTTTTGGGAAGCTCATCTGGGAATGTCATCTGTGATAATTTTTGTTTTTCTTTGCATTTGATTGTTATGAGAGGAAAAAGAGAGAGTTGGGGAAATACGGGGAGGTGCTGCGTGTGATTAAACAGTATAATGTCAGATACAAAACAGAATGGCGTTCTCTCTGCGCGTTTGACAATGGGCACTCTGTGTTATACAGTGACGTTGAGGGAGATATCGGGGTGTTTTTGAGTAGTTATAATGACTTAAAAGACCTAAGAGGGGATTTTCGTCGAATGGGTATTTCCCATTCGGGAACCACTCTCATTTCAGGAATCGATTTGGGGCCACACGGGGAGGATGATGGTGTGCTTATCGTAACCTGACACACCAGAATAGGTTCCTGGGGTCGTCGCCGTGAACACACACTTAGCCGCAGGGAAAGCGTTTGTGCCAAATCCTGTTTCGGCCGCGTCTTTAAACGCTGCACGTAGATCGGACTCACATACCGCATACGATTTGGTATCGTCGACATTAAGGTCAAACATCTTGTCATGGAAATTGCCAGCCGCGGCGATGCCTGCCAGTCCGCACACAAACAGGCAAGCAATCAGAAAAAGATTCAGTTTTATCATGCTTTAAAATATGCCGTCTGAAAAAAACAATCGGTTGGATCGCCTCCAAATCGCTGAGCTGCAAGGCCGTTGCAGCTATTGTCATCTCCTCCAAAGGGGGACGCAGATCATACTCCTCATCAATAACATAATCGTTTTTGCATCACAGATCCGTTCGTCCATCACCATCTTCCGTGCCTCGGTCCGGATGATGCGGACCACCTCGATGATCTCATCTTCGTCGCAAAAAAACATCTCGCACGGAGAAAGGCCTGCGCCTCATACAACCACAGCTTCTCTGTGCAAAAGCCTGGCGATGAGTACACAAATCCCCCGGGAACGGTTCTGCCGCGGCGAGTCTTGCCTCCTCCGCAAGCTCACGGCGGGCGACATGGATCGGATCACTATCCTCAGCCTCTACTCCACCCGCCAGGACCCCATAGATATAGCTGCCAAACACTGCCCAGTACTGGCGGATCAAATATACGGAAGTCTCATCGGTCAGCAGAATACATACAGTAGACACCGGTTCGACGAATAGAAATTCGCGATCGCTACCGCTAGGCAGATGTACCGGCTTTGTTGCAATCTTCATGCGAGGATATCATGAATCACTGGCAAGGAACATGACTCACTACTCTGTCAGTTGACCATGAGGGAATAAAAATCCTCAGACCTTCCACTGAATCACCAGGATGAAGCCCGCTGTGGATCCCCATTTCACTCGGCGACGCAGAGCAAAAGAAAGGCTGCACGGCCGCTGACACTTTGCTGAGGTTTGGTTCCCGATTTTCACCTTTTTCTGCCATCCTGAATCTGCGGCAGCGACGCGGTCATCCGCCTTAACAATGAATGGGCGAATCTTTTTGATTCGAGGGGATGAATCTCTATAAATTACCGGGAAATCCCTGTCTTCACGAACCTGGCAAGCAGTGCATCCATCTGAATATCTGCATCCGCTCCCTCACTTAGGCGAAAATCCGTCTCGCCAAGATGATCAATCAAACAAACCCTCATCCAACGATCGATACTTGCACAAGTGGAAATCATCCGGTACATCTGATTCAGCAGTTCGTTCGGCGCAATACCGCGATCGTACATCAGCGTCCGCAGCGTCCGCTCCGCCGTCTCAAAATCGCCGGACAGCGCAACCGTCATCAGACCTTCAATCTCCTCAGGCCTCGCATTTGACGTAATCGCATACACATTCTCAGCCGTCACCCTGCTTGACACAATCGCTGCGCCCTGCAGAGCGTTGATTGCTTTGCGCATATCTCCCTGCGCAATATAGATGATTGCTGCATATGCATTCTCTGCAATTGTGATGCCTTCAATGACTGCAATATGATGCAGCTCCTCGATAATCGCCTCATCATCCAACGGCCGGAATCGGTAGATAGCGCATCTGCTCTGAATAGGATCAATAATTTTTGACGAATAGTTGCACGAAAGAATAAACCGGCAAGTCTCTGCATAATTCTCCATCGTGCGGCGAAGTGCCGCCTGCGCATCCTGGGTCAGCGCATCCGCCTCGTCCAGGAAGAGAATCTTAAATGTCGCATCACCCAAGGGAGACGTCCGCGCAAACTGCTTAATCTGATTACGAACCACATCAATGCCACGCTCATCCGACGCATTCAGCTCGCGGAAGTTCCGGCTCAACGTATCGCCGAACATCTCTCTGGCAAGAGCAACCGCACAGGTCGTCTTACCCACGCCAGCAGATCCCGTAAACAGCAGATGGGGAAGCGCCCGGCTCTTCACATACGACTGCAGCCGCTCAACAATCTCCCGTTGTCCCGTAATCTCCAAAAGGCTGCGTGGACGATATTTTTCTATCCAGATGCCGGAGGACTCCATACTGAATATTTCTTGGGTGTACAAGGGATTAATTACTTGCATCTCGTTCCCAAAAACTATCATACCCCAAAAACACACATAACACCTGAAAATGCAAACCACCAACGTCCCATCCCAACCAGGACTGACTCCCGCAGCATGCATCACCGCATGGGAATTTGCACAAGCTTCCGCAACCTCAGTGGGGGGCTTTCAAACCGAATTTGGTGTGTTTGGGAGTACCATATTTCTTGCCGGAACCCTTACTGAAAAGATCCTGTACAGCGAAAAAATATCCACACTTCGGATAAGTGATCCGACCGGCGTGTTTACTCTCTCAATGAACTGGCAAAACACAGATCTCATGCAAACTGCAGAAAAGATTGATGTGCCGGCATTTGTTCTGGTTACCGGAACAGTAAAATTTCGAATCCGTGCAGGAAAGACATATCCTCAGATAACGCCTGACATTTTCATCTCCTGCGACCGATCGACCCGCGACGCATGGCTCTGCGGGGCTGCCGCAGATGCCACCACCCGCCTTGAAAAATTCCAGGTATCCCCCAAGATGCACGAGTTTGCCGCAGTCCTTATAAAAGCCCTTGAAAACATACGCAACGACCCATCCACTGCCGCACCTGCAGCGCCTGCAGTCACAGACGAGCAACTGCTTGCCATCATCATCGAACTCTCCGGCAGAAAAGGAGCGCCGATAACAGACGTTGTCGCACGCGCTAAAACACTCGGGATGGGAGAGACTGAGGCAAAAGCCGCCCTCGCACACCTCATGGAAGAAGGCGAGTGCTACACGCCAACCACCGAACTCATTCATGTTGTATAAATCCCATGACCCCTGAATTCTACCCGGATAGTCCAGCCATTCTGATTGAACGCGGCCAGCGGACCCTCGTCATGGCCGACCCTCATTTCGGCATCGAGGCCTATCTCCACCGCCGCGGTTTGCACTTCCGGAGTGCAACCGCCTCCAGGCTCGCACGGCTCCTTGTCATCATCGATGAGAGTAATCCCGACTACCTTGCTGTTCTGGGTGATCTCAAACATGTGATACCCTATGTAACTTATCAGGAAAAATGCGAAGTTCCAGACATCCTGCAAAAAATACGGGAAAAACCAAGTTCCAACTCGCCCCTGGTAACCATGATGCAGGCCTTGAACACTATCTGAAACGGGAAGAGTTGCTGCCGGCTAACGGTGCAGTAATCGACGGCTGCGGTTACATGCACGGTCACACTATTCCTGCCCCAGAACTTGCCGGAAAACTCATCCTCTGCGGCCACCACCATCCAGTGGTAAACATTTATGACGAAATCGACTGTGCTCTGCGGGGAACACCTGGCTATCTGTTCGCCGAGATAGACAGTGCAGTACTCGGATATCAACAAACAGAAACGCCAACCCGGGTCCTGCTTGTCCCGGCCTTCTACGAACTTGCAGGAGGCAAGGACGTCCGGCTGATTCCCGTCAGGAAAATCTCGCCCATCGCAAAATCCATCGTCACCAGTACTGCCGAGGTGTTTCTCAAAGATGGTACCTACGTAGGTACTTGGGAAAATCTCCCGCAAAACCCGAACGAGGCATGATATCGGCAATCGAAGAACTGCGGGAAAGCCTGCACCCGAAGATTCGTGAGGCACTGGACAAACGGGGTTTTGATGAGTTTTCCGAAATTCAGATGCGGGCGGTCCCCCAGCTCATCCGCGGTGACAATGCAGTTCAACCGGAACCGGCAAAACCGAAAGTGCCCTTCTTCCACTCTTTCACCGGATGCTCACCGAATCCCACCCTCCCGGCTTTACCGTACTCTATATCACCCCCCTTCGCTCCCTCAACCGCAACATGATGAACCGGCTGGAGTGGTGGGGCACAGAGCTCGGCTTCCGCATATCAGTCCGTCACGGCGACACCACCGCTACCGACCGCCGCAAGCAGGCAACGCATCCACCCGACATCCTTATTACCATCCCCGAAAGTCTGCAGGCAATGATGATGGGCAACGTCCTCCGTAAAAACCTTCAAGGAACCCGCTACGTTATCATCGACGAAATTCACGAACTCGCCGGAGGAAAACGAGGAGCACAGCTCTCTATCGGTCTTGAACGGCTCGTCGAGCGCGCAGGTGAGATCCAGCGCATCTGACAGTTCCTCTGCGGAAGGCGGCCCTACACCATCATACAGGTACCGGTCGCAAAGACCCTCGACCTCACTGTTCGGTTTGCCGGAGAAACATTTGCCGATCAGACAAAACTGATCGAGAAATGCATTGACTCCAACATCTCAACGCTCGTGTTCACCAACACGCGTAGCGTCGTAGAAGCCATTGGCCACGCATTGCGGGAACGCAACGACATCGACGTCCACCACAGTTCTCTCTCCCTCGAGATGCGGGTGGAGGCAGAGGACCGGTTCCACGCAGGCAAAACACGGGCAATGATCTGCACGTCCTCAATGGAGCTTGGCATCGATATCGGTCAGATCGATCACGTTGTCCAATTCAACTCACCTCGGGCGGTCTCCCACCTGATTCAGGGAACCGGTCGCGCCGGGCACCAGCTGCATGCAACCTCAAAGGGTACGGTACTTGCGTCCAGCTTTGATGACTGCATCGAATCGATGGTGATCGTCCGCAAAGCCATGGAAAACGAACCCGAGAATGTGCGGCCCCACATCAATGCTGCAGATGTTATCGCAAACCAGATAGCAGCACTCGCCGTCGAACGCGGAGAGATTGCTATCCCGAAGATCGAGGAAATATTCTCCCGCAGCTACTGCTTTGCTGATGTCGGCCCCATCATCCACGAAGTTATCGCCCAAATGGAAAAGCACTTCCTCATCAGAATCGATGACGGTATGTTCATCACCAAATCCCGTTCCCGCCGGTACCTCTCGCTGAATCTCTCCATGATTGCAGACGAAAAGAAAAATGTCATCTATGATGTTGTCTCACGAAAACCGGTCGGAACCCTGGATGAGTCCTTTGTCATCAGTTGGATCTCGTCGGGATAGGTGTTTGTCGCACGCGGCCGGATGCGGCGCGTGCTCGATATCGATGAGGACCGCACATGGTCGAGCCGGCAAAGAACACCAAAGGTGAACTGCCGTCATGGGAAGGTGAACAGATTCCGGTTCCCTTCACGGTTGCCATGGAGGCGGGACGGCTGAGACGACTCAAAAACTTTGACGATTACCATGCGGATGAAAAAACGATTGTATTCTCTAAAAAATCCTTGCAGAAATGATGAAGAACCGCTCCGTCACGGCAACCGACAAAATCATCATCCTCGAAGACGCGGATGAAGGCGTCGTCATAAATCTCTGCGGCGGTCACAAAGTGAATGAAGCTCTCGGCCGCGTGCTTTCGATCCTGCTTTCGGCACGGTATGGAACCTCGATCGGCATTGAAACCAGCGCCTACCGCATTTTCCTGCGGCTGCCGCAGTTTCTGCGGGCACAAGATGTTGATGAGGTGCTTTGTTCACTGGAACCGGACCATATCGAAGCAATTCTCATGCTCGCACTGAAAAAAACGGCCCTCTACAAATGGAAAGTGGTACAAATCGCCAAAAAATTCGGTGCAATTGATGCGGCTGCTGACCATGAAAAGATCAGCATCAGCCGGCTACTGGAGCTGTTCGACAACACCGTGATCGAGAAAGAAGCGTTCCGCGAGCTGTTCTTTGCCAGTATGGATGTGGCAGGCGCCCGCACGATCGTGCAGGCCTTAATGGACCGTAAAATGGAGACAGTGACAAGCCACCTGTCAATCATCGGTGCTGAAGGGCTGTTCACCGGCCGGGACTTAATTGTACCACCAGGCGAGGATCAGGCAATCATTGCAAGCATCAGGCACCGGCTGGACGAACAGGACATTCTCCTCGCATGCATGCACTGCAAATGCTGGAAGAGCCAGACCAAAGTAGGCCGTGCCCCGGACCAGCCGCAATGCCCAGTCTGCGGCGCACGGCTGATTACCGCTCTCAAACCTTACGATGAGAAGATGTACCTTGCCATGAAGAAACAGAACAAAAATCCCGAGGAACGCGAGGCAGAAGCACGGATGATGCATAATGCAAACATGGTGCTCTCAAGCGGCAAGAAAGCCGTCATCGCTCTTAGTGGGCGGAGAGTGGGGCCAGAGGCAGCTGCAGGGATTCTGAACAGTTTTGCAGCCGACGACAACATTTATCGCGAAATTTTGAAGGCCGAAAGAAGATTCGTCCAGACCCATCGATTCTGGGCGGATTAATTTTTCGGAATTATATGCAGCGTTCAAGAGTGATGGAGCCGTTTCTATCTTGCATTTGAGGAGATAGTTGCATGGCGCAGCGGAACCCGCTGCCATGCAACGCTGCACATCTCTATCAGAGGCGTGCAACATTTCCTTGCAGAGGCAGTCCCAAGACTGTTTCATCAAAATCCGATATCCGGATGGCATTGAGTGCCCATCGATGCGGTGGCGGCAGTGACAACCATTGAGGATCTGAAAACCTCCCTTGAGGCCCCGGGAACGACTGAGACCATTTCTGTCGGTGCGGATATCACGATGGCCGGGATGATAAGCAATCTCAGGTACGAACCCATCCCTCTGCTGTTGCCAACCGGAAGCTTACGCGAGATTCATCGTTTACGGGTCAATTCTTTGCTGTTCCCTCCGATGCGAAACTGGTTTTGTGGGATGACGGAGCGAACAAGCCTACCTTTGATGGGAATCACATATCGGGGTCGGAGGCCATTATTACTGTATCTGGCGGCACGTTCACGATGGAGGGTGGCGCAACGATCGCTGACAGCACCTATCTTGGATTCGGCATCCTCATCAGCGTTCCCTCTGAACTTACCGGTGGCGGCAGTGCGCAGAAAATATTACCAGTGCAAACACGACCGTGGGCAACGTTGTCGTGCAACTGTTCCACGATACAGTTGAGGACAACCTAAACCGCTTCACGTTGTCGTCCGAATTGGCCTATATCAGCGAAAATCCACTGAAACTGCAGATTTTTGGTACCACTGCGTCACCGGCCGTCTCCCCGATTCCGACCAAGACGCCTGTGCCATTGCTTGGGATGGCCGCCGGGCTGCTTGCCGCAGGGCATATTTATCCGGGGAGAAGAAATAACCCAGCATTATCTTTTCTGCCTATTCTGTCCGGCAACGCAGAGCAGGGAGCGGGACCCAGTGCTGACCAAACAGCAGCGGATGGCTGCCGAACGCCAGAAAAACTGGAAAATTACCTCTCCAATTATCACGGATGAGTCTGTTTTGACTCCCCTACTTATTTTCTATGTAACAGACAATATCTATTTTAACTCATGGGTACCACTAAGTAACGCAATGAACAGTGGCATCTGCCCGAAATGTGGTTTACCAAATGAACTCTGTATTTGTGAAGAAGTCGCGAAGGAACAGCAAAGAATCAGTGTGAAAGTAAGTAAGAGGCGGTACGGAAAAGAGGTTACCATTGTTGATGGTCTGGATCCGTATGAAATCGATCTGGAAGATCTCTCCAAGTATCTGAAGGGTCGGCTTGCCTGTGGAGGTACAGTGAAGGAAAACTCCATTGAGCTTCAAGGCAATCATCACGACAGAGTTAAGGACTTGCTGACCGCTCGCGGATACAGTATCGATCACATCAACTAAATTTCGGAAGGATACCTTAAGTGACTCCATGAAACAAGCTCCAATGTATCCGCTGCCCGCATTTCACTACAATCAGGATTACTGTCTTGACGCGGGGTTCCGGCCGGATGCTCCCAATTATACATGATCCTTTTTTTCCCAGGAAAGCTATCCTTATTTAAACATCGCAATACTCACACACCAATGCTTTGCTGGTGTCAATGTTGCAACCCAAAAACCCGATTTGAACAAATGCTACATTTTTATTGAACATCCGCACCAAGTAGTAAAGCATGACACTTGAACCAAAGGAGGCCGTAACCCAGTATCATTTCGCCGAGCGGCTAAAGCTTGACATCATGATGATCGCTCGCCAGTATCTCACCATCCCATCCCTCAAAAAAGAAGAAAAAGCAGGCGCAAAGCGTATGCTCATCAATATCACCGAGGCTCTCGCCGCGGACACCCACGCCGCTGCCGCCTTCACCTGTTGCGGGGACTTCAACAAAGCCCATGATGTTTTGGAAGAAGTGGTGACCCTCGCTGAGTCCAACCAGTTCGGCCTCGCTTCCGAAAAAGCCGGAGAGGCCATGATCCCCATCACCACTGCAGCAGCTGCAGCATGGGAAGTGCTTTGCAGCCATGGACTCCTCTGAATTTCTGAACTTCCTTGCCACCCGCGCCTCGGTCCGCGATTACGAAGAGAGTTGCATCACCAAGGATGACGCGGAATATCTTCTTGTTGCTGCCTCCAAAGCACCATCCGCCGGAAATCTCGAGGCTTGGGATGTCGTCATCGTCACCGATCCCGGACAGCTTGAGATGCTGGCAGACGCTGCAGGAAACCAACACCAGATAAAGGACTCCGGCTGTGTTTTCTGTATCTGTGCAAACTACGTCCGCGCCATGTCACGGTACGGAGACCGCGGCATTATGTTCGCTCTGGAAGACGCAACCATTGCAACAACCTACATGATGCTCGCCGCCCATGCGAAAAGGTTGCATACCTGCTGGGTCGGCACCTTCGACGACGGAGAAGTCAAAGGGATCCTTGATCTCCCCGCACATATCCGGCCGGTGGCACTCCTCTGTCTCGGACGCGGCATATCACCGGTCCGCGGACCCGAACGCATGGACTCCGTAGACCATGCTCACTATGATATCTGGTAGGCGCCAATAATACGTACAACAGTATGCCAGACTATCGAGTGACACTGGAAGCCGTTTGGACGGTAAAAGACGTAGCAACCACGCAGGACGCTATCGGCATCGCCATCAGCGAGGCGGAAAAGCGTCTGCACCCATTCACAAAATTCGTGGACGTTGACGTCATGGTAATGCCCTGCCCCTACTGCGAAGAGAGCATCACATGTGCCCTGGTCGTCGCCCGGACAAGCATCGCCGGACTGTTGCTATCCATGAAGGTGTTCAATGCAGGAAGAATGGACCATGCCGAACGTATTGCAAAATCCGTGATTGGGAAGGCAGTCCGGGATATCTCGCTGGCAACCCACCGTATCATTCCCTGCGATAGCGGTGCGAGGGATGTAGATGACTGATCCGACCGTCTCAGTCTGTGGCCATCTCTGCAACGACTACATCATCGGTGTTGCGGAGTATCCGGCAGTCGGCACCTCCTGCCACGTTATAGATCGACAAAACTACTACGGGGGCGGTGCAGCAAATATCGCAGTCGGCATTGCAAAGCTTGGCGGTTCTGCCGAGCTTATTGCAGCCGTTGGGAGAGATTATCTTGGCAGCCCCTACGAACGCCACCTACGGGGAATGGGCGTTGTAACCAGCTTGTTTCACACAGCCGAGAAAAACTGCTCAACTGCATTCATAGTAAACAATGCGGCAGGTGATCAGATAACCTATTTCGAGTGGGGAGCAGGCGAGCTCTTCGAAACCGCTGAAGCTCCGGTACTTTCCTGTGTACATATGGCAGCGGGGAATGCCAACTTCAATGTCCGTATCGCCACACAGGCAGAGTTTGCGACATTCGATCCTGGACAGGATGTCAGGTGCTACGATGCATCGCACCTTAGGGTGCTCTTTGCAAACATCGACATTCTCATCTGCAACAATTTCGAGTCCGCCATCATATGCGAAAAGCTGGACTGGACAGAAGAAGATCTATTAGCAGCAGTGCCTGCCGCTATCATCACAAAGGGGAAGGACGGCAGTGTCCTTCACCAGAACGGCGGTTCAGTGGTGATTCCCGCATGCCCTATGCCCCTGGTGGACCCGACGGGTGCGGGGGATGCCTACCGTGCAGGTTTTTTCACGGCATACCGCCGCGGATATGCGCTGCCGGTGTGTTGCAGAATAGGCGCTGTCACCTCCTCCTTCGCCATTGAGAAGGCCGGGCCGCAGACCAATCTTGCCGACTGGGAACAGATGAGCGAACGCTACGCTGAACATTTCGGCACACTAAAAAAGAATGAGTAACAATGACATGGGCAGTACTCACATCCGGGGGAAAGGACTCAATCCTTGCCTTGCAAAAAGCACTTGATGTAGGGATAGATGTCTCCTACATGGTTACAGCCATTCCAGAAAACCCGGACTCCTATATGTTTCACTCGGCGAATCTTGCCGCGGTTCCGGTGATAGCCGAGCGATGCAGCCGTACCTATGTGGGGATTCCAACTTCCGGCGAAAAGGAGACCGAAATTTTGGATCTGGAGCGAGGACTCGGCCGCCTTCCCATTGAAGGGGTGATTGCCGGGGCGGTCGAGTCGGAGTACCAGCGTTCCCGGATTACCGCCATGTGTGAAAGGCTCGGTGTCACGATGTTTGCGCCGCTCTGGCATATGGATCCGCTCAAGCTTTTGCGTGAGGTTGCTGAGCGGATGGATGTGCGGATTGTGGTGACCGCAGCTGATGGTCTTGGGGAAAATGTACTGGGAAAACGGATAGATGCTGATCTCATCGATCTGCTCTGCCGCATTTCATCAAAGCGGCGGATTCACCTCGCAGGAGAGGGCGGGGAGTATGAGTCCATGACGCTGGATGCTCCATGTTTTTCTTCGCCTGTCCGATGCGAGGGGTGGGAGACGGAGTTTTCCCACGGTAGAGGAATTGTGAATATCAGGCAGTTCTGGTGAGATGAGATGGAACCTGAAGCAAAAACGGAAAGTCTTTCAAAATACTTGTTTTCTGTACCGGTCTGGTGGCAGTCACTTATTATCATCATTGTTCTCGGAATTCTGACAGTAGTTGTTGTGTATTGTGTGGGCAGAGATGACGGGATGAGATTCGGGGCGGCATTTTTCGGTGCAGCTGTTGCCGCACTGATTTTCACCAAGCCATTTGTGGATCTGCTCGGGGCCGAAAAACTGACCCGGAACCGTTCGGCTCTTATGGCGCTTGCATGCATGATTTTTTCGCTGTTATGGATGGTAACCGGAGTCGTTCTCGATGTAAAGTCTGCCTATGTCTTTGGTCTCGGGTTCACTCTTGCTGTCCGGTTGTTAGTGCTGACCGCAATCTCTGATTATCGGATTGTGCGGATGTACCTGCCGGCTGCGGTGCAGACGCTGGCAGGGGTCGTCCTCGGCGTGTATCTGTTTGGAACCAGCTATCTGGTGCCTGCGGCTCTTTCGATTCTGATCTTTTCTATCGGGATCATCTGTTTCCTGCTTCTTTTTGACCTGCCCCTGCGTAAAGCCCATGGCATCTCGGCGATGCGGTTCATCAACATGTTTTTGGCACATCTAACGAATGGATCAATAGCCCTTGAGGATTACTTCCGTACTATCAGCGAGGTAATATCGGTGCCGGAGACGAGTTTTTTTTTCCGTCGCGTGGGTAAAAAAGACATTTTATTCGTTGTGCCGAATCTGCATCCTGGCCCATTGGCCGCAGTGGGCGGCGGTAATTATCCGAAGCATCTGCACGATGAGTTTTCGGAGAAAGAGATAGTGTTTATCTCGCATGGCTGTGCAACGCATGATTTCAATCTGGTCTCAGAAAGCGAGTGCGAAAAAATTGCCGCGGCGATTAATGAGACGAGGGAGGGTCTTTCCTACCTGCCATTTGCAGGCAGGCCCTTGCGTACCGGTTTTGGGACGGTCTCGATCCTTTCGCAGAGGTTCGGAGACTCTGTTCTTCTGGTGACGACCCGTTCACCCGGGATGACCGAGGACCTCGATCATGCAGTTGGTGCGATTGTAATGGCCGAAGGCCGCCGCTGGTATGAGAATGTCGGGGTTGTGGATGCCCACAACTGTATGGTTGCGGTGACATCGGTTGTGTTGCCCGCATCGGCAATCGGGAGGGAGTACATCACTGCGGCCAGGAATGCGATGGAGCAGCAGGTGGACGCAGAGCTTTTCGGATTTTTTGCTGGTGCGGCCCAGAGGACGCTACCATTTTCCCGTGAACAGGGATTCGGTGATATGGGCGTGCTGGTGCTCGTGACGGAAGTCCATGGGGTGCGGACGGCGTATGTACTCTTCGACGGCAACAATGTGTATGCGGGTGTCCGCGAGGTGCTGCGGGATGCAGTGCTTGCGGCAGGTCTTGATGAGGCGGAGATTTTGACGACGGATTCCCATGTGGTGAACACCATCTCCGGCAAAAATCCGGTAGGGATGACTGTTCCACCGGAAGAAATCCTCCCGCATCTCCTGGAGGCGATAGCAGAAGCCGTCGCGGATCTTGCTCCTGCGACAGCGGCGGCGGCAACCGGTATGTGCCGTGATGTGGAGATATTTGGTCTAAATCGGACTGTGCAGCTGTCCGCAACAGTGAATGCGATGGTGACAAATCTTCTGCCTTTGTCGGTGCTGCTGTTGTTGGTTTCATTTTTGATGATGCAGTTGATATTTATGAGCTGGGTCTGAGGTATTGGGCACAGCCGGATTTGTTCGTATAGTCCCAAGCACCCGTTGCCTTGTTGGTGCTGCATTCCCAGACGGGGAGATACTTCCCCTTTTCTATTGCGCAACAGGTATTTTCTCTGTTATGCAGACATCTGTTGGGATGACCGCCCACGACACTTATCAGCCCTGCGGTACAACATAAAGAACTATTGTGACGCTCCCGGAAAAGCCTCTGCCGCAACAGGAGTTTCTGCCGATGACACTCGAAGATCTCAAAAAATGCGGGATTTCCCAGCCGGATGTAATTCTTGTTTCAGGAGATGCCTACGTGGATCATCCGTCATTTGCTACAGCACTGCTTGGGCGGGCTTTGTGGGATGCGAGCTTTAGCGTGGGAATCATCGCCCAGCCAAACTGGCGTGACCGAAATTTCAAAAATTTTCAGCGTCTAGGGAAACCGCGCCTGTTTTTTGCAGTGGTTCCGGGTGCAGTTGACCCACAGATCAACGCCTACACTCCGGCACTGAAGCGCCGATCAACGGATAGCTACTCGCCGGGAGGAAAACTCACTCGACCAGATCGGACAACGATTGTGTATACAAACGCGCTGCACCGGCTGTACCCCAGGATCCCCATTGTCATCGGCGGTATTGAGGCAAGCCTCCGCCGATTCGCCCATTACGATTACTGGAGCAACAGCGTCAGGCAGGGCATACTTGCTGACGCACCGGCATCACTTCTGGTCTACGGCATGGGAGAACTCGCCCTTGTGGAAATCGCAAAACGCATGCATCACGGCGATGCAACAGAAAGCATCAGGGACATCCCAGGAACCTGTTGGACAATGAGTCTTGCCGAGTTCCGGAACTCGCCACCGGAGGAGGCGAGACCTCTCCCCTCATATCCAGACGTAATCAACAAGGACGTGTTTGCCAATGCGCATGCGATTCTGCACCGTGATGGACACAGGCAGCTGGTACAACCGCATCCAAAGACGGTGATTGTGGCAAATCCCCCTATGCGGCCGATGATCCCAGAAGAGCTGGATCACCTCTATGAACTGCCGTTCACCCGCAAACAGCATCCCTCCTACCAAGAACCGGTCCTTGCACTCGAACCGGTACAATTCTCCTTAGTAACGCACCGAGGCTGTTTCGGCGGCTGTTCGTTTTGTGCTATCACGCATCATCAGGGAAGAGTCATCACCTCCCGAAATGAGGAATCACTTCTGCGGGAGGCCGAATGCATGGCGAAG
Organism: Candidatus Methanorbis basalitermitum; assembly: GCA_031287415.1. GTDB lineage: Archaea > Halobacteriota > Methanomicrobia > Methanomicrobiales > Methanocorpusculaceae > Methanocorpusculum > Methanocorpusculum basalitermitum. Next base: position 5,249 of record JAITSY010000018.1, on the reverse strand, counting down.
ATGCCGGAGTTCCGGGGGACGATTCAGGACGTCGGCGGGCCGACTGCAAACATGTACGGCTGCACCTGCAAAAAGTGGGAAACGGACGTGCCGTGTCCCGACAAACTCTGTACAAAATGCAGAGCGTTCAGCGACGGGACAGAACGACAGATGGCACTGCTTAAACGCCTGCGGCAGCTACCGCGGGTGAAGCATGTCTTCATCAGTTCCGGTATCCGCTATGACCTTATCCCCAATGAAGAACTTGGTGACCGATACCTCCATGAACTTGTGGATCACTACATCTCTGGCCATCTGAAGGTGGCGCCCGAACATATCTCCGAACAGGTGACGGTGTTGATGAACAAGCCGGGAAAAGAGGAGTTTGAAAAATTCCGCAGACGCTTTGAATCACTGCAGAAAAAACTATCAACGGGCAAGAACCGCCAGTATCTGGTGCCGTATTTGATGTCATCACATCCAGGATGCCACCTAACAGATATGATCGAGCTTGCCCAGTACCTGCAGAAGTACAACCTGTATAGCGAACAGGTGCAGGATTTCACACCAGTTCCGCTGACTCTGTCTACTGCAATATACTTCAGCGGCAAACATCCCCTCAACGGCAAAAAAGTGCACGTGCCCATAGGCGATGAAAAACGCATGCAGCGTGCCCTTTTACAGTGGAAGGATCCGCGTCAGTACGACCTTGCCGTTGCCGGGCTGCTGCAGGCAAAAAGAAACAATCTGATCGGGGTTCTGCTTCCAAAGAAGAGAGTACAATTTATTGAAGAAAAAAGGAAAAAATAAGTATCTTACTGCTGTGATCCAGCAGCCCTATCGGTTTTTTTCTCAGATCGGAAGAACCAGCCCTTGTAGACCAGCGGCACAATAATAGTGGTCACCAGTGACATCAGCACAACCGCAACGAACACCTCATTACCGAGTTGGAGAAGGCGGGTCTGCTGAGTTGCATCGGTTGCTGCAGCTGCCATCTCTTGGAAATGCGTGAGGGCAATAAGGCCTACAACCATCGCCACCTCGCCGCGGGGCACCATGCCAACCCCGATGATCAGCGAATCACGGGCATTTAGGCCAAGAAGCCATGCAGGAATACCGCAGCCGGCAATCTTAGTGATGATCGCAATAATGATCAGCAAAACGATGAACCACAGCATTTCCGGTGTCAGGCACCGCAGATCCGCAATGATACCAAGCGACACGAAGAAAATTGCTGCAAAGATGATGTACAGATACTCTGCACCCATTTTGATGTCAAGACTATGCTTCAGACTCACGCGGTTTATGCACACTCCGGCAAGGAACGCGCCGACAATCGCGGAAACGCCGACAAACTCTGCTACCATTGCGTAATAAAATGCAACCATCATCGCAAAGATAAATACGAACTCCGGGAATCGCCTGGCGAGCTTGGTAGCATCCATCCTGGCGATAAGTGGCGGGATCAGTTTCATGCCGGCAAGGGCTGCAATCACCACAAAACCGATAGATTTGATGATGGTCAAGGCGACAGTCTCTGGAACCAGCTCGCCTGTCGTTCCAAGATCCCTGCAGATGGACAAGACTATCAAGCTCAGCACATCATCAATGACCGCAGCACCGATGATGGCTTTCGCAAACGGCTGATGCAGTCTGCCCATATCCCGCAGAACATTTGCGGTAATAGCAATGCTTGTTGCCGTGAGAGCTGTTCCTATAAAGATAGCAGTGTAGAAGTCAACAGCGAAGAATAGGGATGTTGCGTATCCCCCAATCCAAGGGACGATAACCCCGATGAGGGCTATCACCCCGTACCGCCAGTTGGTTATATCACTGAGTTCAAACTCAAGCCCGACGACAAATAAAAGAATGATTGCACCAAGACCAGCAAAGCTCTGGACAAAATCGGTGTAGGTGATAAGGCCAAGAACACTCGGGCCGACAAGCAGACCCACCAAAATTTCACCGATAACTGCAGACTGGTGAATGCGTGTTGCCAGAAGATATCCGCCGAGGGCTACGAAGAGCAACAAGCTCATCTGAAACTCAACCGTCGAGGTGATGTCTTCCATAATTATTCAATCTCAAATAGGGATTGAGACGTAAAAAGAATATCGTTTGGACGACATTATTCTTCGCGGACAACGAATAATTTTTCGTTCGGAATTGCCTGCATCACTTTGAAGAGTTCATCTTTGATCTCGTTCATGCATTTGAGATCTGCGGGTGTCGCAGTGTTTGCCGCCGCTTTTTTCTTGAGTTCGGTCAGCTCATCACTGGTGAGATGTGTTCCAGGCAGTTCATCAATAAAGAGCCTGCTTCCGTCGGGTTTGGTGATGACGAAACTGACCGTGCCTGTGTCTTCAACGGTCATGCGTTCGGGATGGTTCTTCACATCAAAGGTGACTTGCAGGGCATCCAGCGGGCATCGGGTGGTGTGTGCAGTTATTCTGACGTCATCACAGTCGCCCACCCATCGGGCGGCAGTTACGGCGATTTTGTATCCAAGAACAATGCCTGGACAGGTGTGTCCATGAGACTGAGCTATTGTTTCAAATGAAGGAATCTGTACCATGATATTTCTCCAAGAAAGGGATGAATGACGTGTTCAGAGATATTTGTGTGCACGGAGCCAATCCACCTGCGGGGTAGTGTAGCGGTAGATAATATCACATTTACCGTCCTGGAAGTCCCAGGGAACGACAATCAAGATATCACCTTCGCGGATCCAGACTCGTTTCTTAATCTTTCCTTTGATTCTACCAAGACGGGTAACACCATCGAAACAGCGGACTTTGATGTGGTTTGATCCAAGCATGAGTTCTGCCTGGGCAAACTGTTCTTTTGTGCGGCGGCTCGGAAGTTTCACGCGAACGATACTTCCATCCTCTGCTACGTCCTGATTTCTTTCTTCGATTCTACCCAGAATATCCACTCCTGATTAAGTAACATGTTGGTTGTGTGATCTGATAAACGTGCCTGATGATCCGATTTTTGAGAAAAACTGCCGGATGAAAAAAACGAGTGCTGTTTCCCAGACCATCTCACCCCATCTGATATACCCAAGATTCTTGGGACAGTCTATTCAAGTTGGGACGAACTGCTCTATCAAAAGTACCTTACCAGGTTTAATCTTCACATGTGGAACTAGATCAAGGTGTTCTCCCGCGATATGAAGATGAAGCTTGCTATTGCCAGCAGCTCTAGCCCATAAGCCGGAGCTGCTGATTCTCGATGAGACGACAAGCGGTCTGGACCCAGCTGTGCGTGAGGAAATCCTCGATATCTTTCTTGAGTTCATTCAGGATAAGAATCATGCGGTGATGTTTTCATCGCACAGCACGGGCGACATTGACAAAATTGCAGATTACATCACCTTCATTCATAAGGGCGATAGCATCTTTTCAAAGAGCCGTAATGTTCTGATCGACGATATGTTGTGAAATGCGGGGCAGAAGAGTTTGCGGCTCTTGACAAGACATCGGTGATCCGGGGATCAGGAAGAACCGGTTCGGCACGAGGTGCTGATCCGCGACCGGATGCGGCTCACGATGCGGCATCAGGGGAGTGTGCTGGATCCGATGACAACGGAGTCGATTATACAGTTCTATCTGCGGGGAGGGGAGGTATGAACGGATTTCGGACAAATATCTGCTGAATCTGGGGCTGACCATCTGGATGGTTATGTCTGTACTGATTGTTACGGTAGTCGCAAGTATTTTCGAGGGTTGGACGGGGATCGGGATTTTTCTTGGTGGCATGTTGTTGCCGATGATGGGACCAACGACGCTTGTTGCAGCACGGACTGCTGACACGACGGGAAAGTGGGATCAGTATGCACGGATACAGCCGGTGCGGCCAGCTGAAATTGTGGGGATAGGCATCTGTTGGTGCTGATGACGGTAGCAGTTACGGTGGTTACTGCGTTTACGGTGCCTGCGCGGAACCGGCTGATTTTGCCCGTGGAACATTACTAGTTTGGCATGGCAGAGGCAGATACGGCTTCTCTGCGTCCTCGATGCCCACGGAGAGGCGCATCTTTTGCTCGGCGTGATGCCCGTGGCCTTGAGTTCCTCGGGGCTGAGATCCGCGTGGGTCATAGAGGCAAGGTGTTCCAGAAGGCTTTCAACCCAACCCAGGCTCAGTGCCAGGCTGATGAGCTTGATACGGTTAATGATTTATTCCGTCTGTTCAAATTTAAATCGAATAACTAGGTGATCCTGCCGCCGAAATACTTCATCTGTCTTATCGTCGTCTTGTAACCAAGGTCGGAAGAAAGGCCTGGGCAATGCACCATCAAAACAAGGGGCAATTTTTCAAGGTACGTGGCGATGCCCCGCAGCACCAGGTACATGTTGTCCGGGGAAATCACCGAGCCCATGGCGCGTTCAATCCCTTCAATACGCATGCGCAGAATATTTTTCTTTGTGTAACCGCAGGAGCAGCCCACCAGCGCGTCGCTGTGGCCCCCATATATTTCGTCATGGAATGTACCACGATGTCTGCGTCGAGAGTCAGAGAATTTCACAGGAAGGGCGTAGCGAAAGTGCCGTCCATCACCACTTTAATATTCGAAATTACTAGTTTGAATGGGAACAGTTCTTCAAATCTGAAATATAACAGTCTATTTCAATAGAGAACGACGAAACATTTATGGAATACACATATGTGTACGTTCTTGAAATTGGACTTGACTATGAAATCGAGAAAACGTATCAGAAATGATTCTTGGGTAATATTTCAGAAAAAAACATAAAAAAACAGTTCCTTTAATGCAAAAAGGAGAGACAAAATTGAGGGATGACTTCCAGTTGTATTCTATTGATGAGTGGAACCTGGTGTATCCAGAATATCCTCTTGAATGAAAAAATATTAACGTTCTTTTTTCATAGAGATGTTTGTATCGATTTAAGAAAACAATGGTTTCTAGCACCCCTCATTTGAAACGTTTTTCCGTTCGTGGGTAATCACTAACACGCATTTCCTGAGTCTTTGCGATGTAATGAAGAGGGGTTTGTCTCCGTCATCCGAATACACACAGCCGTAATGGCGTATCGAATACGCTCTCATTTTTCCTGTTGTTCAGCCGGAAGCAGAAGTCACCAATGTACTTCTGTATATACTTCACTGAAATGTAATGGTACATGCCAAATACCCTTCTTTTAATTAATGCCCATATAGATTCAATACCATTGGTGTGTGTTTCCTTGTGACCGCTGTACTGACCCAATGAATGGTTCATTCTCATATGGGCATACACCTTATGTTTA
>JAITSY010000014.1 GCA_031287415.1 Candidatus Methanorbis basalitermitum | reverse complement strand
TTCTCCGGTAGATCAGTTGTCGGCCACCGCAATGCGGGCAGATGACACCATCAGGGTATCTAATTTTAATGAAGTACTCTATAGCAGATAGTTCCGATGGGAACAACTCCTCAAATTCTTTGTATAACATTCTCCATTAATATTGGACGTGATAGAATATAATTCTTCGTTTGTAAAGGTATCATTCCACATATAAATGAGTCAGGGTTCCCTATTGAGATAGACTATTACATTTCAGATTCAAAGAACATTATCCATTTAAACAGATGCTTCTGTTTTTTATCTTTTTCGTGTTGTTGACGTAAATAGATCGTTGACGGAGAATATATAATAGACCATCGTCACGGATAATTTCGAAAAAGATGTATGCTACAATTATTATATCAGGTGTCTTAGAATTGGTCATGGGGGATAGCAAATCAGCTGCTGCAGAAAAGATCACGAACAGGTAAAATTGCATGGAAGCGGAACCCACTATCATGCAATGCGCGGCACACCTCTATCAGAGGTGTGCAGTACATCCATCGGCGACGATTGGGGAAACAGCCAAACAACAGGGACATCCCAGCTGTGTTCATTCCGGAGGAGGACACACGGAAAAACATCTGACCAGCAGGCTCCTCCAAGATTCATGATGGACACCCAGTCGCACAGTAACAGGCAAAAATCGGGAACAATTTTATATAGGGCTCGCCTTTTCCACTCACTCGCCAAAACATAGTTACCTTCTCCGTGCTAATACATAACCAGCGAGGCAAACGGAACCTCGCCTGCCTGCAGGCAGGCGGGGCTGCAAAACGTGAGGCTTTGTCCCATGCGTCTCCTCGGGCTTTCAGCAGTGCCTGTCTTGCTGCTTTTACAGAAAACTGGAATCCATTAGTATGAATACGGGCGATACAACATCTGAACTCAATACCCTGCGCTCTCGTCTCCTTGACCTCACACTGCGTAACAACCTCCTCAACTACAAACCCTCCAACACCCGCAGCGTCGAAATCAGCGGTGAACTCCCTGTTGCCATTTACCGCACCCTTGTCATCGGCGAAAAAGACATGAAGTTCTGCCCGGCAGGAAAAAAAGCCGATACAACAACAGAGGAAAAACATCTCTGGAAATATCCGATGTTTATCAAGCCCTCCGCAAAGCAGCAGGACCTCATTCTCAAAACCCCATATGATGATATTAGCCTCAGACAAAGGCTCTACTCCCTCTCCAACAAATCCCGCACTGTCTTCGAAGAACAGGGCTATCCAGTCCTCTATCTTGCCCAAGGATTTGTCATCTGGTCGGAAGCAGAACACCCAAGCAAACTCTACAAAGCCCCACTCCTCCTCATCCCCGTTGAACTCGCCCGTCAGAAGGTTAAAGACAACTACGTCCTCAAATGGACCGGCGACGATGTGATGACATCCATCTCCCTCTCCGCAAAACTTGCCGAGCAGGGCATTATCCTCCCTGAATTTATCATGCCCGAAACCGCCGACGGTTTCCTCGATTACACCGCAGACGTCGCCGCAACCATCCGAGGAAAAGGCTGGGAGTACTGTCCCGACACCGTACTCGATCTCTTCAGTTTTCGCAAATTCGTCCTGTTCAAAGACCTCGACCCCGAATCCTGGGACGAAGACCTCTCCCCAGAAACCCACCCTCTTATCGCCGAACTCTTCCATCCGGGAACATCCAGCCCTGCGGCTGTAGGTGATGCCTTTCCCGAAAACGAGATCGATCTCCGCCTCCCGTCCGAAAAATCCTACAACATTATGGACGCCGATTCTTCTCAGATAGCTGTCATCGAGGAAGCAAAAGCCGGCAAAAATCTTGTCGTCGAAGGGCCGCCGGGCACCGGTAAATCCCAGACCATCGCCAACATGATCGCAGAAATGCTCGTCGTTGGGAAAACTGTTTTATTCGTCTCCGAGAAAATGGCAGCGCTTGAGGTCGTCAAACGGCGTCTCGACACCGCAGGACTCTCACGCTTCTGCCTCGAACTCCACAGCCAAAAAGCTAAAAAAGGCGAGGTCATCCGTGAACTTGAACGCTGCATTTCCCATCATGGCGGCAACGTAGCATCGCCTGAGAGTATCCATCTCCAAGTTGATTCCCTCCGCAGCGAACTTGACGGCTACTGCAGAGAACTCGCAGCCCCCATAGGTGCCTGCGCCTTTTCCCCCTACGATCTCTTCGGCATTCGCGAGCAGTACCGCTATGAGTTCGAGGACAGCCATGACGGTCCTGCCCGCAAAATCCCCCGTGTGGCTATACCATTCGCAAAAGAGATCACCCCCGACCAGTACAAAGACGCCATCGCCGCGCTGCACGACATCGAAGCTCTGCTACCCTCTCTCACGCCAATGGGCAGATCCCTCACTCAGCACCCTTGGGCAGGCTGTAATCCAGGTCTTGTCCTCCCGCAGGACCGCGACGATATCCTCGAACTCGTCAACGCCTACCGATCAGCTATAGAACACCTCCTTTCCGCCATGCGGCAGCTCTCCGATCTTACCGGCATCCTCGTTCCCCGCGAAGAAACCGGTGTCTCCCGCATGGTCGAATCTGCCCGCCTCCTCACGAGCGATTTCGCTGCCGGTGCAAACGTGATTACTCATCCCCTCTGGGATAAACCGGCTGAGATTGCCCGGCTAATTGGCAACATGCAGAAACTTGCGGACCATCGCGGCCGTCTCCTTGCCTCGTTCCTCCCTGAAATCCTCTCGCGTAATCCCAGCAGCCTCTACTCCGCATTCTGCGCGGTCGCTGGAAAAGGAGCTATCGCCAAGATGTTTTCCTCGGATTATAAAAAGATCAAAGCAGAAATATCTTCTATCTACCGGGACACCATCCCACCAGACACACAGATTCTCACCGATCTGCTGAGTGCCCGCGACTACCTCACCGAACGCGACAACTGGCTTTCGGATGAATCTCTCTGCGCAACTGCATTTGCTCTGGTCTGGAAAGGTGAAGAAACCGATCCTGCCGCCCTTGCTCGGTATGCCGAGTGGATGTCCGCCGTCAGGCTCATGATAAAGGAAGGTCTTGTCACCTCAAGAACCATAGAACAGCTTGGAGCAGGAATCATCACCGCCGCGGCTGTTGTCCCCCTTTTTATCGAGGTCGAAGCAGCAGGCATCGCACACAGTGAATCCCGCACCAAACTTTTTGCCCGCGTCGGTATCTCCGAACTCGAAGACCCAACATTTGCCTACCAACGCAAACGTTGCGATCTCTGGTCCTCCGATATCGACGGTGTTGTCCTCTGGAGCAAACTGCTCTCCTACACCAGTTGCTGCAGCAAAACAGCTGCAGCCCCTCTTCTTGAACAACTTTTCTCCAGCAAACTCGCCCCAGGAGACCTTATCCCGGCCTTTCTCGCCGGATACGCCGATTCCCTGCTTCGGGATGCCATCGCCGAACGCCCGTTGCTCGCCCGCTTCTCCCAAACTCCCCATGAACAAAAAATCGCAGCCTTTGCCTCCTGTGATCGCGGAGCTATCTTGGAAAACTGTAAAAGAATCGTGAAAATTCTCGATGAAAAAATACCCGAACTCTACTCCGGTGCATCCCGTGACTCAGAGATGGGAGTACTTACTGGAGAATTCAACAGAAAACGTGGCCACATGTCCATTCGCATGCTCATGAACAAAGCAGGCAGGCTCATTCAGCAGATCAAACCCTGTTTCATGATGAGTCCTCTTTCCGTTGCCCAGTATCTGGACCCGCGTTCTGTCCAGTTCGATGCCATCATATTTGACGAAGCGAGTCAGGTCCGGCCCGAGGATGCACTTGGTGCTCTCATGCGTGGCAGGCAGCTTGTCGTCATGGGCGACTCCCACCAGCTTCCCCCGACCAGCTTCTTCGATCAGATTGCAAGTGCTGACAGCGAGGACGAGGCTGAATCGATTGCAAGCATCACCGATATGGAGAGCCTGCTCAACGTCTGCAAGCAATCCTATGAAACGAAACGCCTGCGCTGGCATTATCGTTCGCGTCATGAATCCCTCATTGCCGTGTCCAATCAGGAATTCTACGATTGCGACCTCATGGTATTCCCCTCCCCCATGCACGAAACCCCTGATCTAGGCCTTTCCTTCGTTCACCTCCCAGACATCGTTTACGAACACGGCAAATCCGGTGTGAACCGCGGCGAAGCAAAAGCCGTTGCTGAAGCAGTCATTGAGTACTACCGCCGATTTCCGGACAAAACTCTGGGAGTAGCCACTTTTTCCACCCACCAGCAGGAAGCCATCCGCCACGAGGTTGACCTGCTTCTGCGGGAGAATCCCGATGTCGAAATTCTCACACGGCCTGAGAACGGCGAAAACTTTTTTGTCAAAAATCTCGAAACCGTTCAGGGCGATGAACGCGATACGATGCTTATCAGCATTGGCTACGGCTTTGACGAAAACCACAAACTCAGTAAAAACTTCGGGCCTTTGAACCAGGAAGGCGGCGAACGGCGACTAAATGTCTTAATTACCCGTGCCCGCGAACGGTGTGTTGTTTTTGCCAATTTCCGTGGAACCGACCTCAACATCGAGACAGACTCTTCTTCTGGCATCACCGCCCTTGCAACCTTTCTCACCTACGCCGCGAACCGTTCTATCCCACCTGTTACAAGCAATGAAACCACAGACAATGCAGCCAGACTTTTCGCCGACACCATCGCCCGCCTGCTTGAAGACAGCGGTTACACCGTCGCCCGGGATGTCGGCTGCACCGGATTCCGTATTGATGCCGCTGTCGAAAGTCCGAAGGAACCCGGCACCTACTTGGCAGGCATCCTCTGCGACGGCCCATACTACTGGTCCTCGGAGGTTGCGCGCGACCGTGACCGGCTCCGAGCCCAAGTTCTTGAAGGACTTGGCTGGAACCTCATCCGCGTCTGGGCGACCGAATGGTACCAGCATCCGGTTTCCTGTACCAAAGCGCTCCTTGACGCCGTCGAGGCAGCCAAAAGATCCCAAACGAAACCCCCGACGACAAAGGTAAAGCCAGTGGAAACGTCAGAAATCAAAAAATCGACAGATATTGCGAAAAAAATACATGAGTCCGTACCCGTTGCATCACCAGAGCAAAGTTCCAGCCTGTACTTTAAGCCCTATATTGCCTGCAGTGCGTGTTCTCTTGATAGCTATCATCAGTTCTCCTCGGTCCCAGACAGTGTGCTTGGTGTTGCCATCGTCCAGATAGTATCGGTTGAAGGACCTATCTCCCAGAACATCCTTGCCTCCCGCATCAAAGAACTCGGCCGCGTGCCCCGCCTAACCGCTGCTATCAAAGACCGCATTGTATCCGTGGCCGCCGCAAAGGTTGTTGATGGGCAACTTGCTACTATTGATGACGAGGGATTCCTCATTGTGCCGGAAAGCGTCATCGTTCCGCGCAAGCACCCAGCGAAATGGGATATTGCCGATATTTCCCTCATGGAGATTGCAGCAGCAGCCGCAACAGTCCTTGCCAGACAGTTTTCAACGCCAAAAGACGACCTCATTCGCCAGACCGCTGCGGTCCTTGGATTCAAAGCGACCGCTGCGGTAAAGAAGCGGATTGCTGCCGATGTTGATGCTGCGATCCAGTTCGGCCGTATCATCATTGACGGAGATATCTGCAAAGCCGGGTAGACAGAAACCGCCCTATTTTGTTCACACTCTTTCTTTCTGACGCTGCGTCACTGTAGACACTCCTTTTTGGGGCAAGCTGCATGCCTCTGATAGAGATGTGTGCCGTGTATTACTAGGGCAACGGGTTCCCTTTATCGAGCGGAAGCGGGACAAGCATCTCGCCAGATGCGCAGTCACTCCAGTGTCATGCAACACTTATACGAAAAAAAGAATAGTAATATAATATGATTTCAAAAAATCTGAATGTTACGCTGATTGGCGCTGGTTATGTTGGCGTGGTGACCGCTGCCTGCCTGTCGCCTCTTGTTCAGACGGTAACCATAGTGGAAATTTCCCAAGACAGAATAGATGCAATCAACAGTGCGACTCCTCCAATCTATGAGGAGGGACTTGACACTCTCCTCAAAACCTGCGTATCCGAAAACCTTCGTGCGACCACCCAATATACATCTATACAAACAAGTGACATCATCTTCATTGCAGTAGGTACTCCGCAAAATTCAGATGGGTCTGCAAATCTTTCCTATCTCATGGCAGCCGCAGAGACTATTGCAGATGAATTTGCAAAAAAACATACAGACTACCCGGTCATCGTCGTGAAAAGTACAGTTCCCCCAGGAACTACAAAAAATATTGTGGAACCTATCATCTACAAGAAAAATCCAAATCTTAGCTTTGGTATCTGTATGAATCCGGAGTTCCTCAGAGAAGGGCGGGCCGTTGAAGATTTCCTGCATCCAGACAGAATTGTTATCGGCAGCACGGATACAAAGACCAGGGAAGTTATGCATGTTCTCTATCATGGTATTGGCGCTCCCATATTCGATGTGGATCCTGCAGCTGCAGAGATGATAAAATATGCCTCTAATGCGTTTCTTGCTGCAAAGATCTCCTTTGCAAACGAGATAGGTAACCTATGTAAACAGATTGGAGTAAATGTGTATGAGGTCATGAAAGGGGTGGGGATGGATCATCGTGTATCGCCATACTTTCTGAATGCCGGGGCAGGTTTTGGCGGGAGCTGTTTTCCAAAGGATGTGTCTGCTCTTTGCACTGTTGCCAGGGAGCATGGGTTAGAACCAACGCTTCTTTCTGCGGTTCTCCAAGTGAATGCAACACAGCCGCTGCGAATGATCGATCTGCTTGAGAAAAAGATCGTATCGCTTGCGGAAAAAAGGATTGCAGTACTTGGTCTTGCCTTCAAAAACAATACTGACGATGTCAGGGAGTCCCGTTCGATACCAGTAATCCAAGCTCTCATTGATAAAGGAGCAATGCCGGTTCTCTATGATCCGATGGCAGGGAGAGCGATGAAAGCACTATTTCCCGATGCAGAGTATGCCGCATCGGCAGAGTCTGCACTGATGAATGCAGATGGATGTCTGGTGATGACGGAATGGCCTGAGTTTTCGAAGCTCGATCACGAGTTTGCGGTGATGAAGGAAAGGGTCATAATTGATGGACGGCATATTCTTACCATAGATGATGCAGAGGGAATTTGCTGGTGAGGCTTCGGTTACAAAGGCTGTGATTCCTGCGGCCGGATGGGGCACACGATTTTTCCCGATCACAAAAGCCCAGCCAAAGGAGATGGTACCGGTTGTTGACAGGCCGGTTGTCCAGTATGTGGTTGAGGAGGCGGTGGCTTCCGGCTGTGATGATATTCTTATCATAACCGGCCGGAACAAGCGGGCAATTGAGGATCACTTCGACATCTCTGCGGAACTGAATGAACATCTTCGCAACAGCGGGGATCTAAAACTGCTTGCTGAGAGCGAAAGACTCAGCAGTCTTGCAAACATCCACTTTATCCGGCAGAAGGAGCAACGGGGTCTTGGTGATGCTGTTCTTTGCGCGAGGCAGCATGTAGGTGATGAACCGTTTGCCGTTCTGCTTGGTGATGTAATCTGTGTTCCGATGCCCGGAGAGAGACCATGTACTGGCCAGCTGATTGATGTTTTTCGCCGATATGGTGCCCCTGTTATCGGTGTGGAAACTGTCCCTGATCATAAGATTTCGGACTACGGCATCATTGACGGCACCCTAATTGAGGACAGGGTGTATCAGATTTTAGATATTGTTGAAAAGCCCCTGCTTTCCGAGACGCCGTCGAATGTTGGTGCAATGGGACGGTATGTGCTAACGCAGGAGATCTTTGAGATACTGGGAAGAACCAAGCCCGGGAAAAAAGGTGAAGTGCAGCTGACTGATGCACTGCGTAAGTACCCGGAGATGTATGGTTTTATGCCTAAGAATACCAGGTACGATATTGGAGATATTCCAGGATGGGTTGTGTCGAATCTGCAGCTGCTGATGCAGGATGAAAGGTATCGGAACTTAATCATGAAAGTTTTCTCCCCGAGTAATATCATATCATAGTAGTTAACATATTATAAAAATATTAAAGTAAATTTCCAAAGATAAAAAAGGACCCTCGGGGGATTTGCCGAAGAAATTTCCGCTCACCCTTATTTCACGATGCCTCTGCCTCACATCTCTCACCTTGGAAAGGCCAGAATACCCATTATAGCATACATTTTCCATGATGTAAGGGCTATATCCTAAAAATACCTCCCCGTAACGCACATCTTGCTTTTTTAGATTACCGTCTATTTTGTAAATCCCTCTGCAATATTTTGGATCGGAATTATACAGATAGACAGTACGTTGTATATGTTTCTAGGTCTAATAGTAATGTAATATGTTATACATGGATTTTGAAGAGCTTTTTCCTACTGAAAAGGATGCTATAAATTACTTTCATTAAAAACCGGTATCCTGATGGTATTGTATATCCTCACTGCGGTGTGACTGACCGGATATATCGCGAAAAAAATCATCCGAAGCAGATCGCTTGTAAACGGTGCAATAATT
>JAITSY010000008.1 GCA_031287415.1 Candidatus Methanorbis basalitermitum | reverse complement strand
CAAATACTGATGCAAGTGCAGAGAGCTTATCTCCTCCGTCTGGTAGTTTGGTACATCGGTACCTGAGCGTATTGTAGAGGGAAACGAGATTTTCTATTGATGAAAGGCTTGGTTCTTTTTCCGGAAAGAATGAGAGCATTTTCGGATTGCCCAGTACAATTTGGGAGATGATGAGGTGCTGCTCAAGCGACGAGAGAATCCGTATTGCAGGGCATGCAGCCGCAACGATGGTTTCGGCAAACGCGGACACGGTGAGAACATGGGAGGAGATGCAGGATGTGCCAGTGGTACTGAAGCATTTTCGGATGGTTTCGGCAAGCCGATTTACCGGAAGAATCATCCATACAGTAGCAGGATTTTGTCTGGATTCCCTGAGGTACTCCGCAACGTACTCATCGAGTGAGGCCCCTGGCAACCCGTAGCGTATTGTCACTGCCATTGAAGAGTAATTGTGCGACAAAACGCAATAAACCTAATCCAACCCGCTGGAAGGGATGGATGAACGCAGGTATTTCGACAGATTGTATCAACGTAATGGCCTCTGAACGACATTCCGGAGTGCAGTACTCGCCCGCAAAAGCTGCATTAATCATTTCTCTGTTCTCACGGGCACTATCTTTGAGAACACCAAAGCAAATTTGAAAGAATGGTTCTTTGCGATTAATCAGATGACTGAAGACAAAAAGAAAATCTCCGCGATGCAACTCCAGCGATAAATCGGTGGTGGCTATCCTAAAGTGTGGCGGATGCTAAAGCTAATTCATGCAGCAATGGGAAATGAAGAACGGAATTATCAGTTTAAATAGGAACACATCTTCAAATCTGAAATATAACAGTCTATATCAAGAGAGAACGATGAAACATTTAGATAGTACCACTAAAACCGATAAATCCCTATAATACTCTATATTAACACAGGACATGATAGAATAGAATACTTCGTATATTAGGGCATAATTCAAAAATAAACCATGCCCTGTCTACATGTTTGAGATTCGCTTCAGTACTAAGAGCTAAAAAATATTGCTCTAATTTGTCGGAAGCAAATGATTTTTTGCTTTTTTAAACACAACAACATCAATCTCTACAAGATTCCCATTTACGGTGGAGGAACGAAATGTATCAAGCAGATTTTTCGGGTCTTTTTCAGAAAACATTCGACGAACCTGTTGTATAAGAGTGATAAACATTAAATTTTTTAATACATATATTGATTGGAAAATTGTTCGTTTGTAAATTCATTTCACCTACATGTATCTCCACATCTATTTAGAAGAGGGAGAGAGTATGGATGTTTGGCATAGGTTGTACAATTTATTCCCTGATGGTAACAGTCCTCTGCGACAATATTGAATCTGTCATCCGTGGAACACGGGAACACGATCGTAACGGACGTGCAACTATAAATTCTGAATCGAGTACTGTTTTTCCGTTCGTTTTTTCATCGAACTTTCCCCTACGATTGTGTTCGATTATAACGAGTCCGGGAACTAAAAAACCGACATATTGATAATCAGTCTTTAAATAATACATCGAATGTAAGGCGTCTGTTAAATCCCGTCAAAAGGCGTGTTTGAACTACCCTTTAAGATCATCGCACCGACGTTCACGGATAAATGTAACTGTACGCACAAAGTGAGTGCTCAAGCACTGTTTCTCCGTGCGAGATCCATACTTTAGAACCGATTCACATAGTGTATATCTCAGTTCCCATTGAAGCAAAATTTCATTTTGAAAAGCTGGAAGGCCAACGGTTTCGCAACACAGTGAGGTTCCGTTGCCTTGCTAATATGAGCATATGCACTTCGAACTCACTGGGTACATCCAGTACCGAAAGAGAAAACCCATCACCTGCGCTCACACACAATCGCCGCATGATCCCCATGATACGGCAAAAGCCACACCGCCTTCATCACACACAGCCCCGCATCGGACAGCTCAGCACACGCATCCGCAAAAACACTCTCGGAACTCTGCCGGACATCCACGCTCCGCGTCTTCAGCATCAGAATCAATTTCCCCTCAGAATGCAAAAATGGCAGATGCCGAATCGCAATCTCTGCCTGATTCGGCTGGGCAACATCCTGATACACCAGATCCACCGCCTCAAGCAGCGGCGCATACCGCTCGGGCTGTGCTGCATCCGCGAATATCGGCACGATATTCTTCCGCTTCCGCGCCACCATCAAAAGATCCTGCATCGGCCGCGGCGCAAACTCCACCGCATACACCGCCTCCACATAATCCGCCACAAACGAAACAGTCGTCCCATTCGCCGCACCAAGATACAACACAACCCCGTCTGCAGGAAGATCCGTCGACTTATCCAGATACCACAGCGCCGCAAGCTTACTCCGGTACGGATCCCACACTCGGTACCCCCCCATCATCCGCTCACCGCACACACCGCCCTCCCCGGCTGACACCAGAACCCCATTCACCGAAATCATCGCCCAACCTCCAGCAAACTATCAATTTTCGCGTTCGCTGTCGCAGCAAACTCTGCATCAAGCTCCCCTCGGAAATAATCCAGCCGTGCCGCAATCGCAAGCTTCGACGCAAGAACCCTAGCAACCTGCCCCCGAACCTCGCGTGGAGCATTGTGCACCCGCCGGTGCTGAAACACAATTCCATGCTTCGGCGCAGGCGTCCCCGCACGGATATGCGAAAACAATGCCCCCTCCGCCCCGAGAACCTGCATTGAAGACCCAGGCATCCGCGCAGCGGCTGCAAGACCCCCTGCACGCGACACCAGACGGGCCGCCACAAGACCACCCGTCAGAACACTCATATTCGGAATCACCGACACCGCCTTTCGCGACACCGCCTTCATCAGACCCGTCCTGGCATTTGACATCGACAAAATCTCCCGGGCAATGTTTTTCATCAGATCCGTCCCCTTCTTACCAATCATAGGAACCATCCGAGAAGCTCCCGCTCCCGAACCGAGGTATTTACGGGAAAAAGACGGCGTAACCGAGATATACCACTCAATCAGCCGTTCGGAAAGCAGATTGATCACTGTATCCATCTCATCAAGCGTTCTAACCATCTGGAGAAGCTCCGCATCCTTCTCCTGCGCAACCGCGGCAATTCCCTCCTCTGCCAGATATATTGCTGCCCGCCGCACGGCCGCAAGATACTCCTGCCGATCCTTGACAAGGCCGAGCCGCTCCGCCTCACACCAGTCACAGGGAACATAGCCCGACATATCGGTTTTTGCGGCACGCAGCCGTGCAGCAGCATCCGCAGGATCTGTTGAAACATCCCCACTCAACCCGTACCAGTACATAGAATAATAGTAAGTATCTTCCCGGATATAAGATGCAGGGGGTGATAGCAGCGCGCTTGCAGCTTACACTCCAGCGCCGCGGCCCAGCATCTGATGAGCCTTTATAAGATGCTGTGCACCAAGAGCACCAAGAAGTGACAGCTCACCCGCAAGAACCGCAGCAGCAGCAATCTCAGCAAACGCCTTTGCATGATCCCCGGGGTTTTTTCCTCCTCCCGCAACCCCGAGCATCGACAAACACGCCCGCTGCGTTGCAATCCCTGTACCGCCGCCAACCGTCCCGACCTGAAGTGACGGCAGAGACACTGAAACGTACGCGCCCCCGGGAACCTCATCCACGGTTGTGATCGCATTGCTGCCCTCAACAACATGCGCCGGGTCCTGACCGCATGCCAGAAACATCGCCGCGACCACGTTCGCCGCCTGGGCATTAAACCCAAACGACGCCGCACGGGCCGAACCAACCAGATTTTTCCGGGTGTTCACCTCAGCAAGCGTCTTCGCATCCGTCTTAAACGCTGCCCTCACCAGATCATCCGGCAGAAACACCCCGGCGGCCACAGACTTTCCCCGCCCCTCGATCACGTTAATCGCTGACGGTTTCTTGTCGCAGCACATATTCCCCGACACCGACACCATCCGTGCCCCAGTCTCCTCCTCGATCAGCCTGGCAGCTGCCTCTGACGCAATCGTCGCCATATTCATCCCCATTGCATCCTTCGTATCAAACAAAAACCGCACGAACAAATTCGTTCCCACCACATAGGTGGTCAAACCGGTCAGCTCCCCATAATGCGTCGTCTCCTCAGCCGCCCTCTTCAGCAGCAGCAGATTATCCTCCGCCCAACGGGCAGCATTCACCGCGTGGACAACCGAATCTGCCGCAAACACCGGAGCACGCGTCATCCCGTCACGGAGAATGCGCACATCGGCTCCGCCTGCCCACGTAATCGCACCGCATCCACGGTTAACCGACGCAACAAGAGCACCCTCCGTCGTCGCAAGCGGCAACCAGAATGTGCCATCTGCAAACTCTCCCCTTACCGCAAGCGGCCCAGCAACGCCCACTGGAATCTGCACACAGCCGACCATATTCTCGATATTGCGCAGAACCACCCGATCGATGGGAATCGAATAGGTGCCAACCGCAGAAAGATCGGCCCGTGTCTCCACCTCAACATATTTCCGGCGGAGAGAAACCGCCGTATCTGCGGGCATCAGCTTTTCCAGAGCGTAGAGTTTCAGATCACCGGAACGGATCCTTGCAAGCTGCTCATCCAAAGTATCCATACATTATATCATTCGGCACACCCACTAAAACATTTTTCTGTAATCCCAGTCAATAGTATGCCACAATCAGGTGTTCCATGCAAAAATACGCAAAGATTCTTGAATCCGTTAGAACAACCTCGCCGCTCGTTCATCAGATCACGAACTACGTCACCGTCAACGACTGTGCAAACATCACCCTCTGTATTGGAGCATCCCCCGTCATGTCCCATGCCCCCGAAGATATCATTGACATGACCTGGGCCGCCAGTGCCCTCGTTCTCAACATCGGCACGCTCGATCCAGACCAGATCGCGGGAATGCTCGCCGCAGGCAACATAGCAGCAGAAAAAAAGATCCCCATCATCCTTGATCCTGCAGGCGCTGGAGCAACACCCTACCGCACCAGAACCGCCAAACAGCTTATTGAAGAACTGCCGATCAGCGTCATCAAAGGCAACACCGGGGAGATAGGCACACTTGCCGGAACTGCAGCAACGGTTCGCGGCGTCGATTCTGGAGGAGTTTTTGGCAACAAAAAGATCATTGTCAGAGAGCTTGCATCCCGGCTTGGCTGTGTGGTTATCATGAGCGGCGCAGAAGATCTGATCAGTAACGGGTCCCGTGTTGCAGCTGTTGCCAATGGTGCACCCATCATGGGCCGACTCTCCGGAACCGGTTGCATGGCTTCTGCTGTCGTCGGTACATTCGCTGCCGTCGCCCCGGATCTCATGGACGGCTGTATCTCCGCGATGGCATCGATGGGCATCGCCGGAGAGGTAGCAGCAAAAACCGCCGCAGGCCCAGGTTCTTTTAAACCTGCCTTCTTTGATGCGGTCGCCGTTCTGACTCCCGAACAGGTTGCGGCATCTGCCAAAATAATTGAATACTAAATGTACGGCCTCTACGTAGTTACCGATGAAAAGCTCTCCCACGGCCTCTCCCATACAGAGATAACCCGCCGCGCAGTTGCCGGCGGGGCGGAGATGATGCAACTCCGAGACAAAGAGAAATCTTCACGCGAGCTCTATGAAACAGCCTGCGAAATGCGGGAGATCTGTCGTGAACGCGCAGTATTCATCGTCAATGATCGGTTAGATATTGCCCTCGCCTCGGGTGCTGACGGAGTACATCTCGGGCAGGATGATCTGCCGGTACCAAAAGCCCGCAGACTATCTCCAGAAAATTTCCTCATCGGCGTATCTGTCGGCAGCGTTCGTGAAGCCGTCGCAGCAGAAACCGCAGGTGCGGACTACGTCTCTGTGAGTCCGGTGTTTGCGACGAGATCGAAAACAGACGCCCGAAAAGTATGCGGAATCACCGCATTACGCGAAATCCGTGCAGCAGTCCACTGTTCTGTGATCGGCATCGGCGGCGTCAATTCCGGCAACACGCCGGAACTAATAGCCGCAGGACTCGACGGAGTTGCCGTCATCTCGGCGGTGGTCAGTGCACCGGACATCACGGAAGCAGCCAGCTGTCTCGCAACCGTCATTCAGAAGGCAAAGGGGAAGCGATCATGAAGGAACAGTGGGCTCTCCGCATTCCGGTACGGGATGGGGAAGCTGTACGGAAAATGGCGATTATCGAGGGAATTCTTGATAGGACGCTCAAGCCACGGATAGAGAACGGCTGTCTTCTCATCCCCGTCACTGCCAAACCCTGCGGCGCAACGCGTACAGACTTCACCGAGAATCATGCGATGGAGGAGCTGGTCCGCCATGAACAGATAGGCGGCCTTGTCATTTTGCAGGATGATGATGCCGCAGCCGCGGAGAAGATCCTCGCAGCAAGGCCTTCAGTCCATACTGCACTGTTTGCCACATCACCCATCGAAGGAGAATTCCGTACCAGGACGTTCAAAATTCTTGCCGGCATTGCCACAACCAAAACGATGTATCAGGAGTACGGCAAACGAATGCAGATCGATCTGAATGCCGCATACTTTTCTGCCAGGCTTGCAAGTGAACGACAGAGAATTTTGGCGCAGATACACAGCGCGGAAAAAATTCTGGATATGTTTGCCGGTGTCGGCCCATTTCCGGTGATGTTTGGTAGCCGCGCATCGCTCGTGATAGCAAACGATATCAACCCAGAAGCAGTGCTACTGATGCAGAAAAACATCCGGCTGAACCGACTCACCAATGTGATCCCGATGCTGGGAGATGCACGGAATCTTGCGGAGATTCTTTCGCCGATGAAATTAGACCGCATCATTATGAATCTTCCGATGAATGCGCCGGCATTTCTCTCCGCCGCTGCACCGCTAACACACCCCGGAACGATCATGCATCTCTATGCACTGACCGATTCCACGGGGGAGTACAGCGAAGATATTCTCCGCGTGTTTCCAAACGCCAGAATCACAGAACGGATGCTTCATTCGTACTCGCCGACAAGCTGGCATGCGGTGTATGATATTGAGATCGCCTGAATGAGAGTAAAGATCTGTGGGACGGCAACATTGGCGGATCTCCTCTGTGCGGTTGCCGCAGGGGCTGATGCGGTCGGATTTCTGATGGGGATTACCCATGCAACTCAGGATGCAGTTTCCTGCGCAGAAGCTGCAGCGATGATTGCAACGCTGCCGCCGTTCATTGAACCGGTTGCAGTGACACATCTACAGAAGTCAGAAGATCTGATCAAACTTGCGGGGGTATCGCACTGCGCGACGCTGCAGATTCAGGATATGGTTGCGCGAAAGGATATCGCAGAGGTTCGATCGGCACTGCCATATCTCAGAATCGTGAAAGCGGTACATGTGACAGATGAATCGGCTGTCGCAGCAGCAAAATACTTTTCCAATGCGGCGGATGCGATCATTCTTGATACCCGGACAGCGGAACGGTTGGGCGGAACAGGCATTCCGCATGACTGGGCAATCAGCGCAAGGATCGTGGAAGAATGCAGCGTGCCGGTGATTCTTGCTGGTGGACTGACACCGGAAAATGTGGCGGAAGCTGTCAGGTGTGTCAGACCCTATGCGGTTGATGTACATACCGGCGTAAAAAGAAACGGTGTCCGGGATCCAGAGAGAACGCGGGCATTTGTTGCGAAGGCCAGGGCTGCACATCTCTGATAAAGGTTACGCCGACACATCTACGCAAGCAGCAAGCAAAGCTTGGCCTTGCATTGTCGACGACGTGCAACTTCTGCTCTGAATCCTTAAACATCAATCACGGGATGATCAGAATTTTTGAGGAAGTTTACATAGCCGATCATGTCAAAAAGTCCGTGACCGGAGAGGTTGAATACGATGGTTGCCGCTTCGTTCTTTTTCTTTGTTGCAAGAGCAAGCTCGGTTGCGCCACGGATGGCATGCGCTGATTCCTGTACAGGGAAGATCTTTTCGATTCTTGCAAAAGTGACTGGCACCCGGAAGATCTGGTTTTCGGTATGGATTGCAGCGCGAATGATTTTGTCAGGATAGAGTTGGGAAACTAATGGATTCGTGCCGTGTAACAAAGATCACCGGCGTGTACTACTTTCGGGGTGATGCAACCGGCATCGCCCCGAAATCGTAGCGGTACTCACCTTTGGTGAGCGATGGAACATCTACCAGTTCGACGAAGGGGAGGCCGGTGTCCACATTTCTCCTGAGTTTATTTTCGATCATGAGGAAAGTGAACCCTGCGAAGTTGCTACCGCCACCAATGTAGCCGACCATTACGTCGGGGACGATGTCAAGTTCATACAGGAACGATGGTGAGATCATGGCAAAAGTAGTTACAGGAGAGGGAAAGGGCGGATCCCCACTGCCCCGGCTTCGGTGGTGAGATGCTTTGTGCCGTCGCGGTTGTTATAAGTAGGCCTGGGAGATGGTGTTGTTGAGTTTGTGCTGCCGGTAGGGCTTACGTCATCGCGTTTGAAGTAGATCTTTGCAGGTGTCTTGAGGTACTTAAAATACGTGCATTTAATTTACTAAAATACATTGATGCGTAAAAACATACATTTTCGCTTGCTGAGGTAACGGGATATGTGCATAGATAGGAAGAATGAAACGAGACAAAAAGAGATGATGAGTTCCCGGGATTGGTTACATCCTTACTCAGGCTTGCTGATAAGAGCAACCTTGGAAACGATCTCACCGGTCTTCTTGTGCGGCTTGCGGATAACAGAATCGCCTGCCTTCTCAAGTTCACGCGCCTCATCGCAGAGAACTGCTGCAATACGCATCATCTCGTGGCCCGAGGCAATGATCGGGATATAATCGGTCCATTCTTTGGTCATGAAGCAGCCCTTCACATCCACACCTGCAACCGCCTGGGCAATCTCATATGCCGCACGGGCTTTTGCAAGTGCGTACGGGTTGCTGAACTCGCCCTTAGTGGAGTTGTCAGAATTAAGGACAACCTTCGGGAGAACAAGCTCGCTGCCTTTCTTTCCTGCCTTTACTTGATCGACAACTTTATCAAGCTCAATCTGGAGCTTGCGGAATGCACCCGTGACAGCAAGAACTTTCACAAGATTGCCGTTATAGTCTGCCATCTCAATCGGGTCAAGGAACTCACGGCGTGCGCCAATCATAGCGTCTGCCTTGACAATGATATACCCGAACTTGGACTCCTTGAGTGCTGCAAATTGTTCCTTCTTGGTCGTCACATCATCCGTGATAACGATCGTCGGAATACCTGCTGCTGCAAGGTCTTCGCGTGCACCGGTCGGCCCCTCAAGAACACCATTTGGGGACACCACAATCGCAAAATCAGGCTGCCACGCCTTCAGGTTAGACACAACACGGTCGACATCCTCCTTCTGGAGCTTCGTACCAGAGGTTGCCATGAAGGTCATCATGTCTTCACGATCTGCACGCTCATCTAAAAGAAGCTCTGCCATAACACCAGATGCGATGTTACCGAGCTTTGCAACTCCTACCTTAACTACCATACTTAATTACACCTCTCATTTCCAATGAGAATACCAGATAATCGACGAGAACCAATATAAGGTTTGTGAATTGAAAATGCGGTTATTGCAACATCCAAATGAGATGTGGCAGCCTTGCAATCTGGGCACTTCTTCGCCCACCTTGCTGCTGCCGCTATGTCCTTGCTTAGGGAATACCCGGCAATGCAGCAGATCCCTACCCTTTGAAAAACAGAATGGATTTATACCTTAAAATGTTATTATTAAATATATTTGAAACCCAATATTAATTGAGAGTGTTATACAAAGAATATGAGGCAATGTTTCCCACAGATGAAGATGCAATTAACCACTTCATCTGTATCCGGTATCCCGATGGTATGGCGTGTCCGCATTGTGGTGCAACAAAGAACGTGTACCGCAGGAAGGGTAAACCAAAGGTCTTCGTGTGCATGAATTGTAAAAATACGTTTTCGGTGTTTAAAGGCACCATTTTTGAAGACTCGCAAACATCAATGAAGATGTGGTTTTACGCTATTGATGCGATGTTGAACGGTAAGAAGGGGATTTCCAGCAGGCAGTTACAAAGAGAGATCAGTGTCACATATAAATGCGCTTGGAGAGTGCTGAAACTGATTAGGATGGCGATGGGAAATGAGCATGATAAAGAGCTGTTCGAGGCTATCGTAGAGATTGATGAGACATATGTAGGTGGGAGGCCGAAAAAAGGATTAGATGAGGATCAGAAAAGGAGACGTGGACAGCGGGACAACAAAGACTCCAGTTGTCGGCGTGAAAGAACGTTCTTCGGGTCGTGTGCGCGCTGTGGTTACGAAACCAGATAACCAGAATAGGCGATTGACAGGTACACAAATGTTAAACATCATCAGGGAAGTATGTAATAAAGGAACAACGGTTATTTCTGACGAGTTCGTGAGTTACAACGTCCTTGATAATCATAAGGAGTACGTCCATCTGCGGGTAAACCATTCCTTAGGTCAATACAGCGACCACAAAGGAACACACACACCAACGGTATAGAATCTGTGTGGGCACTAATTAAGAGAGGGGTATTTGGTATGTATCACCACATTTCAGTGAAGTATATGCAGATAGTACATTGACGAGGTCTGCTTCAGGCTAAATAACAGGAAAAATGAGAGAGTATTTGATACACTACTATAGCAGTGTGTCATAATGTTTGAGGTGACAAAACCCACCAGTTACGCGATGCCAGACACCCAAGACATGATATGAGATGCAAATGTACCTAATATAATGATCGCCACTATAACCCCGTAAAAATACTATAATGTTGATGATAAAGCAACGTTAAATATAGGGGCAATTTCATCATCAAATCTAGAGGGAGTGAGATCGTACAACCTGTCATAATTTTTGAGATTCCTATTTTCAAGAACCCATGAATACATCATAGCTAATAGAGCCCGGTCTTTTCCAACCGGACTAATTTCAAACGAAGAAAAGGGATTATCTCCCCGAACGCACGGTTATCCTTTTCCATCCTTAAGATTATGAATATAGATTCCCACAACTCCAGGTCCTGCATTCCAGGCCTGTTCAATCTCATATTTAACCCATTTACGACGCGCCGTCAGACTTCCAATCAACACCACAAGACAGGTTCTTCCGTTTAAATTCATCTCAATCCAATCTTTGATAGGCTGCTCCCCCTAAGTCTAATATTTTCCCATTCATTCGGAAAAATGGATCCATCTCCTTCTAGCTGAAAACTGTAGAATACTCTTCGTTTCATACACCCCTCCAAGTAATCAAAGTGTAACAGATACTCTATACCTATAGGAAGGTAAATAAGCGAAAACAAACAAAATAAACGGAATGACACCTTAACAAACGAAGTATTATATTCTCTCATGTCCAATATTAATGGAGAGCGTTATACAAAGGATTTGGGGAGTTGTTCCTATCGAAACTATCTGCTATAGAGTACTTCATTAAAATTAGACCGAATGTAAGGCTCCCGTTAAATCTCGCCAAAAGGCGTGTTTAAACGGTTATTCTACATCATCATTCCGATGGTAGCGAATAAATGCAGCCACATCCATGTAGGTACTTTATGTTATCATCAATAATTATACCGCCTCATTGTTCCCAATACTTCTGATGTTTTTACATTTACCTCGCCCCTTTTTTCAAGTAGGCCGAGAGAGAAAGTAGGTTAACCTAAGATATACATCATCTTGCCAAACGGCATAATTCCGTAAATATATATAATAGCCACCCATTTTTGGGAGTATAAGTCAGAAAAAATTGCAAGAAGTTAGATGTAGTCGCTGATATCCATCTCACGGGAGATGACGGTATCGCAGTACCAGCATTGGAAGCCTCTCGGGTGCACCACGAACCGGCTTTCTACCGGCTCGCGGGTGTTGGTAATACAGTTCGGATTCGGGCACCGGATCACCCCCGCGATGTCGGACGGGATTTCGACCGATTTTTTGGCGGCAACCGTGAAATCACGGATGATGCTGATCTTTGCATCCGGGGCAACAAGGGCTATTTTACCCACCTCAGCCTTCATCAGTTCCCGATTCTCTATCTTGACCATGTCCTTTCTTCCGCCGCGGGTACTCATGACGTTTGTCGCGACCGTAAACGTCACAGGAGTGCCTGTCTGAATACCAAGAATGCGGATAACCGTCAGGCCTTTCCCAGGTGTGATGTGATCAATTACCGTGCCGTTTTTGATCGGCGAGATGACAATTCCTTCGTTTCCTACTCGCTTCATGGACGCATCACCTCGTGTAACATCGCCATTCGCACCGAAACCCCATAATGCGCCTGCTGGAAGTACTTGGCACACGGTAGAGCATCAACCGCCGGATCGATCTCATCCACACGTGGAAGGGGGTGCAAAATGATCATCGACGGCTTTGCCCGCGCTAAAAGTGCGGAAGTTATCCGATACGTTGCCGCAAAGCTTGCAAAGGCTGCAGGATCGGGGAAGCGTTCCCGCTGCAGCCTGGTCACATACAGCACATCCAGTGCAGAGATGATCTCTTCAATACTCTCGTGCGCGATTACCTCCATCCCAGCATCGGTAAGATCCTGCCTGAGGTAGTTCGGCAGCTCAAGCCCTTCGGGGGCTATTGTGTGCAGGCGGATATTATCATACTTCGTCAGCGCATTCGCAAGGGAATGTACCGTTCTGCCGTACCGCAGATCGCCCTGCACACCGACATCGATATTTTCAAGTTGCATCGATTTGCGGATCGTAAACAGATCCTGCAGCGTTTGGGATGGATGCTGACCTGCGCCATCGCCGCCGTTGATCACCGGAACAGCTGCAATTTCGCTTGCAAGCCTGGCAGCCCCCTCTTTGGGGTGGCGGAGTACAATTGCATCGGCATATCCCGAGGTCACCCGGATGGTATCCGACAGTGTCTCACCTTTCACAACAGAGGATGCCGCCACGCTGCCGAAATTCAGAATCTGCCCGCCAAGCCGCATCATTGCCGACGAAAATGACATCCTTGTTCTGGTACTGGGTTCAAAAAAGAGCACGGCAAGAATTTTACCGTCAAGTTCATGTCCCGTGAACTCGCTTTGATCAAATTTCGCGGCAACGGAAAGAAGAACATCAATCTCTTCATGGCTCATGTCCCGGACGGACAGGATATTTTTTTGATCATGCGTCATATGAATTCGCCTGTAAACCCCAAGTCTATCTGTATTTATCGTGGCATGAATAAATAATGGTCGTCTTCTTGAACATCAGGGTCAGGGGTTCTGTTCGGTTGATTTTTCGGTGGTGATGCAAAGAAAATCGCACTCAATCGCTCCAGACATCACAAACGAACTTTTTCGAAGAATTTTCCGAAAGACAATCCTTATGATTCGGGCAGGCATACGGAAGTATCAATGATTGATATAATTCCCAAACCCACCGATACACCGGACGACAACTCGACTGGCATGGTGATGGAGGAGCTGCGGCGGATGAACATCCGGTTCAAGGTCCTCGATCTCGCCTCGGTGGATCCCTTTAACCTCCCGGTTTCCGGCGAAACCATCTGGGCATGTGGCATCAGACAGAATGGCGGAGAGTTTGAACTGTTAAAGGCGCTGGAGCTCGAAAACCATTGCGTCAATTCTCCCGAGGCGATTGCTACCTGTGCAAGCAAGGTGACAACAACCGCAAAACTGATCCATGCAGGAGTGCCAACGCCTGATACCTGTTTTACGAACGACAAAGATATCGTTGCAGAATTCCTTGCTGCGCACGGCGGAAAGGCAGTGTACAAACCGGTCTACGGATTCGATGGAAACGGCATCTATCTCTTCGATTCAGTTGAGCGGATCACCGAGGCTCCGCCGTACTATGTGCAGGAGTATGTGAAAAACGATCGCGACTATCGTATCTTTGTGATTGGCAACAAAGCGATTGGGGCAATCAAACGGGAGTCGGCCCATCTCACCCACAACATCCATCAGGGCGGCTACGGCTGCGCGGTGGCGATTCCTGCCAATATGCGGGCTGTCGCTGAGGCAGCCGCCATGGCGGTTGGAATAGATTACTGCGGCGTAGACCTTCTGCCGCTGGAGGACGGAGGCTATACTGTCCTTGAAGTCAACGGCACGCCAAACTGGCACTGCATGGCTGCACCAATTCCCAAACTCCTTGCCGCGTATCTGGTAGAACAGGATAAAGCGGGAAGAGGCTGATCTCTGCCATGAACGTCAGGAACATGGATCAAGCGGCAAAACCAAAGGCTTTGTAGCGTGCACACCGACTTGCCGGCAAACGTAAAACTCCATTGCCTTAGTTGCATGCCTCTGATAGGGGTGTACCGTGCATTCCAAGGCCGCGGGTTCTGCTGTCATGCAACTCTAATAAATCCCAAACCCTGGCAAAATCAATGATGATTTTTCGAAATAGGATTGCGCTTAATAGGAGTAATGTTTAATATCTTCTGAAACCAATGATTAACATGAGAAATTATACCTTAGATTTGGGGAAATGTTTCCAACAGAAGAGGCAGTGATAGACCATTTATCCAGATAAGACACCCAGATGGAATTGTGCGTCCTCACTGTGGCGAGACATATCTCGCATATCGTAAGAAAAAATTTCCAAAGAAATTTGCCTATAAACAATGTAAAAACATTTTTTTGTGTTTAAGGGAACTATATTCGAAAATACAAAAACGGATTTGAGAACGGGATTATCAGTTTGAATGGGAACCGTTCTTCAAATCTGAAAATATAACAATCGATATCAATGAAAAATGACGATATAATTGTATATTACCACTAAAACCAATAAGTTCGTTAAAAAATCAGATATTCACCAATTGAGTAGATTTTGCCTGCCATTCATATTGGTTGATGGGATAGTCGCTTTCTGATTTCTGCAGATAACCAAATTCTCCGTTAATTTGGTAACCGGATAATTTGTAAAAAGGGTTAAATGCTTCAAAAAAAGAGGTTTTTCTGAGCTATTTGGTCCAACTAACACAGCAGGTTTTGCGGTTTCCGGTAAACCCTCAACCGGGAGGTGTGTGAAACGTTTGAACTCTTTCAATTCGACCGATTTAATGCGCATTTATTCTCCCTCCAATTTATCTGTCAACCACTTTTCTTCTTCCGCAAGCTCTCACTTGCGGTGCGGCTGTTTTTCTGTCCGCACTGACTTTTCAAGGCCTCGAAGCGCGTCATCATATTGTAGCTGTTGTTGCCGTGGTCACAGCCAATGTCGACCATCGTGAATCCATTCAGGAGTATGTAGGTTATCAGGTCATTTGGCATAATGATATTCAGGAAGTCACCCATGTTCTTCTTGATTGTGTTGGACACGAACCTGACTTTTTTCCGTATCCAATCGGCGAACTCGCGAGCAATGGCTTTTTGGGAAAGCTCGTTGCGGAGCTTAACTTCAAACTCCATTCCGTAAGGGCTCAGCTCGCGATTCAGTCGAAAAATGTAAAATTCGCACTTTTCTTTGGCAGTTTTCTCCGTAACAAAAAAGGGGGACGTAAAATGAAGCACAACCCATCAATACCATCAAGTTGCTTCATTAACACTTGGTAGGCGTAAATTGAAAAACAGGCAGCGGCTACCCGGAGCTTGCGGCTGCTTCAATTGTCACAGTCAAATCATCTTTAACGGTCTTATTGATACTGCCGAATATCTCCATGCCAATACCATCCCACGTTTGCTGATACAAAGCCAAACGGTATCGATCATGCTGTTTTGTTAGCATCTTGACTTATTAGGTTTTAGTTATAATATATAATTGTTTCATTAGTCCTTATTGATCTCTCTTGATATAGAGTGTTATATTTCAGATTTGAATAAAGGTTCTCATTTAAACGGATAATTTCTTTAGTTTTTGTGATAAATCACTTTTTTTGAAGCATTGTTCTATTCCTCAATATGAAATATATGAAGCATGTGACATTGACGTGTCCCTGAGTCTTAGACGACACTGTTCCACGATAATCTCAGAAAAACCCAAAAATGGACCGGGCGGAAATTGAACCCGCGGCCTCGTCCATGCCAAGGACGCGATCTACCACTGATCTACCGGCCCAAGGAGACCCACACTATTGTGCTTTAATAAATTTGCACAGCACAAATAAATAGATATTGATTCACCTCCGAAAACGCAGACCAGCCGCTTTATAATTCTTGCCTGTAAAATATTACATCAGAATGCTAGGCATCATTGGTGGCACCGCACTCCTTGCAGTAAAATTCTCTCCGCTCGAAAAGAAAACCACCGCCACCCCATTTGGCAGAGCAAAAATTTGCACTGGACTCTTCACCCTCATCCTTCGGCACCAGCACAACACGCCACCGCACAGCATCAACCACAAAGCAAATCTCGCCGCCTGCAAGATCCTCGGTGTTGACCGGCTCATCCTCATCGGCTCCACTGGCAGCATGAAGCAAGCCATCCGCCCAGGCTCCCTCATCATCCCCGACGACTATTTCTGTCCCTGGGACATCCCCACCCTGCACGAAAACGACATTCGGCACATCCCACCGGTCGTTGACGAGGCACTCCGGCAGGAACTGCAAAAAATCGTCCCAGACGCCCTTTCTGGCACCTACTTCCAATCCCGCGGACCAAGATTCGAAACCCGCGCTGAGATCGCTTGCTTTGCTTCGCATACTGACATCGTCGGCATGACTATTGCCAGCGAACTCACGCTTGCCAATGAATTCGGCATCCCGGTTGCTGCCCTCTGCACTGTTGACAACTACGCAAACGGCATTGGCGGAGCTGATGTTCCCAACTACAGTGAAATCGTCGCCGCCGTAAAACAGAACGGCGACCGCATCAATAACATCATAACCCAAATCGTGGAGAGACTCGCGTGACAGAAACAGACATCTTCGGAAAAAAAGTACCGATCCTCATCAAAAACGTCCGCCTCAACGACAAACCCACCGAGATCTACCTTGACGGCAACGGTATCATTGGTGCAGTTGGCAAAGCAGTCAAAGACCACGACGCCAGGTTCATCATCGACGGCGAAGGCGCCGTAGCCCTCCCGGGCATGGTCAACATGCACACCCACTCCCCCATGAGTCTCCTTCGCGGCTACTCTGACGATATGCCACTCTTTGAGTGGCTCTCCACCAAAATTTGGCCGATCGAAGCCCGCCTCACCGAAAGCGACATCTACTGGGGAGCAAAACTCGCCTGCCTCGAAATGATCCGCACCGGTACCACAGCATTCAACGACATGTACTTCATGATGAATAGCATTGCCAATGCCGTTGATGAGGCCGGCATACGGGCCTGCCTCTCCCACTGCATGATCGATAACGGCGACCACGCCAAGTTCGAGTCCGAATGTACCGTCACGGAAAAAACCGTCGCCGCGATCAAAGCACGGCAAAACCCCCGTATCATGGCAGGTGTCTCCCCTCACGCCGTCTACACCGTTTCCGAAGAGGGCCTCCGGTGGTGCGCCGCGTTCTCCGAACAGGAAAACATCCCGTTGCATATCCATGTCGATGAAACCGACGAAAATCCAGACTGCATCAAAACCCACGGCATGCGGGTCGTCCCCTGGCTTGACCATTGCGGCATTCTATCGAGTCGCTGCATCGCCGCCCACTGCTGCTGGCTGGACGATGACGACATCAGTCTCTTCGCCACACGCGGCGTCACCGCTATCCATAGCCCGGTCAGCAACATGAAACTTGCCGTCGGCAGAGCATTCCCGTATCCGAAGCTGAAAGCGGCAGGTGTCAGCGTTGCCCTCGGTACCGACGGTGCCTCCTCCAACAATGACCTCGACATGTTCGCTGAGATGAAGACCGCAGCAATTTTGCAGAAGTTCATCTGGAACAACCCAACTATCATGCCTGCAGGCGAGGTTCTTGCTGCCGCATCCCGCAACGGTGCCAAGGCCCTTGGCCTCGATGCAGGAGTGATTGCACCTGGTTTCTTCGCTGACATCATCCTGGTCGGAAAAAACCCAGCGAACGTCCCGGACATCAACTCTGTCTCCAATGCGGTGTATGCAACAGGCGGCCTTGCAGTGGAGACCACCATCTGCGACGGGGTTGTTCTCATGCACAAAGGCATCATTCCAGATGCTGAAGAGATCCTTGCAAAGTCTGAGGAGGTTGCCTTTGATCTGATCAGACGGGCAACCACATGATTCTATTTGATTGAAATGATATTCTTTTTCGAAATCGGGATTATCCGAATAAATACAAATGCTAATCTCTTTCGGCACCTTAAATAGTAATGTAAGAGATTATACTATGAATTTGAGGGGATGTTCCCTACCGATGAAGACGCTATTCCTATTCCAGTACTTCATCATAGTGAAGTATCCAAATGGCGTAGCATGCCCGCATTATGGGATAACTACTAATGTATATTGTTGGCAAAATAAGAACTTCAAAGTGTTTGAATGTGCACAGTGCCACAACTCTTTTTCTGTCCTTACGGGCATAATTTTTGAATGTACCCGTGTTGAACTTCGCAAGTGGTTCTATGCTATGAATCAGATGATCACAGACAAAAAAGGTAGATCTGCCAAGCAATTACAGAGACAGATCGGAGAATCTTATGAAACGTCGTGTCGTATGTTGAAACTTGATTAGAACAGCTATGGGAAAATGAGGATGAAAAAGAGTTATTTTGAGCTATTGTAGATGTCGATAGAACGTCTGTTGGTGGAAAAACCCCAACGGATAAGGACAAGAAAAGAAAACGCGGCAGGAAATACAGCAAAGACTCCAGTAGTAGGTTTCAAAGAGAGATCGAGCGGCAAGGTTAGAGCCGTGGTAGCTAAGAAAGACGGTCAGAATAAAACAATGACTGGTCGACAACTGATTGGGATAAGTCAGCAGGCGTGCAAAGCAAAGACTACGGTTATCTCTGACGAGTTCACCGGATATAGGATTCTTGATAATCATAAAAGTGAGTTTGGATATGTTAACGGTAAATCACTCTATAGGTCAATACAGCGATCATAAAGGCAAGCATACAAATGGTATAGAATCATTCTGAGCTTTAGTAAAAAAAGGCTTATATAGCAGGTATCATCATGTATCCATAAATATACCTACAAAACTACATCAATGAATATTTGTTCCAGCCGAACAATAGGGAAAATGATAACGTGTTCAATATGCTATTAAAACAGTGTGTATTAACAAATAGAATCGGAATGATACCATAACTATCTATATCAATAGAGAACGACGAAACAGAAATATATAATCACTAGAACCGATAAGTCCATTTCTTGAATGATATGACAAGGAAGCTTGAGCTGCAGGATCGAGAATTGGAGGACGAGTTGAAAAAAGGGTGAAAACTCTGTTTGGGTATTAAAACGGCAAAAGCAGTAAATGATCATGGCTTTGCTGCACGCCTCTGATAGAGGTGTGCCTGCGGGGCAGGACAGCGGATTCCACTGCCATGCAACCGTGCTATTCTATGCAAGTGAGGCACAAGGCCATAAACCTCGCAACATTAACAATCCCAGAAGATAATTAAGTATACCATGATCGATGTGAAGGTACCGCTTGATGTTCCTGAGTGCATGCGGGAGCGGTATATTGAGAATTACACCCTAATCACAGCAAATTCAGGCAGACTGATGCTGTTTGCAGGAGATCAGAAAATTGAGCATTTAAACGACGACTTCTGCGGCACAGGCATCCCCGAAGATGACGCTGATCCGGAGCATCTGTTCAAAATTGCATCCAGGGCAAAAATCGGCGTGCTTGCCGCACAGCTGGGTCTTATCACCCGCTACGCGATGGACTATCCGGAAATTCCCTACCTCGTCAAGATGAACTCGAAGACACACCTTGTCGAGGTGTCCCAGAAGGATCCGGTCAGCCCGCAACTGTGGACGGTAGATCAGATTGCCGAGATCGCCGACCGCGGTATTCAGATTACCGGCATCGGTTACACGATCTATCTCGGCAGTGAGGAGGAGGCGGATATGCTTGCCGAGGCGGCCCAGTTGATCAACACTGCTCATCAGTACGGCATGGTTACCATGCTCTGGATTTATCCAAGGGGAAAGGCCGTGAATGATGAGAAAGACCCGCATTTGATCGCCGGAGCTGCCGGTGTTGCGGCATGCCTTGGCAGCGATTTTGTCAAAGTGAGTGCTCCTGAAAAGGAAGGAGCGGCATCAGCAGAGCTTCTGAAGGAGGCGGTGAAAGCAGCAGGCCGAACGAAACTGGTCTGTGCAGGCGGCACGGCAGTATCTGAGGAGAAGTTCTTAGCTGAGCTGTACGATCAGATTCACATCGGCGGAGCATCCGGCAACGCAACGGGAAGAAACATTCACCAGAAGCCGCTTGACGAGGCGGTACAGTTCTGCAACGCGATCTATGCAATCACGGTGGAGAACAAGAGCGTGGCCGAAGCTCTCGCTCATTTACAATAATCATTTGGGAAAAATACATGGGTTTCGGGTGTTTGGGTCAAGAGCAACAGCAGGATGTATCCGGGTCGGCGGGAACGAGGGTACAATCTGCTGTGGTATGCCGATGCAGCCCGTGGCCTGTTTATAAGACCACTGTGCACCTGGACGAGCTGGCACCGCCCCTCTGAAAGAGGTGTGCCGTGTGTTGCAGGGAGGCAGATTCCGCTGCCATGCAACTTTATCCGGCAACGCAACTCCTTGCGTCCTCCTCTTTTACCCCCTCACTCCATGCGGAACAGAACTGTATCCATCCTAACTTCCCATCCCCTATCGAAACTAAAAAACGTAAGTATAAACATTCATACTCACCTAATAGTATATTGCCGTGAGAGGAGGGTTGGATGAAAACTGAGGTTTTAAAAAACATCAAAGAAACCGAAGCCCAATGTAAATCTACGATCACTGCAGCGGAAGCTGAGCGCGAGCAGATCCTTGCAAACGCCCGGCTCGAAGCTGACAATCTGATTACAAAAGCAACGAATGTCGCCGAGGGTTACAAAAAGCAGCGTCTTTCAGATGCACGAAATGTTGCAACAGCAAAACATGCCGCAATCGTGATACAAGGCAAAACTGATGCCAATGCCACCATTGCTGCGGGAAGCAAAAAACTCCCGCAGGCAGTCTCGCTGTTCGTAGAACGGTTTAAGGAGAAAGTTCATGCAGCATAGCCTCATGAGACATCACGTGATGGAGTCGCTGGGGTATCTGCATGTTTCAGCCTAAACCGATGACACATCTGCTCATTGCAGCGCCAAAAGAGCAGATGGCGTCAGTTGTAACTGAACTATACCGTCATCAAGTCTTTCACATAACCGATTTTGTAGATCAGGGAAAAGAAGGTTACGAAGGAGTTCGCTTAGGAACGCCGCTTGAAGGAGTCGGCGAACTCTCGACCAACCTTCTCAAAATACGTTCCATCGAAAACGTATTCCAGACAAGCCCTGAAACGCTCTTCGACATTCCTAAGCGTCCTGCAGTAACGATCCGAGAAGCAATTGAGCGTGAACTTCCCGCAATTGAAATGGAGGTAAATGCCCTCACGGTAAAACGATCGGCTGCAGAATCCCGCCTGCGGGAATGCGAACAGCGTATAACTGAACTCAAACCCTTTGCACTCGTGCCGCTTGAAATGGACCTCTACAGCGGCTACGACAGTATCACTACAATCGCAGGATATGTCGCAAACGAGGTCCCAATCAACGTCCCGCATGAAAAATACTATGCGGTACGCAAAGACGGCAATTTCCTCGTCATATTCGTCGAAACGCAGAATGCAACAGAGGTTGAACACATACTTTCCGATGCGGACTTTCAGTCCGTCACCGTCCCGAACGAGACCGGAAGCGTGCAGGCAGCAATCGACAAGTACACCGCCGAACAGATCCTGGCAAGAACCGTTTTCGCCGAAACCGGCGCAAAAATTTCCGAACTCAAAACAAAATACGCCGACTTACTTGCCGCCTGCGACGAAGTGCTGTCCGGTGATGTGGAACGCGCAGAAGCCCCGTTAAGGTTCGCAACAACCGAGGAGGCATTCGTCATCGACGGGTGGGTTCCCGCAGATCACATCGAACCGATCACCGCAGGCTTAAACCAGGCGACCAGTGGTTGCGTATACGTCACAGTTGACGACGAAACCAACGCAGCAGCAATTCCGGTGGAGTACAACAACCCAGCGTTCGCAAAGCCAACTGAACTCTTCATGGACGTGTATGCACGCCCACGATACAATGAAATTGACCCGACACTGATTCTCGCCATCATGTTCCCGATCTTCTTCGGTTTCATCGTTGGCGACGTCGGATACGGTATCATCTTCTTAATCCTTGCACTGTTCGTTCGAAAAATGGCAATGTTCAAAGGAGACGGTGGAAGAAACCTCATCAAAATTCTCGTCAGCTCAAGTATCACAACAATGTTCTTTGGCCTCCTGTACAGCGAATGTTTAGGATATTCCTTGCCGTGGCATGCTCTGATCTTCCAGCGCCATTTACCCATGGGAGCAGACGCGGCAGCCCATGCAGGCGGCCCTGAGGCAATGCCCCTGCTGATCGTCTCTATATGGATCGGGATCGCCTACATCACCATTGGCCGCATCTTTGGGATTATCAACCACTACAGAATGGATCGCGCAGGTAAACACCGGACCAAAGCAATCCTCGGACAGGCAGGATGGATCGCCATCCTCTGGAGTCTTTTAATCCTCGTCTGTTCCTTCTTCTCGGTGGAACAGATGTTTGGAATCACCGGCATGATGCCTGATTTCACCACTGTACTCCCAATTGCACCTGGTCTTCCGGGGACTTCCCTTGGAGGCATCATTCTGCTCGTACTCGGATGCATCTTCCTCGCACAGGAAAATGTACTCGACTTAATGGAAATCCCGACAATCATCTCGCACGTACTCTCCTTCTGCCGTCTCGCCGCAGTCGGACTGTCGTCTGTTGCAATCGCAATGGTCGTCAACTACCTCTCCTTTGGGATGTTCATCGACCCGGCTCTTGCAAACCTCGATGCAGTCGGTGTAATAATGATAATTGTTGGTGGCCTCATTTTCTTATGCGGTCACGCCCTCAACGTAGGCCTCGGACTTCTTGGTGGAGGTCTTCACTCCATCCGTCTGCACTACGTTGAGTTCTTCACCAAGTTTTACGTTGGTGGGGGTATCAAGTACAATCCGTTTGGACTTAAACGCAAATTTTCAGAGGAGTAAAAACTATGGCAATTGAAACACTGACAATTGAAGTAGCACAGGAAATGGCATTCGGATACACTGCAATCGGTGCAGGTCTCGCAGTAGGTCTCGCGGGTGTCGGTACCGGACTTGGTGAAATGGGTATCGGAGCAGCCGCAGTCGGGGCAACCGCAGAAGATCGTGAGATGTTTGGTCTCGCTCTTCTCTTCACGGTGCTTCCCGAAACCATCGTCATCTTCGGTCTTGTGATTGCACTGCTCCTCCTCTTCCTGTAAAGCGGAGGCTTGTGCTATCATGGGACTCGAGGTTGTAGTTGACGAAATCAAGGCAAAGGGTGACCGCGAGGCTGCCCGGATCAAATCCGAGGCTGATGCCACTGCAAAGACCATTGTTGCCGATGCAACCAAACGTGCAGAAGAGACTCGTCTCGCCGCAGAGACAGACGCCGCCCTCCAAGCCGACCGTATCATGGTCCGTGAGGTCGCCTCGGCAAACCTGGTCATCAAACGCGACCAGCTCAATGCACAAAAGGAACTGCTCGACAAAGTCTATTGCGAAGCTGCAAACCAAATCGCAAACCTTTCGGCCGATATGCACACAAAAGCAGTACGTTCCCTTCTAAAAGATGCTGCAAAACAGATCAAAGAAGGCATCGTATACACAAACCAGCGTGATGAAATAGCTGTCAAAGCAGTTCTGGCCGAACTGAAGACCCTTTCCGGATTTACGTTTGGAGGAATCACCGACATCGACGGCGGTGTCGTAGTACAGAGTACCGATGGTCAGTTCACTCTTGACTTCTCCTATCAGACCTTCATGAGTGAGATATGGGAAGCAAGCCTCAAGGACACATCGGAGATCCTGTTTGGAGGTAATCCCTAAAGAGGACCAAAGCAACTCGAAGAGTTGTGAATTGAGGTAAACAAACAATGACTGAGGTAATGAGCGGTCCGGCCCCGTACATCTATGTCTCAACCCGCATGCGGGTACGCAAAGCGAAGCTCATCCAAAGAGAAGAGTATCTTCGTATGCTGAACATGGGCCTTCCCGAGTTCACCAGACAGATCGAGGAAATGGAGTACAAACGCGAAATCGATGAACTCTCTGCATCATTTTCCGGAGTGGATCTCATCGAAAACGCCATGTCCTGGAATCTCGCAAAAGAGTATCAGAGAGTCATCGCTCTCGCTCCAGGCGAGATGAAAGGATTTACCCGTGATTACCTGCACAAATGGGATATTCAAAACATCTTGACTATTCTTCGGGGAAAAGTCCAGGGTATCTCCGACGGAAAGATCCGGGCAGTACTTGTACCGGCCGGTGAGCTTAACGCCCCTGCGCTGGATCACCTGCTTGCCGAATCCTCGGCAGAAAGAATCATCGAGACCCTGCCACAGAAACAGCTGGCAGCAGTTCTTTCCGCAGGGCTCGCGGAAGCCATCGGGGCCCACTCCTTTGGAAGTCTCGAAAACGAACTCTACAAGTACTACTACGCGACGTTGATCAAAGCAGCACGCGGTGGAATGAAAGGTGGGTTACCGTTCTTCAAGTACGTCGTGTTTGAAATCGACATCAAAAACAGCATCAACCTTTTCAGAATCCGTGCGCAGGGCAAACCCAATGCAAACACTTCGGAGATCTGGATAGAGGGCGGATCGTACCACACCGATGAACTTGAGCGACTTTGCTCGGTCGCGAACCTGGACGAAGTTATCGATACGCTGAAGAAGAAAATCAAGTCACCTGTGCTCATCGATGCACTTGAGTCAGTCAGAGAAAAGAAGCCGATATACTCAATTGAGGGCATGCTGATTGCTGCGCAGCTCAACCAGATGGATAACGTTTCAAAACGCAATCCGTTCTCAATCTCTCCGCTTCTCGTGTATCTCGAAAGAAAGAAGTACGAAGTAGCCAACCTCCGTGCACTCGCCCGCGGTAAAGAAGCAGGCCTTGCACCAGCTGTCCTGGAAAAGTATCTGGTGATGTAATGGAAATCGCAGTTATTGGAAATAAGGAGTTCGTCATCGGCTTCCAGCTTGCGGGCGTGCGCAAAACGTACTCCGCAGAAACTCCAGAAAAACTGATCGAGACCCTCATCCGTGTCTTGAACGACCCTCAAGTTGGCATTCTCGTTCTTCAGAGCGCAGACCTTGAGCAGATCCCGCGTCGTCTGCAGGTAACCATTGAAAACTCCGTCAAGCCGACAACCGTAACCATTGGCGGACAAGAGGTAGGGCTCTCCCTGAGAGAGCGTATTAAGCGTTCGGTGGGTGTTGATTTGTGGAAGTAAGTAATAAACCAGGAATACTCAAACGCATTGCAGGACCTGTGGTCACTGCAGTCGGCCTTAACGCCCACATGTACGATGTGGTCAAGGTCGGCAACGAGGAGCTGATGGGTGAGGTCATTAAGATCGATGGTGATGATATCATCATCCAAGTCTATGAATCCACCACGGGCATCCGCCCGGGGGAACCCGTCATAAATACAGGACTCTCGCTCGCAGTCGAGCTTGGTCCAGGACTGCTGACCAGTATCTACGATGGTATTCAGCGGCCGCTTGAAGTTCTCAT
The DNA here is from genome assembly GCA_031287415.1 of Candidatus Methanorbis basalitermitum. GTDB lineage: Archaea > Halobacteriota > Methanomicrobia > Methanomicrobiales > Methanocorpusculaceae > Methanocorpusculum > Methanocorpusculum basalitermitum. Next base: position 41,137 of record JAITSY010000008.1, on the reverse strand, counting down.
CGAAAAGATGGGCAACTTCATTGCACGCGGTGTCACCGCCCCCGGACTTGATCACGAAAAGAAATGGGAGTTCAAGCCGGTTGTCTCCGTAAACACAGCCGTCCGGCCAGGACAGATCATTGGTGAGGTGCAGGAAACCCGCAGTATCGTGCACAAGATCATGATCCCGCCAAATGCAACGGGCGGCATCGTCAGAAAGATCAAATCCGGTAGCTTCACCGTCGATGACATCATCATCGAACTCGGTTCCGGCGAATCCTTCCCGATGATGCAGCGCTGGCCAGTTCGTGTCCCGCGTCCGTACATCGAAAAGCACACCCCAAACATTCCGCTCCTGACCGGACAGAGAATCCTTGACGGTCTTTTCCCGATTGCAAAAGGAGGGACTGCCGCAATCCCGGGACCGTTCGGATCTGGAAAAACCGTTACCCAGCAACAGCTGGCAAAGTGGTCCGATGCGGAAATCGTTGTTTACATCGGATGCGGTGAACGCGGCAACGAAATGACCGAAGTGCTGACCGAATTCCCCGAACTCACCGACCCGAAGACCGGAAATTCTCTGATGGAGAGGACCATCCTCATCGCAAATACTTCCAACATGCCGGTAGCAGCCCGTGAAGCATCCGTGTACACCGGAATTACCCTTGCCGAGTACTTCCGCGATATGGGCTATGACGTTGCACTCATGGCAGATTCCACCTCAAGATGGGCAGAAGCAATGCGCGAAATCTGTTCCCGTCTCGAAGAAATGCCTGGCGAAGAAGGGTATCCGGCATATCTGTCCTCCCGACTTTCTGAGTTTTACGAGCGTGCGGGACTTGTTCAGTCGCTCGCTGGAAACAGCGGATCCGTCTCTGTTATCGGTGCTGTATCCCCAGCAGGCGGTGATTTTTCCGAGCCAGTAACGCAGAACACGCTGCGTATCGTCAAGGTCTTCTGGGCACTGGATGCAAATCTCTCCCGTAGGCGCCATTTTCCGGCAATCAACTGGCTGCAGTCGTATTCTCTGTATATGGCTCAGCTCAACGACTACTATGATGAAAAAGTCTCTCCCGAGTGGAACAAGCTCCGCGGCTGGTTCATGGAAATCCTCCAAAAAGAGGCAGAACTTCAGGAAATCGTTCAGCTCGTTGGATCCGACGCACTGCCGGAAACCGAGCAAATCACCATTGAAGTCGCACGGATGATCCGCGAACTTTTCCTGCAGCAGAACGGTTTCGATCCAGTCGACACCTACTGCAGTCTCGACAAGCAGCTTGACTTGTTCAAGATGATCAAATGCTTCGCAGACCTTGCCTACGCCGCGCAGGCAGTGGGTGTTCCGCCAGTACAGATTCTCTCCATCAAAGCAAAGAACGAAATGCCGCAGATCAAGTTCACCAAGGACTACAAGCCAGTCCTTGACAAGATCTACACAGAAATGGACGCCGAATTCAAAGCACTGAGGGCATGACCATGAAAGAGTATAAGACAGTCTCTAAAGTTGCTGGACCATTGCTCTTCGTCAAGAAGACCGAGCCAGTAAGTTATGAAGAGCAGGTCAGTCTTGTTCTGCCCGACGGAACACTCAAACGCGGGCAGGTTCTTGATACCTCCGAAGACCTCGTCGTCGTCCAGTGTTTCGAGACAACCACTGGTCTCGGCCGCGATACCGGCGTCCGTTTCCTCGGTGAGACGTTCAAGATGTCGGTCTCCAAGACCATGCTTGGGCGTATCCTCTCCGGCGGAGGCAAGCCTATCGACGGCGGACCTGACATCATCCCCGATAAACGCCTTGACATCAATGGTGCTGCAATCAACCCATATGCAAGAGGGTCTCCGCGTGATTTCATTCAGACCGGCATTGCCACCATCGACGGAACAAACACGCTTGTTCGTGGTCAGAAGCTCCCGATCTTCTCCTCCGCAGGTCTTCCGCACAACGAGATTGCACTGCAGATCGCCCGCCAGGCGAAAGTGCCAGGATCCACCGAAGAGTTCGCCGTAGTATTCGCCGCAATGGGTATCACTCGGGAAGAAGCAAACTACTTCATGGCAGATTTCGAGAGAACCGGTGCTCTGGAACGTGCTGTTGTCTTCCTCAACCTTGCGGACGACCCTGCGGTTGAGCGTACGGTTACCCCGCGTCTCGCACTCACCACCGCAGAATATCTGGCATACGAACTCGGCTACCACGTGCTAGTTATCCTGACCGATATGACCAACTACTGTGAAGCACTTCGTCAGATCGGCGCTGCCCGCGAAGAGGTGCCTGGGCGCCGTGGTTACCCGGGTTACATGTACACGGACTTGGCATCCATCTACGAGCGCGCCGGCATCATCAAGGGCCTGAAGGGATCCGTTACCCAAATACCTATCCTGACCATGCCCGGCGACGATATCACCCACCCAATCCCGGATCTTACCGGATACATCACGGAGGGCCAAATTGTTATCTCACCAGAGCTGCACCGTAAGGGGATCTATCCTCCAATCAACGTGCTACCATCCCTCTCCCGCCTGATGAATCTCGGTATTGGCAAGGGCCTTACCCGTGAAGACCACAAAAAGGTCTCGGATATGCTCTACTCCGGTTACGCAGAAGGCGTTGACCTCCGCGGTCTTGTGGCTATCGTCGGAAAAGATGCACTCTCCGAGCGCGACCAGAAATTCCTTGAGTTCGCCGATAATTTCGAGAACAAATTTGTCCGTCAGGGTGCAGACGAAGATCGTACGATTGCTCAGACGCTTGACATCGGTTGGAACATGTTTGTTCAGCTACCGGAGAATGAACTTGAGAAGCGTATCGATCGTGACCTGATCAAGACCTACCATCCGAACTACCGGAAGTGATCTGCCATGGCGCTGAATGTGAAGCCGACCCGATCTGAACTGATCAATCTGAAGAAGAGGATCAAGTTATCTGAACGCGGATATAAGCTTCTGAAAATGAAGCGCGATGGACTTATCCTTGAGTTCTTCAAGGTGCTTGCGGAGGCAAAGGACCTCCGTAATGATCTTGCCATAAAATACGCCCGTGCACAGGAAATGATTGCAATTGCAGAAACTGTGGAGGGAAGTATCGGAGTGAAGACTGCGGCGTTTTCTGCATCTGAGAACCCACAGATCGATCTCAAAAGTAAGAACATCATGGGTGTTGTTGTGCCGAAGATCAATCCAAGGAGTGTGAAAAAGACGCTCACCGATCGTGGCTATGGTGTCCTTGGAACATCATCTGCGATCGACGGGGCCGCCGAAGCATTTGAGGATCTGGTGGAGACAGTAATTCTCTCTGCCGAACTTGAGACGACGATGAAGCGTCTCCTTGATGAGATCGAAAGCACGAAGCGCCGGGTGAATGCACTCGAGTTCAAGGTGATTCCAGAGCTGATCGGGGCACGGAACTTTATTAAGATGCGTCTCGATGAGATGGAACGCGAAGAGCTGTTCCGGATGAAGAGAACAAAAGGCAGATCGGAAAAATAATTTTTTCGGAAATCTTTTCAGAACGGTCAGTTTGAATGGAAACAGTTTTCCAAATCTGAAAGAGAGCTGTCTATATCAATCGAGAACGATGAAATGTAGATAAATTACTACTAAAACCAAGAAGTCCGAATCTTTTTTTGGCTGTGATCTTCCTTTATCCAAGTATTGGCAGTATCTCAACAACTGCGACAAAATTGATCAGTACATGCACGAGAACGTTTATCGTATAGCTTTGATATTTTTGATAGATTTTTGCGAGAACGAAACCGACCAAGGCATACGCAATAAGGGAAAGAAGAAAGCCGAGTAAGAGAGCCTCGCCAAAAACATGGAAGAGTCCAAAGAGAATGGCGCTGACTACAACCGCGATGTTTGCATCCTTTATCAGGCGGAATATGCCAACCCGAAAAATTGCCTCTTCAAAGATCGGGGCTGCAATAATCGCCAAAAATGCAGCCATAACCGGTGCTGCTCGCATCAGCTCAATGAGCAGTTCCTGATTTCTAAGGACAATGTCATGCTGCACGAGATACATAAGCAGAAAACCTATGGTGTTTGCCAGTATCAACATCCCCAGACCTGCTGCGAGAATCCCTACTGTTTTCGCAGTGTTTCCCTCCCGAAATAGATGAACTGGATGAAAGTCGGCCCAATGATACTTTTTCAGACACAAAATACACAAGGCCGCAGAGGAAATACCAACTATTACTCCGATTCCAGTTATGATGAGCTGTGAAGAGAATGAAGGTTCGAGCATGCCTGCTGCAGCAAGAGGAATTTCTACAATAACGTCCAGAATAAACAACCCGATCAATATGCCGACGATGCCAATTTTTTCGCCAACCCAGCTTTCTTGCCCCTGATAATCCATCGTTTAATTGTCCTCTATTATACCTACGTTTGGGTGGGAAGTCATAAATATTTTTTCCTCATATGACATTGTTTAATAGAGTCGAAAATCGGCTCAGTTTCCTTCGATGGATTTAATACGGTCATAGTGAAATGTTGTAACTACGGTGATCAGAGCACTCATGACAACTTCAGGAAGGGGGGAGAGGTGACTCCACAAAATGGAGGAGTCAAAAAAAACTCCTCACGATACGGAAAATCTTGCGAATTTTCCATGAAATTTGGTACACTCGCCGACGTAGAAAACCGTGGAAAAGTGGTTTTGGTCCGGGTAGACCTGAACTCGCCGATTGATCCGTCAACCAGTACCATCCTTAACGACAAGCGGTTCCGCGAGCATGTCCCAACAATTCGGGCTCTAGAAGAAGCGAAGGTCGTTGTTCTTGCTCATCAGAGCCGTCCTGGAAAAAAAGATTTCACCACGCTTGAGGCGCACGCCGACCATTTCGAAAGACTGCTTGGCACGCCAGTCACCTATGTGGACGATATTTTCGGCCATTGTGCCAAAGAAGCGATACACAAGTCCCATCCAGGAGATGTACTTCTTTTGGAAAATGTCAGATTCAACGCAGAAGAAAATCTGACGATGAAACCGGAGGATGCAAGAGACACCCATCTGGTCAGAAAACTTGCATCAATGGCAGACCTTTTTGTCAACGACGCCTTCGGCACGGCACATCGGTCCCAGCCAACGATCACCGGTCTGCCATTTGCAATGCGGACTGTTGCAGGTCTTTTGATGGAAAAGGAAGTAAAAAATCTCTCCCGCGTCTTCACCTCCGCACCAAAACCGGTTACCTTCGTCCTCGGCGGTACCAAAATCGATGACTCCATCGCTGTTGCAGGCCACGTCCTTTCAAACGAAACTGCCGACAACGTTGCGATCATTGGCGTTGTTGCAAACGTCTTCTATCGGGCAAAAGACATTGACATTGGTGCACCCTCGGCAAACCTGATCAACGCCCTCGGATATGAAGGCGAAATCGCCAAGGCAAAAGCAATCCTTGATGCCTACGGTGACAAAGTGATCCTGCCAGAGTACGTTGCCGTCAAAGAAAACGATGAACGCCGCGAATATGCTGTTGGTGCAATGCCTGCCAACTGTCCAATTCTTGACATAGGTACGGAATCTATCGGCGAGTTTTCCAAACTGCTCCACGAATCGGGAACAGTTGTCTTCAATGGTCCTGCCGGATTGTTTGAAGAGCGGGACTTCGCCACCGGCACCTATGAACTTCTCCACGCAGCAGCAAAGGCCGAGTTCTCTGTCTGCGGCGGCGGCCACACGACGGCGGCCATTGAGCAACTCGGCCTTGAGCCAAGGTACTCACATCTATCCACCGGCGGCGGTGCATGCATCGAATTTCTGACGGGGAAGAAGCTCCCAGCCCTTGGTGCGCTGGAGAGGTCGTGGGGCCTTTTTGGCAACAGAATATAACCATCCAGCCCCTTTTTCTCCGTTTTAACTTTGTTATCATCTTTACAGAGTTTACATTCCCCATGCCCCTATTTTCAGGGAAAAACACTCACTACAGCAGAGATGTAGTAGCAGAGACTACTTTTTCGGTATTATGGAAACAAAAGAGATTAAACATGTTTACGTCTGGTCTGCCGCAAAATTTTATGCAGCAGTCTGCCTCGTCGTCGGATGTATCCACGACTTTTTCGTGGACATAGGGGAATATCCAGTGACATACAACCTCACAAAACTCCTCTCCTGGGTGATTGGCTGCGTCATAATTTTCTCTGTTGATGGGCTGATAGGCGGATTCATTGTCGATGCCCTCCTATCTCTGCATTCATCTACAATCTTGCTATACCGGCATTTTGGCGGTTTGAGAGTCTATCTGGAAAGCTGCACACGCCTCTCTCTCCTTGATAGGGGTGTGCCGTGTGTTGCAGGGCAACGGGTTCCGTTGCCATGCAACTATATCAAAAATTTTTTTGACTTATCGATTTTAGTGATAATATATAAACGTCTCGTCGTTTTCTGATGAGAAAGACGGTTATATTTCATATTTGAAGAACGGTTTCCATTCAAACTGATAATTGCAATTAGTTATTTGAGAAAGCGGCGTGCGCATTTAACTCCTGGTTCACGACAATGATGACTGTTTTCGACAAACGTTGGACAGTCTTTGAAATCTGGGCATACCGATGTGTTTGCGTGGCAAATAGATGCCGAGTTGAATTTGGGGTCTACTTGTGTACCGTGCATGTTTTTCCTCGATTAGTTAGTGGGTTTTCCACCCGAGGTACCTATCAAAGCATCCAACCTCATACAGGAGAGACTCTTCTTAGGTCACCTTTATCTTATTCATTTTCATCACACTTAATCATAGCGGACAGAGAATATAGAGTAATATTTATAGATATTGTTAAGACAATATTTTAAGACAGTATATGGTGTCATGAAAAATAGTCCTTGTTTGGCATTCTGCTGATAGAGATAAGATCTCGGTTTGATGGCAACATAATTTCCCATAACACACTTGGAAAGAGGTGATGAAGATGGAACATTATTCTACTCTCGTGCGGAAACAGACCTCATTGATGTCAGTGCGCGCAGTTCACAGAAATGTGCTGGGCTACAAAGTCGTGCTGCGCTGCAAGTCTACTCACATCCATTCCAACCATTCGCACGCCCATTCCGGTCATTCTCCCTGCTCCGCTATCTCGGCACACCGATTAACGGCGTGTGACCGCTGCCTTGCTGGATCTCTGCGCAGGGCCGGCTCAAGAAAACACCTCCTCAAACCACCTGTTCGGTATAATTTCGATAACGTATCATGTATCGACAGGATAGCACCTGGCAAAAGATGAAACCTGATAAGAAGGAATAGTTCATGAGAGATGGGACACAAACAGAGTGATCAGATAAAGTCATGGAAGGGAACCTGCATGTCGCGGCCATTGATCTCGGAGCGACAAATATCCGTACCGGCCTCATCTGCAAGGACGGGACGGTTATCTCCTTTCGATCCGCTGAAGTGCCAGGAAACACCTGCACTGATGGAAGTGCAGTGACAGGGAAGATCGCCGCAATGATATCATCGATGGAAAAAGAAACCGGCATCACCTCATCTGCAATCGGTATCAGTACTGCAGGACCGGTGGATCAGAAAACGGGATCGGTCGTTGGTTCACCGAATATGCACTGTCCGCAGATTCTACTCCGCGAACCGCTTGCCGATTATTTTCGCGTGCCAGCGATCATGCTTTCAGACTGCAAGGCCGGAGTCCTCGGCGAGTATTTGTATGGCGGGGCCGCATCTGCGCATACAGTTGCCTATCTGACGTTTTCAACAGGTATCGGCTGCGGCGTCATCTCAAATGGATCGCTTCTGCCCGGTGCTGATGGAAACGCGGGAGAGGTCGGGCACCTCACCGTTGATACTTCGTACAGTGTAGTATGCAACTGCGGCGGTGAGGGACACTGGGAAGCATATGCGAGCGGTGCGGGAATCCCCAAATTCTTCCATGCATGGCATGCGAAGAAGTGCGGAGGACACTGCCCGGCGAAAGTCGATCTCTCCGCAAGACAGATCCTGCAGGCAGCGGAGACCGGCAGCCCACTCTGTCTGGAGTTCACTGAAGAGCTGGCAAAAATCAACGGCTGTGGGCTATCTGCGGTAATAGTTTCGTACAATCCAGATCTGATAATCCTTGACGGTCCAGTTGTCAGAAACTATCCGTCGCTTGTTGCCGGAAAAATGGCAGGCTGCATTGAGCGGTACCTGCGAGTGCCCGAGATCCAGCTGACCCGATTGGAGGGGCGGGCACCGCTGATCGGTGCTGCGGCCGCAGCATTTCGGATAGGGGCATTGAGGTGATTTTGTATCTCAAGTACCTGATTTGCCTTCCGGGGAAAAATCGTTTCCAAAGAAAAAATCAGTCGATCTTCGGCTTTGTTGCCACAGCCTTGGACAAGAGCGCAATACCAGCCTGAACATCCATCAAATCCACCATCTCAACCGGCGAATGGATGTACCTTGCTGGAATACAGACAGGAACACTTGGAATGCCGCCACGTTCAAAATTGATCGCCGACGCGTCCGTATTGCCGCTGTCACCAATCTCAATCTGCACTGGAATATCATGTTTCTTCGCAGTTTTCGTCAACCATAACACAAGCCGCGGATCCGCGATATGGCCCCGACCGGACGCAGACATCGCCACAACGACTGGTCCCTTGCCCATAAATGCTGGCGCCTTGTGGCGTTCAATGCCAGGAGAATCGCCCGGGATCGTCACATCTGTTGCAATTGCCACATCGGGATTCAGCGAAAAAGAACTCGTCTTCGCACCCTTCAGCCCGACCTCCTCCTGAACGGTAAACACCGCGTAAATCGTATGCTTTGTTTCCATCTCGCGGAGAGTACCGATCAGCATTGCACAGCCAGCTCGATTGTCAAACGCCTTGCCTGTCACACACGTTCCAGTAAGCGGCGTAAATTCACGGTCAATCGTAACCGGAGTTCCAATCACAATACCCAACGCCTCAACTTCCTCAGGACTTGCCGCACCAACATCAATGAATATGTCAGCCAAGCTTACCGGCTTTTTTCGGTCCTCATCACTCATCACATGCGGCGGCTTCATGCCAAGAACACCCGGAATAACGCCTTTCTCACCGTGAAGAAAAACGCGCTGGCTAACCAAAACCGGATTAAACCAGCCACCAACCACAACAAAGCGGATAAAACCGTGTTCATCCACATACTGCACCACCAACCCAATCTCATCCATGTGGGCCGCAAGCATGATCGAAAAATCATCGCCTTTTTTTACTGCGATGAGATTGCCCATTTTATCAGTTTTGATCTCGTCCACATAGGGAGCTACCTCTGCTTTAATGATCTTTGCGACCGGCGACTCGTAACCCGAAATGCCGTGGGCATTCGAAAGTTTTTGTAATAATACACTGATTTCTGCAATTTCCATAATATCACTCGATTACTTTTGCCATTCTTAGAATGGCTGCTTTGCCAACCAACAGGACAACGGGGCGCACGGCAATCGTACCGTACTGCTCCGCGGACCCGCCAAGCTGCACCCCCTACAACATCCCCAAGCCATACGAGGAGCAAATTTCTGCGTGCCTCATACTCTGCCTTCATGCCACAACCGCAATCCTGCGGACCATTGTGGTCCTCAAGTGCTGCATAAATAAGCAATCGCAATCACGGTCGGGCAGCATGGCAAAAACAGCTACACTTTAACCACCTCACGGATGAGCTGCACGCCCCTGATTGAGGTGTACCGTGATTGCAGGGCAGCTAGTTCCGCTGCCATGCAACTGTTTTGCATATTCAACCATATTTTACTCGATGTTGATATGGCGACGTTTCAGATCGCTTTCTTCGGTCCGCGTCATATCCATGAGCGTGGAGATGACTGCATCGCCAAAGATAAGGGAAGTGGTCTCAAAGATAGTGCCAAGCGGTGCAAATGAACGGTATTCGCCAATCATCTGACGGATATCGTATTCGTGTGCATCGCAGGTGATGGGATCTCTCTGCGTCTCGACTTTGATCATATAGTCCGCAATCCGGCCTATGCGGGAAGCTGGGTCTGAGGAGATGAGGGCGACTTGGGCACCGAGATTCTTTGCCGTCTCGGCAATGTCCCCAATGGTCTTCGTGTTGCCCGAGCCGGAGAACGCAACTATCAGATCTCCCTCGCCAACTGCAGGAGCGATTGTTTCACCGACTACATATGAGGTCATGCCCATATGCATCAGCCGCATGGCAAAAAACCTTGCCACAAGGCCAGATCTTCCTGCACCCATCACATAGATGCGTTTTGCCCCAAGAATCGCTACAAGGAAGGCATCAATTTCATCTCCTGCAATCAGCCGAGCGATGGCATCGATGCGGGATGCCATGAGACTCATCATATTTTTGACGGAGGATCCGTGCGTCATACTGATAACTATGTGGGTTGTGCAGATACATGAGGATTGATGTTGGACGGGTGCTAGGTACACGACTGCAGTTCTCTCCTACCGCGAAAGCGATCAGCGGAAAGAGCAAACAATCCATCACCACATGATGAAATCGAATACACCGAGGACACCCTGAGCACCCAGCAGAATACTCTCCTGCCGGTACTCGACAACCGCCCGATCATGTCAAAAAACTGCCCACGGAGAAAGGGAGGATTCAGCAACAACGATAGTCTATTTCCCGTCTTTGCCGGCGGCTGCGGGAAGAAAAAAGCCTGAAGTGTCAGTGGTCAGCATCCCGCCCCGCAATCCAATGACAATGTTTTCCGTATACAGGCTGTTTAACCGGTACCCAAACACGACCGGATAACGCACGGTTCCGTCTGTATGAACAGCAGTAATGCCACGCTCCATACTAAACCGTCCGGGACTCCCATGGAAGAAATCAAAAACAGTACTGCTGGCTTCCAGGGAAGAAAGAGAAAAGACACTTCTGCCATAGACACCAGTGTTTCCAGAGATCGGGAATGTGTCCAGATCATATTTGAATGCAGCGAACTGCCGAAGAACAGGATCATTCTAAGCGTGTTCCCCTGCATCTCCCAGAACAGGTAATGCAGTGAAAGACAAGACCCATAGGGAGAGGGTGCTCATCCCAAAATTAGGGAAAACCCAATCATCCCGGAGATCCCGCTGTTGCCAGATGATCTCATATGGCCTCCACCGAGTGGCGGATTGCCCGGACGATCAGATGCGTTTTGTCCGTCGCATCTGGCAGCATTTCTGCGACTATTCTTTGGATGATGGTATCGCCCGAAACAGTCACGGTTGCATGCATGAAGATCACCTCCCGGACGCTTTCAACGCGGAACGTGAGGAAGATTGGATCTGTTTTGGATATCACCGCTAGCGGCGAAGAGATGATGGGAAGACTGATGTACAGATCACCGGTACTCGTATCGACGAACGACGGGAGGAGCACTGACCACCAATATCTAGTTTCAAGTAATATCTCCCCAGCATCAACAGATACCGCAAAATTTTTTTGTGTACCGCAATCACTATATATATTATTCTTAGTGGGGAGTAGAGCACGGCGGACTCATTTATCTGGACGTGGATTACAGCATCCGGGGAACCAATGGATGCGGTCCCAAAGGAAAGCATCATGCTTCGGGAACTCCCCGCGCCTCCCACAATACCCAGCATATCCATCCCAAGTTTCAGATCCGATATCGGCTGCATCACAGTATCTGCCATCGCCTGCCCCTTTCATTTTTCCTCGGCGGGAAGTCCTGCTGCCACCCAGATGGAGAGAACTACGGCAATCAAAACCAGAATGCAGATGAAACTAATAACATTGGATGCACCGTTATCTGCAGGGGGATCCATATCTGAAATGTTCCAAGATGATGGAAATATTTTGCATAGTTTTAGCAACGTCAGAAGATAACGTCTCAAAAAACAGACTGGACGGAAGTTACATGGCAACGGAATCCGCGACCATGCGACGCTGCTGTTTCTCATAATCCAGTGAACTCTTGTCAATGGGAGAAGTGCACGGCTAAATGGCAGACGCTATCTTTATGTGTGCAGGAGACGAATGCATTAAGCACTCATTACTGAGCTCATTCTCATGAGACGTTTCGCGAAGACCGTGTCTTTATGGAGATTTGCGTGGATCGGGAGACTCTCCTGAGAAAAACGAGGAATTCCTTATGACAAAGAGACCGCTTGAAATTTTAGATCAGGTCCTTAATCGCCAGCCAGTAATCATTTCACTCAAAGGCGAAAGGGAGATCCGCGGGGTTCTCCAGGGCTATGACGTTCACATGAACTTGGTTCTTGACAAAGCTGAGGAGGAGGGAGAGAACGGCACAGTTCAGCTCGGCACGCTAATCGTCCGCGGCGACAATGTTATCTATATCTCTCCGTCTCCAGAATAAATGAGGTGAAGTAAGCAATGACAAAAGGCACGCCATCAATGGGTCTGCGCAACAAGCACTCCCACATCATCTGCCGCCGCTGTGGAAAACAGTCTTTCCATGCACGGCACGGGGTATGTTCATCATGCGGATTCGGCAAGAGTTCCAGGATCCGCGGATACAACTGGACGAAAAAAGCAGCAGATAACTAAACAGGTTGTTGTATGAGCGGTATTGCCGGCATCGTCGATTCCCGTGGTGTTGCCTACCCTCTGTATTACGCCCTGCATGCACTCCAGCACAGAGGTCAAGAGGCTGCAGGAGTGTCTATTTTTCATGCCGGTTCCCTGGCAACGTACAAGGGCCCTGGTCAGCTTTCAGAAGTGTTCGGCGAACAGATTTTGCCAAAACTTCCGGGGAATGTTGGAATCGGGCAGGTTCTATACACCCAGAAGGCACACCGCGGCAAACTGGAAAACATTCAGCCGCTGAAATTTTCCTTTCAGGGCCACGAACTGTCCATCACCATAAGCGGTGCATTAGTGCGGGATAACCGTGAAACACTGCGGGCAGAGTACGAGGGGAAAGGGCACATCTTTTCGACGACGACTAACGCAGAGCTGATTGCGGTGATAATCGCCCACGAGATCGTATCAGGCGCAGACACAGAAGATGCATTTGTGAATGCAATACAGCGGCTGAAAGGAGCGTACGCAGGCGTCGCAATTCTTGACGGCGTACTGTATGCGTTCCGTGATCCACTAGGGACAAAACCCCTATGCCTTGGAAAGGTCGCTACTGGCTACATTGTGGCATCGGAAAGCGTTGCTATTGATACTCTCTCCGGTCAGTTCCTCCGTGACATCACCCCTGGTGAACTTGTCACTGTCACATGGAGCGGTGTCTCCGGCCGCCGTGTGCTGACTGCTGATCACAAGGCGTACTGCGTGTTCGAGTACATCTACACTGCCCGGCCCGATTCAGTCATCGAAGGTGTGCTGGTGTACGATGTCCGCCGAAAGATAGGCGAACGGCTGGCAAAGCATCCTGTCAGGGCAGATCTGGTCTCGCCAGTGCCCGACTCAGGTACGGCGTTTGCCATCGGCTTTGCCGACGCCTCGGGTATCCCCTATACGGAGGGCCTCTTAAAGAACAGGTACGTCGGCAGGACCTTCATCATGCCGACGCAAATCCTGCGAAAAAACGCTGTGCAGATGATGCTGAATCCGATCCGCTGTAACATCACCGGCAGATCTGTTGTCCTCGTCGATGACAGCATTGTCCGGGGCACAACCGCCCTGCGTATTGTGAACATGGTCCGTGAGTTCGGTGCAGTGGAGGTGCATCTGCGCATTGGTTCAACGCCGATCGTTGCACCCTGCCACTTTGGGGTTGACCTGCCGACCCATGAGGAGCTGATTGCAAGCACCAGCTCCATCGAGAAAATTCGCGAGATGATCCATGCAACAACACTTGAATACATCGCATTCGAGGATATGGTGGAATCTATTGGTATCCCGCGGGAGGATCTCTGCATGGCCTGTTTCTGTGGGGACTATCCACTAGAGATTCCGGGTGAACGCAGCTATGCCTGCCGCCGCGTGGTTACGGTGGACAATGGGTAGTCAGCAGCGTCGCTGCTGCAGCAATATTTGTCGATCTGGGAAAGCGGCATCGTTAATATTATGGTAGTACTTCAAAATAGCATCTGCTATGCATATGAGAACGATATGACCAAGATTACGCCGAAATATACTCATAGCAGCGAGAATTATACGGTGTTTACCAATTACTACAGTTGGTCACCGGGGATGCAAAAACGTTTGCTGGTACGTTGATTTGTGGGACAAGGATCATTCTGCTGCTGTGCATAGACCTGATGGCACTGATCGTACCGATGAGAGTGTTTGTTGGCAGAATTGTGCGAAGAGAAGTTGCATGGAAACAAAACGACTCGCATCGGGCGAGATGCTTGTCCCACGGTCCTGCAATGCACGTGCATGCCGCTGCAAGGACAAGCCGTGCTTGTGCTACTTGCGCAGCTGTGCCGGCGTAACCTCTATCAGAGGAATGCAACGTTTGAAACAGCAAGGCAGACGAACGCATGACCGAGCTCTGTTGCGGTACAAAACCCAGCATCTTAATTATTGTACCGCACCCATTAACTTAATCTCATGATAACGGTACTGTCTGGCGGAACCGGCACACCAAAACTCATCCGCGGACTCCGTCAGATTCTGCGGGACTGCGACATTACGGTGGTAGTCAACACCGCTGAGGATCAATGGATGTCGGGTTTGTATGTTTCACCTGACATCGACACGGTTCAGTATTTATTTTCCGGTCTTTTGAACACAGACTCATGGTGGGGCATCCGTGGTGATTCGTTCGAGACGTTTCATGCAATGGAAAAGTTAGGCTATACGGAACCCTTGCCACTCGGTGACAAGGACAGGGCGACCTGCATTGCCCGTGCCGAATTCCTGCGGCAGGGCATGACGCTGACCGAGGCAACGAAAAAAATTGCAAAAGTCTACGGTGTGCAGGCAACCATCCTCCCAATGTCCAATCAGGAAGTGACGAGTTATGTGCAGCGCGAGGACAAAACACTGATGCATTATCAGGAGTATTGGGTCGAAAGGCGGGGCAATGTACCGATCACAGGAATTGTCCGAAAAACTGCCGATGATGTACAGCCTGCGGCAACACCGGAGGTCATCGCAGCAATTGAGGAGAGCGATGGTATTATCATCGGCCCTTCGAACCCGGTGACGAGCATCGGCCCGATCCTCGAGTGCACCGGAGTGTGTGGGGCACTTTCCAAGAAATTCACCATTGCGATAAGCCCCTTTATCGGTCGTCGCCCTGTCAGCGGACCCGCGGCGGCATTGATGCAGGCGTGGGGATATGAGCCGACGTCGTACGGGACGTGGCAGGTGTACAAGGATGTCGTCAGCATGTTCATTCAGGACATCCGTGATACGGAAATCGAGGTGCCGGGTGCACATCGGCTTGACACGATGATGACAAACGAGAAGAAGGCCGAGTCCCTGGCCTGGGATCTTCTCTCCTATCTCCCGCGAAAATAAGTCCCGGGTATTTGCTGCATGCCCCCGATAGAGGTGTGCCGTGCATTTCATGGCAGCGGGATAACTATCTCGCCGGATGCGCAGTCGTTCCGCTGCCATGCAACAATTCCTGACATTCCCTCCTGCATTTCGATAAAAAGCCTCTTTGACACTGCTAACCCTCTTTTTTACACCCCCGGGTGATCTGTGCGCGATCTGACATCGCGGTCCCAAGTGTCGGTCGAACCGGAACATTCACTCAAGACTGCAGAAAAGCTCTGAAAAACAGTGCGAGGGATGGGATTCGAACCCAAGAACTACTACTAGACTAGCCCCTCAAGCTAGCGCCGTTGACCTGGCTTGGCTACCCTCGCATTTGGTCTGAAAACCCGTTCTGAGTTCTTAATATAACTTATACATGTGAGTCTCTATGATTAATAAATCTATTGATGCGATGGATTCGCGAATATTCACCTCTCTCATGAGACAATATAAAATACCCTCGTCGACACACAACTTTGTACATGAGGCATAATATCCATGAACCATTTTCTGATCCCCACCCCAGCAACAGGTTGTCGGATTTTTTTGAGATCGAATTCGGGATCAGCGATCCCATCCGGGTTGTTGTGAACGGCATCACAGTTTCGGTAACCGCATTCTGGAGATGGAGGATATACCGGGCGATATTTGCGCATCTGCGGGTAACACCGACATCATCAATGCAGCAAAAAATCTTGGCCTGTCGGATATTGTGAAACAATCATCTTCATTAGTCTGGGTGACGAATAATAATAATAATATGGTGTCCAGTATTGTCCTTCCTATAAAAAAGGTCAACTCTCTTGTAGACTCCAAGGTCTCTGTCAAGATTAAGGATGAAGGATGCAAACTCGAGGGGCGTCTTGTTGCAGTGGATGAATATCTTAACCTCCATCTGGAGGAAGCAATTGAGATAACCGGCAGAGCCCGCCGAAATCTTGGCACAGTTGTCATTCGCGGAAACAACATCCTGAGTATATCTCCTATTTGACGAATTTCCATGACATTACCCCAAACAAGTGATTCAGAAACTGCAGTAATCGCACACATTCAATCAAAACCCGAAGGTGTTCTGCAGAGTGACCTCTGGAAGGAGCTTGGTGTAGACAGCAGAACATGTTCGCGTGTTCTCAAAAAACTCGAGGAAGGCGGATACATTAAGCGGGAAAAGTACAGAAAGGCCAGTATCCGCACTTACCTCGTCAGGATTGTCAAGGCAGACAAAACAATCGACCCGATGCTGTTGCTGGCAGGAGGAGTTATTGTTCCGTGTGTCGCCTGTGAGGAGGAGTGCAACGTTGAGCACTGCAAAATGCTTGAAGACTGGGTGTACGAACTCGTTTTTTCAGAAGTGGAATAGGCATTCTTGAAAATATCCCAGTTATATTTCCTGAAAACCGATATGTTATTTTATGCAGACGTCGATGGTTAATGCATCGTGTCACCGCAAACCGTAGAAGTTCTTTTTATCGACCTGCAGTCGTTGCCGGATGTCCGCGCATTCCCGTACGTTTCACGAAGTCCTGGAAACTGCCCGACCTTGACACTTTACAGAAGGCAGGGCTGATCAAACGGCCAGCATCCCTCGAAAAAACGAAGATCCGCAAAATATCCGCGAAAGTACATGGCGACACAGATAAATATGACCGGTTCGTTTGATGTAGGCAAGCAGACACACCAAAAGAGGTTTTGCTGCATGCCTCTAATAGAGATGTACCATGCAACTTCCCCTTCCCAAGCACTCTTGGCCAGAAAGACATCACCTGCATCATCCTGGGCTCCGTCAAGATTGAGATATTTCAATATCTCTGGCAGCATGAGAAAACAGGCAGAGTACGTTGCTGATACATATCTACCAATTGCCGAGAAAAATGGCATGTGGACCGCATAATGTTCTTTCATCTCATCGTAACCGACGACTGTAATCTCTGCTGTTCCTACTGCAGGGCGAAAATGTTCGGGGAGGAAGATCCGGCAGGTGGGTCTCCGGGGACGATTGACGAGGCGATCACAGAAACGATCGCATACCCACTCGAGGAGCTGTATCAGTTTCTCGCAAAGGATCCGGATTGCGTGCTGATATTTATCGGCGGTGAACCGTTGCTGAGATCCGATCTGGTGATGGAGATTATGGATACGGCGCCGGTCCGGCGATTTATGCTGCAAACGAACGGAACGCTCCTTGCAGAGCTGCCGAGTGCCTACGTGAATCGGTTTGAGACGATTCTGATCTCAATTGACGGGTGCCGGGCTCTGACTGACGGTCACCGCGGACCCGGCATCTATGACGCCGTGCTGAAGACCACAACGCTCATCCGCGAATGCGGATATGCAGGTGAGCTGATTGCCCGCATGACAGTTGCCGAGGACACGGACATTTATGCCGCGGTGACACATCTGGCGGATCACTTTCTCTCAATTCACTGGCAGATGGATGCGGGTTTTACGGGTGACTACTCGCATCGCCGGTTTGCTGAGTGGAAAGAGTTCTACAATGAGGGAATTCACAGACTTGTTGCCGAATGGGTTTCCCGCATTGAGAGAGTCGGTGCTGTTCCAAAGTGGTATCCGTTCCTTTCGACGACTGAGAATCTGCTGACGGGAATGCCAAGCAGACTGCGATGCGGGTCGGGCTACGCAAACTACAGCATCATGACCAACGGATGGATTGCACCATGCCCGATTATGGTGGGGATGGCCGACTACTATGTTGGTCACATCCGAGATGCAGATCCGCTGCATCTTCCAGAAATTCCCATAGGAGAACCGTGCCCGTCCTGCGACAACTTTGGGTTCTGTGGAGGGCGGTGTCTGTACTCCAATATTGTTCGGCCGTGGTGCGAACACTATACGCTTGTCTGCAACACAGTTCACGCCCTGCACGACGCACTCGCGACAGAGTTACCCCGGGTGCAGAGGATGATTGACGAGGGTCGTTTTACCCCAGTAGCTTTTGGCCACACTCACTACAATGGGTGTGAAATTATTCCGTGAGGCAGTGATATGGAACCGTTCCTGTTTTGCCTGCTGATTGCAACCGGACTTTTTGCCGGGTTTATGTCAGGACTGCTTGGTATCGGCGGCGGGTTCGTCTTTGTACCGGTGATGTACTATGTGCTAAAGACGGCTGGTGTTGCATCTGAGACGGCCATTCTTGTTGCGTTTGGTACAAGTCTCGCGATTGCGTTCCCGACGGTGCTGACCAGTGTGCTTTGCCATACAAAAAACGGCAATGTGGTATGGGGTGATGCATTGCTTGTCGGTATTGCTGGCCTCGTCACCGGCTACATCGGCGGAGTGTATGCGACGTATCTGCCGGTTGCGGTGCTGACTTTTTTGTTTGGCGTGATGCCAATCGTCGGTGCGGTGCGGATGATGGCAGAACTTCCGTCCAGTGACAGAGGATCTCTTTCAATACCGACGGGGGTTGGTATAGGTGGGATTGCCGGATTCTTTTCCGGACTGCTTGGTATCGGCGGCGGAACTATCTTGGTCCCCTTCCTAACGATTGTCGGGAAATATCAGATGCGATATGCGATTGCAACATCGGCGGCAGCGATTGTGTTTATCACACTTGGCGGCATCTCCTCGTATCTGATGAACGGGGTGTCTGCCTGTGCGGATTTGTCGGCGTACGGGTTTTATCTAATCGGTTATGTGGATCTGGTCGAGTGGACGATTCTTGTCGCGACCGCGGTTCCGATGGCTCTTATCGGTGTGAAGTATGCGAGCCGGTGTTCGGATAAACTACTGCGGGAGATGTTTGTGGTGCTGATGCTGGTGATAGCGTTGGATATGCTTGGGGTCTTTTCGTTTGTCAAATGGCTGTTCGGGTACTAAAAGGTGTTTATGGTGATGCAGCGATGCAGGGTGTTGGCGCTACTGAAAGTCCCATGCTTTGTAAAATTCTCTTTTTTGTGGGGTATTGACGGGGCGCACACCACAAAAGCCAGACGCCAGTTAGCAGTAAACCGAATGAACTGGTTTCACAACAGCATAGGTCCATGCTGACGTTATGAGTACCGCTGCCCAAGGCAAAATATCCTTATAGGATGCCTGCAATAACCTCACAGCATGAAGAACTACTGGTCTGGTGTACTTCCTGAGCCGAGTGCCAGAACCATTGCCGATATGGCAAACGTATTTGCCTGGTCACCATCCACCGACCCCCAAACCCCGTTGTACTATATGTACCGGGATCTCTACCGGACGCATGGGGATTATACATGGCTTAAACGCCATCATCTCAGATATGATATAACCGTGATTCCACCCGGAGTGTTTGGCGGCGAGTACACGAAAACGAAAGGGCACTATCATCCGGAAAATCCCGCAGACATGCCGTACCCCGAGGTGTATGAGGTGTTGTCTGGTTTTGCTTACTATCTTCTGCAGCACCGCGACCACACCGATGTTATCCTTCTTCCGGCGCATAAAGGCGACACTGTACTGATTCCTCCCGGCTATGGTCATGTGACGATCAATCCGGGACGTGAGGAGCTGGTGATGGCAAACCTCGTCTCTACGGATTTTACAAGCGATTACAGGGAAATCAACGAGATGCACGGAGCTGCCTACTACTATATGACAACGGAGGGATGGGTGCCAAATCCGCATTACGGCGATACGATCCCGATGCATGTGAGGCTTCCTGTACCACTGCCGGAGGTAGGGCTTGACGCAGGACGCCATTTATATGACCTGGTCGGATCCGGCGACACGCTGGATATTTTGAACCGGCCGGAAGAATACATGGACGTTCTCGGTAAATACTCTGCCGCGAAAAAACGACGGTAAATTTTTTTGGAATTATGCCATAAAGAGTGATAATTATATCAAATGGTAATGTAAAATACCCGCACGGATGTAGCTACCATTATCCATGAACATCGGAATGATGACGTTGAAGAACCGCAAAAACACGCCGTTTTAATACTGGAAAATCGATTTTTTTATCCTAGGTCTTGTTCTTATCGAACACAAAAGTCGAGGGATGCTTGATATAAGTACGAACAACAGGACGGCAGTAATAAAATAGGTTATCGCAAACAACTATGACAGTAAGCGAACGATAATCCACAAATTCTCATTTGGTTTACAGGCGGGTGAAGAGATGCTGCAAATCCTTTGGCCTTGCAGCTCAGTGAGGATGCCATTGTTTTACAGGTCATATAAACCAATCTCTGATAACCAGAAAATTGATAAGGTTTTGGCAACAGTATAATTCACAATTGTTCGTGTCCCGCCAGCCGATAAAGATTCCACCGATACTTGCCGATACCATCATCTGCAGTATTGCCTCGATTGACAAGACGCTGTTTGTACAGACTGACCCATGTCCCCATTGTGAAGGCCGTGCCGCACCGTACGATACGAAGGAGAAGACCTATGCGACGCTCCATACGGAGGAAGGGGTAAAAAAGATCACCGTTTTTGTGCGCAGGTTCAGGTGCCATTGGTGCGGGGTACTGCTGTATGCGAATGAACCGTTTTATCCAAGCACAAGATTGGGGTCGGCAGTTGTGGATATGGCGACAGCTCTGTCACTGGTGAACTCATTTTCCCATACGGCGGCGATCATCAATGCAATGGGGATTGACATTGACCGAGGGTCGGTCCGAAAGTATGCGCTCTCCGATCTGCCAGTACCCAATATTACCTTCTTCTATGGACTTCCGCTGCCGATTTCACTGTTCTCTCTTATAGGGTGGGCGGTGGGCCGCAAGTCCAGTCCCGCCACCACAGAGACAGAACTTCTCGCTGCCTCGGGTTTCCCATCTGCATATCGGGCACCGCTGGATGAGGCGGAAATATCCCGCAAACGCCTGGAACAGCGGAAAAAACAGAAACAAAATGGATAGTTGCATGGCAGCGGGTTCCGCTGCCATGCAACTTCTCACCGTTCTGCGATCTCTTTTACCGCAAATGCCGGAAAGGCGGCGGCAGGGATGCCGACTATGTCAATGAGGCTAATGCCGCCGATGATCTCTGTAAAAATTGGAGATCCGATGCCCCCGACCAGAATTGTTCCACGGGTTGTCTCCGCTGCCACTTTTGCGACTGCATTGCAGATCAGGTTTTTTTGTGCGTCCCAGAACGCTTTTGCGACAGCCAGGGCACCATTCTCACCAATCTCTTCAAGATCGGCACAAACGATTCTGGCGAGTCGCCGCAGGCAAGCATCTCGGCTGACTTCTTTGCCGTCGGGGGTTGCTACGGTGTATTCGGTATTGGTGATGTGGCCAAGGACGTAGTGCACATCGCCGCTGCAAGCAAAGTATTCTGTTGAGAATGGGGTTCTAGTGCCGCCAATGACCGCAGCATTTGCAAGAGTTGCGACCGGTGTTCTGAGCATGCCAGTATAGATGAGGTAGCCGCGTTGCAAACGGATGATGTCAGTCATGCCGAGTAGCTCAGAGAATTTTGTGAAGGGGACAATGTCGGCGGTTGTACTGCCGATGTCAAGCATCATGCTATCCGGATAGATCTGCTGCAGATAGTCCGCAGACGCAAGCCAGTTCGCCGCTGCAAGTTCGGGACAGGCATTCCTGTGGAATTTCCCGTCGGTCCCATAAAAAATGGAGTTGGGGAAAGTTTTTCGAACGGCGCGGACGATGTACGCAATACCTTCAGTTTTGTTGAAAAATCCATCGGTAAGCTCACCGCTCATGACGGCTGCTGCATCATTGCCGCGGTAATGTGCAAGGATTTCGGCGAGGTTTGATTCGCGCCAGAGCGGGCAGTAGTGGATATGGGCACCATCATCGTCCACTACTTTGAGGTTTGCCCCTCCAACATCGATGCCGATCATGCGATAGTGACTCCACCGATTTCGTCAAACTTTGCGGTTTTGCCGTTGTGGTGGATGCCCTTATGGGGGAGACCGACGGTTGCCTTGAGGAGAATGTCAGCAATCTCCTCCTCAATTACTTTGACGAGACCACTAATGCTCATGGTAGGGCGGGGGTTGACATCGACAATCCAGATTTTTTCGCCGACGATGATGTCGATACCGACATATCCCTGACAGCCGAGGCGTTCGATGGTCTTTTTGGCGATGTCGATGATCTCTTCTTCGCGTTCGGGGTGGACTGGGGTCTCTCCGCCGTGATACGTGAAGAGGCCGTTTTCATCAACTTCGGTGTACTGGCGATTAATAGTGAGAAATACCGGCGGGAGACCGCTGTAGAACCCACAAGCCCCACCGACGACACGGCTGCCGACGATACTTATGCTATAATGCGTGCCTTTGAGGTACTCAACCGCCATTTCATTTTTGCCGGGCAGTTCATCGTCCTTTGCAATGCGGACGTCAACGGATCCTGCGCCTTTGATAGGTTTGATAACGCGTTTTCCAGTGTAATCAGCCGCAACCTCCTGCGGGACGCTGATGCCGATTCCTGCAAGTACTTTTGCCGTGAGACGTTTGTTTGCGCAGACAGCAATGCTAGTGCTGTCGGATCCTATGTTGTGGGTTGCCAGTTCAAGTGTATGGGTGAACTCGGAAAGAAGTTCATCGGGGGCGATGACGAGTCCATAGTCACACTGAGGTGAAAGCCGTGCGATCTCTGCATTGAAATCCCCGGATGCTGGTTGAATAACAGTGTGGCCCAAACGTTCAAAGCTTTCCCTGAGTACAGCAACCATTGCTTTCCCTTCGGGTGCGAGGGTTGGGTCGTGTGATGCGGTGTATTCGGCGATGAGGACTCTCATGTTTGTATTAGTTGCAGGGATAGTTACATCAGGCTGCCGATAGAGCCACAAAGGAGAGATGGAATTGTCGCATGGTAGCGGAGAGGCTGCACATCTGGCGAGATAGTTGTCCCATTGCCATGCAATGGCTGCAAGCGGAATGTTTGCTGCAATTACGTGGGCTTATTTCAAAAGACGCCGGAGGAACCATTGAATGCAAATAACATCGCGGGTGCACATTCATGTTGTTATCCGCGCAGACCACCGGAACATTCATGAGGAACAACAAGGCAACGGAAGCCCGCCTGCCTGCAACAGGCAGGCGGGGCAGCGGCAGCACGGCACGAGCTGCCAGTCGAAATGCGGAAGGAGGTCTCATCACCGCACGGTGACGTGCGACATCATTGCACCGTTGGGCTGCAAAGCCTTTGGTTTTGCAGCAAGAGAACGAAGACGGGATCCACGCGATCAAGAGATAAATAAGCTACCTCGTGTGAAACTCCCAAAATCCCCATATACAGAAAAAGAGTGCTATAAAGGATGCGGCGATCATCACATAGTAATCGAATTCCGATGAGACATTGTCGGGAATCAGCACGGTTAAGGCGCAGATCACCACGCAGAACGCATTGCCAAGGAGGAGGAGAGACCCTGGTTTCAATTTCCAATTCCAATCTGAGAATTTAAGCAGAATTATTCATTGTATCTCATCATAAATTTCTGTTGGAATTGCCGCTTGCACACCACATCTCGTTATCTCAGGTATCATTCTGAAAAATATTTTTCAGACAAGCGGCTCGGGGATACTGCCCATGTCACTTACCGGTAGTCGGGTATTTTTCACGAGAATCGGCTGGTCTGTCTCAACGAGCCGCTCCATGATGAGTATCTTTCCTGCTTTTGAGGTGGCAAATACCGGAACGCCGATGCCTCCTTGTACAAGAGCCATGGATGCTGCCGCCTCGCGCATATATTTTGAGGCGCAGGAGAAGATCAGGTCCGCCACTTTTGCAAGCCGCAGTGCATTTTCCAGAGATGTAACCGACGAGGTGTGCACCACAATGATGAGGGCCTTGGGATACCTGGCTCGAATCTCCTCGGCGAGTTCGGGCTGGGATCCGATAATTGTCACCGCGACATTTGTCCATCCCATCTCCTGCGCCTTTGCAAGACCTGCAAGGGCATCCATTGCACCAGTGTCTGGGTTGACGACAATGCCACCTGCATCTTCAATGCGGGCTATCACTTCCGGATACGGGGTGGTCACAACAAGACCAGACATTCGACCGCCGATACCCTGCACCATCTCGGGCGAACGGACAATGACGGTTCCCGCACCGTCGCAGGCGATCACTGCAGCCTCAAGCGTTCCGGTACGAAGACCAGTATTCATCAGCTCGGACGCACCAAACAGCACAAACGTTTCTTCATCGAGGACCTGGCGATCTTTGGTACACATGCCGAACCGCCGAATGCGGGCAGAGATGTTTGCCGCCGCAGCCTCTCTTGTGATCGGGTCAACCGGGCTGGCAAATCGTTTTGCAAGCGGGCAGGTGTGGACCTTCGGTTCACCTGTTTCCAGCACCTTTCCATCCCGAATGATGAAACGGGTCATGCCAATTGCTTCGATAATATGATCTCCGGTCGTGAGAATCACCCATCCAATGATTAGATATGGTCCCGTAGGAAACATAAATACTATTCTACTACGGGGCACTCCAGGGATGGATGCAGTGCGAAGAGGCCATTGTTCTGGTGACAGGATAAGCTGCATCCAGGCTGATGTTTCCAGCGAAGGCTGGGGTTTTCGGCATTCTCTATTAAAGGAAACACCTGGTACAAATCCTTGGTGCGTCGCAAAAAGTACCGATTACGGCAAAGTTGCAGTCCCTGGGCAACCATTCACGTCTCATCTCTCTCGTGCACAGCCCCGGGTCATCTTCGAGTTTTTTGTGTGTGGAGGCTTTGTTGCATTCGGATACGAAAATGCAAATCTATTTATTAGTCAGAGATGAACTTCGCTATAGTATGACGGTAGATTTTTTTGACCGATTTTTCGCGAAAAAACCGTGGATTGTGGAAAGTGTACCCCCACCAACTACCGGACACGGAGCGGGAATGAGGGTTCCCGAATACAAATCAAAGCCGTATTTCATCGTTGCATCTGTTGAGATGGGAAATACGACGACCAAATGCATTCTCACCGGAACTGACCTTGAGGAAGGCAGATCCTATGTAATCAACAAGACGGTTTCGATGAGCCGCGACGCCCGGCCACCAAAATCAGGAGAGTGGGTTTTTGGAACAACGCTTGACGGAACTGAACTCACTCGAGAATCAGTAACCGAACTCGTGAGAGATACACTGATTAAATGTCATCGCGATGCAGATCTGAGCATCAAGGATGATCTCGACTTCGTGGTGAGGAGTACCGGTGTTGTTGCTGCAATGGACTCGCCAGAACAGGTGGGAGACTTCATCGTGGCGCTTGCCAACGGCTGTTTGGAGGCAGGTGTTCCTCCAAAAAAGATGACACCACCGATGGAGAAAGGTAATCTCCCGCTGAAACTTCGCAGGTTCAGTTTTGCTGACCGCCTGGTCTTCACGGGTGCGGTCGCCGGTGTCACACCACCTACCGGAGCATCTGGTGTGGAGATGGTTGCAAACGAGATGGAAGGAGAACTTGCGATGGCAGGCATCAAGGAAGGGGCCAAATGGACTTCGGTTGATTTCCGCAATCCCTGCATATCTATGGACTTTGGAACAACGCTTGACGGCCGGATCACCAGCGATGTCGACCCGAATGCAGAGAGCCCGTTTGCAAAGACTATTGGTAACTTCTGCGGTCTTGCCGGTGCAATCCCCGACGCCATCATTCGGGGAACCGGTCTTGTAGACAAAAAGAAAGGTACCGCATTGGATCTCTTCGGTGAAATCTGCAGGCCTGCGGCAAACCGTGCGACCAAAAAAGCAATGCCGTATGTGGAGCGATGTCTTGCGCTGCTTGATATTATGGAGGTTCCAGCAGATCGTCGGCGCTTTGGAAAAGTGCCGGTCTGTGCAGATGCTGCGAAAGCCTCCCGCATTTGTCTCCTTGGTGTTGATGTGGGCTATGATGGTGACAAGATCCCCAAGCTTTCAGCCATCGGTGCAGAACTTGCGAAAACTGAAAAAAAAGAGGTTATCCGTGAGGTAATTGACCGGCTGTGTGCCGCAGTTGCTCTCCAAATCATTGATCTCTGCGTTGAAAGAGGGGTTCTGCCATCGAACAGCTCGATCGGGTTCACCGGTCGTGCCATCATCTCTGGCAACAAGCCGCAGTACATCTTAAACGGTGTTGCTGAGCGCAATCTCTATGATGATCCGGTGAACCATCTTGTATTCGTCGATGATGGCCTTGCGCGAGGTGCTGCCCTGATGGGCCGGTGTATGAACAGCCTTGGGCATCCGAAACGTCCACTCGGGGGTGTTTGCGGCGGAAAATGTATTATGGCAGAACGCCAGAAAATTGGGAGGTAATCTGATATGACAGAAGCAGAAGAAGTGGATCTGGTTGTACCGCCAGGAACACCCCAAACCATCATCCGAGACATTGCACTTACATTCAACGTGGAGATGATCAGGGTCACGCGGCCGCTGAGCTATGCAAACATGGTCAATGATGAACGCGAGTTGATAGCATTTCGCGGTACAAAGGAAGAGGTAGCAACGGCAGGAGAGTACCTCATAGCAAAACTCAAAGAGTTCATTGACAGTTGAACAATGTCTTGTTCACGCTCTTTTTTGGATTGTTGCAGTCCCCGGTGGGAAGCTTTGGAATGAGGCAAGGCAGCGGGCGCACGCCTGCTTTGCTATTCTGCAAAAACACTACTGAATAGTGCTTTAGAAGAGTAATTATATATAAAATAGCGGACTTATCAGTTTTATTGGTAATATATAAATTACTCTTTTAAAGTACAATTCCGATTTCAAACACACACCCAACCACTGCCAGTCGATGCGTTGTTGCCGGTGATAAACAATACCTGATTTGAATTTTGAATATAATGTTTTGTGGTCGATAGAAATACTCCCCATCTCTTTGAAACCTCTCGTAATCGCGCCATATACCTAAAGACAATAATTATCTCACCGCAACACCTACCTATATTAGGTAGTAATCTTGGTAAGTGGCTCTTCATGCTTGAGAATGAATATCAGCTTGACTACTTCAAGCGGGAAGGATTTGTCCGCAAAATCTGCAAAAAATGCGGAATGCCGTTCTGGACACGGGACCCAAAACACGAAGTATGCGGTGACGCTCCCTGTGCACCGTACCAGTTTATCGGCAGTCCATTATTCAAAAGACACACCATCGAAGAAATGCGGGGGGCCTACATCTCCTACTTCGAGAAAAACGGCCACACCCGCATCGACAGATACCCCGTG
This sequence comes from Candidatus Methanorbis basalitermitum, assembly GCA_031287415.1. GTDB lineage: Archaea > Halobacteriota > Methanomicrobia > Methanomicrobiales > Methanocorpusculaceae > Methanocorpusculum > Methanocorpusculum basalitermitum. The sequence goes on along the minus strand of JAITSY010000008.1, from coordinate 13,661 downwards.
GCCGCACGATGGCGTGACGACATCTACTTAACTATCGCATCCATCGCGAATTTCCAGCCGTTCATCACAAGCGGCGCCTGTCCTCCACCAGCAAACCCATTAACCATCTCGCAGCCGTGCATCCGGCTCAATGATCTCGACAACGTCGGACGCTCCGGTCGCCACTTCACCTGCTTTGAAATGATGGCACACCACGCCTTCAACACCGACAACCACGCAGTCTACTGGAAAGACCACTGTGTAGAGCTTTGCAGCGGCTTTGTTGCATCCATCGGCGGAGATATCGCCAACCTCACCTTCAAGGAAAATCCTTGGTTTGGCGGAGGGAACGCAGGTGCAAGCGTCGAAGTCCTCATGGGAGGACTTGAAGTCGCAACGCTTGTCTTCATGAATCTCTCCCGTAAAAACTCCGGCAAACCACCTGTCCTGATCGACGGCAAAGACTACTATGAAATGCCGTTCCGGATAGTCGATACCGGCTACGGACTTGAACGGTTCGTGTGGGCATCGCAGGGCACGCCTACCGCCTACGATGCAGTCTTCCCCGAAATGATTTCGCGGCTCCTAGTCACAGCCGATATGGAAGATCGCCTCGATGACCCCGCGTTCGAGAACATCCTGGGCATGAGTGCCAAATTCGCCGGACTGATGGACATTCGCGGCGAAAAACTCCATGACCTCCGGCAGAAAGTCGCCGAAGCAGCCGGAGTCTCCCGTGCCGAACTCGAAAGAATGATAGTCCCCATGGAGCGGATCTACGCACTCTGCGACCACACCCGTTGCCTTGCCTATATGCTTGGCGACTTAATCGTTCCCTCCAACGTCCGCGGAGGCTACCTGGCACGGTTGGTGCTGCGCCGCAGCATCAGAATGATGCAGGATATTCGCCTCGAGGAAGACCTTGGTGACCTCGTTGTTGCCCAAATGGAGAAGATAGGCCTCGCGCAGTTTGAACAGGAACCCGCAACGGTACGCGAGATCATCAGCCGCGAAGTTGAGAAGTACGACGTAACCATCGAACGCGGAACACGCACCGTCCAGCGTGTCGGCCAGATCTACATCAAGAAGAACCAGCCCGTCCCATTCGAAGAGCTCGTCACCCTCTATGATTCCCATGGCATTCCGGCCGATTTAATGGGCAAAATCCTTATCGAAACCGGCGCGCAGTTCGAAATTCCTGACGACTTCGACTCCCGAATTGCAGACATGCACTCAGAGAATGAGGGAGAGAAGCCTGCTTCACCTCTTGCCAAATACGCGGACCGTATTGAAGGCCTGCCCGCAACCCGCAGGAGCTACTACGAGCGCCCTACCGATGTGGAGTTTGAGGCAACGGTCATTGATGTCTTCGAGGACTACGCAATCCTCGATCACACCCTCTTCTACCCCGAGGGCGGAGGCCAGCCGCCTGATACAGGAACCTTTGTCACCACCGATGCCACGATCCGCGTTGACGGGGTTGTCAAATCTGGCGATGTCATCCTCCACAAGGTTCACGGCCAAGGACTCATTCGCGGCGATATCGTTAAAGGCGTTATCGATGAAGAGCGCCGCCGGGCATTCATGCGCCACCATTCGGGAACGCATGTTGTCCTTCGTGCGGCAAAGGAGGTGCTTGGCCCCCATGTTCATCAGGCTGGCTCGCAGCTTGCGACAGACGCTGCCCGCCTTGACATCCAGCACTACACCCACATTACTCCCTGGCAGCTCAAACAGATTGAGAGCGTGGCAAACCGGCAGGTCATGGAAAATCTGCCAGTGATGATTAAGGTGGAGAGTCGCGTCAAGGCCGAGCAGAAGTTCGGCTTTGCCCTGTACCAAGGAGGGGTTCCACCCGGAAAAGAACTACGCGTTGTCCAGATAGGAGCCGAAGTGCAGGCCTGCACCGGAACCCACTGTCAAAGCACCAGCGAGATTGGCCCTATCAAGCTCCTGCGTCTTGAACACATTCAGGATGGTGTTGAGCGTATCGAGTTTGCCGCAGGATTTGCAGCGCTTGAGGCAATGCAGCACATCCAGACCCTCCTCATTACCTCGGCAAACACGCTTTCCGTGCAGATAGAAAACCTACCAGGATCTGTTGAGCGATTCTTTACCGAGTGGAAGGACCAACGCAAAGAGATCACGCGGCTCCGTGGAAAGATTGCAGAGCTGGAACTCTCTCGACTGGAAGGAACCGAGATCTGTGGTGTTGAGATCGTCATCAGTCAGGTGGATGTCTCCCGCAAGGAGCTCATCAGCGTCGCTGGGGCTGTTGCCATGCGTGGCGGCATCGCCCTCCTGATCACCGCGGTTGGCGGTGTCGGCGTGGTTGCGGCCTCCGGTGTGCCGGGGAGGGTCCATGCTGGAAAGCTTGTTTCCGCGGTCTGTGCCGAGGTCGGTGGCAAAGGCGGCGGCAAGGAAAACCTCGCCCAAGGTGTGGGTACGGAAGCCGCAAAGATTCCAGCTGCGCTTGCAAAGGCTGAGGAGCTGATCCGGGCCGGACTCTGAATAGCTGCAAAGCCAAAGCATTACAACTGAATCAGCGGATGGTCCACATCATGGCAGAACCGTTTAGCCTACATCCCTATCGTGCGGTGCCCTGCATATCCAGCCGCTCCTTCGTAAGAACATCCATATCCTGAATATACACCGTTCCGCTTCATCCCGCTACTCTGCAATGCACGTGCACGCCGCCGAGTGGGTCGGCGTAACCTCTATCAGAGGCGTGCAGCTATTGCATGAAAAGAAAACGGGATTGCTTAACCCTCGATTTTTCTAAACAGACCCGGCTTACTCTTCGGAATCAGGCAGGTCGGACACTTCCACGTATTTGGAATATCCTCATACTTCGTGCCTGCTGGAATCCCATGTTTCGGGTCACCACGATCATCATCATAGATATACGCGCAGAAAATGCACAGATATTTTGCCATAACTAACTATCTCCTGAGGAAAAATAAATAATCTCTGGTTCAAGCATTTTTCGCCATTTCATCCATTTCTTCGCGAATCTCACCAATGTACACAATATCGTCGCAGTGCTTGCCGCACAGACAGTACCCGTGCTTATCTACCGCATACACCGGATAGTGGACAACATCCTGGGGCACAGGATTTGCCGTCAGCCGGCTCAGATTCAGCAGATCCTCAGGCCGGTAGCCAATAGTCTTGCACACATGATAAAAATCGCGAATCCATGCGCGGAGATCGCGGACATCATTCATATCCCATTTAAAGATTTGATACAACAGCATGTAGGCGTCGCGTTCAAGAATCACCTGGGACAGCTCCTGACTCTGGGTAAAATAAAAATCCAGGAACGTACGCACGTCACGCACCTGCTGTGCAGACTCATAGGTTGCCGCACGCATCTCACGTACAGTGCCGGTGCGGTCATCGTCCTCCAGTTTGCCGCCAAGACGGCCGATTTCTTGCGAGATTCCCTTTAGATCCACCTCAATATTTTCTAAATCTCCGAGAACATCTTCGAGCTTCTTATACAATTCAACACCAAAGAAAGACTCCATGTATTCACTGTGCTTCGTCATCATAGAGTTATTTAACTCGTCCGTCTATATAAACCATTATTTTGGAGATACGCAGAAATTTGCTGCAGCCCCAAGATAGGAATGGCAGCCTCTCTTGGCTACAAAGCCTTTGGCTTTGCAGCTGATCCTGCTGCACACAATGATTTCTTTTGCTTTATTTGCCTGACTATCTCTGTCTTTTTACAAATTTTTTTGCCTACCTAAAACAACATCACCACAAAAAATTATGCAAGTATCTTTTCAACAATCTTGATAAGCATCTGCTTCAAATAACACAGTAGCTATGATAGCTGACAGCTCTGAAGAAAAAAAGATGCAGACTCTTATCTCAAAATGCCGCTTGTTTGCGGAGCTATCCTTGGATTCGGCGCAACATTCATCCAGGTACTGCTGTTTGCCGCAGGCGAACCACATGCATACGGATTCTGTGTTGCATGTCACGGCCGTGATTTAACCAACTATATTACCAATTCACTTACCGGGAGCAACCTCTTTCTTGCGCCACTTTCGGCAAATGCCGTCGCTGCAGGAACCCTGCCAGTCTTAAGCATCGTCGGTGTCCTAATAGGCGCAGTCGCCGCTGCCAATCTCTACAAAGAGTTCCGGATCAAAAAAGGAGACGGAAAAAGCTACATCTCCTATGGCATAGGGGGAGTTCTCTTTATGATCTTCGCCCTCTTTATGGGTGCATGCCCGTACCGTCTGGCACTTCGTATCGGCTACGGTGACCTTGTCGCAGTTTTTGGCCTGATTGCAACCATCCTCGGCGCCTTCATCGGGATTAAAATCGCCCTCAAGAGAATAGAGGCATAAACAATGGTTGAAGACTACCTAATTGCAAAAGAAACCGCAGTCATTCTCGTCCCATGTGCAACCATCATCTTTGGCCTTATCGGTCGGATGGCTCAGTCAGAGAAGTGGGTTCTGTTCCATCGGCGGCATTCGCGACTACATGCTCTTCCGCCAGACCCGACTCCTCAAAGGATACACTGCTCTCATCATCTCTGCTGGTACATTCTACCTCATCTTCTCATTCGTCGTTCCAGCAGCAATTCCAAAAGTTCTCTGGGGGCTCCAAGACGGTCAGCTGCTCATCGCTATCGCCGGCGCACCAACAGTCAGTACGACAGGCGTCATTGTTCTCATGATTATCGGCGGTCTCTTCGTCGGTCTCATTGGAACCCTTCTAGGTGGATGCCCACTCCGTCAACTTGTCATGACTTCGGAAGGAAACCTCAAAGCAGCAGCCTTTGTAATCGGCATGTTCGCCGGTGCAATCGCCTTTACCACACTCGTCTCCCCGTGGATCAGTGAAGCCTTTAAAGCAATTTGGCTATGAAATGAACAAGTATGACGGAAAAATGACGGAAAAATTGACATCACAGGGAAAGTATGCCCATTCTGCGTTCTTTCCGTTGACCAGAAGATGAAAAATATGCCAGCCGGCAGCACCCTTGTTATCATCTGCAATCATGACCCTGCCACAACCGACTCCGTACCCGAGTACGCAAACTAGAAAGGATGGAAATCCAAAGCAAAACTTGTCGAAGACTGTCTCTGGGAAATCATCATTACTAAATGGGATTATCAGTTTGAATGGGAACTTATCTTCAAATCTGAAATATAACTGTCTATATCAATAGAGAACGACAAAACATATATAAATAACAATGCCAAATCTTAAAAGAGACGATCCTCGACTACCGCAGCGAATCCTGTACCTATCTGATGCTCAGGCTGAAGGTCGCCTTAAAAAAGTACTGCCCGAGAACTCCATTCAGCTTCTATGGGACGGTAACGCAGGTAAAAATCGTCGAGGGGGCGTTCACCTCAACGGGCTATGCGGTCTGTATCCAAAAAGAAGGAGATGACTGCTACCTCATAACTTTGTCACCAGAAATATCTAATGACATCGCTGCAACCCCAAAGTGAGAACGGAAAGCAGGGGCAACGGCTACGCCGCCTTGATGTTTTCACAAAAATCTACAAGGAGAAATATCATGCCACTCAACAACATCGACATTTCACAGGTCAAACAGTACGAGGCAGACATCAAAGCCAATGATGAAGCCGCAAAATTCACCACCAAAATGGAGGGTACCTGGCTTTTTGATGAACAAGGGCCGCAATTTACTGCAGCCGCAAGAACCTCCGACAAACCGTTTGTAATGACGCTATCCCATCCAAATTTTAACGGACCTGGCATCAGCCCGTCCCCAATGTCCTTTGGTCTGTTCTGGATTGCCGGCTGTGCATCCACAACCCTGATGACCGCAGCAGAAAAAAAAGGCATCAAAGTAGATGCACTCACCACATCCATCGAAGCAGACCTCGACTATCACGCACAGTTCAAACTTGGCGATCAGCCGCTTGTCGGCGAGTACCGCATCAACTTCAGCATCAAGACCAGCGCCTCCGACGAAGAAATTGAACAGCTGACAAATGACACGCTTGCAGGATGCATGGCAATGTACACCGTTAAAACAGCCGTCCCGCTAAAAATTAGCTACACCCGAACATGAAAAACGGTTAGAGCAGGGGATCTGCTGACTGGCCCTTGCGATGGCTGCATGCAGAACGCTTGCGCAGCGTTGCACATGTATCACGTGCAACCACTGTACGCCATTGATTATGTCGGCTAACCTCTATCAGAAGCATGCAGCCATTCCATCGTACTTTTCTTACCAGCAGGCATTGATCCAATAAATCTCCGCAAAAAACGGAAAATTAGTAATGGCCCCTGACTTTCTGAGTGGTGTCATGGTGCCAGACAAGGTCTTTGGTAAAACAGTAACCCAACAACCCCACAAATAGGAGTCAAAACCGCTCCCCGCGGCATGACGCTTGGAACACAGGAACACCTTGAACAATGCGCTGCATTCACCAGAAAATTGTCAAATCGACCGCAGAAATCAGTCTTCCTGAAGTCCCTTTGCAATAAACAGAATTTTTATATCATTCCCTCTCGTATGATTGAGGTACAATGGCAGACCCAGCACTCTATCTCAAAGGAGGCGTTATCCCAGAACGGGACAACGAACACTATATTATCCGGCTCCGAATTCCCGCAGGACTGCTCGGTGTTGAAGCACTAGGCGGCATTGCCATAATTGCAAAAAAATACGGCATCATCACTACCCACCTAACCACCCGCCAGACCATTGAACTGCTCCATGTAGGTCCTGAAATGCTGGACAAACTGCTTGCAGACTTGGAAAAGAACGGGACCCCCATCGGCGCTGAGCGCAACGAAGTTGTCAACGTCACCTCGTGTCTTGGCACCAATAACTGCAAATATGCTGTTATCGACTCCGTATCTCTTGCAAAAAAGCTGGATAAAAAGCATTTCGGCAAAGAAATGCCAGTGAAAGTCAGGATAGCCATCTCTGCGTGCCCGAACGGCTGCACCAGCGAGAGACTCAATGAGATTGGCGTCACCGGTCTCCGCCGCCCGGTACGGAATGAAGGTCTCTGCACCGGCTGTGGAACCTGCAGACACTACTGCCGTGAACACGCAATTATCATCGAAAACGGCAAGCTTCGGCTCAATCAAGAAGATTGTATGCTCTGTGGCTTCTGCATTCACGCCTGCCACTTCCAGTACATCAACTTTGAGGACGCCCTCTATCTCATTACCCTCGGTGGCCGGCGTGGACGCCATCCAAAGATCGGCAGGACCTTTTACATCGCTAAGTCAGAAAACGATGTGGTGGAGATTGCCGAAAAGATCATCTACTGGATATCCCGCAGCATCGCATCCGACCAGATGCTGCCCGAACAGCTGACGAACGAGGAGTTCACCGAATTCCGAGAAAAAGTGATGAAGAGCTTAAAACCGCTTGGCATTGAGGGAATGGACCCAACGAACGCCTACTGCCTCCAGAACTAACCCCATTTCCACAGCGAGCCGTAGAGGCAACCCTGCACACCAGGGTCGGGTCAAGTACACGAAATTTCCAAAAATTATAGGAGTTCTCCACGTACAAGAGACTCATATTAATAAACATAGTATACGAATATGAATAAATGAAATCCGACTCAAGAATATACGAAATGGGCGGGGTAATAACAGAAGCTGATGGTGAACACTGCACCATTCGTCTGCGGATGCCGGCAGGCGCCACAACCGCAGACCAGATGATCGCCGCAGCACAACTTGCGAAAAAATACGGAACAAATGAACTTCATCTGACCACTCGACAAACCCTGGAAATCCCGCACATATCCGCAGCTCAGATCCCCGCATTTTACGAAGACTTGCTTACAGGCGGAAACAGCATCGGGGCAGAGCGAAACGAAGTTGTCAACATCACCGCATGCCCCGGCACCGAACGCTGTAAATTCGCCAACATCGATGCCACCGGCATGGCAAAAAAAATTGATGCCAAATATTTTGGGAAAAACATGCCTGGAAAAATTCGTATTGCAATCTCTGCGTGCCCGAATGCCTGTACCAGCGAAACCCTCAACGAAATCGGCATCACCGGCATCTGCACGCCCATCCGCCAGCCAGGCTACTGTACCGGCTGCGGAACCTGCGTCCAGTACTGCCAAGAAGAAGCCCTCCGTGTCAGGGAAGGCAGGGTTGTCATGGACAGCGACGCCTGTGTAGACTGCGGAACCTGCGTCAGATCCTGTGTCTACGACATTCTCGAATCAAAACCTGCTTCTTACCGCATTACCCTCGGCGGCCGGCGCGGACGCCATCCCAAAGCCGGCATGCAGCTCATCACTGTCAATTCCGAAGAAACCGCACTCAAAGTGATCGACCTCATCATCGACTGGATCTATCGGTACGCAAGCTTCGACACCCCGATCGCCCGGCAGCTGGGCAAAGATCTGAATATAGATGAGTTCAAAGCATCCCTACCGAAAAAACTTCCCGAGGGATCCACCAATACCTGAAAAAGAGAGCGGAAGTATCTCGAAATCTAAGAAAACACCAAACTACAGAGTTTCACAAAGAACATCCTACCGAAATTATCTTTCCGCCATCAATTCCCGGACTTCATCGATAAAGCGAATTTCGGCAAGATCCATGCCGCAGAGGCAATATCCTTGACGATCCATAATAAACACCGGGTATTTTACCACATCCTCAGGAATAGGCTCGGTCGGAATCTGTTTCACGTGCAGAAGATACGGCACATTCAAACCGATGTGCGACGTCAGCTCCTTCATCTCCCGAATCCAGCGAGCAAGCTGGCGGACATCAATACAGTCCCATTGAAGAATCCGAACCAGCGTTTGATACGTATCTCGTTCATAGACCAGAGGATTTCCTGCGAGTTTCGCATTCACCGCCGCCTCATAGGTCGTAATCCACTTTTCCAGATCATCCACTGACCCAAGGAAGATATCCGCATACGATCTCAGCTCTGCTTCACGCTCCTTGTCGGAACTCTGTGCCGCAGCATCCTCTACCAGGCGAATTGCCTCTGTAATCTCTTCGCGAACCTTCCGCAAATCTTCAAACGCATGCGCAAGATCTTCATGCAGATGAGTACTGAAAAAAACTGGGTTGCCGTTTTCGGTCATAATTCTCTCACAAAAATGTTGGTGAAAAATGTTATTTCTTCAGATAGAGATTGGCAAAAACAATCTGATTTTTCGAGGTTGGGTGGCGTTCGCCAAGATCCCCGATGTAGTGGGCAAAAACTGCCTTTTCTCCGTCAATTTCAGCCTCAACATTGTCAACGTACTTGTACCCAGGCATCATGTACTTGATCGTGCCAAAGACGTAAACGGCGCCCTTCACTGCCTGACCACCGACGCGTCCCTCGACATTTCCTTTAATGATGATGGTTCCGCCCTCACCATGGGTCAGCACATGGATAAACACGTCACCCTCGATGATGATGGTTCCACCGCGCATGAAAGTACCAATGTCATTGCCAGCACTGCCGGTCACGCGAAGCACGCCGCCGGTCATACCGCGCCAGTCACCACGATATGCACAGCCAACATGATTCTCGGCCTTGCCGTTAACCATAAGCTCACCGCCTGCCATCGCAATACCGGTGAAAGAATCAACATCGCCGTTGACGGTTATCTTCCCGCCCTTCATCCAGCCACCCGTGTACATATCGGTGTTGCTGTTTATCACAATCTCGCCTGCAGTCATCTGCTGACCGATGCGTTTCACGCGACTCCAATCGCCGTTTAAAACAATCATCGTTTCTGCGGCTGTTACTCCGGGGGCTCCCCCGATTGTGGCGACCGTGGAAAGCGGGTACTTGATCTTACCTTCAGAGATTTCAACCGCACCGATTTCCTCGGCAGATTTGCCGGCAAACTGATCTGGCGTGATAAGATCCGCCTCGAAATACAGCTCCGGTTGTTTTTTCAGTGTTACTGTTACTGTGCTCATGTTGTCTCCGCCTATGAGGTGATGTCCACCTTGATTGCGTACGGGTTGTGCACGTGTTCATCAAAGACAGCATAGTTGTCAAGGGCAATCGTGTAGGAGTGCAGGAACTTGTCGCGGATATCACGCTTGACCTGTTTGTTCTCCGGCACGATCGAGTTGACCCAGACAGTCTTCTTCGGCATCGAGTAGTTAACAATCTCGTGATCCTCAACAGCAAGAATACCATCCTTGAAGAACGCAAAACAGCTGCCGAATGCTTTCTCATACTGCTCCGGATCGCTTGGAAGATTTGCTGGGTCAATGTCGTAAACGGCAACGTTTGCTGCAAGACCAGTCTTTAAGCTGCCGTACATGTCCTTCAGACCGAGGGCCTTTGCAACACCGGACCGGGTCATCTGGGCAAGCTCGTAGAGCGTAATCTCCTTGTCGGCAAGCTCTCCAATATAGGTTCTATCGATAACCTTGCCGCCATATTTCAGCTGGTTCTCGATAACATCGTTACGGGCCTTTGCAGAAAGCAGCCACTTATAGATTCTTGGATATCTCCAAAACGGACCGGCGTTCGGGTGGTCGGTCGTAACGAAACAGCGATCCTTGTCCTTTGCAAACAACGCAATCTCCAGACCGATTGCCCACTGGGCACCGGCAATGAAGGTTGCCGGGTCGTACACGAACGGAACAATACCTGCTGCGGTCTCCAACTCCACATCCACATTGGACCACTTCAGGTGGTTCATGTGGGTTAAGTGATATTCGAACGGACCATCAGCAGTCATTGTCGTGGTCTCGTCAAGCGTGACCTGACCAATGTCTACGGTCAGCTTTTTCCGGCTGTTGACGTAATCCATAACCTCCTTTGACTTGGATTCAAATGAGTCGGACTTGAAGGACTCCCCGCCATAGCAGTGGAACTGGATGTGCGTGTGGTGCATAACCTGTTCGCGGCCAAAGTCATTGTTTGGGGCAAAGCCTTCGGCAAGCTTGAGAGTGTCAAGTGTCGTCGTGTAGTTGCCCGGGTTGCCGAGGTTGTTTGCGTGCACATGCACAGAGTGCGGCAGACGGAGGTACTCGTTCGTTTCCATCAGACCGGCAACGATTTCAGCCGGCGTGATGTCGAAGTACGGGACTTTGTCATGGATGGTAATGCAGTTTAAACCCCATCCCCACGCTTCCGTTCCTCCGGGGTTCACGCATTTCAGAGCAAATCCGCGGGTTGCATTGAGAATCCATGATGCATATGCACCGGCATTTTCAATCTCGCCATTCTTGAAATATTCGAGAAGGAACCAGTTGTTTGCCAAAACAGGCATGGCGCCTTCATCAATGATCGGCGTGTCGCGGATCTCCTCGTGTACATGTGCTGCCTCAAGAGGCGGCATTGCAGCTTCCATCACAAAAGAGAAACCAAGACGTGCATAGTCATAACCTGTTTTGGTAGTGCTAGGGACAGAAAATCCCATCTCCATTCGGGTGTTCTTTCCCCGCATCGGAGAACGGAAGAGTTTGTCTTCCGGACGGAAGAGGCGGCCCATGTCCACCTTCGGGCCAGCAACATGGGAGTGGATGTCCACGCCGGCTGCCATGACCAGCTTACCGGACGCATCAATAACCTTGGCAGCACCACTGACTTTGTCAACGAATTTGCCGTCTTTAATGCAGATATCCATCTTCTGGGAATTGATACCCTGCGTCGGATCGACAACGCACCCATTTTTGATGATGTACTCGGTCATTGGTTTATGCCTCCGGTTCAATCTTTACCGGGATTAACGAGGGCAATGGTTTTGCATACTCCCATTTGCCGTCACATTCAATACCTTCAGTCTTCAATTCAAGCATCCGGTTTAAGATTCTGTTAAACAACTCTTCATCGGTCAGAATGCCGTTGTACGGCGGAACAACCGCACGGTACTGAATTGGCACGTTGTCCATACGATAGCAGATACCGCCGGTTTCCACACCAACGATTGCTACCGGAATATGAACGTCAGAGACGGTTGCCGCCATGTTAACACTTGGGTCAATGGTAACCATCGGAACGCGGGAACCGAGTTTTTCAAAGGAGCGAATCGGGAAATGCGCCCCTGCATCAGTCCCGATGTTGATGAACGCATCGACTTCCCCGCGGTTTGCAAGGTCAACAGAGGAGGTTTCTCCGGGATTCATGTGTGCATGGGATCCCTTTGACAGATCAATGCAGTACGGGAAACCAAATTGCCAAGACCAGACAACACCGGGACCTGCAATGTTGTAGTGTCCGCGCATTGCCATAATCGTACACTTGGTAATTTCATTGATGTCGCGGACCAGATTGATGGCAATGTCAACGTTGTGGTTGCGGCCATCGGAGTGACAGAGACCCATACCAAAGAAGATATGCACATAACGTCCCATCTTGATGATGTCACAGACTTCCAGAATCTTTTCTTTAGGAATGCCAGCAACGATCTCCGGCACATCATCCACGTAACCGCGCATGACCATACGGAATGCATCGAAAAGGTCATAGTCGTGGCCTTGTTTTACCTGCAGGAAGATATCCGAACAACGTGCAGTGTCGGTGTATCTCGGGTCAACGGTGATGACTTTTCTTCCACGATGACCTTTGTTGGTAAAAAATCCCCTCGGGAACACACCATAGCGGGACATATGCCGGGGGTGGGCGTGTGCCGCATTGGAACCCCAGTAGATGACGACATCCGCACGGTTTTTAACCTCACCGAGAGTACAGGATGGATATCCAGTATCAAAGATTGCAAGGAAGGAAGAACCATGGCAGATGGATGCACAATTATCAAGCACTGCTCCCGCTTCCTCGGCGACACGACCTGCAGCTGCTTGACCTTCGCAGTTGGTGGAACCAAATCCATAGATCAGCGGTTTTTTTGCCTTTATCAGCATTCGTGCGGTGTAGTCAATAGCTTCATCGTAGGTGATATCCTTGTAGGTTCCGTCCGGTTGGCGCATACGCGGGCTACCTACACGTCCTTCACGGGAAGCATGATGGTAGATTTCCGTGCCGATGACACACGCATTTTGGACCTCAAGAATCTTGCCGTTTTCAACAGTGACCACCAGATCGTCACAGCAAGCACCGCAGTACGGGCATGCAACATTTTTGATTACTTCTGACATTATCTAAACCTCACATTGGCCACAGAAGCTTGCCATTCCATTTGTTACAGGCTTTTTGAACAAGCTCAACAGCAGGAACGATTCTTGCATCCAGGGCCGGTTCGACTGTAACCGGGAAACCACTGTACTGCGGTTCTCCCGTGGATTGGGTCCGTGGGGGAACGACTTGGTTTGCCCAGACACTCTGGCGCATGTGGCAGAGGCCACGGGGGCAGGTCTGTCGAGCAATGATAGCTTTAACAATGACCTCACCACATTCGCTGGTTACCTTGACAATAGCGTTGGGAGGAATTTCCATCGCTTTGATGTCATCCGCATTCATCTCGATAACGGTACAGACATCAAAATATTTTTGGGTGGTTTTCCCGGCTTCCATTGCTTCGCCTTCTTCGACGGCACGCTGGGTAACCATATTGAGATGTAATGCATTCATCTTACACACCTCCTCTCATTGTGTACATTGATGTATTAATGGATAATAGCACGGATCGCTGCAATTGCTTCATCTTACAGCCCTCTTCTCTTTCTTTCTGCTGCAATGGGGCTTGGTCCGATCTCCTTCACGGTAGTGATGACATCATTAATCACGACCGCCCATTTCGCTCCTTCGGATGCTGACACAAATG
>JAITSY010000028.1 GCA_031287415.1 Candidatus Methanorbis basalitermitum | reverse complement strand
CCTATGGTCGCGAATAAACGCAGCTACATCCATGCAGGTACTTTACGTTACTGTCAATAATATACCACCTCATTGTTCCCGATACTTCTGATGTTTTTACATTTACCTCGCCCCTTTTTTCAAGTAGGCCGAGAGAGAAAGTAGGTTAACCTAAGATATACATCTTAGTTAGTTATGGTATCATTCCGTTAGATATTACCCATATCGGGTACCGTTCTGGTCTTTTTTCATGAGGTTGCCAAAAAAGAGGTCTTCGGTCGGTGCGATGGATTCGATCTTTGCATCCTCGGCAAAGATGTACTGGTAATCCCGAATGAGTACAACCGGGACCCCCTCGTTTGCCTCCCCCATGAGGAGTTCTGCAGTTGAGGCAAGAGAGTCGGCAATGGCCCGGCGGGTTACCTGCAGCTCATGGCCGAAGAGGTCAGGCTTTCCCCGTTCATCGAGAATTGGGAGAATTCCGGAGCAACCGATTGCAATGCCGGAGACACCAAGCCGCATGGCATGCGTGCGGGAATCGATGATGATTACCGCCACTTCCTTTTCGGTTCGCAGGCGGATATTTTTTCTGATATGGGCGGCACTTGCGTCTGCGTCCTCTGGCAGGCGGGTGACCCAGCCCTCCGGTGCATTGGACCCGTCAACACCGGCGTTCGGAAGCACGAGGTTCCCCCGAGCAGTAAGCAGGAACCCGGGGATTCCCCCAAGGATTTTATCGCTTTCCGCAATGACAACCTCTGCAATGCGGGGATCAAGCTGATATTTTTCTGCAAGGGTTGCCGCTTGGCTGCTTGGCACAACGTCTGCGAGCCGGATGTTTCTTCCTTCGGTTGTGGAGAGCGGCGATTCGGCAAAAAGCAGAATATCGTGATCCTGGATCTCTTTTGCTTCGGTTTGTACAAGCGCTGTGATAACCCGCCCGACAATGTCATCCCCGGGTTCAAGCAGACCGGTGGTAATGCCGTACACGAAAAATCTCAAACTCATGCGGATTATTTTGTTCTGCAACCTACTTACCAGCTTCGACCGAGATGCAACGATCCAAAGGCCTCTCTGTTTTGTCGCAGCACCAAGACTTTTTAGCAGTATTTACTTAACCGGACAGTACCAGCTTTGCGGCGAGCAAGCCATAGTCATCAAGCAGGACTTCTGTGCCAACGCAGTGGCTGTGCTGCTATGCGGTCCAGACATCACCCGCGTGGTTGTGGCTGCATAACTTTGACCGCTTTTTTGCAATGGAATAACTCAGATATTAGCACTTTGTCATATGTTATATCCGTTGCAGATACTGTGTTTGTGGGTTTTTGACAAAGATAAAGTGGTCTTTGTCTGCGACAACTTCACGCCGAACAAAGACATCGCTTCGGCCGAACAGATCCATGTGACCCACCAATCTGCCAAAAAAGCAGGCCTCACCCATTATTACGGGGGAGGCACCTGCAGCATTGAACATGTTTTCCTGCCTGTGAAAGGCCTCGTTGGGCCATGGGATCTTGTCATCGACGCCGACAGCCACATCTGCATCTATGGTGGAATCGGGGCCTTCTCAATCGGCATGGATCCGACTGACATTGCCGTAGGTATGGTTCCTGGCGAAACCTGGCTCAGGGTTCCATTGCCCTGCAACCCTCTATCAGAGGTGTGCAGCAGCAGAATGGAAGAGCCCCCTCTCCATTTGGTTACCGGGTGGTAACGATAGGTCCGTCGTCCGTCACGATCATCGTATGCTCAAATTGGGCCACCAAGCTCCCAGGAACATCAGATAGACAGTGATACACGGACAGATTTCCCTGACGCAGAAGTGCAGGTAGTACAAGGTCCGCTTTTGGGGTGTTCAGCCATCGGCGGGAAAATGGCAGACCGTGCATCTCCTTTGCTTTATTCAGAATCTTTCTGGCGGTGGGTGACCGCACCGGCATATCTCCGACAACCTGATAAATCTCTACACGCGCCGCCTCATGCACCATCCCCGAACCTGTCGTTGCGAACGGTTCAATTGCAATCACGTTGTCTTCCCGCAGAATGCCAGAACCAAAGATTCCTGTGTTCGGAATAGACAATCCATGATGCAGACTATACTGGGCAAGTGCATGGCCCGTCAGATTCACAATCGGCTTAAAGCCGTACGATGTAATCATCGCTTCAACCGCAGCCCCAATCTCGTTTACCACAATTTCTGGCCTCACCACTGCAATTGCTGCATCCAGCGCTGCCTGCGCTGCCTTGCATAGCATCTCATGATCGCCAAGATTCACCGTAACAGCAGTATCCGCAATGTAGCCGTCAACGTGCGTTCCGATATCCAGCTTGATCAGATCACCTGCAGCAAATGTCCGCTCATCCCCAGGTGACGGGGAATCATGCGCAGCAACCTCATTGAAGGAGATGTTTGGGGGAAACGACAGCATCGCGCCTTGTGACTCAATCTGGTCAACCACCCTGTCGAAAATATCTCCCATCAGCACGCCGATTCTAATCTCTGCGGCACAGCTGTGCAATACCTTCTTCGCAACCTTTCCCGCCTCTAAGTAATTGCCCAGCTCAGCATCGTTCATCTCTTACACTACCAGTTGTTCTTCGAAGTTAGTAAACCTGTCAAATCCATTCTCGGTGATGACGCCCATATCCTCCAGCCGTATTCCACCCACCCCCGGGTAATACAGACCCGGCTCAATCGTCACCACATTACCAGGTTCAAGCGCTCCGCCGGTAGGTGAAAGTGAGGGTCCCTCATGGATCTCAAGACCAATACCATGTCCCAGGTTGTGAATAAACCCTGACGCGCCTGCTGTCTTGTATCCCTGTTCTGTGAAAAATGCGGCAACTGCGTTGTGCACATCCGCTCCCAAAACTCCTGGTCCAAGCATCTCCACCGCCATCTCCTTTGCCGCATGCACCGTATCGTATATCCGTACAATTTCTTCTGAAGGCGCACCCTTTGACACTGTCCGCGTCATGTCCGCAAAGTAACCGGTCGCCAGATTCCTCGGAAACATGTCCATCACAATCGGCTGGTGTGCATACAGTGTTCCGGCCCCGAGGCAGTGCGGCATTGTTGTATCGGCACCGCAGGAAACTATGGTGTCACGCTCTTCGCAGTTCCATGGTTGCAGTACTGCTGCTATCACATTCCGCACACTCTCTGATGTCACCGGTGTATCCTCGTAAACAAGGCAGCCGTGCTCATCAATTTCTGATCTCCGGATAAGATTCACTGCTGCACGGGCAGCCTCCTCGGTTCTTTGCTGAACCTCACGCATTAGTGAAATTTCTTCTGGAGTTTTCACGCGTCGCATTGCAGCAACTGTTCCGCGATCAACTATAACCTCTGCCACACCCATTAGTGTCTGCGCAAAACCAACCGGCATCGATGCAGGTACCAGGATCTTTCGTCCTGCGAGGCTGCAGATCATCTGTGCTGTTGCAAGCTCTGGATCCTGGTACTCTTTTAACAGGTTTGGAAGTCCGGCCGCACTTCTTGTTATCACGTCGCATGATGACTCTTTACGCGCACGCTGTTCTTCCATCGAAGAAACCACGAGGGTCGCTCTTCCCTCTCGCGGATAAATGTAAATATATGGGTCGGATGCGAGAAATCCTGCTAAATATCGCATATCCGCATTTGACGACGAGTCATAGGCGACATAAGTATCAACGCTGCGATCTGCCAGCACATTCGCAAGATCTCTCATACGCACTCATACATGAGTGTTCCAGACAGATATAGTTTTTATTGTTCTGACACCGATGTACCTATTCATGGATGAAAAAGAGCAGATGACCTTCAGGGGCAAATTTACCGTTTGTGTTGTCCTCCTGAACATCGCCATCTTTTCCGCAGCAGTAGCCATCTGTACGTGGGCGATCATCGATGACAGCTATTGGTTTAAACTGCCGGTTGTTTTTGCTGCCTTGATCATCTGTGTAGTCGCTATCTTGATTTTTGTTCCAAGGTACAAAGCAACCAAGACATGGTTGCAGGCTCATGGAACCACCAAAAAAGAGCGCATTGCACAAGCAATGAAGGAAAAAGCGGAAATATCTACCAAAATTCGCGCAGAGCTTGAAGCAGAGATGCGCAAAGAAGAGGTACAAAATACTAAAGGGGATCTGTAATCCTGCTGAGTAAAATCAAGGGAGAGGTGGAACAGCTTGAATGCCATCTGTCGGTCATGCGTCTCGTCCTACGCAATGGACCTATCGGCATTATGAGACTCACTGAAGAACTTGGCCAACCGCATTATCGCATTCGCTATTCTCTGCGTGTTCTGGAACAACTGCAATACGTCAGAACAACTCCAGCCGGGGCGATTGCCACTTCGAAGGCTTACGATATGTTTGAAAACTTCGATGTAAATTTGGGTGATCTGATTGGGCGTCTTGCTACCCTTCGTCAGGATAAACCCATCTCCAAATCATAATCTTTAATAGAATCTATAGCGCACTACTTAGACAAGAAACGTGCGGGAAATCTTCACTACGTTTGATTGCCGCCATAACTCAGTTGGTAGAGTGGCTGGCTGTTAACCAGCATGTCACAGGTTCGAGTCCTGTTGGCGGCGTTTCCTTTGTCTTTCATTTAGCCATCAATGAATCAGCGGGGTTGTCCCCTCTATAGATGGAATGCCGCATGGTTGCTGCACCACTGAAAGGTAAACCGAATTCTGCGCAAATGGAGTAATTCAGAAAGATAGATCTTGCGTTTGAGGGGATATTCCTTCTATGTGGTGCGTCGGACGTATCGGTTATGATTCGGCATCTGCAGGTTTCGTTCGATTGTCTCTGCCATTTATTCTGCGGGCAGGCGAGGTTCCATTGCCTCGCGGGTTACACCTCCTGTTGGAAATCTAATATAAGAAACAATGAATGCCTCACATCAGGTTGTTCTCCTCCTTATTGTCGATCATCTTAAGACTAAATACAGTGTCATCGAACACATATATTACGTCTATTTGAAACAATTTCATTGGTAATTCGTTATATTTCTGCAAAAATAATCTTGATGAGGTCAACGGCTTCCACCAAGCCGTACTCACCCTTTGATGCGATCTCTTTTTCCGTGTACACCGACACCTCATCCTTGCCCCTGCCGAGAACCGCAAACGGCACTGGGGCCTTGGTGAGGGAGCCTTTGCCGTTTGGAAGCATCAGCACATTGCGGTAAGAAATGCCAGGATAGAGCCTTACACCGAATTCGTTGAATCGCTCTTGCAGCGATACAAACAGCTTTTTTCCCTCTTCACTGCTGATATGGCCTGCGGCGAAGTCCTTCATCTTTCCATTTTCGACGGTCACAAAGTTACAGCGATAGGCAAGATCCACCAGGCCGAATGGAATGCCCATGCTGACCGCCTCAAGAGCGCCGCGGCCGGTGTAGTACTTGCTCGGATCGTAACCCATGATTGATAGGTTGGCAACATCCGAACCAGGCTCATGTGAGTCGGGGATCATTCGCAGCATGCCACATCTTCCCTCACGGACAATGCGGTCCATATTCGGTTTGTTTGCAATCTCAAACGGAGTCCGGTCCCCAAGCTCCGGAACCGGTTCATCCGCCATACCATCCCCAAGAATCAGAAGATATTTCATATATTGCCTTTATACTATGCACCGGCAGACGAGATAAGGAGAGTTGTCAGCGTCGTTTTTCTGATGGTTGGGTTGAACATTGGTAAAGTTGCGTGGCAACGGAACCTGCTGCCTGCGACGCTGCACACCTCTATCAGAGGCGTGCAGCTTTGGAAAGCGAACATTTCTACAGAGGCCCAAGGGGCCCAGGGTTTTCCATGAAAACAACAGTTCTTTGGAAATGTTATCGGACTTATCGGTTTTACTTGTAGTGTATACCTGTTTCGTCGTTCTCTATTGATATAGATTGCTATATTTCTGATTTGAAGAGCTATTCCCATTTAAACTAATAATTCTTGACATTAATATTGGTTTCTGAAGATATTATATATTACTCATTTTAAGCATAATTCCATTTTTTGCTGCAAGGTTTTCTGCATTTTTGGGATCCCTAAAGAGAACGAAATCGTCGGAATTCGTTTTATCAAAAGGAAGTACCTAACGATTACAGCGAAATTTAACACTCTCTTTCAACTTTGGCTGTTCAGAACCACGAGTGTAATATTGATCATTATACCGAACTCATTCTAAAATTTGGATATTTTTTCACAAAAATAACAATTCTATTGGTATTTGTTCCTCTCGTATTGTTGGAGATACCCCAAATGTTTGCGGTTTTGGTGAACTCCTGATCATTTATGAGAATACCAAATAAGCTAAACCCTGCCTGAATTCCCAGCGGGACAATGACTTCATCCAGTAAGATAGATCCTTTTCTTACCTCTCCAACCTCGAACGCAATCCAGCCCCCGGGTTTGGTGATCCTATAGAGCTCTTTGAAAACATCTCCCATTACCTCTGTCCACTGTTCTATCGTTTTGGACATAGTAATACATTTTGAAATCTCATCTGTGCCAAATCCGTTAAACCAGCAGCGCAGCCAGTTATCTGCGGAGTACTGAACAACATTCAGAAATGGAGGCGAGGTGATAGATAATTGGACCGTGTTATCTGGTATGCAGTCAGTAAGCCTGGCATCTGCATTAATAAATATACATTGATTGCCGTACTTTTTAATATATTTTTGCTCGAATGCGGATATTTTTTTGAGTAGCTGCCATGTTTTTTTGAGAATGAGCTTTTTTATATCTCTATACTCTGGGATCTGATTTCGTTTTTGATTGATTTTCATCTGACTTTCTGGACTGACAGCCTGGTTTGGAGGTAGTGTATATACTGAGAGAAACCCAGGGGAATGACCTGTTAATCTGTTTGTGGCAACCATGCGTATCCATTTATCGAGATCATCCTCTTGCCGATTAGACTTTCGCGTTTGCAAATATTCCTTAAGGGAGACAAGCTCTCCGAAGGTGTCTTTATGATAAAACATGGAGAGATCGATATCGGATTGCGCCTCTTTGTCAAATGGTATTTCTTTGAGTCTTTGTTCTACACCGGAATAGTTCGGAAGATGCAGTCGTGGGTATGCAAAGATCTCACTTAATGGATTGATGTCATTTGAAATGCCTTTTCTTCCGGATAACACTGCTTCAATGATGGTTGTTCCCCGCCCGCCAAATGGATCATATACCACGTCCCCTTCAGCAGTTAGTCGATCTATGAAGAACCGAGGTAACTGTGGTTTGAAACATGCTCTGTATGAAATTTCATGGAGGGAACATGCATTTCGTTGTTTTGCGGTCCAAAACTCATTCGTATATTTTTTTACTTTCTGATTGTCGATGATGACTGTATCTATTTGTGTCCTTCGTCCCTCTTTTGGAACAATTTCCTCAGTGCGATAGATGAAATTAGAGAGATATTTGTTGAATTCCGAGATACTGCTGATGGGACGGTTGGGTACTGGAGCATGGGCTATGGGGGAAAACGAGCAGAATGCTGCTTGCCATGGCATCACAGCGTTATTTCTGGTTTTCTTTACTGGCACTAACTTGTACACCACCTGCGATATTTCTATCATTCTGTGGTCCCGAATGCTACTTATAACCAGATGGCGCAACAATATAACTGGGTTTGAAAAAACAGCATTAGCTGCAAAACCAAGGGCTTTGCAGCTGCTCTCTGGATGTCTCCCTATCCATCCAGCACCATACAAATACTGTTTGGAGGAGAATCTGATGAAGTTGCATGGCAGCGGAACCCGTTGCCATGCAATGCACACCTCTCTATCAGGGGCGTCCAGCGTGCCGGATAATTTACCACTGTCGGGCAGATCATACATCCAACCTGCCCGATGACATTCGCCTGCGGTCCCGGTTGCTGGTTGTCTATACAGCTACATCCCAGCGTTCAGGAAGCCCATAACGCCTCGCATAATGCTTTGGGCACCAATAATAGTAATGTACAGACCGGCAAGGATCATCAACAGGTTTATTGCGCTACCGATCTTCCGAAGGATTGTCGTACCAAACCTGAGAATCCCGAATGACAGAATGCTGACAATCACAATCGCAGCGACCATCTGCGGCATGCCGACCTCCGCAGTATAAGCAAGGATAATTCCGCACACACCGGCACCGAAAAGGAAAGGCACAGCGAACCTGCAACCAGCATTACCTAATGTCATCTCGGCCGTATCATCAAATCCGCGACCAAGGACCATCAAGAAACCCATGTACAGGATAATCAGACCGCCACCGATACATATCCCTTCCATGGTGAGGCCAAGAAACTCGAGTATCTGCTGTCCGACAACTGCGGTGAGTGTCATCAGTACGAAGGCAATACCAGCTGCAATCAGTGCTTCCCGAGAATACTGTTTCTCCGTAAGACCACGGGTGAGCAATTCAAACACCGGCAGATTCCAGAGTGCAGCTTCAACGCTGAAGAGCATAATCAAACATGGAATGAAGTCCATGCTATGCGCTCCCCTCCAAATAGGCAGATGGGAATAACAGCCGCGAGACTGCCGCGAAAAACTCAATTACAATCAGATAATTAAAATACATCATTCTCTCTCAATTCCATGGTTTATTTATTGTCTTTTTTGTTGATTTCATCCAATCTCTCCATCCAAGTTCATCCTGCCAAGCGTGTCAGCGTCGATCCTTTCCATCTTGATTCTGGGGTCGTATCCCCACATTTCGATGCGGTGCTATAACCAGCAAGGCAATGGAATCTCGCGAGGCTGCAAAGCTAAAGGCTTTGTAGCTTCTGCAGGTCTAACGCTACACATTGTTCAGGGAGGCATCCATGGATTCGGCTCTGCAGCGGTCCGTTGAGAACGAGGACTGCGGTGCGATGGAACCCGCCAGATAGCGATCGTCGCATCAGCAAGGTATGCCAGTACTACTCTGATATCTATCACAGTTATACCTTCCCCCTTGAATCCCACTGCATATCGGTTGAGCAACACCTCCTCGATCAGAATCAACAAGGTAAATGGAGTTGCACGTGCAGCTGCCGCACGCAACGAGCCGACGTGCTGAGCATAACTTCGCCGTGCTGGGTCCCACGAGCCGCTGCCACAAAGCGAAGTCTCCACTGCATTGCCTGCCTGCTATAGGCAGGCTGGGCTGCAAAGCCAAAGGCTTTGCAGCATCGGACACTCCTTTATTTCAGAGAGGTTTGCAGGCTTTGGCGAGATGCTTGTCCCGCTGTCGCCTGATGCAGGGAACCCGTGGTCCTGCCATGCACACCTCTATCAGAGGCTTACAGCATTCACTCAGACATCTGCAACTGATAGGGAATCTCAGAGATGGTTTCGCTTTCACCAGTGCAAAATCGAACCCCCCTCTTCGGGCTTATGACTCTGCTACCATATCCAGGAAGTACTGATGAATCCGCACATCACCCGTCAGCTCCGGATGGTACGCGAGAGCGAGCTGATTCTTTTCCCGGACGGCAACAATCCGTCCATCCACAACTGACAAGACCTCAACGCCTGCTCCAGGATCGCGGACGCAGGGAGCGCGGATGAAAGTCATCGGCACATTCCCAACTTTTGCAAAGGTCGTCGTCGTCTCAAAGCTTCCAAGCTGCCTGCCATAAGCATTGCGGACCGCCGTGATGTCCATTGTTGCAAGACAGGGTTTTCCTCCCTCAACGCGTTTTGCAAGAATGATAAGACCGGCACAGGTACCCATGACTGGCAGACCTCCGGCAATCCGGCTTTGTAACTCTGCGAAGAGATCCAAACCCCGCAGAAGTTTTGAGATGGTGGTGCTCTCTCCTCCGGGAATGATCAGACCCTCGAACGGCTGTTCCAAATAGGATAGCTTCTGGATCTCAAAGGTCTCAGCTCCGAGAGACTCAAGCATGCTGACGTGTTCGGCAAAGGCCCCTTGCAGTGCAAGAACACCTATTTTCACGCTTATTTTCCTCGTTCAGCCATTAGGGTTGATATCTCCTCGGTGTTGATGCCGACCATGGCCTCACCGATATCCTCGGAAAGCTCGGCAAGCATTTTGGCATCCTGATAACTGGTGACCGCTTGAACCACTGCTTCAGCACGTTTTGCCGGGTTACTGGACTTGAAGATGCCGGATCCAACGAAAATGCCTTCGGCACCGAGCTGCATCATCAGTGCAGCGTCTGCCGGAGTTGCAACACCGCCGGCCGCAAAGTTTACCACAGGCAGTCTGCTGCTTTCATGTACGCAACGGATCAGATCGTAGGGGACCTGAAGCTGTTTGGCCGCCTCGTAGAGTTCATCGCCGCGCATATAGGCGATCTGGCGGATCTCACTGTTCATTGTACGCATGTGGCGGACGGCCTGCATAATGTCGCCAGTTCCTGCCTCGCCCTTGGTACGGATCATCGTCGCACCTTCGGCAATTCGGCGGAGTGCCTCGCCGAGGTTTCTGGCGCCGCAGACAAACGGTACCTTGAACTGGGTCTTGTCTATGTGGTAGACGTCATCTGCCGGGGTAAGGACTTCACTTTCATCGATGTAGTCTATCTCAAGAGCTTCCAGAATCTGTGCCTCAACAAAATGACCGATACGGACTTTTGCCATTACCGGAATGGAGACAGCCGCCTGAATTCCTTTGATTAGCTTCGGATCACTCATCCGGGACACCCCGCCTGCTGCACGGATGTCTGCAGGAATACGTTCCAGTGCCATAACCGCACATGCACCTGCATCTTCGGCAATTTTTGCCTGTTCGGGAGTTGTCACATCCATAATGACCCCTCTTTTAAACATTTGTGCAAGCTCTTTGTTCAGTTTTTGGCGGATTTCAGTCATGATTTTCACGTCAGAATGTTTTTGTTCAGACGGCAGAAAAAAGATATTTTTCCTCCGCAGAATGATTTATATGTATTCTGCTGAGATAATATGAGACTTCCGAAAGCACCTGCTCATTTGGGAAAACCGAGCTATTTTTTGGGAATCGCGGTTTTTTCAAACGGTTATCTGAAGGCAGTGTCTAAGATACCTGCTGCATCGCAGATCCGTATGGCCGTAACCGCGAGAAGGTACAAGTCGAAGTACAGGTGGGAAGACGTGACGTGCGACTCGCGGTATGCGGAAGCACGGCAGGAATGGGTGTACGGCTCCGTTGCATCGGCCGCTCCCCGCAAAGCCTTTGGCTTTGCAGCTATAGATTGGGGTCTGGCATCTGCCGTGAAATCCCCCAATATCCCTCTCCACAATGTTAATCTCTCGCCTGGGTCAATAGTTGTACCACCATAGGAGCGGTTAATGACCGAACGTCCCATTTTGAATTTTCTGACCATGCATGCGGCAAAGAAGACCGTATCCTTCCATATGCCGGGACACAAAGGTTCCGCCGTCTATCGACGGTTTGGTTATGCACCCTTTCTTGACCAGATTATGGACTGCGACATCACCGAAATTCCAGGTGCGGACAATCTGTTCCAGACCGAGGGTATTCTCAAAACCGTACAGGAAGAGTATGCAAAACTTTACGGCGTGAAGCGATCGTATCTTCTTATCAACGGAACGAGCGGGGGCGTGATTGCTGCTATCATGGCATCGGTTTCGAAAGGAAAAAAACTGATAATGGCCCGCAACTCCCACAAGGCCGCCTTCAACGCACTAGTTCTTGCCGACATTCAGCCGGTATATGCGTACCCCGAGATGATTCATGAATATGGCGTCTCAGGTGGGATCCCCGTCGCCGAGATTGAACGCTGCATCCGGAAAAATCCTGAGGCTGAGGCGATTATTCTTCCATCGCCAAACTATTACGGCATCTGCTCAAACATCCAGGCCATTGCGGATGTTTCGCATGCCAATGGAAAAATTTTGATTGTCGATCAGGCTCACGGTGCTCATCTCAAGTTCTTTGGCGACGCCGGGTTTTCCGACCTGCCAAAATCCGCCGAGGTTGCGGGCGCAGACATCATCGTCAACTCGATTCACAAAACCCTTGCTTCTTTTACCCAGAGCGCCGTGCTGAACCTGAACTCCGACCGTGTCGATCATTATGTCCTTGAAGACAAGCTCCAGATGATCCAATCAACGAGCCCCTCATATCTTCTCATGGCTTCGCTTGACATCAATGCTGACATTTGCGATCGGCACAAAAAACTTGTGATGACCGAGTGGCATGACGCTCTCCTGTACTTCTATGCCGAGGCAAGAAAGATCCAGGGCTTGGTTGCCATCGGCAATCCTTATAATGCAGCAGCAGGTGTCAGCCTTGACATCACGAAGATCAATCTTGATATGAGTGCTCTCGGGATTGATGGAGCAGAGTTGGAAAAACTGCTGATGAAACGCGGCATCTTTGCTGAGCTTACGACTGGGAACATTCTCATGTGTATGACGGGGATCGGCAGTACGAAGCGGGATATGGAGCGGCTGCTTGCAGCTCTTGAAGATATCAGCAACGAGCATGCATGCAGCTCCAAGGCTGGGATGAAATCTGTCAGCGCGGTGTCTGAAGGGTTGCATGGCAGCGAAATGACTGCGCATATAGCGAAATGCTTGTCCCTCTGCCCTGCAACGCTGCACACCGTTGACCGTGCTGGCGTAACCGCTATCAGAGGCGTGCAGCAAAAGCTTGATCTCTTTTTGGTCCCTAAAGACAAGGAACGTATTCCTCTTGTTGCCGGGGCGGGCCGCATCTGTGCCTCTTCTATTATCCCCTATCCGCCGGGCATCCCATTCGTCTGCCCTGGGGAAATGCTGACCGGTGAGGTCATCAGCTACATCCAAAAGCTGCGAGAAGCTGGTGAAAAGGTAATTGGGGTTAATGACTACGGCGAAATAACTGTTGGGAGACGATGAGTCCTTTTTTCCTGTATCAGTTGTCAGGCGATACTTCTCTGTTTTTCCTGTTGGGTGTGCGTCATGTTTTGATGTTCTCTTCTTTGGCTGAAAGAATAATTCTCCCAAAAATCATTGTATCCTCCTCAAGTAAGAGATGGGGTATAGGTGGATGCCTGGGAGTGTTCAAAAATCCAAAAAAACGTCAGAAAGTCCATCCTGCGGCCCATTTGCCATTTTTTGGAGGGAAAACATTTAAGAACCATTGGGGGCAACATGGTTGTGTAATCTCGGCGCAGGAAAATCTGCAGAGGAAGATTGCCTGTAAATTCATACTATCCTAGTCAACTGGGGTGTGGTCTATGGGTCGGAGAAACACAAATGAAGCCATAATGGAATCCACGGCATTCGAAACGTTCGAAAGCAATGTAAGATCGTACTGCAGAAAATATCCAGTTATTTTCTCGAAAGCGAAAGGGTCAGTATTGATCGATCAGAGTGGGAAGGAATACATAGATTTCCTCTGTGGGGCAGGAAGCTGCAACTATGGTCACAATAATGACTATATCAAAGGAAAGGTAGTCGAGTATTTAATGGCTGATGGTCTTCTTCACGGCCTTGACATGTACTCGATAGCCAAGGGGGAGTTTATCGAGTGTCTGGAGAAGTCGATCCTCATTCCACGGGGATTTGATTATAAGGTTTTGTTTCCTGGCCCGACCGGTACGAATGCAGTGGAGGTGGCACTCAAGATCGCGAGAAAAGTCAAGGGGAGATCGAATATTTTTGCCCTGATGGGCGCATTCCATGGAATGTCACTCGGCTCGTTGTCGCTGACAACTGAACGGTCAGCCCGGGATGCCTGCGGGGTTGCTCTGGGTAATGTTACGCATGTCCCGCATCCATCGACGATGCCTGGACTGGATACGATTGCGTACATCGATATGTTGCTCACTGATGACCATTGTGGCGTGGACAAGCCTGCGGCGATTATTGTTGAGGCGATACAGGGCGAGGGCGGTATTAATATTGTGTCGAATGAATGGCTGCGGGACATCCGTGCCCTCTGTGACAAGCATGATCTGCTGCTGATCTGCGATGAAATTCAGTCCGGTTGCAGCAGAACAGGCTCGTTCTTCTCCTTCGAACGGGCAGGCATTGTCCCGGATATTGTGGTGATGGCAAAGTCCATCGGTGGTATTGGCATGCCGTGCTCAATTGCTCTGGTGAAACCGGAGTATGATGTTTTGTTGCCTGGAGAGCACAACGGTACATTCCGTGGTTTTCAGCTGGCATTTGTTGCAGGAAAGGCTGCGATTGAGTACATGCTTGAGCACGATCTTGAGGCAGAGACGGTCCGCAAGGGTCACATCGTTGCGGAGTTTCTCGTGTCTCATCTGCGGTTGATTGATCCGACGCTGATGTTCCGCGGACTCGGTCTGATGTGGGGCATTGACTTTGGTTTCTATCCAGCAGGAACCGCGCAGAGGATCCGCCAGCTTTGCTTTGAAAACGGTCTGATTCTTGAGTTGTCCGGCAGGGAGGATACGGTGGTGAAGATTATGCCGCCACTGACCATCGAGGATGAGTTGCTGTTGCAGGGTCTTGAAACGCTGACAAAGGCGATTGCGGAAACGGTTCATCCTATAGGCCGTGCTCCGATAAAACAAAATGGGCTGGCAAATCAGGCCTGGTAGGTTGTCATCGAGGGTGATGCCCCTTGCACTCGTCGCGTTTGGGGCGGACAAAATCCGTCCCCCCCGTTGCCCACAGCTGTCAAGTGTCGGAAGGCAGCTGCTGCCATCCATAATGATACTATATTTTACTGCCCGCGGATACCGAGGTCTATGTTCGGGTGGGTTCTGCGGATACTGGACTAGTTGCACGGCACACCTCTATCAGGGGTGTGCAGCTAATCATTTCTCTGCATGTCCGGCGGAGAGAGCACGTCCCATGGTAAAAACACATAAAGAACTGTAAAGACAAAAATAAGAACTGTTATGGTCGATGATGTGCCCGGCATCTCGATATCGCAGGATATTTTGGCTGCGCTGTGCTCCGGCGAATGTCCACTCTGTGTGCTGCAATTTTGAGGAAAATGCCACCGGTCTGCACGATGATACGCTATTTGCATTTGTCCGAATTGATTCGGCGGTGTTGCACGAAGGCAAGAAGACGGCTGATGTGAGGGTTAGCCGATATTGATGGGGGGAAACGCTCAAAATCGGCTGGATATCGAATGACGAGCGAAGCTGGCTCTCCTGACACTGCAGTCGGCAATGAACAATCTTGGAACGGCGCAGGTGTCTTTGGATTGCAAGAAGCCTATGTTTTCCCGTGAGGGGTGGATACTCAAAAAGCCAGGGACTATCTGATCAAGACAGTAAAGTTGGATTTTCCGCCCATGTCTGAGCGTTACATCGCCCCGATTTTTTCAAAAGAGGAATGCAAACCGGAGACAGAACAGGTAACGGCGCATGAATTCTTTGAAAGTGAGGGAATTGCCAATGCTTCTGCATCTATGCCGGAGGTAGCGAATCCGATGGATCCCGAGACGGTGCGAGAGTGCCCGAAGGCGCTTCGCACGCTCTATGACAGCCATGTTCTCACCTGGGGAACAATACTGCAAGTTTCGGCTGCCATTGCTCGAAAAACACGATATCTAACGCTTTTTCGGATAGATTTTTTATCAGAAACACAAATGTGACAGATATACCAAACAAAAAAAGAAAATTATGCCAAATTTGGCACGAACTTCGTACCATAGTGAATGATGCCCTCCGTTCCCTCACGGTCAAGCACGCGGAACACCGACTTTACTGGCATGCCGATGTAGACCTCTTCGGGTTCGCAGATGATCTGCGTCGTCATGCGGGTTCCTTCCTCCAGTTCAACAATAGCGAGCACGTACGGCTTCATCGCCGCATACTGATCACTCGCCGAGTGAATGACAGAAAAAGTCAGGACCTCTCCTTTGCCGGAACACTTGTACTCCACAATCTTGCCGTTGCGGCGGCAGTGCGGGCAGACGGAACGCGGCGGGAAAAACACCTTACCGCAGGTCTTGCACTTCGTGCCAACCATATTGTATCTCTGGGGAATCGCTCTCCAAAATCGTGCAACTGTCATCGTTTACGCCCTTCCGAAAATATGCGACACAACCGTAGCCCCGGTACCGCCCACGTTCTGGGTCATACCGATCTCGGCGCCGTCAATCTGACGCTTACCAGCCTCGCCGCGAAGCTGCTGGACTACTTCCCAGACCTGCTTGATACCGGTAGCACCAACCGGGTGACCACAGGACTTCAAACCACCGGAAGTGTTGACTGGGAGCTTGCCACCAATCTGCGTCTGTCCTTCCTCGGTGAACTTGCCTGCAGTTCCCTTTGGAACAAAGCCGAGATCCTCGATAGCACAAAGTTCTGCAATCGTGAAACAATCGTGGACCTCAACAAAGTCAATGTCTTTTCTCTCTAGCTTCGCCTGTTTGAATGCAGAGTTTCCGGCAGCAACCGTAGCACCCATCGTGGAAAAATCTGGACGGTCGTGGAGGGCAATGGTATCTCCTGACTGTGTGGAGGTCAGCACCCGAATTGGCGTATCGGTAAACTCCTTTGCACGTTTAAATGGGCAGACAATAACTACCGCCGCACCATCGGACACCGGGGAACAGTCGAACAACCGCAATGGAGAAGCGACCAGTGTCGATTTCAGCACCGTGGACTGCGTAATTTCGGATCTAAACTGAGCAAACGGGTTTTTTGCGCCGTGGTAGTGGTTTTTCACTGCAACCTGTGCCAGCTGCTCACGAGTCAGACCATACTTGTTCATGTAGTCACAGGCGATCATCGCATAGAGACCCGGAAAAGTTGCCCCCGCAAAACTTTCCCACTCCCTATCTGCTGCACCGGCTAAAACATCAGTTGCGTCCGATACATCAGTCATCTTCTCAACACCGGCTGCAACCACAATATCGGACATTCCCGATGCTACGGCTGCGACGGCCTGGCGAAACGCAAGGCCACCGGAGGCGCATGCTGCTTCCACACGGGTCGCAGGAATGTGCAAATCCCCGCCAAGACCGACGTAATCTGCAACAAGTGCACCGACGTGTTCCTGACCGATGAATCTGCCTGCCGACATCGAACCGACAAACATAGCATCGATCTGTTCACCTGCAACATTCGCATCCTCAAGTGCTTTCACCCCTGCTTCTGTACACATTTCACGGAACGAGGTGTTCCAAAGCTCTCCGAATGCCGTAATTCCAGCGCCAATAACTGCTACATCTCTCATTTCAGCACCTCATGTCTTGATTTTTCCTTTGTGGCGGGCATACACCGCATAATCAAGGTACTTTGCATCCGCAAGCATCGCATCAACTGTTGGGCCACGAGAACGATCAATTTTGTCATGGATTGCATCCGTCACCGTAATGTCGAATGCATCTGACCCGGAGCCGCTTCCGTAGCTCGTAATGAATATTTTGTCACCGGGTTTTGCGACATCAAGCACTGCCGCAAGACCGAGCGGAACTGCGCCGCTGTAGGTGTTGCCGAGACGCGAAACCAGAAGACCAGTCTTGATCTGATCCTGGGAGAAGCCGAGCCTTGCTGCTGCTTTCTGCGGGAACTTCGCGTTTGGTTGGTGGAAAACTGCGTAATCGTAGTCCGAGGGTTTTGTTCCCATGTCTGCAAGCATCATCTTGGCTGCGCCAATCACATGCTTGAAGTATCCTGGCTCCCCAGAGAACCGTCCGCCATGGCGGGGATAGTCTGCACCCTCACGGCGCCAGAAGTCCGGTGTATCGGTCGAAAACGAACAGGTGTGGCTGATCACTGCAATCGGATCATCGTTTCCGATAACATACGCGGCTCCTCCTGCCGCTGCGGTGTACTCCAGTGCATCGCCCGGCGCACCTTGTGCGGTGTCAGCACCGATGGCAATGGCGTAGTTCATCATACCAGCCCCAACAAGACCCATAGCGGTCTGAATACCCGCAGTTCCAGCTTTGCAGGCAAATTCGTAATCAGCTGCAGTCATCACCGGGGTTGCACCGATGGCTTCCCCAACGGTTACTGAGGTCGGCTTGACAGCATACGGGTGCGACTCTGAACCCACGTAGATCGCTTTGATCTCTTTGGGGTCAACGATTCTGCGGCAAAGAGCGCTGCGTGTTGCCTCCACCGCAAATGTTGCGGTGTCTTCATCATAGTCGGGAACGGCTTTTTCGATAACACCGAGACCGCCCGTAATTTCTGCGGCATTTCCTCCCCAGACGCGTGCGATCTCCTCGACCTTAATTCTATAACGGGGGATATACGCCCCGTAGGTAATGATTCCTACCATTTTGCATTCCTCAGGCGAATAATTATTTCTTGCACACCAAGCGACGTGCATAATACTGTGATGCGATCTTTTGCTGCAAGCAGTTTCACGAGCGTATGCACGTGATCCATGTCAATCCCTTGGAGAATGACGTACGGAGGTTTGAACAGTGTCACCCGAATTGCAATCATCGGGGACTTACCGGTAGAAACGTCTGTAAAGATTAGGGCACGTTCAGTGCTCCAGCCGTAGATGCGGTTGAACTCACTTGGAGACAGGTTTAAAATTGCATTTTGGCTGTTTATCACGGTGTAGCCGAAGATCTGATGATCTTCGGAACCGCAGAGCAGGGTGCATTCGATCAGTTCTGACAACTTTCGAATTGGAACTGGTGAGGCGAAATCGTGGATATCATAGATCACTTCGCCGTCATAATCAGAGAATAGCAGTTTGCCGTACTTTTGAAGGTACTTGCCACCGCTTTCCTCATCAATATCCAAAAGCGTATCTACGATCTTTCTGACGACTCCCGTTCCCGGGCTTTTCCTCCGGCTGCCCTCGTAGTCACTGATGACGGACGGCGATATGCCAAGGTGGTTAGCCAATATTCCTGGGGCAATCTGAAAACCGGATCTCCACTTTTTCAGAGCTTTTCCTGGCGCGTCAGAAAGCGTTATTTCACCGGCCATTTTTTCGGCAAGCTGCTGACGTAGACCTAGTTTCATACAATATAGTGTATTTCGTTTCTTACGTAAAAAGTTGGTTATCGAATTCGTCAATACACGAAATTCCGTACAGCAACCCATATATATTAACAAACCCAACAATGAGTATTATGGTTACCGTCGATGCAGAGGAAACACTCTGTCTGAAGCGCATTGCAGCAATGGGGGGATGCAAAGGCCAGGTCTGCCTTTCAACCAAAAGTCTTGGCGCTCAGATGGGAATCAGCCAGCAAACCGCCTCGCGCCGTCTCCGATCGCTGGAGACAGCACATCTCATCTCCCGGACTACCGAGTCATCGGGACCATCTATCCTGGTGACAAAGGCAGGTGAGGATCTGCTCCGCCGCGAATTCTCTGAGTACTGTAAAATTTTTGATAGGATCGGTGGACATTACATGCTGACTGGAAACGTGATATCCGGTGTTGGCGAGGGTAGATATTATATGTCAATTCCCCACTATCAGAAAAAATTCACCAACCTTTGCGGATTTGTCCCTTATTTGGGGACACTGAACATCAAGCTCAATCCGCAGAGTGTTCAGGTCAGAAAGCGGATCGACACGCTGGAGTGGACGAGTATCCCAGGTTTTTCCGACGAACACCGGACCTTCGGTGAGGCCCGCGGCCTCCCCTGCAGAATTGAGAACATTCCCTGTGCGATCATTGTGCCTGGGCGCACCCATTATCCAGAGGATATTATTGAGGTTATCTCGGGCGTTCCCCTTCGCGGAACACTCGGACTTGCGGATAATGACAGTGTTGTGGTGAAGATTGGATCTGATTGATGAGGTACTGATAATCCCTGATGCAGGGCAAAGTAATTTTGTTGTACTACTTTGACAACCGTGAAAAAGAGACAGATATTGTCATTCTCTCCTCTGCACTCACGTCAGAAATGGTTTGGCTGTCTCACAAAGACGCCGGCGGTCTGATCTGTAAGGCAATCTCAGGGCAAGCCACAAAGGCTTTTTGACTGCCATTCGCTTTGGATGCACTGCAGTTTGCAGGGGACATTGTAGAAACAGCAGGCCGATGTACCCTATGATTGGCATAATCATTCCTCGTTTTTTGCGGGTGAACCACCGCGGTACCTATACTGGCGTCACCGACCGCGATCGGGTACTGACCGTCGCCTCAATAGCAGGGTACGTAAAAGATTTTGAGGCCGATGAGATGGAGATATTCTCAGACAAGTTCCGTACCCAAGATCACATGGCGCTTCTGCGCGCGGTAGACGGCCTGCTGGACCTGCGTTGTGGTTAGATGGAGATGTCGGTTGCTCTTGCAAAGATAGCAGGAGTTCCACTCGAGGTTACGATCTGTGAGATGATGGCAGATGATGGTTTTGCCTTTGACGCGGAAGGGGCAAAGAGATATGCATAGGAACACGGACTCGCTTTCGTTGAAGGCCGGGAAGTGCTGGGCGGGTGGGAACGGCGCAAAGCTGCTGCCTGAATTTTTCAGAATTATCAGTTTGAATGGGGGCTGTTCTTCAAATTTTTGTATAACTTCTTACATTAATATTTGACGTGCGATATTATATACTATCCAAGACTGCATTCTAATTCCATATTACCTACTTTTCATACAGAAAAACCTTTCTCTCTGACAGGTACTCCCGCTCGGTAGGGGCTATTCTGCTGACAAAGAAAAAGACGCCACAAGTTTTTCTATCGGCTCCGCCGGTGGTTCTTCGGTCTCCGTGGGAATTCTCGTCGTTGCATTGGCGTGCAGCAACAGCATGATGCTGGAACGTCATCCAGGCGTTATCCTTTATATGTATTCAGCCCTATTTATCACTGACACGTATGCTGAAAAAATACTATGACGCTGACGTTAACTGGTCATGTCTTGCCGGAAAAACGGTGGCAGTCATTGGCTACGGCTCGCAGGGGCGTGCCCAGGCCCAAAATCTGCGGGGCAGCGGTCTTGCGGTGATCGTGGGTGTTCGCCCGGGAAAGAGTTTTGAGGCTGCAAGCCTCGATGGATTTTCCGCAATGCCGGTATGCGATGCCGTCCGTCAGGCTGATGTTTTTGCGATGCTTGTTCCTGATGAATCTGCTGCGGAGATCTTCCACCGCGATGTTCTGCCATGGACGCATGATGGACAGACAATCGTGTTTGCCCACGGCTTCAATGTTCACTACGGCCAGATCACCCCGCCGCCAAATCTGGACGTGGTGCTGGTTGCACCCAAAGGGGTTGGGCCGCAGGTCCGCAGACTTTTCCTCGCAGGTTCTGGCGTTGCTTCTCTTATCGCCGTGCATCAGGACGCAACGGGACAGGCGAAACAGACGGCGCTTGCATTTGCAAAAGGGATAGGATCTGCCAGATCCGTAATCCTGGAGTCAACGTTCGCAGAGGAGACGGAGACGGATCTCTTCGGTGAGCAGACGGTTCTCTGCGGCGGCGTTGTAAATCTTATGAAAGAGGCCTACGGCACGCTGGTCGAAGCCGGCTGTGAGCCTGAAATGGCATACTACGAGTGCATGCATGAACTGAAACTTGTTGTGGATCTGTTGTATGAAGGCGGGTTTACAAAGATGCATGATTCAGTCTCAAAAACCGCAGGTTATGGTGGTCTGACCCGCGGTCCACGAGTTATCGGCCAGGAATCTCGGGCAGCGATGAGGGAGATTTTTGCCGAGATCCGATCCGGAATATTCGCCCGCGAGTGGCTTTTGGAGAATCAGGTGAACCGTCCGCAGTATGCATCATTGGTGCGGCTCGAAAAAGAATGTGAGCTGGAGAGAGTCGGCGGAGAGGTCCGCCGGATCGTCTCCGGCAGAAAATAATATAGATCCCCTCAATATCCTCCTAGAGCGTACTATTTGCGGTTTGCTGCAGCCATGCAGAGTTGGCATTACCCCAAGGCGGCAGCCCGTACTTCCAGTGAGGGTCATCATTCAGAGAACCGTCGTTCCAGTCCAAGAGATTGAACGGCGAATTGGCAGGGATGAAGTCGGTTTTTAAGGTTGGGTGCAGGTCGTTGTAGAACGTGTCTGCATTGAACTTGTAGAGATTAGCCTTGATAGTGCGAGGGGCAAGATTCATCAGCATCATCTCGTGGGGTGGTCGGGTTGGAATTCTGCCATCGAATATAGATCGGTTGTTGATGCTTCCCGCAGGATTTTTCAGAAACTAGGTGGACTGCACAACCATCCCGCCAGGACCTCAGCGCAGATAGTATATTATATTTTTGAATGGTTGCAAAATATAAACAAGCGTTTCTGCATGATGCAGGACGGCGTGTAGAACTCTCCAGCGCGTATGCCTTCTTGTTCGGTAAACAAAGAGAGGGAATATTCATAGGAGTGACAACGGATGTCTTTGCTATCTGCCTGCCGGCAAATGTTCGAGCATCCGAATGTTGGTAAAGAGGTCAATCACGTTTCTGAGGCGGCGTGTGTCCAGTTCGTCACGGGCGTAGTTCTTCGGCAGGCTGTCTTTCAGCGCTTGTTTCTCCCCCCAATGGCACGCATAGCATCGTCAATGACGGTGCCCCCGATTTTTCCTTGTGTGCGGCTTCGGAGATGACGTTTCATCGCGCCGAAGGCGGCACGAAGAGAACGTTCACCTCTGAGTATGTGTCCTTATCCTCCATGTCGTCGTCAGCTTCCAGTTCGCGGTATCTCTCCTCGAATTGGTCCGAAATATATTTTCTGAAAGACAATCTCCAAAACGACGTGCTCATACTCGGTCACATCCATATTGTCGCGCAAAATACCCGCTGCTGTCCAGGTTTGCTGTTCGAAGCCGATGCTTGTGGTAGCTGCACGATCTCTCGACTCATGCCCAAAGACTCTATGATTGCTTTCGTATTCGATCATATCTCTACAGTTTGATTTCTTTCCGATTTCATGTCTCCAATCATTCAGTACACCTCATTTAACAAGCCGTAACGTCATCCATTTGCTGTATGCGTGAATCTGATTATATTGACATCATCCTAGTTCAGTGCGAGGGGAGGGATTCGAACCCGCGAACTCCTTGAGAACAGATCTTGAGTCAGCCTCCGTTGGCCACTTGGATACCCTCGCGAAAAGATAGATAATCTATTGGAAGGAGGAGAACATCAACCTGTCGCAGATCTGAGGGGAGTTTGCAGGCTGGATGTTTATACTAAGCCTACTAAGCCGCACCATTCTAGACGCCTTTATCACACACTCAACCCTCTATACTATAACAACGATCCTGCCAAATTACCACCATCAACGCACCGAGGAGTGAAACTTAAACCATGCTGTCTGACATCGAAATCGCACAAAAGGCCGATATGCAGAAAATTACCGTAATCGCCGCAAAGCTAGGCATACAGCCCGGCGAATTCGAACCCTATGGCCCGTACAAGGCCAAACTCTCTGATGCGCTCGAGAAGCGCCTCGCTGGAAAATTGAATGGCAAACTCGTCCTCGTAACAGCCATTAATCCGACGCCCGCTGGTGAAGGGAAAACCACCACCACCGTTGGCCTTGGTCAGGCTATGGCAAAGATCGGCAAGAATGCGGTCATCGCCCTTCGTGAACCCTCGCTTGGTCCGGTTTTCGGTGTCAAGGGCGGCGCTGCCGGTGGCGGCTACGCGCAGGTCATCCCAATGGAAGATATCAACCTCCACTTCACCGGCGACATTCACGCAGTCACCACCGCAAACAACTTGCTCTGTGCCCTGATCGACAACCACATCCAGCAGGGCAACGCTCTTGACATCGACACGCGCAGAATCATCTTCAAACGCTGCCTTGACATGAATGACCGGGCGCTTCGTAACTTGGTCATTGGCATGGGCGGACCCATCAACGGTGTCCCCCGCGAAGATCACTTCATGATCACTGTGGCGTCCGAGGTCATGGCAATTCTCTGTCTTGCGGCCGACATCACCGATCTCAAGAGTCGGCTTGGCAAAATCATCATCGGTTACAGCCGCGGCGGAAAAATCCTCTATGCAAGCGATCTTGCGGCCCAGGGAGCAATGACCGCCCTGTTAAAGGACGCCCTGAAGCCGAACCTTGTCCAGACGCTCGAGAACACCCCCTGCCTCATCCATGGTGGACCTTTCGCCAATATCGCTCACGGTTGCAACTCCGTTAAGGCCACGCAACTTGCCCTCAAACTCGCTGATTATGTCATCACGGAGGCGGGTTTCGGATCCGACCTCGGCGCAGAAAAGTTTATGGATATCAAATGCCGCTGCGCGGGTCTCACCCCGAATGCCCTCGTCCTCGTCGCAACCATCCGTGCCCTCAAATACAATGGCGGCATTCTCAAAGACGAATGCAGCGAACCAAACGTTTCGGCCATGAAAGCCGGGATTATCAATCTGGAAGCCCACCTCGAAAATCTTCAGAAATTCGGTGTCCCCGTTGTCGTTGCCATCAATCGTTTCGCCACCGACAGTAACGAAGAGACACAAGCACTCGAAGCGTTCTGCAGGGCAAAGGGGGCGGAT
This sequence comes from Candidatus Methanorbis basalitermitum, assembly GCA_031287415.1. Classification (GTDB taxonomy): domain Archaea; phylum Halobacteriota; class Methanomicrobia; order Methanomicrobiales; family Methanocorpusculaceae; genus Methanocorpusculum; species Methanocorpusculum basalitermitum. The sequence goes on along the minus strand of JAITSY010000028.1, from coordinate 25,952 downwards.
TTTGCCATCTCCGACGTCTTTGCTTATGGTGGAGAAGGAGGCCGGGATCTCGCAACCAAGGTTGTTGCTGCTTGCGAAAAGCCGAACTGTTTCCACTACCTCTACGACCTTGATAAACCTGTCAAGGAAAAAATCGAAATCATCACCTCAAAAATCTATGGCGCAGCCAGTGTCGTTTATTCTGCAAACGCGGATGCAGCCATCAGAGAAATTGAGGCAATGAGGTCCGGGGGGCTCCCCATCTGTATCGCGAAAACCCAGTACTCCCTCTCAGATGATCCGAATAAACTCGGTCGCCCCACCGGCTTTGCCGTCAATGTCACAGCCGTCCGGCTGTTGAACGGCGCAGGATTCATCGTCGTTGAAACCGGTGAAATCATGATCATGCCGGGCCTCCCAGCAAGACCCGCTGCATGTCAGATCGACATCGACGTCGATGGCAACATTTCCGGTCTTTTTTAAAGGCCCCAATCCATTGCGTGGTTCCGTTGTCTTGCTGGTTAGGGTAACCTACTTTCACCGGAGAATACAGGCTCTGATCAAGTTATCAGGGAATGGTCCCGGGGAATCCTGCGCCCTGACAGAAAAACATCTGGCAAATCAGCTGCCTGTCGTGAGGTAAAATCCGGTCCGAAAGGACAAACCCCTGTCCATCGGTACAGTGCAGGCACTTCAGGATTATATGGAGGGAATAAACTGAAATACCATCCGTACTTGTACCCATAACATTTACACTTTCCGGCGCACCCACGAGCTGGGTGACGGAGTTGGGGAGATTATCGCTCTGGAAGGTGACGACATTACCGATTGCTGCTTCCTTATCCCCCAGGAGTTGACCCACCCGTGGCGAGCGTCTCGGTGGCGAGACTGGAAGATACCCCCTTGTTCCCCGGTCATGGGTTAAGGACAGTGATAATGATGATGATGGCGGCGGTAATCACTTCCCTTGGCTATGGACCAGTCTCTCCCGAGCCTGGTGGCCAGCTCATGCTGCTGATAGCCTCATATAGAGTTTAGGATAGTGCCATTCGAGATCGCCTCATGTAGGATACGGCCGGGTCGGTGTATGTCGTGATCTTGTAACTCGTGGTGGTGAGGCATCGATTTCGGTCTGGTTCTCTGCTTCCAATAGCCGTTCCGGTCGTGAGAACGTGTCCCACGCTTCGCAGGTACGACCGTGTTCCACGTTTTGCAAGCTTCATTAATTACGTACACCCGAGAGTTGTTTTTGGTGCGATGCAAGCTACCTGTGGGTTCAGTCTCATGCTGGATGGTGGCAAGATCTCCGGCAGTACACAGTCGCTTGTTTACGTAGAGAGCGGCAGATTCACGACGAATGGTGACAAAATCACCGGCACAACGGCGCAGATAAGGGAGGCAAGAATGCTGATCCGGAAAAAAGATTGAGTACTCTTCCTCTGCATCTTTTGAGAAGCTGTCCGGTGAAATCCCCGTGAACCGTTTTGCAATTCGGTGGATGGGACTGCTGCCCGCATCCACCCATTCGTGGAGCTGGTCATAATCGGCTGGTTCGGGGGTCATGTATGTATCCGCGCCACAGCGCTGCTGATGCAGATCAGGAGTACTTCCCAAACATTTTTCCCCAGCAAACCCAGTCCAATCAACCGAATCTGGCACAGGTGAATCCCGTGTTCCGTTCACGCTGGTTTTTTCTGTGGGGACTCGCCGCCGCAGGCAGTGCAACCCCCCCATAAGAAAAAACGAGGCGGTTAAAAGAAGTCATACTCTTCATCATCGTTTTTTTCAGGGAGGAAAGCCGTGTCATAGATCCCGGAGAGGTATTTGATGAAGAACACCGTCATCGGCATAAGGGCGAAGATGTAGAGGACGTACAGCGCGGTCATAATGATGAGGTTAGGAGCAAATAGCTGGAAAAACGAAACCATTACAACGGTCACCATCAGGTAGAGGATGTTCATGATGACAAGCGAGAGGATGTAGTCGTACCAGCCGATTCTGCTGATGATGCCTGAGATTGTTTTCAGACTTACGGCTTCGCTGATGGAGCCGGTTTTGCAGAGATGCGTAATGCCGACGAAAGCGAACAGAAGCCCTATCTGCGTGGTTGTGAACTGGACTGCGGTATAGGAGAAGACGGCTGCCGCGTAGACCGTGCCCTCAAGATCATGGATGCGGGCAGAGGAGGACATGTCAGTATCGGGGAAGAGGTATATGAAGATCAGCATGTAGACGACAGAGATGATGATCAAGGGGATTGCATAAATGAGAATAGTGATATTGATTCGCCAGCCTTTGAAGAAGAGGTCCCAGGTGTTCCCGGTTTCCGGCATGGAGTTGCTGTTTTTGAACAGGTGGTAGCAGTACCCCTGCAGCAGCGGAACAAAGAAGACACCTGCTAGGCCTATCAGGAATGAAAGGTACTGCAGAAGACCGGACAGGGCCTCACAGGTAAGGCAAAAGCTTGGGCCGACAAGAAGGTTTACGAGGCTCGGCAGGAGGAGAAGCTGCAGAGTGATGGTTGCGGCGATGGCTCCAACGATGTAAAGGAACAGTACTACCCATCGCGGGAACTGCGTAATGCTGAAAAAAGCATTTTTCGTGAAGTTATAGGCGTTGTTGATGATCTCTGCATGTTTCATTGTTACTGGTATCTCTTAAAATAATATTGTGCGGTTTTTTATAAGATGATTGGCACGTTGACGTAACCCTTTTTTATGAAGATAGATCTTCACAAGATACATTTAGGTGTTCTTCGCCAGATTGAACGGGCATTCGGGGTCTGGTATCCCGATCCGGATGCAGATCTGAGTGAGACAAATTCGGCAGCGGTTGCGGCATTTCGGGAGTATGTGATGATGTGTTTGGATACGGCATATTCGAGGATGGACTGCGGGGATCGTGAGGTAGGAGAGCCGGATCTGGTATGCATCAGAAACGTCGATACTGTGCGGTTTGACCCGACTATCTGCTACTAGAGAGCAGGATGTTCGTGTGTTGGGACAATGAGACATATCTGCAGTCTTACGGGATCTTGCCCGTTTGCGCCAGCCTGCCAGATGGACAAGCAGGCCATTTTATAGACATCAAAAAGTAACAATGTTGTAACGAAAGGTTGTCCTCATGTCCAAAAAGAGCATAAGCAATGCTATGTCACTGACCGTTTCCGAAATAAATCGGCTATATACTCAAACGGAGTTTGGAACCCAACGTAAGAACGGGACAAAAATATCGGTAAAACCATTCGTCAAATGGGTCGGTGGGAAAGGGCAACTCCTTCCCCACATTCGGGGTGCGTACCCGAAAGATCTTGGTGTAACTGTTACCAAATATGCTGAGCCATTTGTGGGTGGAGGGGCGGTTTTCTTTGATGTTCTCAGTCGTTTCGAATTGGAAGAGGTTTATATCAGTGATATAAACGCGGAACTCATCAACACCTATACCGTCATTCGGGATACCTGTGATTCATTGCTGGATCTCCTTTCAGAAATGGAAGATGCCTATCTCCCGCAATCACCGGAAAGCAGAAAAGAGCTATTTTATGAAAAACGGGATCGGTATAACTATCTCAAATCACATGGATTACGTGGAACCAATGGATATGCGAGTTCCAAGTCGGTCGAGATGGCAGCATTGTTCATTTTTCTGAATAAAACTTGCTTTAATGGGTTATATCGCGTCAATAAAATGGGTCTGTTTAATGTTCCCTCTGGTTCCTATAAAAAACCAACAATCTGTGATGAGAGAAATCTGAAAAACACATCTGCTGTCCTGCACTCAGTAACAATTGCTTGTTGTGATTATATGTTGTCTGAAAATTTTGTAGATGAGAATACATTCGTTTATTTTGATCCTCCCTATCGCCCAATTACGATAACATCAAACTTTACTTCCTATACTGCAGCAGAGTTTGATGACGGGGCACATATCCAGCTTGCAGAGTATGCGTATCGTCTTGACAAGAAGCATGCCAAGATCTTGATGAGTAATTCGGATCCAAAAAATAATGACCCACTGGATAATTTCTTTGATAATCTGTATACTGGTATGCATATCAGACGAGTAGCTGCAAACAGAATGATCAACTGCAACGGTGAGTCGCGGGGAGAGATTCGTGAACTGCTTATTTCAAATTACTCTGAGGATTCTTATGAATAGATATTTTGTCAAATGGCTGTCGAAGTTTCGCTATAGTATTTCCGATCGGACTTGCCGGTTTTAGTGATAATCTATAAATATTTCGTTGTTTTCTGTTGATCAGGACAGTTATATTTTAGATTTGAAGAACTGTTCCCATTCAAACGGATACTTCCGAAAAGCAAAAGGCATGCCGCTCATCGTCCTCTTTGCTGCCGTTGGCATGGCTCTTGGTCTGACACCCGGCGGATACCTTGCCGCTTCTCTCTCCTGGAACAGGATTTTCTTCATCAACATCATGTCGGAATTGCTGCTGTCATTCTCGGCAACTTTGCCATTCCAAACGCTGCAGTCGCCAAAGCATCACTTAAAGGCTTTGACTGCATCGGGGGCAGTCCTTGTCTTCGTCTGGTTTGCCGCATTCCTCTTTGCCTTCTCCAAAGGTATCACGCTTAGCTGGACATCTCTTTCGATTCTCGCAGCCATTTTGTTTGCCGCAATTTGCCTCAACAGCTTTGTCTGGTGCGAACTGCACTGAGCAGACCCGCTACTTGATCTCAGTCTCTTAAAAAGCAGATCCTTTGTCATTGCAAATATCGTCTTCGGGATGCTCTTCTTCACCTTTGCCGGAGCAACCTGTCTCTTCCCGTTCTATCTCGAACATGTCCACAGCTACACGATCTCCAAATCCGTGTTCATCATCATCGCAGCCTCCGTCGGAATGATGATCGCTGGAATCACTGCAGGCCTCCCCTACACAAAACTTGCCGGAAAAATCCATTACATGATTAATGGCAAGAATCGTCATGATCGCTGTTGTCTTCTTCCTCCTTACCCCTCACTCCGGTACCAGGCCTTGGTCTGATCATCCTAGCCCTTGCCCCCTCATCGCCCTCGCCACAACACTCCTCATTACTCTCAGCATGAATGCAGCTCCTGCATTAAAACAGGACATGGGCTCAAGCCTCACTGGACTTGGGCGTTTTGCGTTCAGGACCCTCGGCACTACTATCTACAACCTCATCTTCATTTGAGGTGTCATGACCGCGGCAAGCAGCTTAGGTATCACCGAAACCTCCCAGGCAGTAATCGCAGTCGAGATCCTCAGCTCCTGATTTGACATGGCCCTCACCATATCCGCCAGCCTGGCGATTGTTCTCTTCGTTCTGTGCATCTTCCTCCGGGAAGAAAAATCAGTACGGGAATAGCTGCACGTCCCTGATAGAGGTGTGCCATGCAACTACTGCCTGTGGGTGCTGCAATCTTCAAGGGGGAAACGGCAAGCGATTTCTCCAGCGAATACCATATCACAGTCGACTTCGAGAGGCGGCAACTCCTCCCCATCTTCCATTCGTCGCCCGATTTTTTTGGATGGAGGCTGTGAAAAGAAGGAAATAGGAGGAAAATCTTTAGTATGAACAACTGTGAATATTCCTTACTCAACTGGGGTGTTTTGCCTTTACGAAAAATTATCTTCTGCTCACGGCCCTCCTTCTCATCACCGCAATCGCGACCGGTTGCATTTCAACGCCGGAAACAAACGATGAAAGGCCGATAATTCTCGTCACCCTTCCCCCGATGACCGAAATGGCTGCATCTGTTGCCGGAAAAAACTTCACCGTTCTCTCTATTGTGCCTGAAGGTGTCTCACCTCACACCTATGAACCCTCTCCCGCAGACATTACTGCATTTTCCTCGGCTGAGGTCTGGTTTTCCCTTGGTCGAGGATTTCTGCTGCTTGAGGACCAGATCGCCGATGCCCTGCCGGATATTTCTGCAGTCGCCACCGGTTTAGAGATCCGTGCGATTGCTGAAACGGACGAAGAGATAGACCCGCACATCTGGCTTTCGGCACAGAACGGCATCTGCATGACAGACACCATCTGCCAAGGCCTCTCAAAACTGTATCCGGATCAAGAAGAAGTTTTCTCTAAAAACGCCAAAACATATATTGCCCGGCTGCAGGATATCGATCGGCTACTCTCCGCAGCAGCAGAGTCCATGCAGCCGAAGATCTTTTTGACGACGCATGGCTCGTTCGGCTATCTGGCCGCAGACTACAACATCTCCCAGTTGGTTATCGCCGGGGAAGGAAGAGAACCTGCCGCCCAAAAACTTGCAGAGATCACTGATGCAGCAAAGGCGGCAGGAGTTCACCTTATCATCACTGAGCCGCTCTCTGGAGAGCAAATAGCGGTGGTGCTTGCCGAAGAGCTTGGTGTCTCCCCTGTGAAGGTAAATCCTCTCTCGCCAAACTACACGGAGACCCTGCATCGGATTGCGGAGGTGCTGAAACAATGAACGAGATACTGGAAGCTGATTATCTGGTGGTGGAGCGATCCGGCCATGTTGTGCTGGACGGCGTGAGTTTTGTGCTGTACAAAGGCGATGTGGCAGCGATCATCGGACCAAACGGTGGAGGTAAAACATCATTTCTCCGGACAATTCTCGGATTGATCCATCCAAAGTCAGGCTCCATCAAAATATTCGGTAAAAGTCCTGCTGCCGCCCGTTCGCGAATTGGCTATGTGCCACAGATGCGCAGCTTTGACTTCTCGTATCCGATGACCGTGCAGCAGATGGTGCTGACCGGACGGCTTGGGCACATTCCTGGCCTTGTCAAACGCTACCGGCCAAAAGATTATACAGCCGCGGCCAAAGCTCTTGCACTAATGGGTCTGACCGGTTATAGGAACCGGCCGATTGCAGAGTTGTCCGGCGGTGAACAGCAGCGGGCAGCAATTTCCCGGGCGCTTGCAGGCGAGCCGGAGCTGCTCATTTTGGATGAACCGACGGTGTATGTGGACGGACCGACCGGTGAACGGCTGATGACGCTTCTGGAAGATCTGCGCAGCAAAATGACGGTGCTGATGGTGACGCACGATATCAGTGCAATGTCGGGACACGTAAACCGTGTTGCCTGCCTCAACCGGAAACTGTTTATCCATGACACCGGCCGGATCACGAGTGACATGGTTGCTGCGGCATACGGTTGTCCGGTGGAGCTTATCACGCACGGTCATGTGCCGCATCGCGTTCTTGCCGGGCACGAAGAGGAAAAGCCGTGACCGATCTGTTGTCGCATGTGTTTATGCAACGCGCCCTTCTTGCAGCGGTTCTTACGAGTATTGTCTGCGGTATCATCGGCAGCTACATTGTTGTGCGGCAGATGACGGCGATGTCTGGTGGCATCTCCCATGCAACCTTCGGTGGTGTAGGCCTCGGTTATCTGTTCGGTTTTTCACCGCTAGCGGGTGCGGCAGGTTTTGCTGTCGCGTCTGCCCTGGTGATCGGCGTGTTGAAGGACTACGCCAATCAAAAGATCGATACGCTGATAGGTACTATCTGGGCGATCGGCATGGCTCTTGGTATTTTGTTTGTAGCACTGACGCCAGGCTATATACCGGATATTGAGTCGTATCTCTTCGGAAATATTCTGCTCGTAACAAAAACCGATCTCATTGCGGCAAGCATTCTTGCCGCGGTGATCGTGGTGGTTGTTCTGCTGTTGTATCATCCGCTGATGGCAGTCACGTTTGACGAGGAGTACGCGACAGTCATGAACCTGCCGGTCCGGGCACTGAATCTGCTGCTGCTGGTGCTGATAGCATTTACGGTGGTGATGCTGATTCAGGTGGTGGGAAGCATTCTCGTGATTGCCCTGCTGACGCTGCCGGCAGCAAGCTGTCGGATGCTGACCTCCCGGCTATCGGTGATGATGGCTGGATCCGTCGCGACCGCAATGATTGTATCTTTTGGTGGAATTTTGCTTTCGGCCTTCTGGAATCTTCCGTCTGGTGCGACGATCACGTTGCTTGCAGCAGGCGTGTATCTGTTGGCGATCTGCGGGAAAAATGCAGTCAGGATCTAAGCTAAAACAGCAAAACTTGCTGCAAAAGCAGCAGTAGGGGCTACAATCCTGTGATAGGGGTTACGCCGACACATCTACGCAAGCAGCACAAGCGAGGCTTGGCCTTGCGTCGTCGGCGGTGTGTACGTGTATTGCAGGGTAGACGGGTTTCGCTGCCATGCAACTATGAATCTCACGCACTCCAGTAGGGTTACGATGACGGCGTTTCTCAACGATGTCGGGATTACGGCGCCTGCGAGACTCCCCATTCGTGAACGGGCCCGGGAAGCGTCGTGGGCCAAATAGTATCAGTCTGGATGAGTAGCCCCCGCTTCCCACAGGGATCCTCTGCTTCCCACTGTTCCTCTTGGCCTGTTATCCCTCCTTGGGTTTCTATTGGTTCAAGATTGCGGAAGAGGAGGTTATTCTGAGAACATGCTTTCTCGATAGTGGCAAGCGACGAGGAGTTGTTTACATCCAACTGCGAAAAAGCCGTTTTTCAGCCCATGAGACCGCACAAAATCACGTAAGAATTCGGCCAGAAGAGTGGCATATCCCAATCTCTGGTATTTTTTATTACTCCCATCTGCCAAATCACGCAAATTTTTCCGTTGTCAACCACCGTAACACATCCTATTGGCATATCATCCTTCAATTGGATAAAAGCAGATCTCTGAAGCAATAGTTCTATGATCCAATTTTTGGTGTTAGCATGAGGCTCAAGATGTTTATAGGTCGGGATCGCAAGCAGCGGTAAATTGAGAGAGCAGCTCCTCGTCGTTCTTATCGGCTGGTCGTATCCGGACATTATCCATAGTTATTTATTCAACTTTAGCCCTTGTACTCTTATATTTACCCATCATCTCTATTTCTCCTCAGAATGACACTTAATACATGTTTCTTCGTTCTTTATTGATATAGACAGTTATGTTTTTGGTTTGAAGAACTGTTCCCATTCAAACTGATGTCGGCGGATCCCGGGCATGCAAGCCATCGGCTGGGGGAGCGTGGCCTATTTCGGGTTTGCCAACCGCATTGTTGCCATCGTTGCTACAGGCTACTCAACCTCGATGCACATTGCCTTCGACGCTATTGGCAGGGCCGTCATCGGGGTCGATCCGGTGTGGAAGAACGGCAGCTATTTAGCAGAGGAAAAGCCTGACAGCGGTCTTGCATTTGCCATGATGATGGTCCCCATCACCTACCTTTCTGAGCAGTCGATGCACATAAATTCCGGGAGAAGATTGCAGAAAAAAGCGAGTACCGCTACGGATTTGAAACTAAATTCGGCGTCGAAAACTACCTCAACCATCAGGGAAGCTCCCTTGTGCAGAGGTTTGATTCAAGCTCCTACCTCTACATTACCAAAGCCATCAATTACTATGATCTCATCACGGACGGCTCTCTTGCGAAAGGATTCGAAGGAACGGACGCAAAATTTCTGATGATTTCTGTCTCCACCGACTGGTTGTATCCGCCGCATCTCTCCGAAGAGATTGTGACGGCCTTACACAGCAGTGGCAAGGATGTTCTGTACACCGAGGTGATGTCGGGGTTTGGTTACGACGGATCCCTGCTGGAGCATGATCAGATGAATTACCTGATCGGCAGATTTCTTACACCACTGATGGTTGCCGACACTATGATCTGCCATCCGCCGACCCCCTTCGCTTCCACGAGTATCCGTGCGGCAGCTGCAGCGATGATTGACCATGAGGTCAAACCCCTCCCGTCGGTCCTGCGTGTCAACGGCACCATCTGCGGTATTGTAACATCCTGGGGAACATTGTAAGGGTCGTTGCCGGAGAACACGCAAGCCGTGCGGATATCATGACCCAGAGTGTGGTCTGCATTGTGCCAAAGGATACGCTGCGGGATGCGGTACGGGTGATTGAGACCTACCACATCTCAGCGCTGCCAGTTGTTGTTTTGGGCAGGGTGGTCGGGATGCTTACCAGTGAACTGTTCTCAGACATGGCGGAAAGGAGACAACAATGAAGATACGCGGCATTCATGCGGGTAGCGTTTAGTGCAAAACTGCGAAAAAAACCAAACAAGCCATAACTATATCTGGGTAATGGAACCTGCTTCCTGCCCTTCTGCTGCTGGAAAAACCTGATGAAATCAGTCTGGAGATAGCCGTCACGGTAACGGTGGCAGGCTCAAGGAAAAACGGGTGATGCTATTATCATATGCGCATGCTGCCTGCAGCAAGCAGGCGAGGCTTTTGAGTAGCACGTCACTTGCTGGTACTTCGTAATCGAAGCCATTTGCTGATGCAATGAGATATTTCAATGCGTTAAGAACAGAGGAATCAGAAGATGTGCCAGTGCTCCAAAACTGATGCCCAAACACAACGTAAACACGGTGATCATGGCGGCATTTTTGATGCCTATCTCCCGCACGAGAACGGCAATCGTAGATATGCAGGGGATAAATAGGGCACAGACCAGAGCAAAGATGTAAAGCTGGCCACCTGAGAGAACGGCAGTGAGATCGGCAGTGCCAGCCATAACCACAAGGGTTTCAAATGCCATTTCTTTTCGAAGAATACCAAACACCAGCGCGGTAAATGCAAAGCCCGGGAGACCGAGAACCGTGGTTGATATCGGGTCGATGAACCCCTCGAACACAGCAGCAAAACCGTAGTGCTCAAAGAGGCCTAGGGCGGCGCTGCTCACCAGAAGCAGCGGCATTGCGATGGAGATGAACTCGCGGACCCGCATACATGACTTGTGGATGATGCGGGATGCTATCGGGAGACGAAGTTCTGCCATCTCAAGAATCATGCCGCACTGCTCTCCGGGTATGACGCGGGAGAGAAGGCATCCGACGATGAAAACGAGGACAAACACAATGACGTAAATGGAGAATGCTGTGCCGAGACCGACGAAGGACGCAACGATTCCCGAGATGACAACGGTCCTGGCAGAACAGGGAAGCATTGTTACCAGAACAGAGGCAATGACTCGCTCGCGGCCGATCGGGAGAAGCCGTATGCTCATAATGGCAGGCACACTGCAGCCAAAAGAGAGCACCATCGGAATGAGGCCCTGACCGTGAAGACCAAGTTTTTGCATGCCGCGGTCGGCAAGGAATGCAGCACGGGTGAGGTAACCGGTATCCTCAAGGATGGAGATGAAGAAGTAGAAAAGGAAGACGTACGGAAACGCGATGCCGAGACCGGCCATGAGAGCGAGGATGATCGCACCGCCAACTGCGTTCGTGAGCGGTTCGAGGGTGAGAGCATGGAATGGGTCAGCAACGTAAGTGGTCATGAGAGAGACGATTTCCGCCTCCAGCATCCCTCCCAGGGTGAAAACGATGAGAAGGATGGATACCATGATGATTGCAAGAATCGGAAGGCCGGGGAATTCGCGGGTCAGCAGCGCATCGAAGTCTTGATGACGTTTGGGCGGTGTCATTTTAGTGACAGAGGAGGCTATCTGTTTTGCAAGGTCGTGGCGATTTGCGGCGACGATCTGCTTCGGCGACATCATGTGGCGGCGTTCGATCTCCGAGACGACAGCAAGAGTATTTTCATGAATCTCCTGCGTGATGGTGCTGACAGTGACACGTTCCAATGCCCAGAGGGCCTCAGGATCAGAAAGACCGTGGAATTTCCGGAGGCAGCGAACGGCGGCCTCGACGTGGGGGTCGTAGGGAATGGTAATCGTTGGGATAGAGACCTTGCCGTCAAAGATTGCACGGGCGATGTCGACAAGATTTTTGCCGTCGGTGGCAACCGAAGGAATAACCGAAACACCAAGCTGTTTTGCAAGGGCCGCGATATCGATTATTTTTCCCGCAGCTTCTGCTTCATCCATCATATTGAGGACAGCAAGTAGCGGCTTTTGTATCTCGGTAACCTGCAAGAGAAGGTAGAGGTTGCGTTCCAGGTGTTTTGCATCGAGAACAGCTATGAGAAGATCAAAATTTTCTGCAAGCAGATACTCGCGGACCATCTTTTCCTCAACAGAATCGCCGGAAAGCGAATATATGCCGGGAAGATCCGCAAGGGAGAACTCTGCATCTCCACAGCGGACGACACCCTGCATGACACCGACCGTGGTGCCAGGATAGTTACTTACCTCAGCACCGAGGCCGGTGAGTTTGTTGAAAATGAGCGATTTACCGACGCTCGGGTTTCCGATCAGTGCTGCCCGGAAAATCATAGAGTTTCACACCGCTCCACCATGATGTTTTCCGACACCTCAGGGCTTAATGCGATGTCACAGCTCTTGACGGTGATGACAACAGCGTTGTTGGCAAGTTTGCGTCGCAGAGTAATCAGTTCGCCCGGGACAACGCCAAGGTCGACGAGTCTGCTGTGCTTGGCAAAGCGGCAGATCATGGAAACGTGCAGGAGGGAGCCTTCCGGACACTCAGAGAGTGGAACTATCGGATTTTTACAGGTGAGATTATTGTGGTTTGCGTATTCTGGAGGTGTTTCCTGGGTTGTCGCATCGAGGTTTTTCCGATCAAGAAAGTTGTCAAGCCGATCAATAGTCTCGGTTGAGATGTTGTGTTCGAGAATACAGGCTTCCTCCGATGCAGCCTCAGGCTGTCTTCCAAGAACCTCGGTCAGAAAGTTCGCAAGGACGGCGTGTTTTCGTGCGACCTGTGTGGCCTTTTCGGTTCCTTTTTTGGTGAGTCGGATAGCCTCGTTGTTGAGATGCACAAAACCGTGCTCAACAAGGCTACCCAAGGTTTTTTCTATCTCTGCTTCGGCATGGTGTGAGAGACTGAGGGCATGAAGCTGAACCTCTTCTTTTCCAGTATTGAGTATTTCTTCGAGGATGTCTTCAGCGAGTATCGATGTCATAGGCTAAATCTCGCAAATGCAGATCTATTGTCTGTTTTGTACGGATATGAAGGTTGAAGAACCAGCAAGGCTGTTGCAAAGTGAGGTTGGTTGGACGGATACAACCGTTCAAACAGTGATTTCGGCCGCTCGGTCTCGTTGCACCGATCATTCTGCAGGAAAGACAATGACGGCCGTGGATGGGCCGTGGAATCTCACCCTGGAAAGCAGCTTCCGCACCGCGGAACACGGTCCGCAAGGCATGTCTGTCCGCGTGCAGGGGTACTGCAAGATGCCGTATCGTTCCGGATCCGAAATACTTGACGGACCTGGAAAATGGACGGCTGTACCCCTCCTCGAGGCAGAGGAAGTAGGCGGTCATGTGGAGTCTATCGGTTGCGTGGATGCCACTTGGCGGAGCGGCACTGCAGCGGACAACAGCAACCCCATCCTCAAACAACCTATCAACACGACCGATGATGCTGTACATTTGTAAGGAAACAGAAACATCGTTTCGTACTGCAGGCCGCCAAATGGGCCTGTTGCAAGCTTCCGTCATTTTTGCAAACATTACGTGTTCCGCAGCACTGGCATCGGGACGTACAGTCCGAAGTTCACCCCGGATCCCTTCGAGGTCAAGAGTATCCCCGAGATGTGCTGATATCTGTTTTGCGGTGCTGTAATTGCACGGTTCAGTAAAATCCCTCTGTTTTGAGAGGGAGAGGGAAACCTGCATGGGATCGATATCGCAGCGGGCAAGATCGCGTAATGAGATGGAACGAAAAATCATAACCAAGTCTATAAGATAACATCAGCACCAATAGTTTTATACTTATGGCAGAAAATGAGATTAATGTCCTGATTCTCCAAGGTCTAGATCAGGTTTGCAGAAACCTGATTCAAATTGCATTTAAGGATGACGAGTACACCCTGATGTTTCTGCCCCGGGTTCCCGCGGTGAACCTGGCAAAAGCAAAGGCAGTTGTGTCCATCATCCCGGCACACGCAAAAATTGCTTGCAGCGCTGCAGAAGAGTGCAAACGACTGTGAGGCAAAGTCCGGATCCGTTGCATCCCGGGTGCAGGTCGAGACGGGATAGACCGGGTTTACGGCGCGCGGCTACTCGTAACCGGAATGGAGGCCCATTTTTCATGGATGAGCGGCAGATAACTTATTTATTGTGTTATGTACAATTAATTAAAGCATATGCTGCACGCCTCTGATAGAGGCGTGCCGTGTATTGTAGGGCAGCGGGACCGCGGTTTCGCAGGGCTGCAAAACCAAAGGCTTTGCAGAATGTGCCGTTGTGGCTTAGCGGTATAGCGGCTGATTCGTAATCAGCAGGTCGAGGGTTCAAGTCCCTCCAACGGCTTTTTTTGGTGTTATGGATCACGTTATGTTCATCAATGGGAAAAACAAAGTTCCCAGCTAAAGAGGGGATCCCAACCCTCGCTTGTGGTATTCTGTTTGTCCAAGCATCGCGGGTTTTGTCACTGATGGCATGTCGTATCTCGTTGCCTCTCCTTGGCATAATTGGTACCGTCTCTCCGTTCGCCTGTGCCATCCCCGATCTGTGCGAAGCGTTGAATAATGATGGCAAAGTAGAGGCAGCCTGTCGTGCCATCGAAAAGTACAAGAACGAACTCACGCTGAAGGTGCCAACTTCATGAGTTGGCTATTGCCTAAGTAGGCGCCTTCCGCTGCCTACAAGAAGATAGTTTTGTATTTATGGATCGTTGGTATCATCGTGGTGGTGAATTAGTCTCGTTCTTCGTCTTACTTTGGCTCCAGATCCTCTGTCTCCAACTTATAGGAATAGGTGGTTTACTTGTGAGCCTTTGCATTACCCCCGTCGTGTTTGCGTGCGGCAGTATCTCTGCGGTCCACCTTTGGAAGTCGCTCAAAAATAGTTGGGGCGAAATGATGAAGACCAGGTGGACCCCAGCCCTCTTCTTATGGGCAGGTGGTTCCTGGCGAGGCTTTCTGCTCTGTGGTTCATCCTCTTTCTAATGGCGACGGCTACGGCAGTGATGTCGGCATCGGTGAGTGAAGGATATGTGCATACCATCGAAAACTGGATGCTGCTGCCACATTTCATTACACCAAGAATCCTGGGGTGATGACGTACAGGGCCATACTTCTCGTTCCCATCACGGAGCAAAGTCGTGAAAAAATCAGGATATCATCTTTGACCCGAAGTACGACACCCTGCACGTCATAAACCAGGCCTGCCTCCTCAAAGATGTGCTGCAGAAACATCAGATGAGGAGGAACATGAAGGGCACCAAGTGTACTGTGATGTGGTAGGATTGGGGACGTCGCCACAGTTGCCACCCGATAGAGATCGATACGGAGCCCAAAATCGACATCTCCTTCGATTCCGTCCACAAGAGAGGAGACGACTGCACTTGGGCAGGTACTTGTACTGACAGAGAGGGTACACCATCCAGGGAGAGTAACCTGTTCGTGCCGAAAAAAGATTGGAATTGTCTTGCTACATGGGAAGATATACTATCTCATATTCAAACCGATAATTCCGTAATAAAAAACTACAGAAACGCGGCTGGTGAATTTTCTCGACGCATCGAGAAGATCTTGTTATTCGTCGCCTTCCATGTCCTCGGTCTCGGTGAGCATCGCCTCGATTGTGCGTCATCGCATGTGCTGTTTGATCGGACTACTGTTGCACACAAGGATTTAACGGTTTCCGCGCGCTCTCTCGCAGATTATTGCGGTTGATATCCGGCAGGCCGATATTCCTCGAGCTATTGAACTGATCGAGATGCTGTGAGCTGCTGCGGAGAATTTTTCGGTGTCTGATCCCGGGTTGTTTTTGATGAGTGGATTCGCATGTTTGCGGCTGCGGCGACGAATAATTCCGGAATTGGTGATGTACAGAAAAGTGGGATAGCCTTGGGTGCTGATGTCCTGGCCTGATGTTGGGGGTGCAGGGGAATGTTGCCGTTATCCACACATCCACATCTTTTCAAATACAAGAAAAACCTACCATTGAAAGACAACAGATCAGTTCACAACGTGAACTGCACCTGTCGGTGGTGAATTGGAATGGACAAAAAAATCGTGTATATGGACCATGCTGCAACAACGTATGCAGCCCCAGAGGTTGTGGAAGCGATGCTTCCCTATTTTTCCGAAAAATTCGGCAATCCATCCTCGGTGTACAGCATCGGACAGGAGAACAAAGCGGCAATCGATGAGGCACGGGCAAAAGTCGCAGCTGCCATCAACGCCGATCCAAATGAGATTTACTTCACTGCAGGAGGTTCTGAGTCCGACAACTGGGTTTTCAAAGGAGCGGCTTTTGCAAATACCCGCAAAGGAAAGCACATCATTACCACGGCCGTTGAGCACCATGCAGTCCTGCATGCTGCCGAATGGTTGCAGTCGCAGGGATTTGAGGTGACGTACCTGCCGGTCGATAAGTATGGCATGGTCTCGCCTGCAGATGTCGAGAAGGCCATTCGACCAGACACGATCCTCGTCTCCGTCATGTATGCCAACAACGAGGTCGGAACAATCCAGCCGATTGCCGAGATCGGCGCAGTTGTCCGGGCGCATGGCATCTCCTTTCACACCGATGCGGTGCAGGCTGTGGGTCACGTCCCGATCGATGTAAAGGCTGCGTGCATCGATATGCTCTCCTTGTCCGGCCACAAATTCTACGGGCCGAAAGGAGTAGGCGCCCTTTACATCAGGCAGGGCGTCCGCATCCAGAATCTCATTCATGGCGGCGCCCAGGAAAGCAAGCATCGGGCGGGAACCGAGAATGTTCCCGGAATTGTCGGTCTTGGTGTTGCTATCGAACGCACCGTTCGCGCCATTCCGCAGGAATCAGTGCGCCTGATCGCCATGCGGGATAGCCTCATAGCCGAGCTTCTCAGAATTCCGGCGAGCCATCTGAATGGCCACCCAGTCAAACGACTGCCGAACAACGTGAACATCACCTTTGAGTACATCGAGGGAGAAGGAATTCTCCTGCTTCTCAACACGTTTGGCATCTGCGCATCCACCGGCAGCGCATGTAACTCTGTATCCCTTGAGCCATCCCATGTTCTCACTGCCATGGGCGTTTCGCATGAGATCTCCCACGGCTCAGTACGGCTTACCATCGGCGAACGGACAACCGATGCGGATGTGGCGTATGTGCTTGAAAAACTTCCGGCCATTGTTCGCAGGCTCCGGTCAATGTCCCCCCTTACCCCTCAGGAGCTGAAATAAACCATGTACAGTGACAAGGTAATGGACCACTTCATGAACCCGCGAAATGTGGGTGTTCTCGAGGATGCAAACGGTGTTGGCGAGGAGGGAAACCCTTCCTGCGGCGACATCATGAAGATGTACCTCAAGATAGAAAATGACGTGATCGTCGATGCGAAGTTTCAGACTTTTGGCTGTGGTGCGGCGATTGCATCAAGCAGCATGGCAACCGAAATGATTAAGGGCAAAACGCTCGAAGACGCGTGGCAGCTTTCCAACAAAGCCGTCGCAGAAGCCCTTGACGGCCTGCCCCCCATGAAGATGCACTGCTCTGTTCTTTCGGAGAAGACGATTCACAAAGCAATCAACGATTATCTGGTAAAAACCGGTCGAGAGTCGTGGGGAGAGCCTGCACCCTGTTCCTCCTGTGATCATGACTGCGACTGCTGCGGCAAGTAGATCCGCGCATATTTTTTCGGATTCGTTGGTTTAAGTGGTAATGGATAAATGTTTCGTCGTTTTTTGATATAGACAGTTATATTTCAGATTTGAAGAACTGTTCCCATTCAAACTGATAATTCCATATTTTTCGGAAGATCTCTTGCATCGTACGATGCACGGGCTTCTACCATTAAGATTTCGGAAATATTTTTGGATCGGATCCCTCATTTTATGGGAAGGGATCGCCACATGGTATTGCTGCAAAGCCAAAGGCTTTGCAGCTTAGCGTGGTTCTGTTGCCTTGCTAGTTTTAGATCGGTGGTGTGTGCGGTTTAGGATAGGATTAGCGGAAGTTTATCATTTTCCAGATCAAATAAATACATACTATTTGGGCGTCAGGAATACCAATGAGAAAAACGATGGAAATTTTTTTCTCCGGGAAGGTGCAGAAGGTTGGCTTTCGTGCCTGCGTGAGGAATGTGGGCCAGCATCTCGGTCTTTGCGGGGAGGTGGAAAATTTGCCAGACGGGCGGGTGCGGGCTCTTGTGACTGGCGAGGATATGGTTATCGAGAAATTTCTCTCGATGGTTTATACTTGCCCGCGTGCGCTTGTTCGGGAGATTTCTACGGTCGACTATGTACTGACTGAGTTTTCCGATTTTACCATACGGCGGGTATGAGCGTGCTTTCTGGCAACTCTACAATTACCGAACAGTATCTATGAAGATAACCAAGACGATTACTTACTTCGACTGTCCAGGGGATGCAACTGCGCGGACATTTACCGAGGTGTTCCGTCGGATGCTTGCGGTTGGTCTGAAGGATAGCAACAGATCAGGGTGCAATCGGTGTTGCAGATGAGGTTGTTGCGGTCGGTGGAGCGGACATAGTACTGGTGATCCGTCCTGTTCATACGGCAACATTTTTCGATCTGCAGGTTCGTGAAGTGGTGGCCATGCCCAAAAATCGGTGAGACAAGATGGCGCTTCAATCATTGGGGAGGCAGGCCAATCGGCTGGATGGGAAAGAGTCCATATGTATGGCTGAGCGGCATCTGGACGGTCCTGGTTCTTTTGTTATGTGGGTATCTGTGCACAACTGTCGGAATTATGATGACAACATCGGTTTAACGGTGCTGGCGTTTGTTTTGCCGGCGCTGATTGCTGGAGCATACGGGATTGTCACGGAATTCGAGTTGCCATTTCGGGTGTTTCGGCGATATGCGGTGTACGGATACTCCCGGTGTCTTCTGCTGAATGTCCTCGTGTTTCTGATTGCATGGATGATTTCGTAGTTTGCTGCAGACGTACTCAATGGTGCTTGGTCTTGGTACCATGCTGTCTGCGCAAGCGGCGATGCTTGTGTTTATTCCAGTGGTGTTTTTCTGCTACTTTGTGAATGTGGTTGCGGTGACATACGAGATGCGGATTTTTCAGTCGATTAAGGACCGTTTTCTCCGAGTGCCGAACGGGCTGTTTTCGATTGCGGTTTTTATCTGGTGAACGTGGAGAGTTTGATAGTTGTTTTGTTTGCTGATTCGTTTATCTGGGCAGCGCTTGGGATGCATCAGCTTCTGCCGTTTGTGGGCGATGGCCGAGGAGGAAGTTCTTGCGATGATGCAGGCGGCAGTCTGGCCGGAAGGCGAGTATGATGAGAAGGGCCGCTGGTACAAGTACCTGTAGTCGGCTCTATCTGCCCTGCTGAGTACTGCCTCCATTTTTCTTCCATTTCTCATCATTTTTCTTTGCAGTGTCTAACACCCGCGGGTCCGCTGTTCGGCGCGCCTTTCTCTTACCTCAGCAAGGATACGATTCTCATTGCCAGGATCCTCTATCCAGGCATCATGTATGTCATAGCGGCAAATCTGGTGGGTTTGATGGCGTCCGTTCCGGTACGCTGCCGGTTAAAAAGAGGGCGTGGGTATTTCAGGCGAGGCGCGAATAATCCGTTGTTCCAGTACAGGTGGAGCTAACGAAGCTATCCTCGCCGCACTCCATTTGCGTCCTCGGCAGCAGTTCTTCCGGTACAAAAACCCCGAACTTTAACCCTGAGCTTTTTTCCCGAGTTGCATGGCAACGGAATGACTGCAGAATGCTTGCAGCTCTGGCGAGATGCTTGTCTTGCGTGAGGCAGCCCGATGTAGGGAACTCGCTGCCCGCAATGCACGTGCATGTCACCAACGACGCAAGACCAAGCCTTACTTGCTGTTTGCGCAGATGTGTCGGCGGAACCCCTATCAGAGGCGTGCAGTTTTTTCCATGATCGTTCATTTCACCCGCTCCAGATGCACAATTTCCACTGGGATATTCAGCGATTTTTTAGTATGGAAGGCAAACTGCTTTGGCATTGTCAACTGAGTAGCAATTTTTTCCCGAATCTCTGCATGACCCTTCGTGTATGCAGTAATAAACGGAATACTGTCTGCATTAAAAATCCCGTAACAGACAGGGGCTGTGGTAAGGGCAGCATCAAGAAACGGTCGATCTGCATGTGCTGCTGCCTTCTGGGCACCAAATGGGGGATTCATCACCGCCGTATCGGCAGTAATCCCGAGTGTCTCATCCCCAATGCGTGCCACAACCAGCGAGATATCAACATCAAACATCTCCGCATTCTCCTGGGCAGTCACCAGTACTGCCGGGTCAAAATCCACTGCTGCAACCTCCGCACCAAGCAGTGCAGCACCGATGGCAAGCATACCGGTGCCGCAGCCGAGATCACAGACCCGGACACCCACAATATCGCCGTTCATCGCCGCGTGGAACAGCATCCTGGCAGCAAGAGGTGCAGGTGTCATGTACTGCTCCGCCTCTGCACGCGGATGGGAAAAGCCCCTGACCTTTTGGAGCTGTATCTCAAGTTGGCGGAGTTTCATGCTGCTCACTCTATTTCATCAATGGTATAATCGTCCCACAAACGAAGACCCTGGACAATTTCAAACTCTACAGGAGAAAGCACTGGCACCGGAAACCGGTTCTGATCATCAAGGGCAAGCCGCGGGCAGGCAGTGTTCACATAGGCATCAAACCCAAGGTTTCTCAGCTGCATCTCTGAGACCTCGCTGATAAGAATGATAGCGGCATTGGGCGAAAGACGTTCCATCCGTTTTGCTAAATCCCTTCGGCACTGCCCCGATTTACTGGAAAGCAGAATGCCGAAGTTTTTCGCGGACTTCGCCTTTTCGATCTGCACAAACCGTTTGCGCAGCAGCCGATCCGCCGAGACCTGCTGCACGCCGCCTTCACCATAGGGATCAAGTGCAAACGTCGGTTTGCCAGTGGCAACCGACACGCCGATTGCATGAAATATCCCCGTTCCGACGAACAGATATACATCCGCATCCGCCAATTTCGCCGCCGCATACGTGCATCCGAGCACCTGCCCGGCCTGTGGTGTGCGGGCTGATCCCGCTCCGGCCACCGCAGTAACATCGTGCTCATTTAGCCAGCCGACCATTTCCATTGTCTGATGGGCGTGCTGAATCGTTGTTACAACCCCGACCTTCGGGCAGCCTGCAAGAGCCGGAACCGCTAAAGACAGCACATCTGGATCGATGTCTTGTTGGAATGGAACATAGATCACCCTCTCGTGTGGTGTCACCGGCGTGTGGCCGATATGCACCAGTACATCGGCATCGGCAAGGGCATTGAGGGCAAGGTCGCACGCACCCCAGCACGCGTCACCGCAGATGAGGACGTCGAATCCTTCGGCACGCAGAGAACAAGCAAGCATCGCCGTTCTCGGTTTGAGGCCCTCCGGTAGCTGCACCGCTACCCGCTTCGCTTTCCGTGCATGAAGTTCTTCGATCAGATCCAAAAGTGGAATCATACTCCACCGTCCTGCCAGTTCAGTGAATTGGGCATAATGTACGTACTCTTGACTGCGGAACGAGAAACATCTATCGAAAACCAGGTTTCGATGATCCGGTGAAAATGTTTTATCCCGGGGGATTTGTCATTCGGGGCGACAATCGACGGAAAACAACACGTTTTTTTCCCAGGATACCAGCATGCCAATTTTCATCTATTCCATTATTCCATATATAATACTACAAAACTATATGTTTTTTCATAATATAAATATTTTGTCAAATTCCAATATACATAATCAAATAAAATCAATACTTATCGGAGATTGCCCTTATTACCCTCTGCAGCTAACAGGTAAATGGTACAAAATCATGAAAGCAGTCTTAGGACTTGAAGACGGAACTATCATCACCGGCAGCGGGTTCGGTGCAGAAGGCACCGCAACCGGCGAACTGATAGTTACCCTAGTATCCAGCGGATACATGGAAGCCCTCAGTGACCCAAGTGTGGCAGGACAACTTCTGATGTTCGGCTACCCACTTGTGGGAAACTATGGTGCAAACCCCAGCCAGCTCCAGAGCGGCAAAACGCATGCAGCAGGTGCAATTGTCCGTGAACTTTGTGCGTCCCCGAAGCACGAGCCATCACTTGGGCAGTACTTCGAGGAAAACGGACTCATAGGTATCGAAGGAGTCGACACCCGCATGCTCACCATCAAACTCAGAGAGCACGGTGTCATGCGCGCAGCACTTCTCACTGGGTCCGACGACGGCCGTGAGGCGGTCCGCCTCTCCCAGCACGCTCCCGTTCAGGAAGCCCGTGAACTTATTCCGAAAGTCACCTGTAAAGAAGCGTATCATATCACCGGTTCCGGCAAAAAACTTGCGGTGCTTGACCTCGGCTGCCGCAAATCCATCCTGCAGAGCCTGCACAACCGCGGTGCAGATCTCTACGTCTATCCCTATGGAACGCCGGTAGACGTCATCCTCGCAGACAAACCACAGGCACTCTTTCTCACCAATGGTCCGGGTTATCCGTTTGCTGCACCAAAAGCGATCGCGGTCGTCAAAAACCTCCTCGGGACCATTCCGGTCCTGGGAGTCTGTATGGGTACTGAGATCCTCGCCGCAGCGCTTGGCGGTGAAATCGAGAAACTCAAGCTTGGCCACCGCGGCGCAAGCCAGCCGGTCAAATTTTCCGATAGTTCTGTCGCAGTCACTTTCCAAGGTCATGGTTACGCGGTGATCGGCGGTAGCCTTCCGGAAGGCTGTGAGATCAGCTGCGTCAACTTAAATGACAACACCATTGAGGGCTTCATCAACAACGACCTTGGCGTGTACTGCGTGCAGTTCCATCCCGAACACGACGCTGTTCACGATGGAGCAGAAAAACCCATCTATGATATCATGTACAGGGGGATTCCCGATGCCTAAAAACCCAACACTTAGAAAGGTCCTCTTAATTGGTTCCGGACCGATCCAGATAGGACAGGCTGCAGAGTTCGACTATGCCGGAAGCCAGGCATGTAAAGCCGTCCGTGAGGAGGGCATCGAAGTAGTTCTCGTCAACTCAAATCCTGCAACGATCCAGACCGATCCCGAGACTGCAGACAGGGTCTACGTCGAGCCCCTGAAGGCCGACATCATCGCCAAAATCATCAAGAAGGAAAAACCGGATGGCATCCTCTCTGGAATGGGTGGTCAGACTGGCCTCAACCTCACCGCAGAACTCTATGAAATGGGGGCACTTGAGGGTGTCCAGATCCTTGGAACCCCGCTTGAAGCAATCTACCATGGTGAAGACCGTGAGATGTTCAAAAATCTCATGCTGGGGATCGGCGAACCAGTTCCCAAAAGTTTCATCCTCACCAAGATGGAACAGCTTGGGGAAGCTTGTGAAGTCGTTGGCCTTCCGGCAATCATCCGCCCCGCATATACTCTCGGTGGTAGCGGGGGAGGTTTCGCAACCACCAAAGATGAACTCAGAAAAATTGTCGAGCACGGTCTCTCAAAGTCTCGTGTCCACCAAGTCTTAATCGAAGAGTCCGTCCTCGGCTGGAACGAGATCGAATTCGAGGTCATGCGTGATGCAGCAGACACCTGTATTATCATCTGCGGTATGGAAAACGTCGACCCGATGGGAATCCACACCGGTGAGTCAGTTGTGGTCGCCCCTATCCTCACCCTAACCGCCGATGAGTTTGGTATCCTGCGCCGGGCCGCCATTAAAATCATCCGGGCACTCAATGTCCAGGGAGGCTGCAACATTCAGTTCGCCTTCCAAAACGGCGATTATCGTGTCATCGAAGTCAACCCGCGTGTCTCCCGATCCTCTGCACTTGCCTCAAAGGCAACCGGCTACCCAATTGCCCGTGTTGCAGCAAAGGTTGCCATTGGTCTGCGGCTTGATGAGATCCTGAACACCGTCACCGGTACAACTTCGGCCTGCTTTGAACCGGCCGTTGACTACGTCGTGGTCAAAATGTCCCGTTGGCCGTTCGATAAGTTCAAGACTGCTGATAGGACCATCACCACTTCAATGAAAAGTACTGGTGAGGTTATGGCAATCGGCAGAACGGTTGAGGAGGGATTCAAAAAGGCGCTTCGTTCCCTTGATACCGATATCTACCGTCATACAGACTTAAACGAGATCAGGATGATCCTCTCCCGTCCAACCGACGAGCGGTTTCCGACGCTGTTTGATGCATTCCGTTTGGGAATGACTGTTGGCGATGTCTACCAGCTCACGCAGATAGAGCCGTTCTTCCTCGAAAAGATTCAGCACGTCGTTGACATTGAGCTGGAGCTTCGCGATCACCCGACCGAGGAGCTTATAAAAACCGCCAAAAAATTTGGATTTTCGAATGCTGAGATCCGTGAACTGACCGGCTGGAACATCTACAAGATCGAGCAGCTGGTAGGGCTCCCAACCTACAAAATGGTTGATACGTGTGCCGCAGAGTTCCTGGCGAAGACTCCGTACTACTACTCCACTTGGGAGCAGGAATGCGAGTTGAAGGACAGCGACAGAAAAAAAGTCTTGATTCTGGGCTCTGGGGCAATCCGTATTGGTCAGGGTATCGAGTTCGATTATTGCACGGTCCATGCTGTCAAGTCCCTGCGTGAGGAAGGCATTGAGGTCCACATCTTAAATAACAATCCGGAGACAGTTTCCACCGACTTCGACACCTCCGACCGGTTGTACTTTGATCCGATGCAGCTTGAGGATGTTATAAATATTCTGCGAAAAGGAGATTACGATGGAGTGATGGTTCAGTTCGGCGGCCAGAATTCCGTGAACCTTGCAATCCCCATCCAGGAGGAGATCAAGCTCTTCGGTCTGAAGACGAAGGTCCTCGGAACCAGTCCTGACAATATGGATGTTGCCGAGGACAGAAACCGGTTCAGTGTTCTCCTGGAAAAAGACAACATCTCGTCCCCGACAAACGGTTCCGCGTACTCCGAGAAGGAAGCCTGCGAGATCGCCAAGAAAATCGGTTATCCTGTTCTTGTCCGACCGAGCTACGTTCTCGGCGGCCGTGCTATGGAACTGGTCCACGATGAGCTTGAACTGCAGCTCTACATCAAGGAAGCAGTCAGAGTGTCAAACACTCACCCGGTGTTAATCGACAGATATCTTGACAACGCAACTGAACTGGATGTTGATGCAGTGTGTGACGGAACGGATGTTCTGATCGGCGGTATCATGGAGCATATTGAAGAGGCCGGTGTCCACTCCGGCGACTCTGCTTGCGTGATTCCGACCCAGACGCTGACCACCGAACAGATTGCAGTTGTCAGGGACTACACAAGAAAAATCGCCCTCTCCCTTGGTGTTGTCGGTCTAATCAATATTCAGTATGCGATCTGTGATGGGACAGTCTATGTGCTTGAGGCAAACCCGCGTGCAAGTAGGACCGTTCCGTTCGTTTCGAAAGCTACCGGCCTGCCTCTGGCAAAGATTGCCGCGAAGGTGATGCTTGGTAAAAAGCTTGCCGACCTTGCCTATCACGAAAAGGAGATCAAGTATGTTGCGGTCAAGGAAGTTCTGCTGCCGTTCTCTCGTCTGCCGGGTGTTGATCCGATCCTCGGTCCCGAGATGAAATCGACCGGTGAGGTTATCGGTATCGATTATGACTTTGGCCGTGCCTTTTATAAGGCACGCCAGGCTGCGGAGAACCAGCTTCCCCTCGAGGGAAATGTGTTCATCTCCGTTACCGATGAACAGAAGAGTTCCATCCTTCCGATTGCCAAAAAACTTGCCAAACTTGGATTTTCGCTCTACGGAACGGGAGGCACGATCAAGTTTATGGAACAGCACAATATTCAGATGAATCTCGTGAGAAAGGTTCAGGAGGGATCGCCAAACATCATCGATATGATCCGGGCCGCAGACATTGATCTGGTCATCAACACCCCAGGTGATAAGAACGCTAGGGCCGACCATTTCCAGATTATGCGGGTGACAATCGACCACAGCATCCCCTATATCACGACTATCTTCGAAGCAGAAGCAGCGGTGCAGGCTATCGAGTCGATGAAGACAAGCAGAATTACCATCGAGCCGCTGGATCACTACCACTCCATATAAAAAATGGAATGATACCATAACTAACTAAGATGTATATCTTAGGTTAACCTACTTTCTCTCTCGGCCTACTTGAAAAAAGGGGCGAGGTAAATGTAAAAACATCAGAAGTGTTGGGAACAATGAG
>JAITSY010000013.1 GCA_031287415.1 Candidatus Methanorbis basalitermitum | reverse complement strand
AATGGAGAATGTTATACAAAGAATTTGAGGAGTTGTTCCCATCGGAACTATCTGCTATAGAGTACTTCATTAAAATTAGATACCCTGATGGTGTCATCTGTCCGCATTGTGGTGGCCGACAACTGATCTACCGGAAAAAGAATCCGTATGGGCACTGATAAAAAGAGGCATTTATGGGCTGTATCACCATATTTCGGTACGGAATGATACCATAACTAACTAAGATATACATCTTAGTTAGTTATGGTATCATTCCGAAAAATTTTGTGACGTTGATGAAATGGCCGACCTGTTCGCGGGTGAACTTGTCAAGATCGTCGGCTAGTACGATGCCCTGATCATGCGATCCGGAATCCAGATCACCGCCCGCAGCATTGAGCCGGCAAACATGGTGAACGCGGAATTCATCGCACAACAGTGCGGCATGACGATTGTTGAAAAGATGTCTGTGGATGCTGGAGATTACAATTCACAGGTTGTACTGACCTTTTTGACGGCGAAGAATACACAGACCGTTGGCCGACATCATTACTCGGGGCTGCCCCCAGCATCACGTCAATTAACGGCTATTCAATGGACCCTGTGCCGAAGGACAATGTGATTCGTTGCAGATCTCATATCAATCGTCTGGGCATTGTCGGTCCGGTCTGTGTCCTGCTTGGCAGACACAACATCAACATCTCTAACATGCAGGTCGGAAAGGTGGATGGCGGCTCTGAGTCCCTGAGGATTCTTGCTGTGGATGATGTCGTTCCGGCAGATATCATGAAAGATGTCGGAGAAAACGACGGTATCATCTCGGCAAAGTTCGTTTAGTTGTAATTGTTATATAGTAGTTGAATGACTGCGCATCTGGCGAGATGTTTGTCCCGCTGCCCTGCAACGTTGCACACTTCTACCAGAGGCGTGCAGCAAATAAAGAGATATATCTCAGCTGAAAGCATATACTAAAGATATATTTACAGGAGTAAAAAGAGCGTGAACGAAAAAATTCACTGGATCGACGCCAAAGTCTCCCGCGTTCCGGCTGACAAACATCAGCTCATTGCTACAGGAATCACCCCGTCAGGACCAATTCATCTGGGAAATATGCGTGAAGTCATGACCGGCGATATGATCTATAAAGCCCTCAGGAGCCGTGGCGTTGATGCAGAGCTTCTCTACGTGGCAGACGATTTCGATCCCCTCCGCAAAGTCTACCCCTTCCTCTCCGATTCATATCAGAAATACATCGGCTGGCCGATCTCTGACATCCCCTGTCCTTGCGGCAGGCACAAGAGCTACGCTGAACACTTCCTTGACCCCTTCCTTTCCGCAATCGCGGAGCTCGACATCCATCCTCGCATTCTGCGGACCAGCGAAGCCTACCGCTCTGGCAGATTTACCGAACAGATCAGGACCGCTCTTGACCGTGCGGAAGAGATAAAGGAGATCCTGGAAAAAATCTCCGGTCGCAAACTCGAAGATGGATGGACGCCGTACTATCCGATTTGTGAGAAATGCGGCATCATCTCCCGGGCAGCCATCCTCTCTCATGACTCAGAGAAGCACACCGTCATTTACAAATGCTCCTGCAGTCACGAGGGAGTTTCCAACTACGCGAAAGGCGAAGGCAAGCTCGTCTGGCGTGTGGACTGGCCGATGCGGTGGTCTGTGTACAG
Organism: Candidatus Methanorbis basalitermitum; assembly: GCA_031287415.1. Taxonomy (GTDB): domain Archaea; phylum Halobacteriota; class Methanomicrobia; order Methanomicrobiales; family Methanocorpusculaceae; genus Methanocorpusculum; species Methanocorpusculum basalitermitum. The sequence goes on along the minus strand of JAITSY010000013.1, from coordinate 46,977 downwards.
TGTCACTATCGAACCATTCGGCAAAGACCATGCATCACCGGGTGGATCTTATGACACCGGCAAATACATCACAGAAAAGATCTACGGTTATGAAGCCCCGGTTCCGGTAACTTACGAATGGATAAGCCTTAAGGGTCGCGGCGAGATGCACTCCTCAAAAGGCGTCGTCCTCACGATCCGGGATATGCTTGACATCGTGCCCCCGGAGGTTCTCCGTTACATGATCGCAAAAATAAAGCCGGACAAGACCATCGTCTTTGATCCTGGAATGGGCCTGCTTCGCTTAATCGACGAGTATGATAGGGCGGCAGCATCGGGCGAGTCACGCGAGTACGAGCTTTCGAGGATCACATCCCCGCAGACCACCATTCCGTTTCGCCACATGGTCACGGTTGTGCAGATAGCTCAGACCGGCAACGGCATCTTTGACATCCTCAAACGCAGTGGCTATGAGATTGTGGACAAATATGCCGTGATGGATCAGGTGAACCGGGCGAAGATGTGGCTCGATCGCTATGCCCCAGACGATGCGAAGTTCGCAATTCAGCTGATACTTCCGGAGATTGCGGCTGCTGAGCCTGCAAATGTCAAGGAGGCGGCTGCAGCATATGCCGCCGCAGTCTCTGTAGGAGACTGGAAAGCGGATACTCTGCACAACGCGGTCTATGCCGCCGCAACCTCTGCCGGCATCACCGGAAAAGAGCTGTTTTCCGCGCTCTACCGTGCTTTTCTTGGCGCTGATTGCGGTCCGCGTCTCGGCTGGTTTCTCGAAGCTATCGGTCGTGAGGCAACGCTCGCCAGGTTGAATGAGATGACTGCGTAACAATGGCAAAATTAAAAGACGTACTCCCCAAAAATCTCAGTGAGGGATGCAGATACTGTTATCAGGGAGCGAAACTTGTGCTCTTTATCACCGGGCGGTGCGACCGCGACTGCTGGTACTGTCCGCTCTCCAGGGAGCGAAAAAATAGGGACGTTATCTTCGCAAATGATCAAAAGATCACGACTCCCAGTGAGGCCATCCCCTGGGCAGAGATCATGGACGCCCGTGGAACTGGCGTCACCGGCGGCGAGCCTTTGCTTGAGATAGAACGGGTGGTGGAATTCTGCAGTTACCTGAAGGATCACTTCGGGAAAGATCATCACATCCATCTTTATACCAGCCATGCCCCAACCGTTGAGGAGCTGACGGCGCTCCGCCCCTGTGTCGATGAAATGAGGATGCACCCACCTCATGAGGAGTGGAACTGTATTCTGGAGTCGAGATTTCCCGAGGCGATCGCAAATGCAAAACGGATGGGATTTTCCATTGGCATCGAGGTGCCATCTCTTCCGGGACTGCGATACTTTTTCCCGCTTTTGGACAGTCTGGACTTTTTGAATATCAATCAGTTGGAGTGGGGCGACTCGTGTGCAGAGGCGATGCGGGAGCGGAAACTGGAACTGGTGAATCCGCTCTGCAATGCAATCAAAGGATCTACGAAATGGGCTTGCGAGATCAACGGCCATCCAAAGGTTCATTACTGCACCTCGACGTTCAAGGATTCTGTGCAGCTCCGCGAACGGCTGAAGCGGACTGCACGAAACTCTGCCCGCCCGTTTGATATGATTACCGACGACGGGACGGTGATGTACGGTTCAATGGCTCTTGGCAGCGATCTGGATATGATCCTGTCCTGCCTGAAGGCTGGCAGCTGCTATGAGGTGATGTTGGACGGGACGATCGAGTTTGACTGGCAGCAGATGTGGAAAGTTCCCTGCAAGTTCGGTGGTGAGAGAAAGATCATCGAGCGGTATCCGAATGGCGGGATGATTGTTGAGGTGATCCCACTGTGAGTATCTGGTTGGTGGCAGAGGCGCTGTACGCGAAACGACTCAGAAAAAACCTGACCCATATCCCGAACCACGTGGCAATTATTCAGGATGGTAACAGGAGATATGCCTGGGCCCGTGGAAAGGATACAGGATACGGTCACCGGCTTGGTGCCGATACAACAGAGCGGGTGCTTGATTGGATGGGGGAACTTGATATCCGCCATGTGACATTTTTCGCGTTTTCGACGGAGAACTTCAGACGCCCCGATGAAGAGAAGGAAGAGCTTCACCGGCTGCTTGTGGAGAAATTTTCGGCGTTGCTTATCGACGAGCGGGTGTACAGAAATGAGATCAACGTCTCGGTGATAGGCGATCGATCTCTTCTGGAGGAGGAGCTGAAAAAAAAGATCGAAGAGGTGGAAGAGGCAACGAAACATCATTCGCGCTATTTTGTTCACATTGCCCTTGCCTACGGCGGAAGAAATGAGATCGTGACCACGACAAAAAAAATTGTTGCAGGAGTGCGGTCAGGATTGATCGCCGCGGATCAAATCACGCCGGAGTTGGTGACGGAAAATATGTATCAGGAAGTTACAATGCTGCCGGTGGATCTGCTTATCAGAACAGCGAATGATCGCCGGACCTCGAACTTTCTGCCGTGGATGGCAACCGGCAACGAGGCAACGGTCTGTTTCTGCATGCCGACATGGCCGGAGTTCCGGTACGTGGATATGCTGAGGGCGCTCCGCATCTACGATGAGCGGATGTGCGGGCGTTTGACTGATTAGCTCCCTTTGTCTCGCTGTTTTACAATCCGCTCGGTGAGAGCTTTTCCTTTCGGAATTATCAGTCTGAATGGGAACCGTTCGTCAAATCAGAAATTTTCGATACAAATCCGCTGATTGACGTAAATAAATCGGATGCCATTGTTTGGAATTCAGTTATACAAATCAGCAAGGAGTGAAGCGCCGCTGTCAAAGAGTTAGCGGCTAAATTCCCGAAAAAGGCGGTGTTGCAGCCAGCCAGATTGCCTTCAGGCAGGCCAGCACCTGTTTTGTTGCTTATTCTTTGTTGCCGAAGAAGCCACGCATAAACGGGTACATTTCCATGATTTGCTCGTTTGCAACCTGCTCATACAGACGGTAAACGATGGAGATCGTAAGCAAAAGTCCTGTCCCGCCGACAAATCCGATGATACCCAGCATGTTTGCCAGAATACTCAGCACTCCGATGAACACACCGCTAATGACGGTGACACGCGGGATATATCGGTCAAGATATCGTTCCAGCACAGCAGGACTGCGGCGATAACCCGGAATCTGCATGCCGGAGTTCTGAATCTGGCGGGCAACATGTTTCGAATCAAGACCTGCTGTCTTCACCCAAAATATTGCAAACAGGGCACCTCCTGCAATCATCACGATGGCATCAACACCGACGCGGACAGCAATTTCCCATACTTGATGGCCGGCACCCGTAAACTGCGGGAGCCACCACATCCAGTCCTGCGGTCGGTTGATCGGTGCGAGATACCATATCAGACCATTCATTGGTGTGGATCCGCTGAACTCTCCAAACACGTTGATACCTATACTGGAGAGGAACATGCCCATCATCTGAACATTTGCCTGTAGCACACGCACCAAGATCATTGGCAGAACACTTGCATAGACGAGTTTCACCGGGAACCTGGCACGGGCGCCGCGCACATTTGCATGGGCAAGCGGAATTTCAACACGGGTCGCTTCAACATACACAATAAGGAAGAACAATCCGACGGTCGCCGTCAGTGCGAGCAGGTCAAGACCGAAATATTCGATAAAATTATTCCCCGATCCGATAACTTCAGCCAGTCGTGGGAAGAAACCCACCGCAAACTGATCCGTCGTAGTTTCCCAGTTGAAGAAACCGTTCACAAGACCTTGGGCAACTCCTGCGACAATGAAGAGACCGACACCAGAACCAATACCCCATTTCGACACAACCTCATCCATGAACACAATCAGCAGACCGCCTAAACAGATCTGCAGGAAGATGAGGAGCAGCACAGCTGAAGCATTGCCGCCAAACATTGCTGTAGCAACGTTAAGATCAGGCTTTATCCATCCACCAAGCACGTTCGGTAGGGCTTCAAGAATGATCATTACAAAGATCAGCAGCTTCTGCAGACCCATGTAGATAACCTGACCGCGCTCATCGGAGGTATTGATCTTAATCAGATCAGCACCGCGAAGCAACTGCAGCACGATAGATGCGGTCACAATCGGTCCAATACCGAGATGAAGAATCGTTCCGGATGCACCGGCAAGCAGCGCACGGTAATATTGGAAAACATCCAAAGAGTCTTGACTCAAACCAAAAACAGGAATATTCGTCAGTATAAAATATAGCAGCAGCACCGCAGCTGTCCACATCAGTTTGTTTTTGAAGTGAATGTGACCTTCCGGTGGCCGAACCGCTGGCATTTTTGCCAGCAGTGGCTCCATCCGATCCAGTAGTTCTCCCATGAGTGATACACCAAAATTTCCCTTTAGGGTGTCAGCGTACGACCGCCTTGTTCCTGAACTTTCGTGACAGCACGCTTGGAGAAGCTCTCTGCGGCAATTTCGAGCTTGTGGCTCACCCGCCCTCCGCCGAGAACCTTCTCAACGCCAATATGTGCGGCATCAAGAAAAATAACATCACCGTTTTGTGTAGCAATGCTGTTGGCAAGAAGATCAGGAATCATCTGATCGATATCACCGATATCGAGAACGTTATGGATAACGGAGGTCTTGCAGACAAATCCGTGTTTGCCCTCGGTTTTTCCAAGCAGATAGAACCTGGTGAAATTGTGGTCACGCCATCCTGCCTGTCCGCGACCCCCACGGTTACCCGCACCGCGGCGGTTCTTGTGGGTTCCCCCGCCGCAGGTACGAGTGCCCCGGAACTTAGAACGTTTGTTGACTGGCATGTTTTTACCTCATTTTGATCAGAAGGTCGTTAATCTCCTTCCCATAGTATCCCAAGGCACCGCCCTGATTGTACGTACGCTTCGTTGTCTTGTATCCTTTTCTCGGTGGGTGCATACGCAGCACCGGCTTGAGCCCCGGAACGTCCTTCATTCGGATCCTGCCTGCTGCAAGAGCTGCTGCAAGTTCAGCAGTGCTTCCAAAAGAAGTTGCCTCTTTCACATACTCCTCAGTCAGCGGTTTGTTACCGGTTAGTCTTCCCCGGGTTGCAAGAATCGTCTCGAGCGTTGCCGCATCAACTTCACCAAATGCAATGTAGTCCTTAGCCTTCCGGATCATCCCAAGATATTCTGGGGTCTCGGGAACAAAAACACAGTGGTTGATATGGTGGAGACGGAGCATCTTTAAGGTCTCCTTGATCTCGCGGCGGGTGTTTACCACTCCGCGAACCTGCACTACCGCATACATTATTTTCGACCTCCGATACGAACAAGATTCGTTTCGCGAAGTGCATTGTAGGTAGCTTTGGCAAAGTTCAGGGTCGTTCTGGTGTTTCCGCTGGTGTTAACCCACACATCGCGGATACCTGCAAGCGCCAGTACTTTCTTACCGACATCACCTGTCACCAAACCGATTCCCTTCGGAGCGGGCTTGAGGGTGACCGCAACAGATCCGGCTTTCCCGATAACTTCCATCGGAACTGAGTGATTCTGACCGCAGCCGCACTCCCAGGAACCGCATCCACGGCGAACCTTTATCATGCTGAGCTTTGCGTTCACGATAGCCTTCTTGATCGCAGTTCCCACCTGAACATCTCTGCCCTGACCGAAACCGAGATAACCATCTTTGTTGCCGACAACAACGACCGCTCTGAATTTGATACGGCGGCCGGAGTCAGTCATACGCTGCATCATATCAATGCAGAGGACTTCGTCAACAAGATTGGGGAGCATGGTATCAACAATACCTGCTTCCTTAATTGGGTATCCACTCGCAAGAATCTCATCAAAGCTTGCAAAATCCCCGGCCATGACCTTCCTGCCAAGACCGGTGATCGGGAACCACTCTTCCTGTTCGTAAGCCATTGTTACTCCAGCTCCTTCATGATTGCGTCTTTTGCAGCCTCGACCCAAGAGACAAGATCTGCATAGCGGTTGTCGTATTCTGCAATGTGAGCACCGTTGCAGCGAGCTTCGTCCGGGAGAATGCTCTCGCCGACCGGGACGCCAAACCCTGCGTCAACCGCGCCTTTCACTGCAGCGAACACACGCGCACCCGTGGATGCAACCTGCAGGCCGATATCTGAAATTGCTTCCAAATAGCCGGCCTTCTGGGCGCGGACGGCAAATAGCATACCGGTTAGGTATGCCGCAGGGGTGTTTCCGGGATAGCCCTTGTATCCATAGTTAACCAGCTCTCTGCTGTTTACGTGGATGAGGGTGTAGTCGCCGTCTATCTGGGCAGCAACAAGCTGAATGATGATGTGACGATTCGTCTTGCGGATAACCATACGGTTTCTGCCAGAGACTATCAGCCGCTGGCGCTGGTAATAATCCGTTTTACCTTCACGACGTCTGCGGAACTGAACAAAGTATCTTCCATTCGTTGCCATTATTTAGTCCCTCCGAGAAGCAACGATCGCAATCTGGGCTTTCAGGTGAGCAACGTTACGGAACTGACCGCCTGCCGCACGGCGATAGAGTCTGCGGTATTCAGAGCTCATAATGGAACCTGCCTCACGCTGTACACGAAGCTCTTTACGCTGTGCACGGATCTTCTTGATCCATTGGATCTTTGACGGGGTGCGTGCGTTCTTTGCACCGCCGCGGCGTCCCGGTCCTTTGCAGTGCCCGTATGCGCGCTTAGCAATGCGTGCCCGTGCACGCCCGCGGGAGATTCCTTTCTTCTGATGGAAAGAGATTGCACCCTCATCGATCAGATTGCGGATATCTTCTCGAGACATTGCATTCTGCACCTCGGAAAGCTTTTCTGGACTGATCCAGACGCGGTTCATTCCGCATCCGAGAACAGCCGCTGCAAGACGGCGTTGGGAAACAAGATCGCTCATTGGATCCTCTCCCCCCCATCTCCAGATACTTCAACAACTGCCATTGTCTCTTTCGGGTTCAGGATCTTGATACCAAGGACTGCTGCTTTCATCTGAATGGCTGCACGTTTCTGACCCCCAACGGATGCACCGATGCGGGCAGCAGTGGTACCTGCGTCGATCTCTTCAAGATCAGCCGGTCTGAACACCAAAACCTCGCGGTAGCCGCTCGGATGAAATCCGCGGATTGCCACCGGTGCTCCAAATCCTGCCTCCGGGTGTGCACCCTTTGCGCGGAAATCCTTGCGCTGCTTGCTGTGCAGGCCGCGAGGTCTGCGCCAGGTGTCAGCCAGCTTAACCTTTGTACAGAGGCACTGGCGGGAGAATCTTGCCTTTTTTGCAGCACGTGCACGAATCTGTTTCTTTATTTCACTCGCCATGTTAGGCACCTCTGTTGGTGATGTAGATCCCGTCCTGGAACACACGCGGATCGCGATTGCGGACTTTACAGGCCTGCTCGACGTTTGCCGCGGTGGTTCCGATCTTTTCCCGATCAATGCCGTTTAGGATCAGCTCGTCACCCTGGACCTTTACCTTCACGCCCACGACAATTTTTGCATAGCGTGCCTGTTTTTCTCCAAGAAAGTTGGCGATCTCAATGCGGTCGCCTGCAATCTTCACCTGAATCGGGAAGTGATTATAGACAACTTTCATGTGGTACTCGTACCCCTCGGTAACACCCTTTGCCATCACCTGAAGGTGGGCATTGTACGTGCCAAGCAATGCATACACACGGCGTCTCATAGACTCGGTGGTGAGCTTCACTGAACCATCCTCCACAGCAATATCGATTGCCGGATGGTACATAATACGTGCAAGGGAACCCCTGGAACCCTTTACCATTACGAGATCACCTTCCTTGGTGACAGTTACCCCTTCTGGAATGTGGAAAACTATTTCTTGCATACTTATTTCCTCTCCCTTAGAAGACGTATCCTAACAGCTCGCCCCCAACGCCAAGCTTACGTGCCTGTTCGTGGGACATGACGCCTTTGGAAGTGGTCAGAATAATAATTCCAAAACCCTTTCCCGGAAGGTATCTTGGTTCCCATGACTCGAGTTCCTCAACTTTCACCGAGAAGCGGGGGGTAATAACGCCGCACTTGTTGATGCTGCCGGTAAGAGAAATTTCATACTGATCCCCTCTGTCATCCTCAACTCTCTCGAAATTATTAATATATCCGTATTCCTGCATGACGTTAAGCATGTCACCAAAGAGGCGGCTTGCCGGCTCAACGGTCACTGCAAGCTTGCCGGTGTCGCCAGCATTCTTGATAGCGCTCATTGCGTCTGCAATCGGATTCTGTTTTGTCATTCTCCGTTCACCTCTTAGTTCATCTTCTTAAAGCCCATCGTGGGTGCCCATTCGCGGAAGCACTGACGGCAGAAGTAAATGTTGTATCTGCGCACAAGTCCCTGCTTACGTCCGCAAAGCTGACATTGGTTTGCACCACGGCCATACTTTTTCTGCCGGACTTTGCCGTTGTCTTTTGCTGCCATATTTTACTCCACCTCAATGCTGAATGTCTCGGTCACAAATGCCATGGACTCCTCACGGGCAACCTGCAGTTTGGTGTTGAGTCTCTTCTGTTGGATCTTTCTGCGTGCCGTTCTCGTGCCTTTTTTCTCGATAACGGCGATGATATCCATCCCGTAGATACCTATTTTCGGGTCGTAGGACTGACCCGGAAAGTCCGTGTGCTCCTCAATACCGAAACCAAAGTTACCGGTTGCATCAAACTGGCGTGCGTGTAAAACATTCTCCACTGCATACCTCTTTAGTGCCGTTACAAGGAACGTCATTGCTTTCTCACCGCGAAGAGTAACCTTGCAGCCGATCGGTTGACCACGGCGAACACCAAAAGCCGGAAGTGTATTCTTGGCATAGGAACGGATTGGCTTGGAACCTGCCGTAAGGTCTGTCAGGATATTTTCCGCGTTGACAAGCCGCTCGCCTGCCTCGCCGACACCCATGTGGACAACGACCTTCGCAACGTAGGGCTTTTGCATGTCACTCATGCATCAACACCCCAGGCGGAAAGGAAAGACTCGGAGGTACCGATCATATAAACGTAGTCCTCGACACTTTCAAACTTTTCACCGGCTGCATCCTCAAGAATCACCCGATTTGGAAGAGATGACTGCTGGATTAGTATTTCAACGATTTTTCCGGTCTTCATCGTATGTTGACCTCCGATGATGACTGCTGTGTTGCCAACCGCGAATGGAAAATGCTGCTGGACAACATTGCGGTCATCATCAGAAAGACCAATAACAAGGGAATCTTTACCTTTGTAGGTGTTGTCACCGATGAAATTTGCACCACTCGTAAGATTGATTTGCGTCTTGCCTCCAGCAAGCGTGGTCTTGTTTGCAATCTTCACCAGCTGGATTTTTGATGCCTCTGCAAGGATCTCACGCCCGATGTGGCGTCTTTTTGCATCAACAAGAATCAGGTAATGTTTGTCAATCTTTGGGAAACTGACGATGTCAAACACGCCAATACCGATATGTTCATCGGTCACAACTTTGCCATTCAGGACAACATTACGGTCATGAAGAATCTTCTTGACTTCTTTGGTGTTCCTGGCGAGGTTCATGTGATCGCGAATCCAGATACCAATTGGCAAGGCAGAGGCATCGTGCGGGCCGCATGCAGGGCTGATAACATACTTGCTTGCCTTGCGGGCTATCTGCCACGCGTCCGGTGCTGTCATACGCTTTGTACGAGTCATTCTGCCTTCACCTCAAGGCGTGCAACGCGTTTGGTGTCTTTCAGATTCAGTTTGGTGATCATCACTTTGGATGGATCAAGTGGTCTTGGAACATCCTCGCCGTTTGTCCTCTTCACTACTACACCATGGACCTGAATTTTCAGGTTCTTCATGTCAACTTTGTCTACCGCAGCTTCGGTACCTGTGAACTCACCGCGGAGCACTTTTACGGTGTCGCCGGTGATAACACGGAAACTGCGCTTGCCATATGTCTTACGGAGATCAGCAGCGAGAGTTGCGTGTAAGAACGCACCGCGAACATGGATAGATGCGTTGTACCGGAACCTTCTCTGTTTTCTCGGTTGAATGCTTGCAATACGTGCCACGTTTTTCACCTTAGATAATGATCGTTGCCATCGATCCGACCTTTGGGAACCGTTCGGCAACTTCACGTGCAACCGGGCCCTTGATATCGGTACCGCGGGGGTCGCCGTTATCGTTTAAGAGGATCATTGCATTCTCTTCGAAAGAAACACGCAGACCGCTTGGACGGCGGAATTCTTTCTTCTGACGGACAACAACTGCTTTTACCAGCTTTCTCTTCATGTCCGGTGTTCCTTTCTTGACGGAAACTGTCGCAAGGTCGCCGATACCCATCTTCGGCTGCCGGTTCTTGACACCATGGTAACCGAAAACGGAAACAATTTGTACAACGCGGGCGCCCGTGTTGTCTGCACAAACCATCCTGGTGCCTGTCTGAAGTGCGCGCGGGATCTTGGACGTTAAACCTTTCATGCCCGTGTCACCTCAACAACAGCATAGGAGGTTGTTTTGTTCAATGGTCTGCACTCTGCAATTTTCACCGCGTCGCCAATTCTGGCATCGAGGCACGGGGCCATGTGTGCGTGAATTTTGGAACTACGCTTTTCGTATCTGTCATATTTCTTGACAAAATGAAGGTAATTCCGTTCGACGACAACGGTCCCCTGCATGCGCTCACTCACGACCTTACCGGTAATCACCTGGCCGCGCACCGGTAAGCTGCCGTGGAATGGGCAGTTTACGTCGTCACAGTCCTTTTCTGGGGCTGCGACATTTAAACCGATATTTTTTGCCATATTTTCTAACCCTCATCTTACGCGCATCGTAACGCGCCGCGCTGGAGCAACAGACAAGCAAGAGCAGTCTATTACAACATCAACACTATCCGGGAGGGTTACCCGGAGTAATATGTGTTGTTTCTCCAAGCACTTAATCCCATTCTCTGTCCGGAGGGAAAGAGTATTTTTGGTTTCATCGATGATAATCCCCCACATTCCCTCCTGTGTTTTGTTGCGAGACCACACCACAACTGCATATAATCCAATCAGTTCGTGATGAAGAATCGATTGTGGTGTGATCATCGACGATTCTTATGCCCGGCGTTTGGTTTGTTCCGTTTTAATACGTGCGATAGTTCTGCGAATCTCCCGGATCTTTCCGGGGTTTTCCGGTGCCCCACCGGCACTGACTTTTCCATACTGTTGAATTAACTCATTCTTGAGTTTCTGTTCGTTTTCCACAAGTTCGGTCTCGGAAAACTGGGCAACTTCTTTTGCTCTGAAGATAGCCATGATTATGGCTCCTCACTGAATTCAGGCTCGGTTTCTGGATCTCTGACATTTTTTGCGTCGAGTGTTTCAAACACATCAGCCTTCGCAACGTGTGCAGGAGTGGGGGCTGCGTCCGGGCGGATCTCGAAATGGTCCGGCAGGATGGCTCCTGGCGGAACGATCTTGACTTGGACACCAATGATACCAAGCTTCTTGATAGCCGTTGCATATCCGCCCTCAACAAGGGACGAAGCCGGTTCCCCAGAGTGCTTGATGTATCCTTCAACGAACTTCTGCACTCGTGCGCGGGCGCCAGTCAGCTTGCCCGCGATGATTACTTCGCATCCCAGTGCACCTGCGTCCATAACACGGCGGATAACGGAGGAGCCTGCCTTGCGGAAGTACCATCCGCGCTCCAGTGCGTTTGCAAGGCGTTCTGCCATGATTTGTGCGTTTAGACTTGGGTTCGCCACCTGCTGAACTTCAACCTGTGGAGAGTCGATACCGTAAATGGAGGTCAGGTCGGTGGTGATCTGGCGAACGAGCCTGCCACCCTTACCGATAACAATACCCGGTTTTTCTGCAAAGATCGTGATCTGAGTGCCGATCGGGGTGCGAACAATATCCATCCCACCGTACCCGGCACGCTTCAGCTCTTTGTTGAGGTACTGCTCAACGCGGACTTTGCGGACTCCGTCCGCAACGAACTTCTTTTCGATCGTCATAGTTACTGCACCTCGCGGAGGATTAGCTCAATGTTTACGGTATCTCTGTGCTTTGGTGTCGCTCTGCCCATTGCGCGGGGGAAGATTGCCTTCGTGCATCGGCCTCTGGTTGCTGCAGCATGGATAATGGCCATTTTTTCCGGAGCAAGACCTGCGTACTCGGCATTTTTCTGTGCGGAGCGGATTAAACGGATGTACTCTGCGGCAGCCTTGACTGGATAGCGTCCGGATGCGGTACCAAAAGTTTTTCCGTTTAAGCTTCGTTGGTGCGCAACGTTTCTTGCATAGCGATGGAACGGCACTGCACGCTTGAGAGCAATGACCTGTTCAAGATATGCAATTGCGTCACCTGCCATCATGCTGCGAACGAGGTTGGCTATCTCTACTGCGTGCTTCGGAGAGCATCCAAGCTCATTCGCCCTTGCACGAGCGATACTGTCGCCGGTAAGTTTGTTACTGTATTCTGTTCTTGCCATGGCAATCACTTCAACGGGACATACTTACTCGATCGGGTTGCACCAATACCGGCGCTGCCGTGGCTGACTTTTTTGCGCGTAAGAGCGAACTCACCAAAGTAGTGGAACACGCCTTCTACTGGAATTTCAATATTGATGAACTCTTTGCCCGAGTAGATGGCGACATGTTTGCCGATCATTTCCGGAAGGATGATCATTGAGCGGACGTGGGTTCTGACACTGTCGCCTGCTGCGATCTTCGCGCGGACATTCTCTTCATCACGGGTAAATCCGCGAAGGATCTTACGGCGGGCGCTAGACGGCATAATTGGAAGTAGCTCTTCCATGGACATGGATTTGAGCTGCTCAACGGTGTAGCCGTGGTAGGTATATTCCTCCCGTCGTTTTGGCATTCTCTTAGTAGTTTTCTTTGCCATTTGCGTTCACCTCCGGTATCCTGTTCTGCGCGCCGCGACATGTCCGATTTTCCTGCCTGCCGGAGTTCCGCGTGCAACAGTTTTGGGCTTACCTGGATGCTGGTGTCCACCGCCACCAAATGGGTGGTCGATAACGTTCATAGCGACGCCGCGGACACGCGGCCAACGGGTTGCCGAGGTCTTCATCTTGTGATACTGTTTTCCTGCTTTCAGGATAGGCTTGTCGCCGCGTCCCCCACCGGCTACCAGACCAATGGTTGCAAGACAGTGTTCGTGGAACCATTTCGGCTTGCCCGACGGCATGCGAACACCGACCTTGCCCTCGGATTTACCGATGACTATTGCCTGTACCCCACTTGCACGGACGAATTTGCCGCCGTCTCCGGGGCGTGCCTCAATGTTGCAGACTGCCATACCGGTTGGAATTGCTGCAAGTGGGAGGGTGTTGCCGTTTTGGATATGTGCTTCTGGTCCCCATGCAATTTTATGGCCAACACCAATGCCTTCTGTGATGAGTACGTACTCCTTCCTGCCGTTGATCTTTACCACTGCAATTGGGGTGTGGCGTGCCGGATCGTGCTCAATGTCAACGACGGTTGCAGTGACAGTCTGGGTTGCGGAGCCGAAATGCTTCAGCTCTGCCTTATACAGATGTGATGGGGCGCGGTAGGTTGGTCCTCCCTTTCCCCGTGCCTGTGTACTGATTCTGTGTCCCATGCTGCTTCACCTTATACAATTCCCAGCTGAGAGAGAATCTCTTCAGCAGCGTTTTTCTCTTTGAAGGTAATGATTGCCTTCTTGGTCCCTTTGGTGGTCATCATAGTGTTGATGGATGCGACCTCCTTTTCGAAATCCATCTCCAGTGCTGCCTTGATGGATGCCTTGGTTGCATCCTTTCTCACAATGAAGGAAATCTGGTTGGTATTTTCCAGAAGAACCATGGCTTTTTCTGTTACGAGTGGGTGTGCGAGTGCCATTGTTTATGCCTCCCCGAGCTTCCTGACAGCTGCCTCAGTCCAGACTGTAAGTCTGCCTGCGTGTGTTCCGGGTGCCAGGACATTTGCGTTCAGAGATGTGACCTGCATTACATCGACACCTGCAAGGTTTGCACCTGCGAGAAATCCCCGGGCTGCGGTGACGATCAAGACGGATTTTGCCTGTTTGTACTTGCGCCCTCGTGTCTTTCCGCGGCCAGCACGGATTGCACGGGAGTTCTTTGCACGCTCAAGGTCTGCTCCGAGTCCAAGAGCGATCAGTGCCTTTCTGACCTCTGCAGTTTTTTCAAGTGATTCAAAGGCGTTCTCAACAACAATTGCTGCGTCACCGTCGAACTTGTGGCCGCGGGCAGCAACGAGTCCGGTGTTCATGGTTGCTGCAATTGCAGAGCGAATTGCTTTTACCTTCTCTTTTTTGTTGATCTTTTCAACAAGGATTTTCTCAACTTTCGGTGCGTGTGCCGGGTGACCGCCCTTGGTCTGCGGAACTTTTGCGCCGCGGGATCCATTCTTGATACGCGGGATCTTGGATTCGCCGCGTTTGGAACCCCAGCCTTCTGCAGAAGTTCTCATACCTGCATATGGGCTTGCACCGTACGGCTGGTATTGTTCACTCTGGTAGGCGAGGACAGCTCTCTTGATAAGGTCCGGGCGGTACTCTTCAGTGAAGACTGCCGGAAGCTCGATTTCATGGAGAACAGAACCGTTAATTGCTTTTACGTTTGCTTTCATCGGCCAGATCACCCCTGCTTGCTCTGGAGACTCACAAATTCGACAACCGGTGTCTGGATGGTCTGTTCGCCCATGCGAGTTGCGGGACGGAGACGGACAAGGCGTTTTGCCGGGCCTGGGATGGAACCCTTAATCAGGACATAACTGTTTCGAACAAGACCGTAGTGGAGGAAGCCTCCCGCCGGGTTAATTTCGTCTGGGTTGTCACCAATTTTAATGATTCTCTTGTTGAATTCCGTACGCTGCTGGAATCCCACTTGACCTGGCATCGGCACCTGCCACCGGACGTGATGTGGGGTCCACGGACCAAGAGTGCCAATGTGGCGAGTCTTCTTGGATCTTGCGTGCTTTCTTTTTCTGAGGGTGATGCCGAATCTCTTGACTGCGCCGCAGAATCCCTTTCCTTTGGTAATGCCGGTGATGTCTGCAAACTGGCCTTCGGAGAGGATGGTGTTCATGTTAATGCTGGTGCCAAGAAGGAAGAGAGCATAGTTAAAGCGCTCCTGTGCGTTGCCGCCGGCAACACGAATCTCCATTAAGTCCGGTACCTTTTTCGGAATACCGGTAATAATTTCCGGCTGGGTGTACATCAGAACCATGATCTCAACGACGTCTGCCATTGCGGCGTTGATCTTCCCGGTTGCGGCTGCAGCATTGTTTATCTTTGTTTTGGTGATTCTGCTGGAAAGTGCGACAGTGTCCTCTGCCCAGACTTCGGTAAGTGGGTGCTTGCCGTAGGTGTCTTTGACATAGACCCGAATTGCGGCAACCCTCATTGCTGGAATCTCGATTACGGTCACGGGAACCATAATGTCCCTACCCTCTGTCGGGCTGTTTTTGTGATCATCAATCATGATGACGTGGGTCATGCCGGCCTTGTAGCCTGCAAAGCCCTGAAGCGTGGGCTGCCCGTTATACTGTGGCCAGGACTGGTACTTTGGTATAATACTCTTGGCCCTCTTGCGAGGATAGTATGCGAGTGAGCCTGCACGCGGTCTCACAGATCTCATGTGTTAAATCAATCCTTTCGTACTTGTGTCTTCACGTTCCCTGCTGGAACGTGAGATTTCTGCTGCGGTTGTCAATTGCTGCAAAATCAATGATTTTGCAGCCCTGCCTGCCTGCAACAGGCAGGTGGGGTTCCGTTGCATTGCTGGTATTGAGCAACCGTTCTTTCACCATCGGCCTGCGATATGGTTCGCCTTCGACCATGGGACGTACATTCTTGGGTCGGTCTTCTCTCTCTGGGAATGTTAAGAGAGCCTGAAAGACTGAAAGACTGGCAGTAATTAATCCCTTGGGGAAACGACAGCGTGATGCTTGTCTCGCTGCACGCCGCCGACTATGCCGGTGTAACCTCTATTAGAGGCGTGCAACTCTTGCTAACTCTTTTCAATGGCTTATGCCAAAGCAACGCAATTATCATGCGCGTTGCAGAGCAGGCAAAGCCGCAATTCAGCATGCGCGCGATCCCGCGTACGCCCTGCTGCTTCCAAGTCTCACGTAAGAGATCCTGACAGTTCATGCGCTCTTTGATTAGAAACAAGGGCTCGCTGCCCTGCATCCCCGTTTTTTTGGGGTCGCAACTTCGCAAAGAATGGGCTCGTCATGCAGACGTTCGCCCGGCGCGTTTCATCAGACCTATTGAGGTCTATCATCCTTTGCAGGGTTTACCTGACAAAGGAGTAAATACGATAATGAAAACAACAGCAGCCTGCTGCAGGCAACTCTGCGAGGTTACCATTTCCCGCAGGAGGGCGCGAATGACCGAATTTGTATGTTTTCAAACCAATTGGATATTCACGATACACAGCAGCTGTGCTGATATCAGCCTATGGGGCTTTATTATTATTGGAAGATAGAGATGATAAAGGTAGCGGGAGATTGGAGGGATAACTGGTTGAAGTGCAGGATTAGCCGAAGGAAAGATCGCCGTCAGTGTTGAGATATACGTGAATGTCTTCTTTAATGTGCCGTCCTTTGATTTTTTCCGGCATGTAGGTGCTGAGGCGGTTGATTAAGGATATGCTGTCATAACGGATTTTTATATCCAGCGTGGCTGCCGCCTGATAGATTAGATGAGGCGTTTCCAGGAGGTCTGTGCCGGCAGCAAGTACACAGAGGTTAGCAGAATCAAGGGTGTAGAGATATTCAAGAGTTTCCTTGGCACGCTGGATGTTTCGTGTTGCAGATTTTACGATCGTACAGATGTTTGCTTTTGATGTCCCGAGGTGATCGGCGATTTGTTGCTGGGTCATTCCCTGCTTGCGGTATCTGATAACTTCCTTCTGGCGATTGGTAAGGAGAGTATCTTTCATGTGTATGTTTATGCGTCTGTTTAACTATAAACCTATTTGGTAACGGACTTGTCGGTTTTGGTTGTAATTTATATTTGTTTCGTCGTTCTCTATTGACATAGATTGTTATATTTCAGATTTGAAGAACTGTCCCATTCAAACTGATAATTCCGGTTGGTAAATGGATTTTGTTTCGGAATTATACCGCAAAGTGCTTAGATATGTCTTTTAGGTAAATTTACTTTTTCTTGCAATATACTTGAAAAAAGGGGTATGGGGTTTGTATCCATGGTTTGAATGGGTTATCGGCAAGGCTTAAGTTAAATGGAAATCTAATATTAATTTTCATGTAATCAACTGCAAAACGGAGATGGCTTTAGTGCCATCTAAAAATGGTAAACTGGTTTAAGTATATTTATTTTCGAAATGATACCATAACTAACTAAGACATACATCTTAGTTAGTTATGGTATCATTCCGGTATATATATTATCACAAAAACCGATAAGTCCACTCTTTTTGGGGTATCTCCCCGTTTTCGTCAATGGACATCCTGTATTCTAAAGCATCCCGAATAAACTGGACCTTTGTTTTCCCCATGCCCCTCCATGTACGCGTTGAACTTCTGAGTGAATTTGGAACTGAGCCGGACATTTATCTGATCAGCTGGATGAATCCGGGTGCTGTCTGCCATTAGGTTACAAGTTTTCCGATGGATGGGTATATGTATATGGATAGTCAGTAGATTGCTATTTGCATATGCAAAAAATAGGCACCCAGGGCTACCGATTTGTTACATGTTGTTGCATTTCCCACCCTCGAGGCACGCGGAAAAGTCCTGGATTCGATCGCAGACGCAACGGACAACTTCAGCTGCTGCCATTCCTTTGTAGTCTCGCCTGCCTTGTTGGTCCTAGTTGGTCATCGGCAGGTACTCTCCCGGTTATATGGAACGAAACTACGTTGGTTCACGCCCCTTTTCGGCTGATGATCTCACGAGAGGCAAACAAATATGCCTGGGCATATCCTGCGTAGATGCCAAAGTGTTCCCGCGCGTAGGCTCCCGCCATTGCAGAGGCCAGCTTTTTCTCCCTGCCCACGTACTTTGTCCGTAAAATCCTCTCTATCCACACATCAACAGGCACAGATTCAAGCTTTTCAAAAGCAAACAGGAGTACACAGTCTGCAATCTTTGGTCCGACCCCATTGAGTTTGCAGAGTTTCCTTTGTGCTGCCGCATATGGCATTGCTCTGATTTTTTCCGGCCAATTGGGATCAGCTGCTGCCATCTCCGCTGCCCCGTAGATGTAGGTGTCGCGGTAGCCGACGTTGCAGGATCGGAGCTCGTAGACCTCGGCTGCTGCAATTGCCTTCGGCCTGGGAAATGAGTAAAATGTTTTTCCGTCGCACATGATACGTGTACCGTACTTTTCTGCAAGTTTTTCGATCCGTATTTGGATACTAGGAATGTTTGCACAGCTGGAACAGATATAGGATATGAGGCATTCCCATGGATCCTGCCGTATAATCCGCAGACCCCTGCATCGTTCCACTGCATCATGAATCAGCGGATCGCAGTCGATACTTTTGAGAATTGTTTCAAGGTTATGATCCAGCGAAAAATAGCGGACAAGATCTTCCTCGCTCATTCCCTCGTAATTGACTGTCCCCCCCGTTTGCCGGACTTTCCAGACCGCCACATCTCCGTAGGGCGACGGGGCATACCATGTCCTATCGTATTTTCTCCAGCGAAAGGTCTGGCCGCAGGAGACACTAAGATCAAGATTGAACCAAAGATCACCGAGAGAATATGCTTGCATAAATAAGAGGATTATTCTTTGATCAGAAAGTATCCAAGTACACTCATGGCAACACCGGCGAGGGCAAAAACAATGCCAATACCTCCAAGCAGTACCAGAATAACACTTGGCAGAAAGTACCACAGCAAAATGACTCCGACAATGAAAAGAACTATACCTGCTTGGAAGATTGCACGACCTATCTCATCCATCTAAATATTATTGCCGGCTGCACTTAATTAACCTTACTTTCACAGATCATAGGCTGCTTGCAGGGATTGCGCAGGGAAAAAAGTACGCCACCCCCATTTAACGAACTTATTTATTGTCAGAGCGTCAATTGATACAGACTGTTAATGTCATGCGTTGCCGAGATTGTCTCATGCAACCAAATCGTGCCGAAAGGCATGGGCTTACAGTGAGGAAAAGTCTATGACTACAGTATTTGACATCCCAGCCGGGGCACTCATCACAAAGGTTGCTGAGGAACTCAAAAACGAGTCCGAGATTGCGGCGCCTGAGTGGTCCGAGTACGTGAAAACGGGAGTACACAAGCAAATGCCGCCGGAAAATCCAGACTGGTGGTACATCCGCTCCGCAGCAGTGTTGCGTCGTATCTATGTTGACGGTCCGCTCGGAGTCGAGCGCATGCGCTCTGTCTATGGTGGTATTCAGAATCGCGGATCCAAGCCATCTCACTTCCGAAAGGGAAGCGGTAGTATTGCACGTAAGGTAATGCAACAGCTTGAGGCAGTCGGCTACGTCGAGAAGATCACCGGTGGCCGCAGAGTATCTGCTAAAGGACGTAAATTCCTTGATAATATTGCCCATTCCTTAATGGAGGGTATAGTCGTGGAACTACCCGGCCTTGCAAAGTACTAAAGGATAAGGACATCCGACAAAACACAATGGTGACCTGAAATGGGAGACGATGAAATTGCAGAACTCCGCCGACAGCGCATGATGCAGCTCCAGCAGCAACAGATAGCGGAACAGGAACAGGCCCAGCGCCAGCAGGCAATGCAGGCACAGATTCAGTCTGTTCTGATTCAGGCAATGGAGCCAGATGCCCGTGAGCGGCTGAACACCATCAAACTTACGAAGCCGGAGTTTGCCGCAGCTGTTGAGCAGCAGATTGTCACTCTTGCCCGGTCGGGACGCTTGCGTCAGAAAATTACCGATGCACAACTCAAACAGCTGCTCTCGCAGATTGTGCCGCAGAAAAAGGACTTCAATATCCGCAGGGTTGGATGAAGGCAGGGGTGCTCTACAGCGGCGGCAAGGACAGTACGCTTGCCGCAGTCCTCCTGTCTCGGGACTACGAGGTGGAGCTGATAACATTTGTGTTCGATCCAACCCGTACCCTTCCGTTCATTGAGGCGGCGGCAAAGGCAGCCGGTTTCCCTTGGAAAAAACAGGCCTTTGCACCAGGTTTCCTTGATGATGTCATCAGCAGGATTGTTACTGACGGACATCCTGCGAATGCCATCAATGAAATCCATCGGCGGTCTCTCTATGCTCTTGCACAGGAATATGAGGTTGTCGCCGATGGAGCCCGCCGAGATGATCGGGTTCCGATGCGGACACAGTCTGAGGTGCAGAGCTTTGAGATGATGTATGGGGTCAGCTACATGCGACCTCTGCTTGGTATTGGAAAGAAAGAGGTCCTCCGATTATGCGAACGATCCTTTGACATCGCCTGTGGTGAAACGGGATCGCTTCCAAACGGGGATTTCGAAAGTGAAATCAGAGCAGAAATGGTTCGACGGGGGATTGACTTTGTGCCGCTTTTTCCGAAAAACCACAAACAGTCTCTGATAATTCGAAAAAAACTGGCGATTAACTATGAGCAAACTTACCAAAAGCCGTAAGATTCGTCTTGCAAAGGCAACCCAACAGAACCGCCGTGTTCCGGCCTGGGTCATGATCAAAACCAAGCGAAAGGTTGTGTCTCATCCGTGCAGACGCAACTGGAGACGCAGCACTCTGAAGGTGTAAGAAAAATGGCAGAAGCCCAAAAGGAACAAGTGTATGTAATTCCGCTCCGTGATGTCAAACGCGCTCCGTGCTACAAGCGTGCAAACGCCGCAATCAAAGACATCCGCAGCTACCTTGAGCATCACATGAAAAGTGATGACGTTAAGCTTGATAAGAGCATTAACGAAGCAGTTTGGGCACGCGGATCCCAGAAACCGCCAAGACGCATTCGTGTTCGTGCAATGAAGTTCGAAGATGGACAAGTCCAGGCTGAACTTGCTGAGGAATAAATGGACCCCACCCTGTCACTGAATGGCGACCCAAACATCGGCGTTTTTGCTAGTGTTTTTGAAGATATTGCCTTTGTTCCGATCGACTCTCCAGCGGAGTTCGGAGCAAAGATAGCGGAAGCCCTCTCTGTCGAGATCATTCCTGCCTTCATCCAGGGGTCTTCCGTTATCGGCCTCCTTCTTACTGGTAATTCGCGGGGATTTGTTGTTTCCGGTCTTATTCATGATTCAGAACTTGAACTTCTGCAGGAGTACGGCGATGTCCTATTCCTTGGTGAAGAGATGAATGCGGCAGGGAATGTAATTCTTACCAATGATACTTTTGCAGTAGTGCATCCGGACATGTCGTTTGAGATGCGCAGCATGGTTGGAGAGTTCCTGAAAGTCGAGACTATCCCGATGTCATTTGGCGGTGTCGGAACTGTTGGTATGGCAGGCGCCTGCACGAATGCAGGGGTACTTCTGCCTGCCGGGAGTGCACCGTCAGAGTTGGAGCGCCTCGAAAACAGTCTCCCGACAGCTAACATCCCCATCGGTACGGGATCAGTGAATATGGGTTCTGGTCTAATTGGCACTGGGTTGCTCGTAAACAGCAAGGGTTATCTGGCAGGAAATGCTACCACGGGTTTTGAACTCGGGAGAATTGAAGATGTATTTGGATTTCTGTGAGGTGAAAAATTATGCCGAAATTCGAGGTTAAGGGCACGTTCAAAAATGATGGACAGATGAAGCCCTACACAAAAACAGTCGATGCACCAAATGAGCGTCTTGCAGGAGAGTTCACTCTTGCGACAATTGGCAGCAAGCACCGACTTGAGCGTAGATATGTTACCGTTGCTTCGGTAAAGGTAATCGATGGCGAGTAATGCAACTCAGGCAAGTCTGGAGCAGGAGGTACAGGCCCTCCGTTCCTATGCCGCAGAGTATTCCCGGCAGTTTGATCTTCTGTCCCAGCAGCTGCGGTTCATCGAGACGACGCGTACTGGATCTCTCGCATCCATTGAGGCGCTTGAGGCGCTTGTTGCGGCGGATGGCCCAGTTTCCACTCTCTTAAACCTTGGTGGGGGCGTGTCGGTCCGTGCAACTGTATCGGACACAAAGAAGATGCTTGTCGGGATTGGCGCAGGTGTAATGGTTGAGAAGTCACCCGACGAGGCAATCTCCTTCATGCGCGACCGAATCACCGAAATGGATGCATCCGGCAAACGGCTCTCCGAGTCGCTTGGAAAACTGCAGAGTCAGATGTCAGCAGTCGAGCAGCGCATGCAGGAGCTGTATGCTTCTGTACAGCAGCAGACCCGCTGATCTTCTTCTCATTTCTTCCCTCCCGCTAAAAAGGCAGGAGATATTTTTCCGGGGAGGGTTGCCGCGACAGGGGCAGCACCGGTCATGGCAACATTTTTGGAGATTATTGCAGCCCCGATCTTTGAAGAGGCAATCTTCTGGGTTGGTATATTCCGCCTGATAAAAAATGCAAACGTCGCGGCTGCAGTCAGCGCCATTATGGCAACGGAACCCGTTGCCCTGCGGCGTAATCTCTATCAGAGGCGTGTGCAGCATCACCACGCTGCCCCCCGTCACTCTCATAGATGCTCAGAACCGTGGCCGCGTCCAGGATGCAGCAGGTACGCAAAACCCAGAAGCTGCCCCAGGAAAAGCAACCCCACATACACTATATATCCTAATCCGTATACAATTAACACCATCATGTTTGAACAGCGAATATTTGAAACAGACTTCAAAACTGCACTATCCGAAGAACTCGACAGACGTGGCATGACTGTACGGCAGCTCTCCGAGGCAACAGGAATCCCCGTGGTCACCCTCTATAAAATATCCTCTAGTGAACGCGACCCACGGCTTTCCACCGTCAAAAAAATAGTAAACGCCTTCTCACCGCATCGTGAAAGATTCATCGCTCTCATTGCAGCGAAATTTCTTCTCGATGAAATTGAAGGTACAAAAGTTGACATCGGCGGCAGTGAGTACCGCATCAAAGGCTACACAGCCAACTCGCTTGACGATTGCATTCTCGCAGCAGTCCGGGCACGGCATGACGGAGCCACAGGCATCATTTGTGCCCCGATTCTTGCCTCTCTCATCGAACGGCTCGTAGACGTACCCGTCGCGATCATGAAACCGGAGATGGATGCGGTCTTTACTGCCATTGCCTCTATAGCAAAGAGATTGTAATTTTACACGCAATGAAAAGAACCGATTGCTGATACCTTCGTATAGATAGAATACGAATGACTACCTCACCTGAGGGCAAAAGCTCAGATGGTGACCCTCTGGCTACTCGTATACATACTCTTGATGTTTTTCCGCGTAGTAAGTGCCGCAGCCGCCGGTCGCTCATTGTAGATAAATATAGCTTTAGATACCGTCGTCTTCTCCGGGGGTGACGAAGGACTTTTGACCGTTACACTGAAAAATATCGGATTCGCCCTGATCTATGTGGGAATGCCTGTGCTTCTTGGCGGCCAGTTTCAGCACCTCAACCACAAACAAATGCAGGTCCCGTCGGACTTTTTGGGACCGGTGATCAAGTCCTGTCGTCAATCGTCGGATCAAACCGAACAGCTCTACCACCACTGGAATGGCATATCCTCTTACTTTTCCATTGGCCACACTACCGGATGGAGGGGGAAATGTTATCTGGCCTAGTTCCTTGGCTGCCACACGGTTCCTATATTGTGGCATTTGTTGTGCCATTAGGCTGATGGCTATCGCGCGCATACGATTTTATTACCGAACCTTCCGCTTTAGGAAAGTGATGCACGGTATTTTCAACCGTTATGATTTGTGTACCTTCTCCGCTGTGCAAGTACTTCTGAACCAGATATCTCTCCACGTTGACAGAATAAGCATACGTGTACGCGTTGCTATTCTGAAGTGCTACTACGCATCCCACATAGCATGGGATAATCTGCATAATTGCTATGATGCCCGAAATAATTTTCTTCATTTCATCTCCTTGTTTTGTTCAATTTCAATACACAATTTGCGTTTGTAAAGCTCTGCGCGACTGTGCCTGGTCTCCGAGTTCCCGCTTTGCGGCAGCCTTCAACTATTTTCCCTGCGTCTGCCTGAGCCTGTCCCAACCAAGTCCTGACAGCAGCATCTCCCGAAGCGTCGAATGAAATGATTCAAACAGCGTCATCGAACTGGAGTACCCGATTCAGTTCCTCGCAGAACATTTCCCCTGGGGGTCCGCAGTCCCGGGGTTCTCCATGGGCTCCATCTGGCCGAAATTGTACTGTTGCACGCGCCTCTGGTAGAGGTGTGCTGTGCATGCAGGGTAGCAGGTTTCATTGCCAGGCAACTTTGTCAGATGCAAATCTGCCGCCCTCCAAACGAAAGCATCTGCTGCGAAGCCTTTGGCTTTGCAGCTCAGCCTGCCTGCAGCGTGCAGACGAGGCATCGCTGTCTTGTTGGTTTGTTGCGGGTTGTTCGAATCATCTTCCCCAGTGTTCCAGCTTACCATCTTCCATATCAATAATATGGGAAAACCAACTTAATGAGCGTATGCCACTCAGAAATAGAAATCTATTTAAGTTCCAGACCCGTATAAATTATCTCAGTCATAAGAAGCGAGGTGGGGTAGTCAGGAGATCCCGACGGGCTCATAACCCGTAGACCAATGGTTCAAATCCATTCCTCGCTACTGTTTTACTGCAGCAAAATGCACTTAGTCTTATCCGTCCAACTGTTCAGGTAATGACAGCATCCAAAATTCTTCTTCTTGTAATTGATGGCCTAGGGGATCGTCCGTGTGCATGTCTCGGTGGCAAAACCCCGCTGCAGGCAGCGCAGATACCCAATCTCGACGAACTTGCCCGTACCGGCGTCTGCGGCATCATGGATCCGATCGCTCCCGGCATCCGGGCAGGTTCTGACACCTCCCACTTAAGCCTGCTTGGCTACCCCCCGCAGCAGTGCTATACTGGCCGCGGTCCCCTTGAGGCAGTAGGCTGCGGCATCAAAATGGAGCCTGGGATGATCGGGTTTCGAGCCAACTATGCCACTCTCGATGCCGCGGGCAACGTCATCGACCGGCGTGCAGGAAGAATTTCCGACACCACTGAGATATCCGCAGCCATTCGCGGCGGTGTTGATCTCAGCCGGTATGGCATCACTATCGGGTTTGAACCGGGAACTGATCATCGTGCTGCCCTCGCTTTCAAAGGCAAGGGCCTTTCCGCCGCAGTTTCCAGCAATGATCCGAACACAACCGGTATTCCGCCAAGAACCGTTCATCCCGAAGGAGAAAACACGCCCGAGGCAAAATTCACCGCCGAGGTCTGCAACGAGTTTTGCCGTCAGGCGGCGGAGATTCTGGAGAATCACCCGGTCAATCTTGCACGCAAGGCTGCAGGACTGAATCCGGCAAACGCTGTCCTCGTCCGTGGTGCTGGAGCCATGGGCGTCTATGAATCCTTCGAAAAAAAATACGAACTATCCGGCAGTGTTGTCGCTGCAACCGCCCTCGTTGCAGGCATCGGCAGCTCAGTCGGACTCCGTCACGTCCCGATTCGGCAGGACACGTCGTTTGCTGAGCAGATTGCCCTTGTCATCAGCGAGTTTCAGACGCAGGACTTCGTCCTCTTCAATATCAAGAGTGCCGATGAGTACGGCCATGACGGCAAGGCGCTTGAGAAAAAAAAATTTCTGGAAATGATTGACAAAGACCTCAGGCCCTTCATGGAGATGCCGGGGCTGATGATCGCTGTCTGCGGCGATCACTCAACACCGTGTACCCTCAAAGAACACAGTGCAGATCCGGTCCCTCTCATCATCCGTGGCGATGGGGCCCGAATCGACAACGTTTCCGCCTACGATGAGATATCTTGCGCGTCAGGTGCTCTCTGCCGGATCCGGGGTGGAGATCTTATGCCGGTTCTTTTGGACCTCATCGACAAAACCCATAAGTACGGCGCATAACGATTATTACAGATACACAGAAGGGTGGAGAATGGCAGAAGAAAAGAAACGGGTAATCATCGCTGACCCCATCCATGATGATGTTTTGATCCATGCAGGGGAGGAACTTCTCATCGATGGAGAGCCCTCCGCCCCGGTTCCTCTTCCCCAGGAGCAGGAGCCATCCCGAGGCGAAGAGTGTGTCGTTGCTGCCATAGCAGCTGCGGAGCTTTTTAAGAAATGCATTCTGCCAGACAAAACCGAGCTGCAGGAGTGCATTCTCAAAACTAAGAATGACATCCTCGTGGGCGATCACTGCGACATCAACTATGGTCTCTATGGCAATGACATCGTTGTCTGCGAATTCTGCAAACTCACTGGCGATGTCGTTGCCGAAGGTGATCTCAGAATCGACAATTTCTGTGAGATCAATGGGGCTGTCATTTGCAACGGCGATGCCTATTTTGGCGAAGGCGTCAAGGTGCACGGCAAGCTCACCGTCTGCGGCAATCTTGATATCGGTGACAAAGTTACCATCGACAAAGAGGTCAGGGCATGGGGCGACATCTGCATTAGAAACCCGATGCCGGTCATTCTCTATCTTTTCCTCTACGTCATGACCATGCTCCATCTCGGTAACGAAGATGAGGTGGAAAAGACCGTCAGTGCCATCATATCCGAAGCAAACTCCGAGCCGCTTGTTCTCCCACCCAAAACAACGATGGATCTTCGTTACATCTCTGTCGCAGCGCCGATGGAGATCGGCGCGAATAGCCGCCTGCACGGAAACATCAAGGCAAAAACCCTCGTCTTGAAAAATGATGTGACGCTGTTTGGCGGTATCCATGCGGGCAGCCGGGTAAATATCGGCGAACGGACCGCGGTTCACGGCGATGTTATCGGTCAGAACATCAGAATCGAACGTGGGGCAGACATCCTTGGGGACGTTGCCGGCAGTAGGATCTGGCTGCATGAAGATGCTATGGTGAGCGGCATTATCCGCTCTACCGGCGGGCTTACCATTGGACGGTCCAGGGAGAAAAAATCATGAAAACGATTCTCTCTATGCTGGAGCTGGAGGCTTTCCGGTTTTTTGAGCCGGACTATGCATCGCTTGTGAACAACGGCGAGCCGGGTGTTTTGATCTGCAGGATCGAGCCTGCTTCCGGTGGTGTCCGGATGCTGATCGATGAAGAGGAAAATCCCGCCCTTTTTGCGGTCAACGTGGGTAACACGTGGGTCGGAACCGCGTGGAGCTTCCGTAGCCCAACAGAGCAGGAATTTGCATTCTTTTCGGCGGCGGACGGTGACATCTATCAGGAACCGCGTGCGGAGATTGATGATGCGCTGCGGGCATACTTCTCTGAAATTTTCTGCGAGGAGATCGCACCCGCTCGCGAAGATCTCTCTCCTGACCGGATCGAAAAAGTCCGCGATCTTTTGCATGAGATCTGGGGGACGTCCGCGCCCGGTTTGTGCCTTGATGCCTGTGCAGGATCCGGCGTCGGATCGATGCTTATCCGTGAAATGGGCGGAACATCGATTGCCTACGACAACGATCCTGCACTGCTTGCTCTCGGTATTTTTTCGGGTCGCCTCGTTCCTGAAAGAACCATCTGCATCGACGGGACTGTCGCATCAGCCTATGTGCCGGATGCCGATCGCGGAATGGGGATCATGTTTGGTCAGATGTACGTCTACACGCAGGAGCGCTGGCGACCGATCGTTGAGGAACTTGCGGGTATCACCGCTGAGACGCTCATCACCGTCGCAACCGAGGAAGAAGCTCACTGGGTAAAAGAGTGGGCTGCAGGCGTGGACCGTGATCTTGAAATATGGGAAAACGAACGTGATCCTATCTATGATCGCTGGATTTGTTTCGGCTGAAACAATTCTGCAAAGCCGTTGGCTTTACAGCTAAGTCTGCCTGCTGCAGGGATTCGCAGGAGTACCGAAGAAGGCTGCCGCGCCAGCGAGTACCGCATCGTCGGGGAAGATGATCACGTGCACGGTATCGCCAAACGACGGCGAAAAAGGGATCTATCTCCTCCACCAAAAAACACAGGTGGGCAATGAGGGAGGGGATTGACTAATTGCCGTCCAGCTCAAAGAGGAAGCAACTATGTATATCTATAGATGGTATAGAGAGGAGTATTAAGAGCTGGAAAGGCAAGTCGTATGCGTGATAAGACACACCCGACTTTAACACTGGTTTGTTTTTCTGCCTGATACTCGCATCGCCAGTACGATGAAGGTAGGCTAAGATGACGTATCGTTACCCCATCACCCCCAATACTAAACTCATTAGTAAGTTGCATGGCAATGGAATCCGCTGCCCTGCAATGCACGTGCACGCCACTGACTGTTTCAGCGTAATCTCTATCAGAGGCGTGCAGCTTGTCAGTATTGTTTTGTTATTCGTCTGTTGCTGTTTTGCAGTAGTTCCGATAGTGGCATGGAACCCCCGAGCGATGATGATTCCGAGTTCTATGCATATCTATCCAAGGAGAAGAATCTATTCAGACGGCAATGGGCAGCATGAGGCCCTGGCATATGAAGCCTGTATTCACGCCAGTTTCCCTGAAGATATTGTGGTCAGGATCATGGGCTATGCCGGTTATCCGGATACTAAGGCGGTCCCTGATGAAATAGCTAGTCACATATTCCCTGCGGATTCTTTGGAAACCTATGGGAACCGCACTCCGTGGGGCTGGCACAAAATTGCCGAACGGTATAATCAGCTGTTGAAGGCAACAACAGAAGAAAATCGGATAAAATACATGGGCTGCATCCTGCACTACATTTCAGACTCCGCCGCCCCCTATCATTCAACTGAGAAATATTCTCATTATGGGATTTCCCGGGATTAACTCTAATCACAAAAACTATGAAAATTATATCGGACTTAGTGGTTTTAGTGGTGATATATAATTGTTTCTCAGTTCTCTATTGATCTAAATTGTTACATTTCAGGTTTGAAGACTATTTCCCATTCAAACTGATAATTCCGATTCTTTTTTGGAAAGTTGTGAGTTTGCTTTTGATGTTTCGTTCTTATTCGTGTATCATCACGAGCATCATTTTAAACCGCGTTGTTGGGCACACTGCGTGGGGGACATTTGCCGGCATTATGATCATCTGTCCCTGTTTCAGATGCTGGGGCACACCACCCACTGGAATATCCGCCTCGCCCTCAAGCGCTATCGCCAGAGCATCGTAAGGGGCCGTGTGTTCTGAAAGTCCTTCATCGGCCTCAAACGCAAACGCCGTCACTGTTCCTGTCTTCTTGTTGATAACCATTCGCGAGACAACGGATCCAGACTGATACTCTGTAAGCGAGTCGATATCGATCGGTCTGCCGATCAGGGATTTTGGATCACAATTCATACTGGAGTTTTGATACTGATATAGATAATCCTTTGTTTTGTGTCAGAACCATCGCATCATCACGACCGCATCTTCGCCGTCCTCATAGTACCCGCCGAACGCAATCACATCTCCGTAGCCGATCTTCTCATAAAACCCGTGTGCTGCCGTGTTGCTGACCCGGACCTCCAGGGTGCAGGCGCAACAGCCCGCAAAAAAAAAGTCCCGCTCAAGTTTTTGTAGAAGAAACCGCCCGATTCCAAATCCCCGTTGTTCGGGAACTACCGCAATATTGCAGACATGGCCGTACTTCTCCTCACCCGTCTCCTCAATTGCTCCTGCAGAAAATCCGACGATCCTCCCTTCTGCCTCGGCTACATAGAATGAAGTCAGAAATATCCTCATCATCTCGATCATTCCTTTGTAGTCCCAGGGGTTGGAAAAGCACATCACTTCAATTCGATAGATGCTGGGGATATCATCGATTGTTGCCTTGCGAATAGTACAGCCGGCAACCGCCCCACCGACACCGCTTACCACTGCCATTATTATTTTAATATTGTCGCCGAACTATATTATACGAGTTAATAGGAGTCTCATATAATGGTCACTATCTATCCGTTCGCCGGTCTCCACCCATCAGACGCGGCATTTCCCGTTGTCCCGTCTGTTCCGTACGATGTCATCAGTACCGACGAAGCGGCGCTTGAGATTGCCAAAAACGACAAGACATTCCTTCGCGTTATCCGATCCGATGCAGAGCTTCTGGACATCGATTCGCACGATGACCGCATTTATGAGCGTGCCCGTGAGATGTTTGCAAAGATGAAGCAGGACGGCCTTCTTGTCTCTGACGATCATCCGGCCTTTTACATCTACCGCATTGTGTTCGGCGGGGATATCTTCACCGGCCTCGTCTCCTGCGTGAGTGTCGCTGAGTATGAGGACGGCACCATCAAGAGGCATGAGCTGACCCGCTACGATAAGGAGGAGGACCGGACCCGCCACATCAATGCCGTTTCGGCCCACACTGGACAGGTGTTCCTGCTCTACAAAGATCCCGGGACGGTTCATGCCTGTATCTCGGCCCTTGCAGATGCGATGCAGCCGTTTGGCGAGTACCGCAGTGCAGGTGGCAACCTGCATCAGATCTACCGCGTGGCCGATCTGGCAGAGATTGCAAAACTTGAGACAATGTTTGCGGGAATTCCGAGCCTCTACATCGCCGACGGCCATCATCGGGCCAAGTCCTCGGTTAACGTATGCGAACGTCGGAAGGCCGGAGGCAGTTGCACGCCGAATGCCGAGCGGTTCATGAGCGTTCTGTTTGCCCACGACAAGGTGAAAATCTACGGTTACCACCGGCTGGTCCGCGACCTTGCCGGGATGCATGCCGATCAGTTTCTCGGCGCTCTTTCCCTCCGCTTTACCGTGACGCCGATCAAGAGGGTGGACATCAGCAAAAACGTGGTCCCTCCTGCGGCTGCAGTTGACGGTTTGGTTCATATTATCCACCTGTATCTGGGGGGTCGGTGGTATGAGCTGACCTGTCCTGTTGATCCGTACGCGGACGCCATTACTCGGCTGGATGTTTCGGTTTTGCAGGAATCGGTGCTTGATGATATGCTTGGCATCGCCGATCCTCGCGGTGATCCCCGCGTCTCCTTTGTTGGCGGCAGCGTCCCGCTTGCTGACGTGATGAAGGCAGTGGATTCAGGTGAATACTCGGTGGCGTTCATTATGCAGCCGATGACTGCCCTGGGTGTCATCGATGTTGCGGACAATGCGATGATTATGCCGCCGAAGTCTACCTGGTTTGAGCCGAAGCTTCTGTCCGGCATGGTTGTGCATGAAATCAAATAATCTTTCGGCATTATGCCGTTCGATACAAAGATCTATTCTGTTTCGCCGCCCTTCATTATGGATTTGCCGTGGGGGCTAATAGAACAATGGATTTTTTAGTTCTAATCATAATCTATAACTGTTTTGTCATTTTCTATTGATATAGACTGTTATATCTCAGATTTGAAGAACAGCTCCCATTCAAACAGATGGTTCCGTTAACTTATTATATCATCTGAATAGCCGCAGATTATTCTGCAGTTTGCCTGTCGGCTATCTCGGCACACCGAAATAAAGAGGCTGTTATTTTTATATCTCACGGCGTCCAAACATATCGTCAGCTATGGCTGCATGTCCCGATGTCGCACTTGCCGAGTATCGTGCTGAACTCGATTTTCTCCGAGATTATCCTGCAGAAAAACTTGCGGAGGTTATCATGCATGTCGGTTTTTCCTGTACCTGCTGCGGCCGTTGCTGTACCAGGGTCTTCAACGGCCACGTATATCTGCTCACAGAAGATACCCGCCGTCTCCGGGAATTTGCGCCGGAGATGCTGATGCCCGCACCTGGCTTTCCCTACTCTGATCCTGACGGGAGCTTCTACGTCTCCGGCTACTGTCTCCGGACAAAGCCAAACGGTGACTGTGTGTTTCTCAACGAAGCACGCTGTTGTACCATATATGATCAGAGGTTTGCTATCTGCCGGATTTACCCCTACATGCTCCATCGCGAACCGGATCTGCAGGGACGGGTGAACTGGCGTCAGATCGGCGGCCTTGACGAGCACGGTGAGTACAATACAATCATTCCAGCAGCAGAGGCGGAAGCAGTTGCGGCAGATGTCATCGCCTATGAGACCGCCTACCTTGAGCAGGAGATCCTATTCCATGAAGCACTGCTGGAGATGTTCTCAGCTGCAGGCATACGGTTCGTCCGCCGCGATCATGACCGGAGGCTGCGGAATTTTTTGAAAAACAGCAGTGAGACCGTTGTTTATGTCGGGGATGACGGGGCGCTCCGGCCTGAGCGGGTTCAAGCTTCCGACTATCGATAGAATAAAGTGGTGACCGTTCGGCGAGCATTCTGGCTATTCTGGAAAGAGTTTATTTAAAATGGATGTATTATGCGTTACGTTCCCTGTCAAAATCACTCTATCTGATTTCACCGTCTCTGATACCAAGGATACGCCCGTACCAGCCACCGCCGCCATACTTCCTCCGACGGCTCATCCAGCAGCGCCTCTGCAACATGCATTTCTGCCCGTGCTGCAGCCGATGTTTGACCAAGCATTCGCATTGTCTCCTTTGCCCGTCGCATGGGATGAAATGCAAGATCACACTCCGCATCCCAGAAGATAAGCGCCTCTGCAGGGGCAGGATGTACGCGGTAACCGGGTTTTTGCAGAAGTTCTTTGGTAGCTGAAGGTTCTGCCACTCCTTCACCAACTAAAGCAAGGAAGCCTGCCATTCCCCGAACCATATGCCAGAGAAAACTCTTTGCAGAAACCTCAAACACAGGACAGCCGTCAGGTCCTGCAAACACCCCAGCCCCTGCCACCGTCCGGTTCGGATCGCGGCCCTCCTCCATTCTTGCAAACCGCGTGAAATCATGCTGTCCGACAAACCGTTGTGCCGCCTCATTCATCGCCGCAATGTCTGCCGGATAGGGAAAATAATATCGGTACGTCCGGGACACCACCGCATAGCGCGGATAAAAATCATCGGAAACCTCCGCCGTATCAAGGCACCATAAGTCGTCTGGCAGCCAGAAGTTCAGGGCATCGATCGCCTTACGGGGATGACGAGTTGTAATGGACACAATCTGACGGCGGGCGGAAACTCCCTTGTCGGTCCTTCCTGCGATGCGGCACTGAGCCTCTCTTGCGTCGGCAAACAGGCCAAGTCCGATACCCGCTGCAACAAATTCCCCCTCCACTGTCCGTTTATTCGGTTGAAACTGGGAGCCAGCAAAGTTGTCTCCTTTATACCCCACGGCAAAAGCGAGCCTCATTTTTTCCGGCGAATGATTCTCCGCCGTGGTCGGTGGTGGAGCTGTGGCACGCGCCGCCGCATCCTGCGGATCGCACTGTTCCACGACTGGTGGGTGTAGGTCCGAAGCGGCGTCTTTTTGCAGTGGCAGGCAACGTGTCCCGCACGGATGGCTGCAAGAATTGCCTCAGCTGACCGATCGTCGGCCTCGATCTCGGTGATACCGAACCCGACAAACCTGCAGTTGTGGGCATCCGATCCCGCGGTTGCGGGACGGCAGTACTTCCTCGCCACCTTTGCGGCCTTCTGATTTGCCGTACCAATGATGTAGCGGCTGTTGAGCGCCTCGATCGCATCCGCTGCCAACAGCGCCTCCCTGCAGCGGAGACCGACTCCATGCCGCCACTGATGAAAGGGATGGGGAACGATTGTCACAGCCCCAAGTAACTTTGCCTCAGCAATCGTTTCAATCACATCTTGGCGGGGTACAAAAACCCGTGTTGTTCCAAGGATCAGTAGATGGCCCTGTTTTGTCGAGACCTCGATTCCAGGAATGATCAAGACACCCGGATTTTCGCAGGCAAGTGCTGCAATCGCTCCTTCCGTAGTGTCATGATCGGTGATGGCAACGGCATCAAGGCCTGCTGCAGCCGCTGCTGTAAGCACCTCTTCGACCGAGCTCTCGCCGTCTCGCGACGCGTTCGTATGGACGTGCAGATCACATTTAA
Organism: Candidatus Methanorbis basalitermitum; assembly: GCA_031287415.1. Lineage (GTDB taxonomy): Archaea > Halobacteriota > Methanomicrobia > Methanomicrobiales > Methanocorpusculaceae > Methanocorpusculum > Methanocorpusculum basalitermitum. The sequence goes on along the minus strand of JAITSY010000013.1, from coordinate 13,244 downwards.
AAAGAACCATTGAGTACTAAGGGGATTCTCTCTCATTACGGATTAACATTCCTGCCTTTGTCTTTCTATCAGAAATGTTTTCCCTGATATACTGGTTGCAGACAGCATAATTTGATGCAGACTGTTCCCCGAAAATTTTGTTTGTTCTGGAAATTGGTGTGTTATGTGGATGTTACAAGCGTTCCGCTTGCAGCGTTGCGCAGTCGTTCCGCTTCCATGCAACTCTTCAAAAATTTCGCAGGCATGCTTCTGGCTGCGCCGTCTGTACAACTCAACTGTTTTAATACGACAGATATAATAATAGAAGAATATTGTGCATGTCCTCTTTCCTACAGGTCACCGGAGCGAGACGGCACTGCATTCTGCACTCGCGGGCGTCGATGCGTTTACCTATGAAATTGTACCGATGGGAGAGATTGCATCCTTCCTTTCGCCGGGAATGCTGCAGCGTCTTCTCGTTTCTGGAGGATACAGTCTTGTGGTGGTCTCGGGAATGTGTACCGCATCATTTGCCGAAATTGAGCAGTCCTGCGGTGTTCCGATTCGGAGAGGTACTCGCCATGCGACGGACATGCGGCTATGCGTGCCGCTGATCCTTGCGGGTGCCCTATCTTCATCTGTTCCGGCGGATGAGGTTCTTGCTAGTGAACGTCGGCGGCAGGCTGCATCTCGCCTGGCCAAGATGGAAAATGAGGCCGATGCCGCATTCACCGTCCGCGGTGTGAAATTTGGCGGTTCATCACGCATCAAAGTCATCCATGAGATCATGGACGCACACCGGCACCCCTCCCTGCGAGATGCAGTTTTTGCTGCCGTGGTGGGCGGTGCCGATGTCGTAGATCTCGGTTTCGGTTTTGATGCAACCCCGGAGAATGTCCGCCGCTGCTTTGCTGAGGTTGCGGATTTGGATATTCCGTTGTCGGTTGACACCCTTGATCCAGATCTGATCGAAGCTGCTCTGTTCCGTTGCGATCTGATCTTCTCGTTGACCACAAAAACCATCTCGCTGCTTGCAGATAAAATCCAGGCTGCTGACGCAGCAGTGGTTCTGATTTCCCGCGAGGCCTCCCTTGCGGACACGGTTGCTGCCGCAAAGGCCGCGGGGCTGCTAAAGACACTCGCCGATCCTCTGCTGCAGCCGCCACTCTCCGGAATGATCGCATCACTTGCCGATTACCTGCTGGAGTACGGCTGTCCCAAGGTTCTCGGCTGTGTCAACGTCGTCGAGATGGTCGATGCAGACAGTCCAGGAATATGTGCTCTCCTGGCCGCCGTATCCGCCGAGTGCGGAGCTGCCGCGGTGCTCGTTTCTGAACACTCTGACAAAACACACGGAACAACGTCTGAGATGCGGCGTGCCGTTGAGATGACGGCGCTTTCCCGCGGCAGACCGTATCCAAAGGATGTCGGCGTTGACGTTCTGATCCTGAAAGAAAAACGCCGCCGCCGTGAGCCTCCGCTGACGTACACGGACATATGCGATGCCCCGGTTACTTCGGACGATCTTGATGCCTATGACCCTTGTGGAAACTTCCGCATCGGCATTGAAGACGGCAGCATTGTTGCCGTCAGAGGCGGCCATGGCGTCCGCGGCACAAACTGGCATGATGTCTTTGCCGCAATACTTGCCGAGAACGGCGTTTCACTGCTCTATCACGCTGCATATCTCGGGAAAGAACTCTACAAAGCAGAACTTTCCATCCGGTTCGGTAGAAGCTTCGAGCAGGAAGGAGAATTCTGATGCCTTCATACCTCCGTTCAGCCTCCCGCCGTTTTGCAGCGTAAGGCTGCCACCGTTCACTGTAAACAGGCTGGTATTCTCAGAAGTGTTCGATGTTGGCCGACAGATTGTGTGAGGGCAACACTGTTTGTTGTGGGATGATGTTTTGCCCGCGGGTAATCGGTGCAACTGCATCGGTTACAGCCATCTTAAATGAACTAAATTACTGATTTTACCACCCTCTTGAAAAAAATTCGGAATTATCAGGAACAACGGGTGGTTATCTTATTGCTGGTAACGTAAAGTACCTGCATGGATGTAGCTGTGTTTATTCGCGACCATTGGAATGATGATGTAGAAAAACCGTTCAAACACATTTTTTGCGAAACTTAACGAAATCATTGGATTCAGTCTATCATTTCAAGATAGAATACTGAAAAATCGACTTTTTTATACCCGTCCTTGTTCTTATCGAACACAACAGCTGAGGTAAGCTCGATATACGAACGAACAACTGAAATGCACTTGGGCAGGTGAAAGAGTACTACTACAAACTGCCTGACGAAATCAGACCGAAATGGAATAGCACCTATGATTTTGCAACGTTCAGAATATATGATAATGGCTTCAATTTTATCGCAGATTCTAAGTTGGATGATTTAGAAGCGAACTTACAGTATCTGCAATTCTTCCAAGGCCGCAATGCATAGCCATCTCTCGCCGTCGATATAGATGCGGCGAAATGCATGGGAGAGCTCCATGACATTTTGGAGGAAGCGGGATACATGGGGCACGAACTCGAAATGTACATTACCCGGCTGATGTTCTGCCTTTTTGCCGAGGATACGGGCATTTTTGATCCCAGCCAGTTTACCGATTACCTCAAAGAGTCGAAAGACATTAACGCGCGGCTGCTACAGCTGTTCGATGTCTTGAATACTCGGCATCGAATGAAGACAATGCCGGAGGAACTCCGCACATTTTTGTATATCAATGGCAATCCATTCTATGAATAGCTGTCAAATGCTTATTTGACGGAGGTAACCTATGCGGTGAAGTTCTCCTACCGCAACCTTGGAGTCGGCAGGGAAATGTGCGAGTATTCGTAGAAGACTACTCATGAACTTGGGTTTGTTGCTATCGTTTGTAACCGGATACCCGGCCTTAATCCTACTGCAATGAACTTTTTGACCAAATGCGGATTTGTTCTGGTCAGTGAAATTCCCTGCGGATACTGCAGTGTAATGATCATCACAATCGAGCCTGCTCCGGCACCTGCTAAGGGACCGAAGAAAGGGCTCCTCGGAAAAAATCCTTGGCAAGAAAACCGAACAGGCGAGTCCGGTTGAAAAGGCAGTTGTTGAGTACTTCTTTCTCTCTCTACTCGTACCTCAAAGTAGTCTGACAAACGTTCCCATGCGGCGTTATCTGAGAGACGGTGTCCTGATTGTTCGCGGCAGCTTTCGTGTGGCAAACAGCGGGATTGATGTCGGTATTGCTGACGTTAAGACGATCTTAAATATCACCGCTCTCCGGGTTTTCCGGCGATGTCTCTGCTTGGATTGATCGCGTCGCAACCGAACAGGGATTTTTGCAGCAGTGGTTCAGTCTGCCAACAGCGATTCTCACCCCAAATCTCTGCATGGCGCGTCACGACTACATCTCGGTGTTCGTAACAGCGGGTGTTTCGGACAACAATCGTACAATCAACATTATTGTCACCCCGGGCCGCCCGTTTTTCGACACGGCGCTTCTTGGTGCCATGATTTACCATGACAGAGACAAAAATGCAGGTCCTGCTGGATCGAAAACTTCCCCGGGTGTGTCACCGACGGATGCAGTGGTGGTTGCAGCGGAAAAATTACAATCTGCTCCCGAGATGTTTGCCAGTGTTCTTACCAATATAGGAGAACGGATTGTCAAAGCTGTCTGCCAAGCGCCGACCGAGGTTTTGGTCTGGTTCGATACCTATCTTCTTTCTTCACTGCATGGACTTCTCTCTTGGTACGATGATCGAAATACCACACGGTGAGATGTGGAGCTGCATGGACTACCTGCTTGTGCACATTCCTGAGATTGTTGCCAATCTGTTGCAAAATCCCGTGGCAGGCATTGTGGAATTGAAGATCCTTGCAAAAAGCTGGGTGAAAAATACTATTTTTAGATGCCGAGCTTCTTTGCAAGCTCTTCTAAGGGGATTCCGTGAACCATTGCTGCCTCGCGAATGGATTCGTTGTTTGCGATTGCACAGCCAAGGCATCCCATACCAAAGTTCTGAAGGATCGTGGCACTCTCCGGCTTTTCACGGAGCAGATCAGCGATGCTTGAATCGAGAGTAATTACCATATATATTATATTGGCTATTTGACTACTTGATGCTTCCGAACCAAGTAGCAGCACTTTCACGGTGTATGGTTTGGGATTAATATGTCTGAGAAGCCAACGTACTGTTGGAGATCATTATGGACCAAGATCAGATCCAACAGATTACCGACAGAATCTCCCAAAAATTAGAATCCAAAGGAATTTCTCCGGATAAGCAGAGTATTATGGATAAACTTGCAAGCTACATCAATGAGTTCGGTGTAGTGGCGTATGAGGCTGAACGGAAAGTTCTGTCTGATCAGCGGCAGCTGTATGACACTCCCGATGATGATCCGCCTGTTGCGGCATCAGTTTTGGAAGGCGGCGTCTATTCTCTTGCTGACATTCAGCCGGGTGAATGGGTGATGGTCGAGGTGAAGGTTGTGTCGCTGCAGTCGCCGAGCTCTCCGTCGATCTCGCAGACCGGTATTTTTGCAGACAGCTCGGGTGCGGTGCGGTTTGTGGTGTTTGCCAGGACTGGTGCAATTCCCCTTCTGGAACTTGAGCACTGGTACCGGATTGAGTCGGCAGTTGTTGATTCGTTCCGCGAGAGTCTGAGTCTGAAGATCCACTCCGGTTCCCGGGTTGTCCCGCTTGCCGATGATAGGAGTCTGATGCCCGCGTCGTCGGTTCTTCTGCGTGATCTGGTACCCGGTGTTGCGGCATCGGTTCAGGTGAAGTTTGTTGAGGAGTGGGAAACACGGAGTGATCGCATGCTGCAGACCGGTCTTGTTGCGGATGCATCAGGGAAGATGAAGTTTGTTCTGTGGAAAGATGAGGGGCACGAAAAGCTGAAGCTTGGTTCAGTCTATAATATATTCTATGCAAGTGTTGATACGTTTGGTGGCCGTCTGTCTCTGGTGCTGAACTCGGGCATATGGATGGAGGATGAGGACACGAACATTCCCCTGCGGATGGTGATGCCTGCCCCGAAAGAGGAGCTTCCTGTAACAACCGTTCGTGGTCTTTCGGCAGGTTATGCATCGGTTCGGGTGAAGTTTGTTGAGGAGTGGGAGACACGGAGCGATCGTATGTTGCAGACCGGTCTCGTCGGTGATGAGACCGGTCGTATCAAGTTTGTTCTGTGGAAAGACGGTAAGACCGAGAAGCTTGTTTCGGGTCAGGTGTATCTGATCAAAAATGCAAAGGTGGACGAGTACAACGGCCGTCTGTCGCTTGTTCTGAACAATGCAGTGTATGAAGCGGATGAATGGGAGGCTGATATTGCGGTTGGAACTGCGATGGATGAATATGTGGGTGCGATTGTGCAGATTTTTGGAGGGTCCGGTTTGGTGAAACGGTGTCCGGTTGAGGGATGCAACCGCGTGCTGTCCCGCCAGAACTTCTGTCCTATCCATGAGGTTCAGAATAATTTCCATTATGATCTGCGAATTAAGGCGGTTGTGGACGACGGTCACAAGGCGTGCAACGTCCTGATGGGCCGCGAGGTTACGGAGGCGCTTTCAGGGATGACGATGAATATAGCGATTGAGACCTCCCTAGAGGATTCTCTTGGTCTCGATGTGATTCAGATGCAGTTCGCGGAAAAATTGTGCGGCCGCTATGTGCGATGTTTCGGCAATGAGTTTGATGGCCGGATTTTGGTGAAATCTGCGGAGTTTATTCCTCTGGATCCATCGATAAATGCGGAGCTCATGAATCGTGCGGGCATTTCTACGGGAGGTGACGGGCAATGAGTGATGCAGGGGCACACTATCTGTCTTACGAGCGTGAACCGGCAAAACGCGTGTTTGCGGCCGAGCTCCGCGAGGTTACGAAGATGTTCAAGGATGTCGGGGATGAAACAAGTCCGATGTATGTTCTTCTACCTACTGGCGAGAGATGCAACCGGGTGCTGCTGGTGGGGACGATTACGCAGAAGGATAAGGTTGGGGACCAGAATATTCTGTACCGGGCAAGAGTGTCGGATCCGACTGGTCTGTTCTTTGTGACGGCTGGATCGTATCAACCGGAAGCGATGCACCAGCTGGCAAAAATTGATCCGGAAAATCCGGTATTCGTGGCCGTTGTCGGAAAACCGAACGTGTACACGACATCTGAGGGAACAGTTTTCACTTCCGTGCGCGCAGAATCGATTCTTGTGGTGAGTCAGGAGACGCGCGGTCTGTGGGTACAGGATGCGGCGCGCTCAACCCTGGATCGAATTGACGCTTCGGTTGCTGAAAATCCCGGAAGTGATGTTCTCCTTGCGCGTGAAACCTATCGATTTGGCCCTGATCATTGGCGTCGGATGGTATCTGATGCTCTGAGCAGGATGATGAGTCCTTGAGTTTCTTCCGCGATCTTTTTACCTGTTTTTTCAGGACTTTTCCTCTTCAAGGTAAGCGGGGACGTCCCTTGGGAAAAATACTTGAATTTCTTTCAAGGCACAAATACTCCAAAGGCTTTGCAACCCTAACGAGGTTCCGTTGCCTTGCTAGTTTGCCCCGTCCGGACAGCGAAGGGAAATAAAATACGCTATAGCAGGTGTTTCCTCGGGAACCCCTATCTCAAAGTCTTTGTATACTATTGTTAGGCTATTGGGTGTCGAACAGTGTTTTCCCCTATAACAGCATAATTTTCACTGTGTTTTATTTGCCTGGGTCCAAACGTTAAGGGTTAATATCGCTGTATCCTATTTAGTTGGTATACTCTGCATCCGGCTGTATGGATCTGCCGCGAAGCCAAAGGCTTTGCAGCCCAGCGATGCAGCGGAGTCGCGTGCCCCGAATTGCAATTCGTGCCGTGTTTCCGCGAGTCGTACAGCTCCGCTTGCCTTGCTACTATTCATATTGTGCAAATATTATCAGGTTGATATTATGGAAGACTCAGTTGTTGACAGTATTCTTGCTGCAAGGTACTACCGCGCAGGCGAAAAGTCGGTTGAGGATGTGTGCCGGCGCGTGGCAAATGCCCTCGGCGAAACTTCGGAAGAGACCAAGGAATATTTTGAAGCGATGATGACCCTCGCTTTCTTACCGAACTCACCAACACTGATGAATGCAGGAACACCGCTTGGGCAGCTGTCTGCCTGTTTTACTCTGCCGGTGAATGACTCCCTGCCAGAGATCTTTGATGCAATCCGCTGGGGGGCAATTATTCACCAGTCCGGTGGTGGCACCGGCTACAATTTTTCTCATCTTCGTCCCGAAGGGTCACCGGTCCGTTCGACGGATGGTGTTGCGTCCGGCCCAGTCTCGTTTATGGGAGTCTTTAATGCGGCAACGGATGTGATTAAGCAGGGGGGACGCAGACGCGGTGCAAACATGGGTATTTTGAATGTTTGGCACAAGGATATTCTGAAGTTCATTAAAAGTAAGGCGAAAGAAGGAGATTTTTCAAATTTCAACATCTCAGTGATGGTGAATGATGCGTTCATGCAAGCAGTCTTTGTAGGTGATCTGGATCGCGAATGGCTGAAAACGACCGAAGGTGATGTCGTCACAGTCCGTGAGATCTGGGATGGTATTGTGGACGGCGTCTGGAATAACGGCGAACCCGGCATTCTCTTCTATGACACGATAAATGCGGCGAACCCGACACCGCAACTCGGTCCTATCGATACGACGAACCCCTGCGGTGAGCAACCTCTGTTGTCATTTGAGTCCTGTGTTCTCGGGAGCATCAATTTGGCAAAGTTCATCCGTGTGGACGGCGTTGATTATGATGCTCTTGATAAAACGACGCGAATGGCGGTCCGGTTCCTTGATGCGGTGATCACGAAGAATGTGTTCCCTATTGAGGAGATTAAAGAGGCAACGAACCGTACCCGCAAAGTTGGTCTCGGTCTGATGGGCGTGCATGATGCGATGCTGATGCTTCGGTTTCCCTATGATTCAGAGGCAGGCCGCAACTTCTGCGAGGAGGTTATGACCCGCATCAATGACGTGGCAATGGAGGAATCAGAGCAGTTGGGCAGGGAGAAGGGAGCGTTCCCAGCTTATGAGGGATCGGTGTGGGATAAGCAGGGACGGATTATGCGGAATTCCTCCCTGACGACGATTGCCCCGACAGGTACGATCTCGCTGCTTGCTGGATGTTCATCGGGTATTGAGCCGGTGTTTTCTTATGTATATACCCGCCGGAATACTGTGAACAAAACGTTCATTCTGGTGCACCCGTATTTCGAGACAGAGCTTCGACGCGTGATTGCTTGGATGGGACTCTCCGGAGAGGCAGCGGAAGCAAAGCGGGACGAAGTGATCCAGCACGTTCACGAGACCGGTACCGTGCAGAATGTTCTCTGGCTGCCGGATTCGTTCCGTGCGGTGTTTAAGACTGCTCTTGATATTCAGTGGAAAGATCATGTGCTGATGCAGGCGGTGTTCCAGAAGCATGTGCATGCATCAATCTCGAAAACGATCAATATGCCGTTTTCTGCATCGAAGGAGGATGTGGCGCAGGCTGTTCTTCTGGCATGGGAGAAGAAAATTAAGGGCATGACCCTGTACCGGACAGGATCGCGGGAGGATGTGGTGCTGGCCCTGGAGAAAACGGAGATGATAATGGAAGAGGCAGTGCCTGAGTCCCAGGTTGTGCAGCCGCTGTCGTTCTCCCGGCCGCGGGAACTGGATGGCCGGACGTTCCTTGCCCAGTCGGGATGCTGCCGTCTGTATATCACCGTGAATACACACGCCGGTAAGCCGATGGAAGTGTTCATCAGAACGGTTGGTACGGGATGCGAGGCAAGCAGCAATGCTCTTGGTCGAAGTATCAGTACTGGTCTGCAGAATGGTGTGCCGTATGAAAAGTTTGTGAAGCAATTTGCGAAGGTGAGCTGCATCTCTGCGTTGCGGAACAAGAGCTCAGAGGGGATGTCCTGCGCAGATGTGGTCGGTAAGTGTATTGAGCTTGCAGCGACGAATCAGGCGATTACGACACTTGACAGCTGGACGGTTCAGGTGGTGACGCCAGGTGCAAAAGGCTACACAGCGGAACCGCATCTGCGTTGCGAAAATTCGTTCCGCAACAAGAGAAACCCGTGTCCGGAGTGTGGTGAACCACTGGAGTTTGGCGAGGGCTGCAACATGGGCATCTGCAAGCACTGTGGATGGTCGGGTTGTAGCTGACCAACCCCTTTGAGGGTAATTTTTCCTCCGCAACCCAAGGATCAAAAAGGCCAGGCATCCTTTCTCCGAAATTCCGTTTGCCATGGCAGCCCCGCAGTCGGCAATGAGAGTAGGATACTTACCGTTGCAATACTACGGAACAGTGAGCACACAGCCTGTCCACAAAGGAGGCCGGGCGGCGTGCGAATGAGGCAAGTGATTCTGAGTTTATGATGTTATCTACTCAACTCTGAGCCGCAGTAAGGGTTGTATGGCATTGCTTTGCCTGCTCTGTTGCTTTATCCGTGTTTTGGCAGGATGAGGACTGCTGCAGCCACCACGGTTGTCCACTGTCTCTCGGGGCCGCAGACGACGGAGGCACAGATATTGCTGGTCTTGATGATTTTCCCGCTTGCTAGAAACACCTGTTCGAGTTCCTGCCAGTCGGCATCCAGATTGAAGGGGATGCCCAAGGTGGTTGCAAGCATGGTCGCCGCAAGATCCTCGGCGTAATCGCCACACTCAAGTTGGGTCATGCCGTAGGTATGATGCTCGGAGAGGTACCCGTGCTGTTTGTCGTGATTTTCGGGGATGGCAAGGCCGACGGCGGCGGACACTTGTCGATTTTGCTCATTTGTTTGGGCCCGCGACATGACACAGTAGACGATCTCACCCGGAGATAGATAGGAGAGTCCTTCCTCGCAACTGATGACATTTGCACCCGGTGGCAAAATGGATGAGACGGTTACGAGGTTGTACTGGGAAATTTTCGCATCTCGGAGTGCCATTTCAAATGAGGTCAGCTCGTCCTTGTGAACTCCGCAGCCTTTGGTGAAAAATACTTTCTCAGGAATTACCATGATCCTTTTTATTTATGTTGTGTCTATTCTTAGTGATTGTGGTTTGGCTTTCTGCCGGTACAGGAAAGGATATCTGAGGACTGATAACTCTTTCCGAACAGGGATATCGCACGTCGGAGGTGTGCTTAAAATACCTGCAATGGCAAGAACGATGACGATTCCTAATGGAAATTTTGTACCTAAGTTGCATGGCAGCATCTACGCTGCCATCATGTTCCTCGTTAAATTTTGCGGCATGGGTGTCCGCGCTATGGCAGAAAATGGCAAACTTGATGCAGCCGCTGTCGCCAGTGTACCTGGCTACGTCCTCATGTATACAGACAGCAAAGCCCCCAGCATCTTCGCCATCGATCCCTTCGCTGTCATGTATTATCGGCAGTCATGTCAACCACCGATCGGCTGATGCTCACCGTCGGGACAGAGTTCTCGTGGAACATCTTCAAAACCATGCTCCGGCAAAATGCAAGTGAATGGCCGGTGGTCCGCGTCAGCCCCCAGGTATGCGTTTAACCGCAGCCGTTGTATCTCTCCTCTTCGCGGTCAACCACCCGCAGATGCTCGCCTTCCTCATATGGCTCGGCATCTGCCTCATGCTCTGTTTCTTTGCTGTCCTCCTCATAGTCGGACTCTATTGGCGGTGTGCTACCGTGGCAGGGGCAATTGCCGCATGACGGTTTGTCTCACTGCTCCAATCGGATTTGGTGCCTATGAGCATGTCGAAAAGTTCCCGATGTATTTCTCCATTTACACCCTGGCACTCTCCATCATTGCCATGATTGCTGTCAACCTCCTGACAACAAAACTCGGGTGTAGTGCTCAATGAAATCTACGCCGGCCCCCCGTCTCTGCCCCAAAGAACTCACCTGATAAATACAGGGAAATTTTTCTCCTTGTAATAGTCAAGTTTGAATGTTTCCAGCGTATCAGAGCGCCTTACGGTCAAAGTATGGGGATAATGAACCTGTACCTAACACCATCTCCGTTCCTGCACCCACTCTATAGCGTTTGGCCCCGTCATCTATTTTTAGCTGGGTTCCACTACCATGTGGGGAATGATCTGGTCTTTTTACTGTCATGCCTCTCTATCATGGAGAAGTTGCAAAGCCAAAAGCTTTGCAGATCAGCCTGCCTGTCACAGGCAGTCGAGGTTCCGCTGCCTTGTCGGTTTCACGACGTTTTCCATCACCCAAAAATTGATGCAGGAACATATGAATGGGAAACACCAATAACAAATAAGAACATAGAAACAGAAATTATTGATAATACTACATCAGCGGCTGTTTTTCTCCAGATAACCTGCTCTGATCTTGGCCCGGGAAGACGGTTTCTTCACCGATTTTTTCCCTTTTGATGGGGTTGCGGCAGGAAGTTTACCGCTGTTTTTTGCACCAAACACTACCATTCTGCCGCGTGAATCCAAAACATTTGCCGAGGTCTTCTTGGCAAGTTCGAGAATCTCCGCTTCATCCAGGTCGCAACTTCGCAGCCATTTGATCTTAATAACCTTTCTTGCAGCTAGCTGGCGGTGCACCTCCGCAACAAGATCGTCGGTGCAGCCGTTTTTACCAACCCAAATGGTAGGTTTTAGTATCTGAACATAAGATTCTGTATCGGATGGTCCGGGCACGAGTAAATTTCCCCTATATCATATATATTAGATAGTTGTGGTGATAAGAATTCCCCTCGAAAACTGGAAAAGCATCTGAGGTGTGAACCGAAGATGTTTCTGGTACAATAAGATGATGGATTTACTGGTTTCAGTTGTAATTTCTAAATATTTCGTCGTTCTCTATTGATATAGACTGTTATATTTCAGATTTGAAGAACAGTTCCCATTCAAACAGATAATCCCGTAAGGAGAAGCTCCTGGCCTGTAATCCTGCATAGGAAAAAGTTGCATGACCGTGGGATACCTCGCCTGCCTGTAGCAGACAGGCTTGGCTGCGAAACCTTTGGATTTGCAGAAATTGCCATCTATCACCTTTGTCTGGTTTGGCACAGCGGATACCTGGCTATTGCTCCGCAAACTTTGCAGGTACTGATAACTTTTCCATGTTGAACACGTACTCTAGAGTTTTTTCCGGGAATTATGTAGGTGCGGCAAACCGGACAGAATGATCGCCGGAACCTCCGCGATATTCGCTGCCGCTGCCGCATCGCAATTTCACGGGCAAGAGATACATAGCGGTTTGCGAGTACCTGATCAGAGCGGTTCAAATAGGCCTGTTCAAACAGAATTTCTATCCGCTCAAGAACAATCTTTCTGGAAGATGACTTTCTGCTGTTGTTTTGCACCATAGAATTAATTTTTTTCCGGTAAAAGTATCACATGCCGTCCGGACACAAAAAGCCGATCGTCGCAGAACAAAGCAACCGCCTCAGGAAAAGCAATATGCTCCTGCTCAAGAATTCTTTCATCAAGTGCCTGTTCATCATCATCATCAAACACTGGCACCGCTTTTTGGATAATAATCGGTCCGGAGTCGAGTCCCTCATCCACAAAATGTACCGTACATCCAGCAATCTTCACACCGTATTCCAGTGCCTGCTGCTGTCCGTGCATGCCGGAAAATGCTGGAAGCAGCGCAGGGTGAATATTCAGTATCTTTCCGGCAAATGCCTGGATAATCTCGGATCCGAGGAGACGCATGTAACCGGCGCAGACAAACAGATCTGCGTTCGTTTCTTTCATGGCTGCAAACAGATCCACCTCGTAAGCTGTTTTCGTCGGATAATCCGTGAAATTGATCACAACCACTGGAACATCTGCGGCCGCCGCCCGTTCAATCGCGTAGGCCTCCTTATTGTCGGTGATAAGGGCGACACACTTCCCGTTAATTTCCCCGCGTGCGAGGCAATCCAGTATCACCTGAAAATTGGAGCCGCGTCCTGAGGCAAGCACGGTAATCTGCTTCATGGTGATAGATATATTGGGCGCAGATGGATTATTATATTTCGGAATGGAATTATCAGTTTGAATGGGAACTGTTCTTCAAATCTGAAATATAACAGTCTATATCAATAGAGAATCACGAATCATTTATATATTACGAAATTATGTCTTTTAATAAGATAATATGTATTCGATTGCGTCTAATATTAATGTAGACAGTTATACAATGAATTTGAGGTGTTGTTTCCTACTGAGCTATCTGCTATAGACTGCTTCATCAAAATTTGTTATCCCGATGGGATTACCTGTCCACATTGCGGAGTGCAAACTAAGATATATCATAGATCGAGTTATCCTAA
>JAITSY010000027.1 GCA_031287415.1 Candidatus Methanorbis basalitermitum | reverse complement strand
ACTCTATAGCAGATAGTTCCGATGGGAACAACTCCTCAAATTCTTTGTATAACATTCTCCATTAATATTGGACGTGATAGAATATAATTCTTCGTTTGTAAAGGTATCATTCCGTTTTTGTTTGTGGCATCCAAGTTCGGGCTGATTGACAACATTCTTGCTCTGTCGCATATCGATGCATTTGTACAATTGATAGGGGGTGACATCTGCAATAATTAGATGAATACTCTCGGGCGGGTTCGAACCGCCGTCTCCGGCTCCAAAGGCCGAAATGATTGACCACTACACTACGAGAGTCTGCAGAATTCCTTATACTTATCTGTTTTCTTGGCTTATATCGGTTGCCGTTTCAGAGAGGCCCGCGGTCGACTTTTTTATATTGGAAGTTCTATGTAATAAGGTAGTTTATGATACTGTGATACAGTGAGTGAACTGATAACTGCGAGAGTAGCCAAGCTTGGCCAACGGCGCCAGACTTAAGATCTGGTCTATGAGTAGTTCATGGGTTCGAATCCCACCTCTCGCATAGGTTTTTTTCTATGAAACCAATTCGTCTGCGCGATTTTGTGATGACCGATGATGGGTGCCTGTATGCTGTGTCTGGATATGAGATTGATGAACGTGTTGAATGCGTGCTCCGCTATGTGCCAACGAAGGATGGTGATCGTCTGTCCCCCTGGGGCACGCGCTATAAAAAATATGATTTTGCCAATGCATTTGCGTGGGTGAAGGAGCACAAGCCCGAGTATCTGGATCTGGTGCATCGTGTGCCGCTTGCAGATATTGTGCGGGTGTTGAAGCCCGAGGAGGAGATGGCTGCGATTGTGCATCGGAATTCGCGGGCTGCCAGATTGTTTTCGCATTTCGATCTGCCGCTGATGGCATGGGGCTGTACGGGGTCGCTCCTTGTGGGCCTTGAGAACGATGCGTCGGATATTGATGTGGTGGTGTACGGGAACGTCTGGTTTATGGCGCGGCAGCAGCTGATGGATGCGGTTTTTGCCGGAAAGATTCCTGCGATGAGCGAGGGGGTGTGGCGGAAGGTGTACCGAAAAAGAATGCCGGATATTTCGTTTGATGATTTTGTTTTGCACGAGTCACGGAAGTTCAACCGCGGGGAGTTTGAGGGGACATATTTTGATCTGCTGTACTCGCGAGGCTATGACAATCTGCATTCGGCTCCGCCGATTACGCCTGGGGAGACGAAGGGGAAAATGACGATCGAGGCAAGAGTGACGGATGCGTCACTTGCGTTTGACAGCCCGAGCATGTATGTAGTGGATCATGAGGAGATCGATATGGTGTTGTCATTTACGCATACGTACTGCGGCCAGTGCTTCACGGGCGAAGTGCTTGAGGCATGCGGGGTTGTGGAGGAGCACGAGGATCAGGCGTGGCTGATTGTGGGGACGACCCGTGAGGCGCACGGTGAGTATATTGTGTCTCGGACACTTTTAGATCAGTAAGTAATAGCATGGCAGGCGCATGCAAAGCTGTGGAGTATTGTAATGAAGACTCTGTGTGCACATGTGCCGCCTGCGCGGTTCGGGTTGATAGAAGAGAGGACTGCCAGATTTGCAGACGGTTATACAACCGTGCTCTTTTTTGATGATACGGCAGTTAACGGAGAGTTTGAAGGTTTAGGATCCCTGGCATCGCGATAACTTACTGGTGTTGGTGGAGCAGGCAAACGAGATGTTGCTGTTTGCGGTCTGGACTGTTCTGGAGGATGCTGGATTTTGGGCAAACCTGCGGCATTATAATCCGATTATTGATGATGAGGCGAAGCGGACGTTTGCGCTTCCCGAGAGCTGGTGGCTGATTGCACTGATGCCGTTTGGCATGTGCCGACGGTTCTGGCGAAGGAACGAATGTTGGGTATCAAATAATCGCTTCACTGCAATTGCGGCACGCTTCTGATAGAGGTTACGTCGGGGTACATCTGTGCAAGCAGCAAGCAAGGCTTGGTCTTGCGTTGTCGGCGGCGTGCACGTGCATTACATGGCCGCTGGTTCCGCTTCCATGCAACTCTCATGCAGAGTTTGGTTCTGCCTTGGAGGAGGAGCCAAAATAAAGACTATCATCTGTTGTACCGGAAGGGGTGTAAAATGCGTTGTTTCCTGCCATAGGCAGATTTTGTCCGCATGTCGAAAAGGGGCTGCTGGCTCCTGTGACGTTATGCGGAAATCTGCCGACACAAACCCTGTTTTTTTACTCCTCCCTCAGTGCGGAGCGGCTCTTAGAACCCTCGGCTGCACAGTTAAACAGCTGCAGACAACAATTCCCAAACATCATCTTGGATTGTTGCCGGAGACGGTGCCCGGACATCTCAAACATGCCGGAAGCCATCACAAAAATGAGGGAAACAGTGTCGCCACGGTTCCCTCCGTCGAGGGTAAACTTTTTCTCATAGCCATCCAGCAAAATCTGGTTTTCGACGGGAGGAATGGCAAAGAAACCCGCGATATTCGTAAATGATTTGGCCAGCATAAGCTTTTTGTTGGCAGCAGTAACGGCGAGAATTTTCGTACCGGAGACTATTATCGTCTCTATCCTTGGGATATCCGCATCGACGAGCTCGATTGCGTCCCCGGGTTTCGTAAGTGCGGTGTTCAGATAACTGATGGTTGTCATCGTCGTCGCCGCATCGGCAGGCACAATGCAAACTGCTGCGGCTGTGACCGCAAGCAAAAGAATCCAATGTACTGTTTTTATCAATTTATCCCTTTTTCTTAGATGCGAACAATCCTATTTTGGATGTTGCGATGTATATTTTTTATATATTGGTTATAAAAAAACTATAGACGATATAGATACTCCCCAACAATTTGATGTTGGAATGTCCTTTTTAGGGACTGACATTTTGTATCAAGTGCGGAAATTGCTGGCTCTCATCGCATCACCAAGAATCAACAAAAAAGAAGCCTCAGGCGAGATTTGAACTCGCGACCTCGTCCTTACCAAGGACGCGCTATGCCGGCTAAGCCACTGAGGCATTATGCGATAGCAAAGTAGGTAGTAGGGAAATTTAAACATTATGGATTGATGCTTGGTCCGTTGCCCTGCACGGGCTGTAAGCGGAACGCTTGCAGCGTTGCACGTGCAACCACTGCACACCTCTGATTAGAGGAGTGCAACTTTCCCTCCAGTCCCGCCGCATCAAATCAGCTTGCGGATACTCTGGGCCGCAAGATAGGCCGTTGCAAAGCAGGCCTGCAGGTTGTATCCTCCTGTGTCGCCATCAATGTCCAAGACCTCCCCGATGAAAAATAGCCCAGGAGAGAGCCTCGATTCGCAGGTTTTTTTGCTGATCTCATCCAGAGCAACACCGCCTGCGGTTGCCATGGCAATCTGAAAATCGCCCACATGATCAATTTCGACCGGATATGCGGTGAGATTTTTCACCAGTCTTCTGCGCATTGTGGCGGTCAGCTGCGAACCGGTGATTCCTTCAGGGATTCCTGACCCTTTGGCAAGCACCCGCAGCAACCGGTCGGGACACTCTGCAAATCCAAGCAGATTGTGTATCTGCCTTGTACCTGATTCGGCGCACACCGCACAGATCAGCTGATCCAGCTCCTCAGATCTTTTCGGGGTGAAAGCTATCTTCAGCAGGTCGCCGGATCGCATCCAACGCGAAGAGTCCAAAATTACAGGACCAGAATAGCCAAATCGGGTGATCAGCAGATCACCAGATCGTGTCAGCAGCTTTCTGCCCCCGCGCCATATTGATATTTCAGAGGTGGGAAGGGAAATACCGGAAAGATCTGCAAGAGGGTGGTCTCTGGCATAGACCGGTGTGAGTGACGGGTGCAGATCGGTGACTGAATGCCCAAGCGACTCTGCAAGCCGAAACCCGTCCCCGGTCGATCCTGTCTGCGGATATGATAGTCCCCCGGTCGCAATCACAAGAACTGGTGCAGAGAATGTGCCCCGAATCGTTTTCACAGTATATCGGTCTTTTTCCCAGAAAACGGTTTCGGCGGGAGTACAGCACAAAATTTCCGTGTCAGCCCCATCATATGCGTCGAGCAGTGCGTCAAGAATATCATCTGCCGAAAGTGATGCGGGAAATATCTTGCCAGACTCCGTTTCGATCAGAACAACCCCGCGGGCCTCAAAGAATTTTTGTACGGCGGTGTTTGGGAGTGTCATCAAGGCAGGTTTCAAAAACATACCGTGATCTCCATACCGCGCGAAAAAATGCTTCATCTTCCCCGCATGCGTGATGTTACAATGACGAGACCCGGTAATCAGCAGTTTGCGGCTAGGCAGCATCATCTTCTCCAAAACCAGTACCCGGGCCGGAACAAGATTTGCTGCACAAAAAAGACCTGCTGGGCCCGCCCCGATGATGATGCAGTCGTACTCCTGGTCAAACATGACAGTATATTTTTCTCGCAATCCTTATCTCATCATCCCTCCAATAGGAAAAGAGCACTATAAAATAGTGCTGACTGAAGTAAGTCCGACGTGTCTGTCAACTATGACACTGCCGCAAGGCTTTGGGATTACGACGAGTCAGCTCGGCTCCGCCAATTCGGCAGGAGTGCACAGCATCAGCATTCATGCCCGTGCAGCTGCTCTTTGCGTGACTTACGGCTGTTTCCCTTTGGTTCCGCAAAGGAAACGGCTATCCGCCTGTATGGGACGGACAGTCCTTATCGGAGGTGAAAACAATTGGCACGCATACATGCAAGAAGAAGAGGAATCGCCTCCTCGGTCAGACCATTCCGCCAGGAAGTTCCTGCGTGGTCCAATACCGATGTACAGGAAATTGAAAAGAAGATCGTCGAGCTACGCAAAGCAGGCCTTTCCTGCGCGCGGATAGGTCTCGTTCTGAGAGATAAGTTCGGCGTTCCAAACGTAAAGCTTGTCACCGGCAAGAGAGTCAACGCCATCGTCTGTGAAAACGACCTTGACACTGACATCCCCGAAGATCTCCGCAATCTGATGCACAAGGCACTTGGCATGCGCAAGCACCTTGGTGAGAACAGAAAGGATCTTCACAACAAGCGTCAGCTTCAGCTGACCGAATCCAAAGTCCGCAGACTGGTGAAATACTACGTCGGTACCGGACGCCTGCCACAGGGCTGGATCTACAAACCAGAGACCGCTGAGATTCTCCTGTCCAGATAAGATTCACCTACCGCCGCTATGTCACTGGAAACTGCCGCAGTTGCTCTTGCAAACCGTCTCGCATCGATGGAGTACATGGAAATGTACTCCCACTACGGTGCAGATGGCATCGCAGCTGCAGCGATCATATCGATTGCCCTATCCCGGGCAAACATAGCCTTCAAGCTCCGGATTTTTCCGAAGATCTATGAGGCCGACGTGGAGAACCCGGAGATTTCTCTTCTGTGTGATTTCAGTGCGTCGTGTACCGGTCTACCCGAAAGTACCATGTTCATCGATCATCATGTGCCCTACAGCACCTCCTCCAATCGTGTCAACCCATATTGTTTTGGCGGAGATGGCGAAACCGAGTTATCTTCTGCAGGCTGTGCATATCTGGTAGCAAACGCCCTCGGGGACAACCGCGATCTGGCAGGTCTTGTGATGCTTGGCATCATAGGTGACAATCAGACCCTTTCCGGAAGGAATGGGATGATCATTGGGGATGCTGTGGCAAACAACCTGATAAATCCTGTTCGTGGTGTTCTTCTCGCCGGCAGAACAACAAAGGAGCAAATTGCGAGTTCCCTGCATCCATATCTTCCCAGACTTGCGGGTGATGAGGAGAAAGCAGCAGCAATTGAGACGATATGTAGGTCAAAAATATCAGACGAGGCATATACGGCCTGCATGCTGTCGCAAATTGTGCTGGAATCGGGTGCCTCGTACGAAGCTTTGCGGAGCCTCTATGGGGAGTCATGGAGTCTGGAACGCGAGGTCATTCAAAATGCCCGTGCGTTTACGGCAGTGGTGGATGCATGTGGCAAGGCTGAAAAGTGCGGCATTGCCTATGCACTTTGCTGCGGTGACGCTTCATATCTGAATGAGGCATGGGAAATTGCAGTGTCTTACTGGAATCGCGTCATTGCGGCGGTGAAAACCGCAGAGAAGATTTGTGATGGTCCTGCTGTCTGGCGGGTCGGTGATGCTGCCGTTGCAAGTGATGCGGCGGACATTTTCATCGAATCTGCAGATAGCCCTACGTTTGTCATCGGCCAAGGCACAGAGTCGCTGCTGGTATCTGCACGCGCTCCTGCCTGTTCTTCTGTGAATCTGGAACAGATCCTGAAAACTCTTGCGGAGTCCTGCGGTGGTTCCGGCGGTGGGCATAGGTTCCGTGCAGGGGCCGATGTTCCGCTCGACCACGAAGACGAGTTTCTTGCCGGTCTGGAGGCTGCAGTATGCACGTAGAAGCAAAAATCATGTCTGCTCATGTCCATGCAGACTGTGTCGCCTTGGCACTTTCTCCAGATAATGGCGAGTTTATGACTGTTGAAGTACTCGGCGGTCGGGTTGTAGCAAAAATTTCAGGGGGATCGCTTCGATCGATGATTGCGACGGTGGATGATTACCTGATGAATTTATCTGTCTCGGAACGGTTGTGTTAAGCGCCGTTTGCAAGAGATATACCAATCCAATTTCAAGAATTTAGGTTGATACCATGGCAAGAAAAAAGCAGAGTGGTGGACGCAAGGTCGAGGGATGGAAGGCAAAGAGCTGGTTCAAGATCTATGCCCCGGAATTCCTCGGCAAGCAGTTTATTGGGGAGATTGTCTCCTCTGACACGGCAAACCTGCCGGGTCGCGTAATGACGGTCAGTCTTGGTGAGTTAACCCAGGACTATGCCAAACAGAATGTCAAGATGTCGTTTAAGATCAATGGTGTCGCAGGAGATGCAGCATACACGCAGATCCACGGTCATGAGATGACCAAAGATTTCCTTCGTGCAATGGTCAAGAGGGGGGCATCCCGTATCGACAGTACCATCACGATCCAGCCGCTCGGCAGTGTTCGTGAGCTGCAGCTGACGATCACGGCATTTACGATCAACCATGCAAGACTTTCTCAGGTTCATGAGATCCGTGCAATGATGGTAAAGGTTGTGCAGGACTACACAAAGGAAGCAAACTTTGAGATCTTCGTTTCCGCAATGGTCAAGGGTGAGCTGTCCAAGAAGATGCTTGCGGCCTGTAAGCCGATTTTCCCGGTCCGTCGAATTGAGGTCATCAAGTCAGAATCCGTAAGCTCTGCTGCAGAGCGTGCGGCAGCTCTTGTCCGTTAAAGGATAACGGACGCTTTTTTTCGGAATTATACTTCAGTTGAGGGAGATATATCTCCGATGGGATGAAAATTACTTACTATTGGTAAGTGTTAATGAAAATATAATTACATTTATACTTATGGACTTATCAATTTTAGTTTAATTATTTCCTTATTTTTCAAGTATGTTGTGAATGAAAATAGGCTAATCTAAAATATATATCCTCTTGTCAAAAGACATAATTTCGTTATTTTCCGCAGATGCGTTTTGCAGCGGATGCATAGGTATCTATCACATCGCCAAGCTCCTTGCGGTACACATCCTTGTCAAGCGAAGCACCGACGATCCCATGGTCCCACAGACGCATCGAGTCCATGCTGATCTCATCGCCAAGCCGGATCGTTCCTGCGGCATCCCTGCCGAACTCGAACTTCATGTCCACCAGATCTAGATCTTTTGCTGCGAGATTTTTGTGGAGCACCTCGTTCACTGCGAGAGCAAGCCGTTTGATCTCTGCAATTTCTGCAGCTGTCGCAATTCCCAGAGCCGCGGTTATCTCATCATTGATCATCGGATCATGACGGGAATCATCCTTCATATCCATCACGATCAGGGGCGGGGATAGCAGGTGGCCCTCAGTAAACCCGTAGTTCTTCACCAGCGACCCTGCCGCCCGATTGCGGACAATGACCTCCAGCGGAATCATCGAAAGCCTGCGGACTAGGTGCGTGTTTGCATCAACCGCCTGCAAAAAATGCGTCGGGATTCCCGCCTCCTCAATCAGCGGATAAATGTAGGCGGTAACCATCGCATTGTACATCCCCTTACCCTGCAGGACATTCTTCTTCTGCCCGTCGAATGCAGTAATATCATCGCGGAATACGACCCGAAGCTCATCTGGGTTATTGGTTAGATACACGGATTTCGCCTTACCCTGACGGAGGAGATCGTCATGCTTCATAATGATATGCTTATTGAACCGGCTGCATGATAAGGGTTAGTATGAAATAGTTGCATGGCAGCGGAACCCGCTACCCTGCAAAGCACGGCATACCGCGATCAGAGGCATGCAGCATCAGCCATAGATCAGTTTCGCAAGCCGTTTGACCGGCGGCCAGATTTCCGGCGCAATCCACTCCTCGGTGCAGTAATGCGGATACACGCACAGCCGTTCCCGCAGCTCGTATCCCGCAGCAATCCCTTGTAACGCACCAAGTGCCGGCCAGGGATGCGCGGGATTGATGTAGTCGATTGTTACCGGCGACACGCCGCCCAGATCCGTCACGCCGAACGAAAGCAGAGTCGCCGCATTCGCAAGGTTTGGTGGGATCTGAATTGACACATCCTTTGGTAGGATGTCTGTTGCCATCACCAGTGTCTCGCGCATGACCTCCTGTGACGTTCCCGGGGAACCTGCCATCTCTGTGCCCTGCTTCGGGCAGAAGTTCTGTACAATTACCTCTTGAATGTGGCCGTAGCGTTTGTGCAGGCTCCGGATTGCTGCCAGCGACTCTTCCCGGTCCGCCGATGTCTCTCCAATGCCAAGTAGCAGGCCGGTTGTGAACGGAATTTTGAGCTTTCCTGCATTTCCCATCATCTCAAGACGCATCGCCGGATCCTTGCCAGGACTGTGACGGTGGGCTGGAATCTCTGCGGTTGTCTCAAGCATCAGCCCCATGCTGGCGCTGACATGCCTGAGCCGTTCCAGCTCTTCGTAGGTGAGGATGCCAGCATTCGTATGCGGCAGCATCCCAAGATCGATGGCTGCTCTGCTCATCGCCTCGCAGTACGACAAAATATTCGGATACCCCGCAGCCTCAACGTGTTTTCGGAACCCCTGCTCATTTTCCGGCCGTTCCCCGAACGTAAACAGCGCTTCGGTACAGGAAAATTCGCTGCCCCGTTGCAGGGTTGCCCGAATCTTCGCCTCCGGCATTACACAGCCTTCGCGGACCGGTTCCTTGAAGGAACAGTAGCCGCAGGCGTTTGCACACACATTTGTCAGCGGGAGAAACACATTCCGGGAAAATGTAATCGTCCGGACCATAGCTTTATCTACGATTTGGCTGTGCCGGAATATTAACCTGATCTGCTTCAGGAAAAAAGAGAGTGTCCGAGGAGATAGCTCGCCCTTTATATTGCAGCTGAAATACTGCAGCCGAGGATGAAAATCCCTTTTGCTGGGTTGTTTTGGCGGTACGTACTTTTATCAGCAGCGCAGAAAAAACACCGGGAACCTCACCCCAAGCTATGGATTACCCCTCAGCACCGTCACAAGTATCGACGAAACTGTCACCTCATTCGAATGCAGATCCGATACACCGTATTCAGCATTAATCATCCATTCGGAAACACACACCCCGAATCATATACGACCGCCGCAAAAATATCCCGCGTCTGTTGTGTAGTTCGACCAGCGCGTTGATGGCACCGATCAGATTATTGATGATGTTGGTGCCGGCCTGCTGGTTTATCCGGTTTTCGCTGTCGTTGATGCCAAACTGCATCGCTGGCACAGCGAGTGGGTTTGGTGCAGTCCACCCTCTCGTAGAACGGGGACGGGCCTCTCCTCTGGGCATGCATTTGCTGGGTGATAGCTCCTCTGATGCCTGTTTGTGCCATGGCGCAGAATATACGCCGTCAACACTCTGGCTACAACACCGCATGATCCAGCCCCGGCCCGCTGGTTGGCATACCCAAGCAATCAGTTCCGTGACCTTCATCTGGGCAATTCCCCTCCATAAACCGATCAAGATAATTCATCACCTGATATCCCTTGCCCGACATAATTCCCAAAACCCCAGGTACCTGCATTTGCCAACCGTCGCCATTTCGCAAAAATCCAGATCGCTGTTCCAATATCCGTTACAATGAACTGTACCCGGGTGTTTTTCGTTGAAATCCACTTCGGATCCATATATTTCGCAAAAATCTTGGGGTTTTCCTTTACCCGAGGCAAGATGACGGAAAGCCCCCGCCATCTGTGCCGCTGCCCGTCCCGCAGAACTAAAGCCCTCCCAACAGCATACGCTTCTTCGTCGCATCTGAAACAAAAAATTACAGTGCTTTTAAGAGATGCGGCAACTCAAGGGCCAGCCATGGATTCTCTTTAAAGATAGCAAGCACCAGCTTTTTCACGCTCAGATCCTCTATCTGCATATCCGACATCGAGTGCACAATTGAGTTCAGCTTCTTATCATCCATCTTAATGAATGACTCCTTCACCGCGTAATTGCGGACAAGCGTTTTGCCGAGGTGGCTGTCGCGCCAGGTTTTATCATACACCATCAGTGCTTTCTTTGACGTGTCGCCGTTCTTGATTGCCGCTGCTGCGACATTTCCTGCCAGCTTTCCGGTGTACATCGCATTGTAGATTCCGCCGCCTGTAATCGGATCTGACAGCCGGGCTGCATCGCCAACAATGATCAGGTTATCCGCAACCGAACACTCAAGTGGCCTGCAGACTGGCACACCGCCTACAATCAGCTCCGTGACTTTTCCGTTTGGGAATTCCTTTGCAAGATAGCGGTCCAGATAATCCTTCGCACGGTGGCCCTCTCCCGACTTCGTACCAGCAATACCAATGCCGATGTTCGCACTTCGCGGCCCCTTCGGGAAGATCCAGATATAACCCCAGGGACATGCTTCGTTCGAGATATAGAACACATTTGCCTTTGGATCAATATCGATATCGTTGACAATATACTGGACACAGGTTTCCAGCTCCCAAAGCGGCACAGTCGTATCAATTCCTGCCCACTTTGGAAACTTCGATTCAACACCGTCAGCCGCAATCACCACTTTTGCACGAACTTCATAGATCTTTCCGTGCTGATGGATAATCGCGCCCTGCACACTGCCGCCGATCATAATCGGTGCAGACGCCCGTGCATGCACCTGAATCTCCGCTCCTGCCTCAACCGCACGCCAGACCAGCTCGCGATCGAACACCTTGCGGTCAAGCACATAGCCAACTTTCCCTCCGGCGGCCTCATTGCTGATGGTGAATTTTGTGCCGTTTGGGCCGATAAGCACCGCACGCTCAACACTTGCTGCAATCCATTTTGGATCTGCCTCGATGAACTCTGCGAGAGCGTCTTTACCGATACCCTCCGCACATCGGACAGGAACACCTATTGCCGGGCGCTTTTCTACAAGAAGCACCGAAAGACCAGTTTCTGCTGCAGTCTTTGCGGCGAGCGCTCCTCCCGGACCACCGCCGATAACCAGAACGTCATAAAACTCCTTCATTTCTCCACCAACTCAAGCGCCCCAAGTGGGCAGATGGTCGAGCAGATCTTGCATTTGTTTTTGCAGGTTTGTGCATCGACGGTCAGATATGTGTCGATCAACTCAAGCGAACCATGCGGGCAGACCGACACACATGCCCCGCAATAGCCGCAAACGTCTCTGCGAATATGGATCATTATTCTATTTATTGGGGGGCGTAGTGCATAAATTCTCTGGAAGAGATAGTGAAGCAGTATAGATGCAACAACACCCAATCTCGGATTTGTGTTCTCATCCCTCGTCTTGCCAAGAACGCGATGCCAGCAGGAGATACCCGCGTTGCCCCTCACTTTGGGGAGTGATATGGTTACTTGCGATGAGAGTTACGTTGTACAAATCAGAGGGCTGCATCGCCTCATTGATTGACCCGTTCCTTCTCCGGATTATCGCGATCAAGGTGCATTGTATTGAACTCAATATCCCGCATGACAAATAAGACTGGCGATTCTCTTTCCCTCGGTCTTGGCCGCTGCTACCGATTCAGGCCAGCCTTTTACACCGCCGTACTGATCCATGCCGGGGAAGAGTACATTTTCAGTGTAGGAAAATCCCGTGTCATTAAAGAGTGCTCGAACAACTGGAAATGCAGCGTCGAAAATGTGCGGGATGTTCTGGCCGGAGGTACCGAGATAGACGCCGATGTGCTTTGCTAGATGTTCCTTTGGGAATGTAAGTGTTTTGGTGATATACTTCTGTGCCCAAAGGAACTGACCGCGATCGATCAAGGACTTCATCTCGGCAGTGATTGTCATGGAATAGATCGGTGAGGCGAGAACAAGGATATCAGAAGCAAGTACTTCATCAAATACTGGAGTCAGATCATCTCTGAGAATGCAGACGCCTTTTTTGTGGCAGGCATTACACCCCCGGCAGTTTTTGTGATCAATGTCCCCAAGGGAAATTTTGGAAGTCGTGGCTCCGGTGCTTTTTGATCCGAGGAGAAAAGCGTCAAGAACCGCGTCAGTGTTTCCGTGTTTGCGGGGGCTTCCATTGATTGCAGTGATGTGTGTCATAGTCCCTCGATGGATGCCACCATGGTGGCGGCAGTTTCTTTGGCCCGGGCGACCACCTCGGGATTTTCCAGGAAGTCGGTCTTCTTATCAAGATCATTGAGGCGGATAAACATTGTGTGTTTCGGTTTGATGCTAGCGACGTCAAAGGGGAGCCTGGCAATCGGGATGGTGTGATCGAAGATGCCACTGCGGGACTGACAGGCTGTTGCGCAACAAATAGACTGATCTTCTTCCCGGCAGGTTCCCGGAAGCTGTGCAGCACACACTTCTGCGACCAAAAAACATGGCAGCGATTGAAAAGGGCCTTTGCTTGGGCACAGACCGAAAGCGAGTAGACGGACGATGCGAGAATCAGGACGTCAGCAGCAAACATTTTTTGAGATGGTTTCTGAAAATCGTCCTCTTGAATGCCACGGCTGAATTTTTCACAGACGCCGCAGCCTTTGCAGGGGCAACAGATAGATCGGAAAGAACGATCTTTTCTGCGGTAATGCATCTGCTGACGCTGTCCAGTAATATTAAGCGCTGTCTTGGAGTTGTCGCGGCGGTGGGAGAGGTGGATCTGACAAGAATGCGGAAAATCATTGGTGAGTATATTGGAGGGGAGAGATAAACGCGGTGGACTGGGACAATAACCAACAAGGCAGTGGCTTCAGAATGCATAAAATTTCGCACACTTCTGCTCTATTTGGTATGATGGACCAATACTGAGGATGATATCACGGACGACGTCACGATCACCTGGTAGATGATGCATACAGATGGCAAGCCTTGGATAGTCACGCTTAATAGTATTTCTTGCACTGTTCAGCATGTCGTGTTCTGAGCCTTCAAGATAATCCTTGATAAGTTGCATGGCAGCGGAACCCATTGCCATGCAATCAGGTGCACCTCTATCAGAGGTGTGCAGCTATTCCCCCCTCCACCACTGGAAAATTTTGTTGCGTACCAACTATTGATGTATTTTTAGGGAGCCAATCTGATGCGGAGCACTGGCCGGAGGGTACAGCGATGATTACCGCAGGCGGTAAAGATGACCGCGGTAATGAACGTGATGTGAAGTCTATTTTATGCAGTATGACATTGCGGTGCCATAAAGAGGCAGGGATTCGACACAGAGGGTGTTCCTCCACTGGAATACCAGAACACTCTGCAAAGCAAAAGGATTTTGACCTGAGATAAAGAGCCTCAGGGGGGATTTGAACCCCCGACCTGCTGATTACAAATCAGCTGCTATGCCGGGCTAGGCCACTGAGGCAAAGATTGAGTAGCTGCAAGCGTTCCGCGTGCGGCGTTGCAGGGCAGTGGATTCCACTGCCATACAACTTGCACAGTCGTTTCGCTACCGTAACTTAATAAGTTTCCCCCATTCCAATAATAGTTTACGCTTCAGCTGCACAAAAAATCGTGAGTGACTGAAATACAATCAACGAATTAAAATGAAACATTTTCCTCTGCACGATGCTTTTATTCCTGCAAAGTCAACTCATATCTGAATGCCTTTGTCAGCCGATGACATCAAAAATCTCCATCCCTATGAAATCCGCATCCTTCACGCACTGGAACGGATGATGCGCCGCCACTCCTGGGTCCCGGAAGATGATCTCAAGATGGCTGTCCATCTCTCGGCTGTAGAGACGAATTACCGGGTCGGCAGCCTGATCCAACGTGGCATGGTCAGATCCGACTCTGTTCCCTACAAAGGATATGCGCTGGTGTTCAAAGGTTACGATGCGCTGGCATTGTTCTCCCTTGCACAACAAAAATCCATCTCAGCCCTCGGATTCATGATAGGTGTCGGCAAGGAGTCGGAGATCTACGAAGCACGCGGATGCGGTATCGTTGTTTTAAAACTCCACAAAGTTGGCCAACGTTCATTTCAGACTGTCCGCATCAACCGTGAGTATATGCCGGAACATGGCCACTGTCCCTGGATCTTTGCCTCGGCGAAGTCTGCAAAACGGGAGTATGAGGCACTAAAAGCACTGAACGGAAAGTTAAACGTTCCGGTGCCGATCAACCAGAACCGCCATGTAATCGTGATGTCACTCATCCCGGGAGTAAGCCTGCACCGCTCCCGGCTGGAAGATCCGGGCGCGGTATGGCAAGACATTCTCGCACAGGTAAAGGTTGCCTATGATGCGGGCTACATTCACGGCGATCTTTCCGAGTACAATATCATGCATGATGGTGCTGTTCTCTGGATCATTGATTGGCCGCAGTGGACTACGCCGGAACATCCGAATGCAACGGCAGCGCTTCGCCATGATTTGGAGACAGTAAGCGCATTCTTTGCAAAGAAGTACCAGCGGATCTATGATGTTGATGAGGCCATTCGGTTCGTAACCAGCGGAAAAGTGGACTGAGCTGGCTTATCTCCGGGATTGCCATTATCCACGGATATGTTTGGTCCGGAATACTCTGTCCACACTACGCTCTCGTGCACGTAGTGGACGGTACCGTAATCTCCGAAGAGAAAAACATCACCCTTGGTTCCGGTTACTGCACTACATCCACGCAGAACGGCTGGAGATACTGGTTGTTGACAGTATTCAGGAATCTGTCCGTGACACTGCGGAGCGGTATGCCCTCCTCGCAGAGCTGCATGCAGACACCAAGATCGTGCAGGTAACTGGCAACGGCGTAAAGATGGAGATCCCCCCCTTCCTCGGGTCACTGCCCGCTACAATCTGTCGTTTGACAGGCAGAGTCCGATGGAGGAGGCAAAAGCCTCCGCGCAATTCGCCTCCTTCGGCGCGGGATACAAGGGTCTCTCCTTTGGAGGAGAGAGCCGCGTGGTGTTCACCGTCCATGCTCCCCGTGAGGAGATACTGATATCTCCTTCTAAGGGGGGAGACACGCAGATACGAATCGTGGGAAGACGGCTGGAGAAAATAGTCTATCAGCCCCTAATAAGAAAGCCCCAGCATCTGATTGTGGGAATTGATCCAGGAGCAACCCTTGGGATTGTAGCACTGGATTTTGACGGAAATCTGGTGTACCTTGAAAGCACACGGCTGACCTCATCGCAGAACATGCGGGGCTTGGAAAACCGCTGATCATTGCGTCGGACAAAGCAGAGGTGCCGTTTTGGGTGGAGAAGATCCGGTGGGCATTTTCTGCGGTTGCTTGGAATCCAAAAAAGACATTTTGGTTAAGGGAAAGTATGTTCTTGTCGCAGGTCATATCTGAAAAAGCGATCATGAACGTGACTCACTGTCAGCAGCGGTGTACGCTTACTGGACCTACAAAAACACGTTCGAGAGTATTCTGCGCAGAGCACCGGCAGGCGTTGATGGAGATGAACTGCGCGCGTAGATTGTGCGGGGTCTTCCTCTTGAACCTGTGTTTACCTGCATTTTGGAACAATGCTAGCAGCTGCAGTATTGCCTGTGGAACAGGCTAAAGGGATATCTGAGATTCTCTTCGATGAACCTGACGAGAGGATCACCCGGCAGGGAGGGACGATCCAGCGTCTGCAGACGCTGGCGGAAACACTCTCCAGGAAGTCTGTTTTCCAAAATAACGCCATTTTCCCCGTACATGCGGCGGCGGAATGGGAGGGACGGTATGCGACGATGATGGCGCCTGCGGCGATTGCCGAGCAGGACCGCGAAATATCTGGGATAAAAAGCAACTCCGCAAGGAGGAGCAGCGGTGCAAAAATTTGCGGGTACGGCCGGATCGCATGAAGCGGTATGCGTCTCCGCCGGCCGGTGAAGGGTGTTCGGTAATGATGGTTCTGCCGCTCCTTGTCCGTGATGCGGTCCGGAACTTGGAGGATGAGATGGGACTTGGTGAAGATGACCTGTTGTACGTTCTCCGTGTTGATGGTTGGGGCAGATCTGTCGTGCGGGAACTTGCCGAAGCAAAGGTGAAGGCCGTGATTCTTCCGCATTACGTCTATTTGCGGGTGCTGGATCAGCAAGTGCTTGAACCAGGAATCGATCAGGAGGCGGTTATTCCTGATCGATATTTGTGGATTGGCACAAAATCACGGCTGCAGCCATTGTTGAGGTCCGCCGTGAAAAATAGAGGATGTCAAAACATGAATCAGCTAGGCCCAGGCAGCCAGCACCTTCGGCTGCTGCAAAGCCATCGAAAGATTCAGGGGGAGCCAAGAAAATCGACGGCCGTCGAACTGTTGTTTTCGGCTTTTCGGGAGTATCGCATGAAACGAAAGAAGGGAATTTTCGGTGATGGATAATGAATGATCGGCAACTGCTTGGAACAATTCGGGATTTGATTGGTCATGAGGAAACTGCGGATGACTGTGCCGCGTTTCCCCTTGAAAACGGGCGACTGATACAGGTATCAACAACTGACATGCTGCATGAGGCAACGGACTTCCCTCAAGGAATGACGGAGTGGCAGATGGGGTGGATGAGTGCAGCAGTGAGTCTGTCGGATGTGGCAAGCTGCGGGGCGCAGCCGACGCAGGTGCTGATTGCGGCAGGCCTTGATCACCCGGAGCGGCTGAGGCCGATTATGGAAGGAGCGGTTGCCTGTGCTAAAGCCTGCGGTACAAAAGTTGCAGGTGGTGACATTGACAGCCATCCTGAATTGACGATTGTAACAACAGCCCTGGGAGTTGTGGAGCGAGAGTATTACTGCCGCAGAACCGGGGCAAGGTCAGGGGATCTGGTCTGTGCAACGGGAAGACCTGGAGCTGCACTGGCAGGGCTGGAGGGAAGGCAGGAGTACTGGGAAAATCTGGTAATGCCAAAGCCGCAGGTCTTTACAGGACAAAGAATTGCTCGGGCCGGTGCTACAGCAATGATGGATGTCTCGGATGGGATTGCAGTGTCGCTGTACGATATGAGCGAAGCATCAGGTATAGGGTTTGTGCTGCGGGATCAGCTACCGCTACTGCCAATTGCCGAAGCAGAGGAGTACTTCCTGTACGGAGGCGGAGATTACGGCCTGCTGTTTACCATCCCGCGGAAAAAATTCGTGCGGCTGGACGTTCCGGTAGCTGTGATCGGTGAAGTGGTGGAAGGCACAGGTGTCATGCGCGGTGATGAAACGGTGGAAAATCGCGGGTATGCCCATGTATGGAGCTGAGGCACACTGCTGGAGAATGGCCGACCTCTCGGATTTTTCGAACGTATAGCAAAACCAGCAAGGCACCAGCAAACCCTCTCTTTTTTCGAAGTTGCATGGCACACCTCTATCAGGGGTGTGCAGAAAAAAAGATTATTTTTCGTCTGAGCGTGGCTTCTGCTGCTTGTTGTCGTCGGACGCGGGCTGCGTCTCCGAAAACTCCGCCGCCGGTACAACCGTAACGCTTGTAACCTTATCTCCCTCATCCACACGGATAATCCGGACGCCCTGCGTACTCCGCTTCTGAATAGAGAGATCACCTGCATGCGTACGCATGACAACACCCGCAGCAGTCGTTACAACAATCTCCTCCTCATCACCGATTGCAAGAGACGACACCACTCCACCGCGCTCATGGTTCGTCACAATATTGCGGACGCCCATTGTCCCGCGGCCCTTGCTGCGGAACTCATCAAAGGCAGTCCGCTTCCCAAAACCCCCCTCCGTAATCGTCAGCAACTGATCTTTCTCCACCAATGTCAGCGCACGGACCGCGTCGCCGCGACGCAGTGTGATGCCTTTCACGCCCTGCACACCGCGCCCTGTTGGCCGGACCTCATCCTCCGAGAATCGAAGACTCTGACCGAGCCATGTCGTCAGTAACACATCGCATGAACCATCTGTTGCCATTACGTCCACCAGTTCATCACCTTCAAGGATAGTCATCGCAATCAGACCGCCGGACCGCGGCCGCGAGAACAGCTTCTCAGACATCTTGCCGACCTTGCCCACCTTCGTGGCAAAAAACAGATACTTCTCCGACTCAAATCTCCGAAGCGGAATAACAGCCGCGACCTCCTCATCAGTCAGATTCAGCAAATTCACAATTGCCCTGCCTTTGCTTTGGCGCGATCCTTCCGGAATCTCATGCACCCGCAGCCAGTAGGCACGGCCGCGGCTCGTGAAGCATAGCAGGTAATCGTGCGTGCTTGCAAGGAACACTTTGTCCACAGAATCCTCGTTCTTTGTCGTCATGCCGGTTACTCCGCGGCCCCCGCGGCGTTGTTGGCGGCAGAGATCAAGCGGCATCCGTTTGATGTAGTTCCGAGATGTCAGCATCACCAGAACCTGCTTGTCCACAATAAAATCAAGAATATCCATGTCTGTATTTAGCGAGTAGTCGATCTTCGTTCGGCGAAGATCCGCATATGCTGCACGAATCCCTGCTGTCTCGCTTTTGACTACTGAAAGAATATTTGTGTTTGAGGCAAGGATCCTGTTCAACTTGTCAATCATAGTCTGAAGCTCGTTCTTCTCGTCAACGATCTTCTGTTGTTCAAGCGCCGCGAGCCTGCGCAGCTGCATCTTCAGAATTGCATCCGCTTGAACCTCGGAAAATCCGAATTTGCTAATAAGCGCAACATGGGCCGCTGCAACCTCGGGAGATGCACGAATAGTTGCGATGACCTCATTGATTATATCCAGAGCTTTCAAAAGGCCGTCCAGAATGTGCACCCGTTCCTCAGCTTTCCGGAGATCAAACATCGACCGTCTGCGGATGACATCCGTCCGGTGCGCAATAAAGTGGCGGAGCAGATCCGCAAGCGGCAAAATCAGCGGCTTTTTGTCGACAATCGCGAGATTGATGATGCCAAACGACGTTTCAAGCGGCGTGTGTTTGTAGAGCTGGTTTAAAATAACACTGCCCTGAACACCCTGTTTCAGCTCAATGACAACGCGGATGCCGTCCTTGTCGGACTCATCACGCAGATCGCTGATGCCTTCGATCTGTTTGTTCCTGGCGAGATCAGCAATCTTTTCGATCATCACCGCTTTGTTGACCTGATACGGAATTTCTGTAATCACGATCTGATCGTAGTTCTTTTTCCGCTCCTCAATCTCGGCAACACCACGGACGACAACCTTTCCCTGGCCGGTAAGATACGAATTTTTCACGCCGTCCGTTCCCATGATGATGCCGCCCGTCGGAAAGTCCGGTGCCGGCAGAATCCTCATCAGTTCATCGATGGTCATGTCCGGTTTATCGATGAACGCGTTCACCAGATCACAGACCTCGCCGAGGTTGTGCGGCATCATGTTGGTAGCCATGCCAACCGCAATACCCGTCGTTCCGTTCGCCAAAAGATTCGGGATGCGGGACGGCAAAACATCCGGTTCCTGCGATGATTCATCGAAATTTTGAACAAAATCTACGGTTTCTTTCTCAATATCTTCAAGAAGCGACTCGGCAGTCTTCGTCAGACGTGTCTCTGTGTACCGCATGGCTGCGGCCGTGTCCCCGTCAATGGATCCGAAGTTTCCTTGACCATCGATCAGCGGATACCGGTAGGCAAACGACTGGGCCATCTTCACAAGTGCATCATAAATCGACGCGTCGCCGTGCGGGTGGTAGTTACCCATGGTGGCAGCAACAGCTTTTGCCGACTTCTTGTAGGCTTTGTTGCTGGTGTTGCCCTCATCATGGAACATTGCGTAGAGGATGCGGCGATGAACCGGCTTTAAACCATCACGAACATCCGGAATCGCGCGGCCGATGATAACCGACATCGCATAGTCGATAAAACAGTTTTTCATCTCGTCTTCGATATTGACGGGAGCGATGTGGTGTGTTGTCTGTTCCACAGTGGGCTGCTGCTCTTCAGATGTCAAGGTTCTTTACCTCCCCTGCGTGGCGCTTGATGAAATTTTTTCGCGGCGTCACATCATCGCCCATGAGCTTTTCAAAGATCTCATTTGCGTAACTTGCATCCTCAATTCTTATCTGCTTGAAGATCCTGTTCTGCGGATTCATTGTCGTGTCCCACAGTTGGCCAGCGTTCATCTCACCAAGACCTTTGTACCGCTGCACGACAGTTCCTTTCTCACCGAACTCGGCAACGGCGGCACGCATGGTCTCTTCGGTGTACACATAGCGTTCCTGATTGCCTTTTGCCACGCGGAATAGTGGTGGCTGGGCTACATATATATATCCGAGTTCGACAAGCTGTTTCATGAACCGATAGAAGAAGGTGAGCAGGAGAATTCTGATGTGCGCCCCGTCTACATCGGCATCGGTCATAATAACAATGTGATGGTAACGGGCACGATCGGGGTCAAACGAATCGCCGTAGCCTGCACCGATAGCAGTGATGAGCGTTTGAATTTCTGCGTTCTTGAGGGCTTTGTGTTCGATTGCCTTTTCCACGTTCAAAATTTTTCCACGGAGTGGTAGGATTGCCTGAAACTTTCGGTCTCGTCCCTGTTTGGCAGAACCGCCCGCGGAATCCCCCTCCACGATATAGATCTCGCTCTTTGCCGGTTCACGTTCGGAACAGTCGGCAAGTTTTCCGGGAAGGCCTGACAGTTCCAGCGAGCTTTTTCTTCTGGCAAGCTCCTTTGCGCGGCGGGCTGCTTCGCGCGCGTTTGCCGCTTCCTGAGCTTTTCTGGAAATTGCGGCGATTACCTTCGGATTTTCTTCAAAAAATTCGGTAAGCGCCTGATAAACCATCGAATCGACGAGGCCTTTTACATTGCTGTTACCAAGACGCATCTTCGTCTGGCCTTCGAACTGCGGATTTGCTATCTTGACGCTGATGACGGCTGTAAGGCCTTCCCGAACATCCTCTCCTTTGACATTGACGTCCTCCTTAAGATGTTTGTTTGCATGGGCG
This sequence comes from Candidatus Methanorbis basalitermitum, assembly GCA_031287415.1. Lineage (GTDB taxonomy): Archaea > Halobacteriota > Methanomicrobia > Methanomicrobiales > Methanocorpusculaceae > Methanocorpusculum > Methanocorpusculum basalitermitum. The sequence continues at coordinate 70,244 of JAITSY010000027.1, read as the reverse complement.
CTGTTATTGATGGCACGAGTGAGTGCAGAGCGGAATCCCTCGAGATGGGCTCCTCCTTCTCGGGTGTTGACGCTGTTGACAAAGGTAAGCAGCGTCTCGCTATAGGTCTGGTTGTACTGTAGGGCAATCTCGACCTCGATCTTGTTTTCTCCGTCGAATTTATCCGCATAGATGACGTCGGTGTACAGCAGTTCCTTGCCTTCGTTCAGATAGGCAACAAACTCTCGGAGACCGCCTTCATAACAAAAGACGTCAGAATCTTCAGTACGGTTATCTGTGACTCTTATCTCGAGGCCTTTGTTGAGATAGGCAAGCTCACGGAACCGGTGGGCAAGAATGTCATAGTCAAAGTGGGTGGTGTCGAAGATTACCCTGTCAGGCTGGAAGGTGATGCGGGTTCCGGTAAGTTCCGCCGGGCTTTGTGCTGTGGTGTTGTCAAGGCGGGTGCGCCGTTCGCGGAACTCTGCATCCGTTTCAAGGCGGCTTTCCAGCGTCTGTACCAGGCCTCCACGGGAAAACACCATTGAATAGATGCTACTGTTCCGATAGACTCCCACGGTCAGTTTCATCGAAAGGGCATTGACGACGGAGATACCGACACCGTGCAGACCTCCTGAGACCTGATAGGTGTTTTTGTCAAATTTTCCGCCGGCATGCAGAACGGTCATCACCACTTCAAGGGCGCTCTTGTTCTGTTTGGGCATGATGTCAACCGGGATTCCTCTGCCGTCGTCTTCAATGGTGCAGGAACCATCTGGGTTTATGGTGACTGCAATGTGTTTGCAGAATCCGGCAAGTGCCTCGTCAATGGAATTGTCCACAACTTCATAGACAAGATGGTGAAGACCACGGGCATCGGTGCTGCCGATATACATCGCAGGGCGCTCACGCACCGGGGCAAGGCCTTCGAGAACGGTGATATGGGACGCATCGTAATTGTCGGTCATACTTATTTTGATCTCCTTGATGGTATCGCTCGGGCAGGGCCACGGTTACTTCCAACATTTAACTTATTTTTCAAAACTGCACGAAATATCCGAGCACACCCTGAAAGATAATTCTTCTTTATCATATTAGTAGGGATGGTTTAATTAATTGGCGGCTGGTCATTTGGGAGACGCCCCGTGAGGTTACGCCGGCATGCAACTTCTAAAAAAGAGGAACAGTTTTTTTGTTTCTTTTGCTGAATTATTTTACGAAATTATCCATGATTAATCTCCGTCAACGAATAATCCCTCCAACAAGACGAAAAAGGATAACTAATTGTGTTAACTATTTTAATTTACTCATCAATTATTATTATCTTAACTGGAGCAGCTGGAAAATGCTTTTTCAATCGGTTGATGTCAGATCTAAGTTGCTTCCCATAGAAAAACTTCCGTTGACATTTGTTTGTGAAGTACGTGGCAAGGAACGATTTCAACCTCAACCCTCACTTTGTTTTCGTTGAAAAAGCACGACATTATCAGCTTGAACGGGGCCGTTCTTCAAATCCGAAAATAGAACTGTTTATTTCAATAGAGTACAACGAAACACTTGTTATATATTCTTCCTAAAACCAATAAGTCAGAATTATTATCGCAGAGCGCCGTCTCCTTACCCACCATGTACTATAGACGTTGTTTCGAGAACCTGATCGTCTTCGACAACATCATCCTCAAGCAGCAGCTCTCCATTGCAGGTTACCAAAATTTCATACGGATTCAAACCAAGGACAAGCAGCATTTCCTCAACTGTTCCTGCAGGAGCTAATGCCGTTAAGCCGTTCGGGAGATGTACCATAACCATTACAGAAATATTGGCGTTCGACAGATAAACTTTCTCCCTTCTTGAGGTAGTAGCAAGGCAGGTGCAGTCGTTGCGTCCGTTGCCCTGCTGGTCTTCATCGTATGTCTGATGTTCTCGCCTCCGCAAAAGTACACACCGCTGTATCTCTGAAAACAGACAATTCTGTGCATCCCCCACCTCGTTCCATCACCTGCATACTATCTGATAATGGGAAAGACCTGGGTAAACAGAGTTTTTTATCAAAACAGATCCTCCTGCTGCAGTCTCCCGCAACTCTTTATCACCAGCCGCAAAAATAGTACCCGCAATGAAAAATCTGATCATAAAGGGTGCCCGCCAGCACAATCTGCGGAATATCACCCTTGAACTCCCGCGTGACAAATTCATCGTCGTCACCGGTGTTTCAGGATCCGGCAAGTCAACCCTTGCCTTTGACACCATCTACGCCGAAGGCCAGCGGCGGTATGTTGAATCCCTCTCAGCCTACGCCCGCCAGTTTCTTGGCCTCATGAACAAGCCTGATGTCGACAGCATCGAAGGACTCTCCCCCGCAATATCTATCGAACAGAAAACCACCTCTAAAAATCCCCGTTCAACCGTTGGCACAGTTACCGAGATCTACGACTACCTGCGGCTGCTCTACGCACGAATAGGGGTTCCCTACTGCCCGAAACACCACGTCAAAATCCAGTCGCAATCTCCCGAGCATATCGCCGATGCCATCATTGCCGAGTTCCCGAAAGGAGAGATGATCACTCTCTTTGCCCCGATCATCCGCAAGAGGAAGGGAGCCTACGAACAACTGTTCCGCGACCTCAATGCCGATGGCTTCACCCGAGTGCGGGTTGATGGGGCGGTGTACCGCACCGACGACGAGATCAAGCCCGCCCGCTACGTCATGCACAACATCGACATCGTTATCGACAGGCTGGATCCTGCGGATCGCAGTCGCCTTGTGGAAGCGATCGAGTCGGCACTCAAGCGTGCCGAGGACGGTCTTGTCTATGCAAACGGTGGCGGCGAGGATGCAGTCTATTCTGCACGGATGGCGTGTCCTGTCTGCGGGCTCTCATTTGAAGAGCTACAACCGAGAATGTTCTCCTTCAACAGCCCGTTCGGAGCATGCCACACCTGCAATGGCCTTGGCATTCAGATGAAGTTCGACTCGGACTTAATCATCCCTGACAGATCCAAATCCATCGCAGATGGAGCGGTTGCCATATACCGGAACTTCCTTGACGGCTACCGCGTCCAGTATCTTGACGCCGTTGCCAAGCATCTCGGCTTTACGATGATGACACCGATTGCTGAACTCACTGGGGAGCAGTACAACTGTCTCATGTACGGCACGACCGATACGCTGAAATTTACCATGTCTTCGAAGAATGCCGAGTGGTCGCATCACGGCCGATGGGAAGGACTTTTGCCACAGACTGAGCGGCTCTACCACGAGACGAAGTCTGAGTATCGCAAGGAAGAGCTAGAAAAATTCATGCGAGTGCTTCCCTGCCCCGAATGCTGCGGCCGCAGACTCAAAGATCATGTGCTCGCGGTCAAGGTTAATGACAAGTCCATTGCAGATGTGACAGACCTTTCGATTGATGACGCCATCGAATTCTTCGGCAGCCTGCCGCTGAACGGGACGGAGGCGAAGATTGCGAATCTGATTCTCCGGGAGCTCAACTCCCGCCTTGCATTCCTCCAGCAGGTTGGTCTCGGTTATCTGACCCTGGCTCGCAATGCCGGAAGTCTTTCCGGCGGCGAGGCACAACGGATCCGCCTCGCGACGCAGATCGGATCGAATTTGATGGGTGTCTTATACATCCTTGATGAGCCATCGATCGGCCTGCACCAGCGGGACAACCAGAAGCTGATTGCAACGCTGCAGCATCTCCGCGATATCGGCAATACTCTGATTGTAGTAGAGCATGATGAGGAGACGATTCGTGCCGCAGACTACGTGGTGGACATCGGTCCGGGGGCAGGAATTCACGGTGGCCGCGTGGTTGCCAAAGGGACGCCAGATGAGATTGTAGCAGTGCCCGCCTCGATTACCGGCCAATACCTTTCCGGCGTGCAGATGATCCCCGTGCCAGAGGTCCGCAGACCTGCAAGGCGGTTCATCAGAATCAATGGATGCCATGAAAACAATCTAAAAAATATCAATGCAAAGATTCCGATGGGAACCCTCACAGTCGTAACGGGAGTGTCTGGTTCGGGCAAATCAACACTGATCTACGACACACTTTATCCTGCGTTGAGAAAGGAGATCTACCGATCCCATATGGCACCCGGGGCATACAAGGAGCTGATCTTCGAGGATGAGATAGATACTGTGATCGTGATCGATCAATCGCCGATCGGCCGAACGCCGCGGTCGAATCCGGCGACTTACACGAAGCTTTTCGATGACATCAGAAAATTATTCGCCGAGATGAAGGAGGCGAAGCTCCGCGGCTATAATCCGGGACGATTCTCGTTCAATCTCAAAGGTGGCCGATGCGAGGCGTGTTCGGGGGATGGAGTTATCAAGATCGAGATGAATTTCCTGCCGGATGTGTACATCGAATGCGAGGAATGCGAAGGCACCCGTTACAATGCGGAGACGCTTGAGGTGAAGTACAAGGACAAGTCCATCTCTGATGTGCTGAACCTGAGTGTAGACGAGGCGCGGGATCTGTTCGAAAATGTGCCGAATATTCGGTCAAAACTGCAGACGCTCGCCGATGTGGGCTTAGGATACATCAAGCTTGGCCAGAGTTCGACGACTTTGTCCGGCGGTGAGGCGCAGCGTATCAAGCTGACCCGGGAACTGGCGAAGCGGGTAACGGGAAAGGCTGTGTATCTCTTGGATGAGCCGACAACTGGGCTGCATTTCCATGATGTGAAGAAGCTTATCGGTGTTCTGGACCGTTTGGTTGCGAAGGGCAACACGGTGGTGGTGATTGAGCATAATCTGGAGGTTATCAAGTGTGCTGACTATATCATCGACCTTGGCCCGGAGGGCGGCAATGCGGGCGGAAAGGTTATCGCAGAAGGGACGCCCGAAGAAGTGGTGAAGGTGAAAAAGAGCTACACGGGGCAGTTTTTGCGGAAACTGCTCAAATAATTTCTGGAATGTAGCCCTCACCATGCATATCCCTGCGGACATACTTCTTCCCCTTTTTTCCCGGGTCTTTTTCAGTTTTCACTTCGAACATGCCCCCTCACTTGCATCGATAAAATCGATTCTCTTGGCGTGACCCATGCCCGCCCCTCCGTCGCAACCCCGTCGGGTACAATCCAGTCATCAGGCGATGCCGGTATCGGCCGCTGGATTTGACCGGCAGCTTGATGGTCGTGTCCGTACCATCGTCTGCATTTGTGTCCATACGGCCGGACGCAAATGAGTGACCTACGAAATAGAACAAAGCAGAAAACGTGGCCTCGGGCCCTGTGGCATCTACATTCACCGCATCACCGATGCAACAGGCAGAATTGACCTGATGGGGAAAGTTGCATGGTAGCGGAATGACTGTACATCTAGCGAAATGCTTGTTTCGCTGCCCTGCAATGGCTGCAAGCGGAACGCTTGCAGCGTTGCATGTGCTCCACGTACAACCACTGCACACCTCTATCAGAGGTGTGCAACAACTGCTCGCCAAAAATCCTCCCACAAAACGTATCCTCCCGACTCTTTCTTTATCCCGCAACGCAAATAGTACTGGCATTCTGGAATGCCACTCGCGATTATCAACCGTATTTCCCAAGTCCCGCCTATCCAGCGCCAGAGCATGATTCAGCTTTGCACTACCATAACCTGCGCTGTGTTCGGTTTTGCCTCAACCATGCTCTTCTCCCACGTCCTCGGAAAGGATTTGATTGGCGTCTACTATCTCTTCCTCGCCTATTGCAGCATTTTCAACTTGATCGGCGATGCGGGATTTGGTGGAGCGGCAGTCAAACGCATTTCGGAGGGAAAGGATCAGAATGAGTATTTTACTGCGTATGTGGTGCTCCGATTCTCCCTGATCGTCGCTGCAACGCTGATCCTTCTCGTGATAAATCCGTACTTCACTGATCTCAGGGATTATGAACTTGTCCCTTGGATAATCATCGCCCTGATTGCGGCGTTTTTGGGAGGGATAGTCACCATTGGTGTCTATAGTCTTGGTCATGTCGGCATCAATAATCTTTCAGCCGGTATCGGGGAGTTTGCCCGTATCCTCATCCAGATAGTTGTTGTCCTCCTCGGTTACTCGGTTGCCGGGCTGTTTGGCGGCTTTATCATCGCCATCATCATCTCTGGTCTCATCGGCCTCAAATACTTCACCTTCAAGCCAGCCCGATTTACTGCGTATCACCTGAAGAGCCTCATCACTTATTCCCTGTGGGTTTTTCTCATTGGAAGCGGCTCCCTGATCTTTTCCTGCGTTGACACCATCTGCATCGGCTACTTCATGACCAATGGTGACGTCGGCATCTACCGCGTGGCATTCCAGCTCACCACCGCCGGAACCTTCACCACTGCGGCGATTGCCAGAACACTCACTCCAAAGTTCAGCAGCTGGAGCGCTAAAGGTAGCCTCACGCAGATTCCCGGCATTCTCACCCGCAGCATCACTTACGGCCTTTTACTGGCGGTGCCGACGGCTGTCGGCGGTATTTTGCTCTCCGAACGGCTGCTTTATTTCTTTTACGGTGCCGTTTTTGCTGCGGGAGGTGGAGCCTGCTCCATCCTGCTCCTCCTGCAGGTTGTCAGCGTCTTCATGATTTTTCTTGGAACAACCCTCAGTGCAATTGGTTATGCCCGTCAGTCATTCTATGCATGTGGCCCGGCAGCAGTCCTCAACACTGTCCTCAATGTTCTGCTAATCCCAGTCATTGGCATTGAGGGAGCAGCAGCGGCATCTCTCGTCAGCCTCAGCCTCAGTACTGTCCTTCTCTGGTATTCTCTCAAAAACTATGTTCCGGTCCGCTGCGATCTTCGTGCTGCTGCAAACATCGTTTTCAGCGCCCTGCTGATGGCGGTATTCCTCCTCATCTACCGGCAGTTTGTTCCGCTCACCAGCGTTTTTCCGGTTCTTGCCGCGGTTGTTGCAGGCGCGATGATCTACTTTGCTGTCCTGTTCAAACTGGATAAAGGCATTCACAAGGAAGTCGCAGTCCTGGCAAAACAGTTCGGCTTTCCCTGGCCAGAGTGGCTGTAGCTTGAACACAACCCTGCAAAGATGAGATGTCGCTTGCCCCAAGCAAAACTTCATAATCAGCAAGGCGGCGACCGCACATCGGGCGAGTTGGAGTGTCGAGACAGAGGAGCTATATAATTCGTGGTACGTGGAAGCACGGCATGGGTTGCAAGTCGAGGCGTGGAACTGCGGGGTGCGGAATGCGTTTTCACCAATGGAGCAGGGAACACGACTGGAATTGGTGTGCGAATGGTCAAAACGGACATGGGAAGCCACAACGCGGTTCTCACGGCTTGGGACTTGACGTGAGATGACTTGCAACGCAGCACGGCTTTGCAGCAGATCCATAAAACCGGAGGTTTAGGCGACACTTCAGTACGAATTCACCTGTACGCAGAATAAGTTCGGCGCTGAAAATCCCTTGTTCGGGATCCGTTAGTTGTGGTACCGACAAACCAGATAGCGCCATGATTCGCCCTTTTGCGAGCGCACCCTATGTGCTGCGGATGTCGGATCATCGGATGGCGGATGCTGCCCCGCAATCTGCGGGTAATTTTACCGATCATAACTGTTGGAAGGGAACTATTAGATAACTGTTTTCTCTGCATTCCCTGCATAGATTCTGCAAAAAACTATGTTTTTAGGAAAAACTCTGCAAGAAAACGTATAAAACAGACTAGTTGGTGATGACGCGAGTATTTCTGCCCATCAGCTTCCCACAGTGGATTTTTCCCATCACCAAAATATTTCCACCATGCACTTCTTCTGAAACGATTCCAGGGCGAAGCAACACATTCCCTTCTGACCGGATTACCCGAACTCGCGCCCCATCGCAGACAGTCACCTGATCCGTTCCGGCAGTCAGCTCCCCTTCCACAACACAACCGCGGGCGACAACCGCCCCGCTGCAGCTGACACTGCCGCCCACTCGGGAGCTGGCCCCGAGGGAAAGACGACCGGTTACCACAAGATCCTTCCAGAACTGCGTCCGTGGCGGCACAATGAAATCCCCGTCAATTTTGACCGGACCCCGAAAATATGATCCCGGCTCTGCCAGATAGATCTTACCCTTTGCGAAAACTTTCATCGAATGCCCCTATTACGTGTAATAACCTTCATTCTCACGGTATTAATATGTTATCCATATACATCTCCGCTCAAAGCTGCGGAAAAATGAAGCCGTGCCACAGCTCCATAATAAGGAATAGAAACAGTGTTGCAAACATCCCATACTTGATCAGGCTCGTGGACCTTGTGGCAATGAGCTCCGCAGGTGTCCTGCAGCGGATCGACGTCGCTGCAGCATAGAGGACGAAGAGATCAATCATCGCAATAGAGACCAGATACACCGCCCCCCAGTGGGAGTATGGAGCTGTGCTTGCCGCAATCGCACACAAAACCAGCACAACCGCAACATACCCACTCTTCTGCACCCCAAGCATCATCGGAAGCGTTTTTGCCCCCCAAACCGCATCACCTTCAATGTCCTCGGCAGCCTTTAAAATTTCGCGGGCGAGCGTGCCGAAGAAGCTGATGGCAAACAGCGGCAGCATAACCGCCAATGAGGCCGATCCAGCGAGAACACCACCAAACAGAAAAATGCTGCCTGAAAGATACGCAACCGAGAGGTTGCCGAACAGCGGCATTTTCTTCAGCTTTGCCGCGTAGGCAATTAGAAGCACCACATTGAATACCGCAATTGCAAGGCACCAGGGGCCTGTGGCAAAACTTGCAATAATGCCCGAACAGAAGAGAACACCTGCCCATATTGCAGCATTTTTGGCGCTAATAGCACCGGATGGTAGCGGTCGGTTCGGTCGGTTGATCGTATCGATCGCCAGATCGAAAAAATCGTTGAGAACATTGCCCGCACCACAGATCACCGTCACGATAAAGAACAGGGCAAACGCAGAGATAGTATCTGTTCCCGATGCAACCAGATAGGACATGATCGCAGTGACACCAGAGACAATCGCGTTTGCCGGACGCATGATCACAGCATATGCAGAAATGCTCATATTGAAGATACTATTTTGTCGGGATACGTAAAAAAGGAAGAGTGTTAGACCACCTGGGCCAGCTTATCCTCGCGTCGTATCTTCCGTCGGTAACCTCCGCTCCGAACCTGAACATCCAGTACCCCGCAAGAGACAGAGCCGCACCGGCAGCAACATGCCAGATGTTGGAGACATCAGCTGCCGCTACAGCAAACGCTGTACCTGATCCGGCAAACAGCCCTCCGAATCCGGAACCAAAACCCACAACTGTCGTCTGATAGGTCTGTTTTCCCCAGTCCCCTCCCGGAGATGGGGTGTCCTAACACGCCGTCAAACACTGCAAAGTAGTCGCATTTACGGTAATGGTAGCGGACAATCCAGTACGGATAGTAGAGACGGAAATATCCACGGAGAATGCCGATGGTTTGGGAAAACGTAACCCCCTCAATATCGGCAGTTGCGCGCCGGTAGACTCTCATCTGAATATCGGTGTCCACCTGATCCCAGGCCTCATCACGTGACAGGTCGTCTCAAAAACAGGAATGCCGCCGTCCACATACGGCAGATGTGTTCCCTTCGTCTCTGGCGGAGTGACGATGCCGAGATCTCCTGTTGGCAGGTGTTCACCAACAACAGGTACTCGCCATCGGAACTCTTTTCATGATGCGTTGTTTTCGTGTGCCTGTCCTTGTCGGTTCCGGTCAGCCGCCAGAATGGAGGATACATCGGAAAGATCTCGGTGATCGCAGTAGACAATGCAAGATTGTGGGCTTTGGGAAATGCATCGAACCACTCACATGCAACGGCTTCGGTCACCTCCTTGCAGACCTCTATTTCGTACATTAGCCTTGTTACGCCCGCATTGTCTGCGGTGGTGACGAGGGCAGAGCCGCAGTACTTGCCGAAAACGGGGAGATTTCCCTCGGTCATCTCGATTGCACCGCCGCGGCCGAGACCGGAAAGACCCATCAGCAGGCTGGGAACATTGCTCATTCTCTTTCACCTCTGTCAGGCGTGCGGACAACAGCTCTGCCGATCACCATGGTAAGGGCCGCTCCGACAAAGACAAGTGCGTAACAGATCGGTGTCGTGACAAGTTCGAGGATGCCGCCAATGAATGCGAGGCCGAATCCGTTGCCGACCACAAGGACATACGGTGCGGGGGCTCGTTCCGAAAATCCGGATGTACAGACGCGGCCGGATGTCCCTCCCATGATGGAGGTGAAATTTGTTTCCTGATACCGGTAGTGAAACACAAAAAACGGCAGGTACAGGAGAGCCTGCTCCTTCGCTCTGCCATGGATATCCTCAAGGGATATCTCCACGCTGTTCTCCGGTTGGAGAACCTCGGCACCCTGGACGGAAATGGTGGCGTCAAAGACCTTTATGTCCTTGGTGGTATCCCCAGACTCTGGAGGTTTGGGAGTGTTGTTCCCTTTGTCGACTTGATGATGGACTTTTCCTGCCAACTGACCACACGACGGAAAAAAAGACCGGTAAGTAGATAATTTCGACCGAAGCAATCTTTGTTTCCTGTTCAAGATCTTTGGTAAGGAATTGGCCAGCGCACTATCGGCAAAACATCGCACGCGCGCGCCGTTCATCCAGAACGAAGGGCATGATGTAGTTGAAGACGACGCTACTTCGGTCAATATAGATATCGGTCCCGCAGTTTTCACTGGTGGTGTACTGCTTCCCGTGTTCAACCCTGGCTGGAGCACTGCATTTTTGACAGCGGAGCCGCGACATGATTACTAACTATTTTGTCGCCGATGATGGCCAAGCTGTTGACTGTTCGGGCGTATTACCGTTATTCCCTGATCCCAACAAAAAAACACGAAACGCACAATAATATTCAACCGCTGGGCTAACCATCCCGCAGCGCGTAACGTCACTGTGTTCTGGGCAATACCGATCATGATCATTCCCACATATTGGAAATGAGAATTATGACCGTGGAATATGGCAGACCCCGCAATTGCCCGCCGTGATCTCTCGAAAAGACAACCAGAAGACCACTGCCACAATACTAACTGTCAGGAGCGGCACAAATCAGACCGGAATGTGTCCCGACCAAATCTTTCGCCGCCACATGACACGAGATCAAGGATGAAGTCGAGCACATCGCACCTTTTTGAGGTATGCATATCCGCGGATGCTGCCGACGTTTCTGACGATCAGCCCGCGTACCACAACAGCGCCGATACCATTATCCGATCAGAATAAGTGGCACTGACATCGTAAACGCAAATGCACCGATGACTCCGTCCATTGAGCACGTTGCATCGATCACCTCAAGGAGCATCAGCTTGCTTATATCCGACATGTTCGGCGCCCCATACTTCTGATTGGCAGAGTTTTTGTCGACAAAGAGCCGCATACCCTGTATCACAAAAAAGATCGCCGAACCTCCAACCTCCAACCGCTGCAATCGCAAAAAGAGCACTGATCTGTGCTGCCGCATAACAGATAATGAACAAAACAACCACGCAGTCGCACAGAACAACGGAACCCTGGCGGGACATCGCGCGCTCGCCTGGCACAATGCAGTTTTTTCCTCTGGTTATCAACCAGTGGGGGAACAAATAGACCAGAAAATCCTTCTGCGAGCAGAAGGAACGGCGCACTCTGATCAATCGCCGTCACCGTCGTCTCATCATCTGAAAATGTCGTCATCAGTTACACCAATCGGGCCTAAGCATGGTGTGGAGAACTAGATGTTCATTCATGGCAGAATACCATGGGTGCCGAACGCCGCAATAATAATACCCCCTGTCAAAAACCAGTGATGGGCATCCACTGTCAGAGTGGACAAAATATTTGCCTTGATGATCGCATTATCGATGCTGGCCACCGTCTCAAGCACGACAAGACCGACCACCACCAAAATGGCGTATGCAATCTCCATGAAAAGCAGAATTACATAAGGGTATATCAGTAATATAATGTCCCGTTGCCATGAATAGGTTTTCATGAAAGAATACTTTCTTTGACTGATGCATATTCCGGCCAATAGTCTGCGCCCTGAGGACCCGTTTGACCTCGCACGGAAGCAAGAAAAAATCTATGGCCGTAACACAAAGAACGTTTGTGGATCCGAAATACATCCCCATGAATCTTTGTTTTAGCTGCACACCTCTGATAAAGGTGTGCCGTGCCTTGCAAGGCAGCGGATTCCGCCTCCATGTAACTTTACCTATGATCGATTTATCGTAAATACTGGACGCAGCCCCATCGCTATCTCCATGATCCCGCGGGTTGCTCGTAATTATGATTGCATCTTTTACGATGGAGCCATATTCAATCACACACGAAAAAAGTAATGGACTTATCTATTTTGTTATAATATATATATATATATATATATCATTCTCTATTGATATAGACTGTTATATTTCAGGTTTGAAGAACTGTTCCCATTCAAACAGATAATTCCGATAATCTATTACCGTTTTTCATCCAGGTAAAATTTCTTCAAAATTAGGGTCTAACATCTTGCATTACTGTTCGATGGCAGAATGTATGTCTCTTTCCCTCATTTCAGAGTAATTCCGTACCAAAAAAGATGCGGGCAGGAGATCTCAGTTTGAGGAGATGCTGCACGCCTCTGATAGAGGTTACGCCGACACATCTGCGCAAGCAAGGTTTGGCCTTGTGTCGCCGCCGGCGTGCACGCGCAACTCATGCAATCATTCCAGTCCCGTAGTTGTGATCAGGACAAAATTTCTGCATTTTTATGGGCTGACCCTATGTCGGTCACGGGGGAAGAGTACACCTTCGCGGATGTTTGGCAGATCGAGCATGGTCATGATCATCCTTTCTGCCCCAAGTCCCCAGCCGGCATGCGGTGGCATGCCGTGGCGGAATGGATTGAGATAAAACTCAAATGAGGCGGGATTGAGGCCCTTTGCTTTGATTTGCTTGACAAGTAGGTTGTGGATGTGGCATCGTTGGGCACCGGAGGAGAGCTCCATTCTTGGGTGCATCATGTCGAACGCACGGCAAATTTCTGGTCTATCCTCAAATGGCATGGTATAGAACGGTCTTGTGGAGGACGGCCACTCGATGACGAAATACATCGTACCCATCTCGTCGCCGACGATCTTTTCTGCGGCGGTGGAGAGGTCGTCACCGAAGGCGATCCCTTCTCCTTTCGCCGCAGTGATGTTGACTGCTTCCTGATAGGTGATCCTCGGAAACGGTGGTTTTGGGACCGCAAAGTCGTTGAGGCCGAGGACGGCAAGTTCATTGCTGCAGATGTCGGCAACTTCTCCGTAAGCATAGGAAACAACTTCTTCGAGGACGTACATGGCGTCCTTTTCATCGGCAAAAGACATCTCTATGTCTATCGAGGTTGCTTCGTTTAAATGCCGGACGGTGTTGTGTTCCTCGGCGCGGAAGATCGGACCGATCTCAAAAACGCGGTCAAATCCGGCACTCATGAGCATTTGCTTATAGAGCTGCGGGCTCTGGTTGAGAAATGCTTCCTTGTCAAAGTAGGCGAGCGGGAATAGTTCGGTTCCCCCCTCAGTTGCGGCGGCAACGATCTTCGGGGTTTGGACTTGGGTGAAGTGCTGGTCCCAGAGATATTCGCTGACCGCACGAAGGACGGCGTTTCGGATCAGGAAAATTGCGTTGATTCGTGGTTTGCGAAGATCAAGATAGCGGTTGTCGAGCCGTGTGTCGAGATCTGCCGGAACTTTCTCGGCAACGTCCAGCGGCAGCGGGGTGTCGGCACGGGAAATGATCCTGAGTGTCTTCGGCACAAGTTCACGTCCTCCTGGTGCTTTTTCGGTTGCCTTAACAACACCCGTGCAGGAGACGATGGACTCACGGCTTACCTCCTTAATGGCGGCGAGTACTTCGGGGCTGACCTTTTTCCTTGGGATCGTTATCTGCAGAATACCGGTTCTGTCGCGGACAAGAAGGAACGTGAGACCGCCAAGGTCACGCTCTTCGTGAACCCATCCGGCAATCTCCGCATGCTCAGATTTGGGGGTGACGTCCTTTATTGGGATGCGCATAGAATCTTTTACTTATTGGTGGTGAGGGATGATTAATGTCACCCGCCCCAGCTTGTTTCACGGTTGATCGGATAGTTCCCCTAATTAACGTTCATCATCACCTGGATGTAGGAAAAACATAATTTAAGGATGATGTCTGCAGATTCTAAGTTGTACGTGTTCCACATGCCACTACTGCACGCCTCTATTAGAGGCGTGTAGCTTGAATGACATAGTCACGGTCAAAAAAGAAGCATCTGATCTTGGTCTGCCGATAATTACCTGCAAGGCGAGGTTTCGTTGCCTTGCTGACGCATCCGGAAAGCAGTAGTAGTACTCTCGGAACTCATTTTTGAGTTGAAACTTTATTGTGAACCACTATATACTTTTGCGCCAGATATGATACAGAGATAATTTATCATGACCGACCAGCTAGTCAAATTCGGGTTCGTTGTTGCAGAGCTCAACCGCGATCTTACGTACATGATGGAGATGGAAGCGGAAGAGCACACACATTTCCTCGGTGCGAATGTCTGTAATCGCATCTATGTTCTGGGCGCCTATGATATGCCGCTTGTCGCCCGCCTGTTTCAGAAGAGGTCAGACATCAATGCGGTATTTACCATTGGCTGTGCGATTGAGGGGGCAACGGACCATGATCCAATTGTGGTTCCGCATGCATCACGAAAGTTCATCGATCTGTCGCTTGAGTACGCCAAACAGGTGGTTCTGGGCATCTCCGGTCTCGGGCTGACTCGGCTTGAGGCGGAGGATTGTATTGAGTACGGAAAGCGTGTGGTTGAGTCCGCAGTGAAGATGGTCCGGAGACTTGTGGCATGAAATCTCTTTCGGAAACGATTGCAGCTGTTGCGCCCTCGGCGACGATGGTGATGAGCAACCGTTCGAAGGAAATGATAGCATCCGGTATTGATGTGATCAGTCTTGCGGTAGGTGAGCCGGAGTTTGCAACACCTGCCCATATTACGCAGGCGGCAGTTGATGCACTGATCCGCGGTGAAACGCATTATGCGCCATCTCGTGGTATTTCTGAGCTGAGGCAGGCAGTTGCCGACAAATTGAACCGCGACAACCATATTGCAGTAACCCAGAGGGAGATTATGGTAACGGCGGGTGCAAAGGATGCTGTCCGCATCACGATGATGGCAATGCT
The DNA here is from genome assembly GCA_031287415.1 of Candidatus Methanorbis basalitermitum. Classification (GTDB taxonomy): domain Archaea; phylum Halobacteriota; class Methanomicrobia; order Methanomicrobiales; family Methanocorpusculaceae; genus Methanocorpusculum; species Methanocorpusculum basalitermitum. The sequence continues at coordinate 55,117 of JAITSY010000027.1, read as the reverse complement.
AAACAAAGGGGATGAGGTTGTTGTTATCGACCCATCGTGGGTGTCGTACGAGCCGTGCGTACAGATTGCCGGTGGCAGGGCAGTTCATTGTTCGCTGAATGCGGATTTCCAGGTAGACGAATCGGTTTACGAGGTGATCACGGACAAGACGAAGATGATTATTGTGAACACGCCGTCGAATCCGACGGGAGCGGTTCTCGGGAGGTCGTCTCTGCGGCTGGTTGCGGATGTGTGCATGGACCACGATCTGTTCTGTCTATCGGATGAGATTTATGAGAAACTCATCTATGAGGAGGAGCACGTGTCAATTGGAGCGATCGGCGATATGTTGGAGCGGACGGTTACGATCAACGGCTTTTCGAAGGCCTACGCCATGACCGGATGGCGACTCGGCTATTTTGCAGCGCCGCCGGATGCGCTTCCTGCGATGGATAAAGTGATGCAGCACTCGATCGGTTGCGTGAACACGTTTGCAATGTGGGGAGGCATTGCGGCGCTCGAGGGCGATCAGACCTGCGTTGAGGATATGAGAAAGGAGTTCGAGCGCCGCAAGATGTTTGTGATCGGCAGGCTTACGGGACTTGGATTCAGGACTGCCCCGGCAGAAGGGGCGTTCTATGCATTCATTAATGTCGGTGGGGATGATGTGGCGACGGCGAATCTGTGGCTGGAAAAAGCGCATGTCGCCGCAACGCCGGGTACGGCGTTCGGTGCTCCGGGATGGATTCGGATTTCGTATGCAGCGGCTATGGAGCGACTGGAAGTGGCGCTGAACAGAATTGAAGCCGTGATGTAAGTTTTATGCCGTTATGCGGGAGAACATACATGGACTTTATTGTCGATGCGTCTTGACGTGTTGCAACCCACTTCGGGGTCAGCGTGCAGAGGCCGTACCGCCATTGGCGGCTGAAATTTTTCTTCCCTGTTCTTTTCAAGATGTGTAGGCTGTGATTTCTCTGGTAGCATCTGTGCCGGAGCTACCATAAATGACTTAGACGAAACCGCTATAAAACGCTGTTCGCAACAAATGGATGAAAAAGAACGAAAGCAAGCACATAATGAATCGGAATTGCGCTTTAGAAGAGTTATTAATATATTTTCCACTAAAACCGATAAGTTCATAAATATTTTTTGTCTATGGGGGCAGTGAGTCGTTCGTTTTGGTATCATCCTGCCTAGCAACGGATTGCTTTTTTGTTTGTGCATGCTCTGCCAAGTGACGCTGGATAGTTGCATGACAGCGGAACCCATTGCCCTGCAATGGTTGCAGGGAACGTTTGCAGCATCTGCATAGCCGGCGTTTTTCCATTGACATAGACGTACTTTCTGGACACGGTGCTGGAGAACCAGCAAGGCAGTGGAACCGAGATCTTTCTGCATGTACATATTTGACCCATGTGTTTGGCGCCGAATAGGTACATTGGGATTAGTACAGACGCACGATGGGTCGAAAAAACACCGTCTACCGATGTTCCACACCGCGGAGATAGTGTGCTGCCGTCACACCGCCGGAGGCGATCTCTATGATCTGCTCTTTGAGTTCTTTTGGGCGCTCCCCTACAAGAGCTGCGGTGTAGAGAGCAGCCATTCGTCGGATGTACTCAGGAGATCTGTCGCGGGCATCGATGGAGATGACCGAAACCCCTGCAGCAGCAATTTTTCCGACATGTTCAATAAGGCATATCTCTGCGGCGTTCAGAATGTGGCCGCAGCAGTTGGTGTCGGTCCGCACACGGAAAATGCGGCCTGTTCCGTCCTTCAGTGCCCATGGAAGATTACAGCTTCGACAGTCGAGGGCTGTTGCAGGGATGCAGTTTCGGGTTATCATCACCTCGAGACTGCCCTGCACGATTACCTCCGTCTTCGGCGGATTGGCATATGCGGCAAGATGTTCCATGAGTATTTTGATCTGTTTACCGGAGAGCTCCGGCGACAGGCAGACCTGCCTGCAGGACTTGCCATACACCATCGCAGACCTGGCGTTCGTGATGTTCAGACCGGACCCGCCGTACTTTGGCAGATCTTTGATATCTTCGGCGATGCCGACGCCATCCACCATGATGCCTATGGTTGATGCGGGGATTTTGGCGATGGTGTTTGTCAACTCTTCCTCATGGAGAATTCGCGGGAGTTTGTAAATGATCGGCAGATCAGAGATCTCCTCAAATCCCTCGTACACTACCTGTCCCGCACCTGCAGAGTGCGCGGTCTTTGCCCCGATAACTGAGTTGACATACACCTGCAGGACAGGAACCGTCCGTACCGTCACGGCAGCTCCTTTTTCCGTGTAGCTGCGGTGCGTCCGTACCGGCGGAGTTATGAGGGCAACCTCGCATTCGGCGAGAAATCGGCGGCGGAGATCGTTGATAGCGCTCATAGGGAGGAATCTCTTTCCCTCGTAGTTCATTGCAATGCTGCGGATAACAAACTGGGTTCCTCCAGTTTTCTGCAGCTGTACGGACAGTGCCTGGGCAGTGACAGGCTGCCGCTGGGCATCCTGCATCGGAGTTTCGCTGATAGCCGCAGCACCATGGCCGCTGATTGTCAGATACCCGTCGTTGTTTACACCCACAGTGATGTCGAGAGGAACTCTGCCCTGTCGCGGGCGTGAAATTATCGAGACTGCCTTTCGTTCGGTCTTCATCCGGTGGGTAATCCACAGTTCGCTGCCTGCGAGGACCTCTGGCGGCGCAGGAATTTTGTAGGCATCTCCTTCGGGGAAGAGATATGGCTCTTTGTTTAAGGCAAAACCGATCTCCCGACCTGCAAACCGAAAAACAAGTCCATCTCCCTTGTCTGGAATGGGGCCCTCGATTTTGATGATGACTTTGCCGCGACGGTTGTCACTGCCGCTGACGCTGCCTGCATAGACCCCTTGATTGCCCGGTTTCTTTGTATTGATAAATGACGGGCCTTTGTCTCCAAGGAGATAGCCTTTGGTAAACCCGCGGTTAAATGCAAAGGCGAGGTCCTCCATCACCTCGGTTTCCGGCTTCCAATCCTCACCCGTGGCAATAGCGTCCAGTGCCCGGCGGTAGGCATCGGTGACGAGGGCAACATATTTGGGCGTCCTCACCCGTCCTTCGATTTTGATGGCGGCAATGGGTGCGTCACTGATCTCTCCTAGGTACGGATAGAGGCAGAGATCCCGGGGCGAAAGCGGATAGCATCCCTGTGCTGAGACAACATCGCCATTGGCAAGCAGAGCATAGGGCTGTCTGCATGGCTGGGCGCACATGCCGCGGTTGCCACTCCTGCCACCAATCACCGAGGAAAAAAGACACTGACCGGAGTATGCGTAGCAGATTGCTCCGTGGCAGAACATTTCGAGTTCGATGCCGCACTTTTTTGCCACCTCTCCGACCGTCTGCACTTCCCCAAGAGATAGTTCGCGGGCGAGCACGACACGGGAGACGCCATGTTCGGCCGCGAACCTGATGCCTGCGGCATTGTGAATCGTCATCTGGGTGGAAGCATGCAGCGGGAGATCGGGGGCAACCTCGTGGGCGGCTGCCAGAACACCCTGATCCTGCACGAGAATGGCATCAACGCCTGTCTCCGAGAGGAAGGTGAGGTATTCGGCAATCCCTGCCATCTCATCATCACTTGCGAGGGTATTGACTGTGGTATAGATTTTGACACCGTTTTTGTGAGTAAAGGCGACAGCTGCGGCGAGTTCTTTACGGTCGAAGTTCACGGCGTACCGGCGTGCCCCGAACACTTTTCCGCCGAGATAGACTGCGTCTGCTCCGGCAGCAACAGCGGCTTTGAGGGCATCGGGAGATCCAGCAGGTGCCAGGAGTTCGGGGACGTGTGGCATTGGATAGGGTATAACATTGGTTGTACGAGAGGTTAAGGACTATGTCCTGAGTTTCCGCAGAGTTTTGTCAAGGGGGAAACCAGAGTTGCATGGCAGCGGGTTCCGTTGCCATGCAACTTATACCGAAACATTTTTTCTCTTTGACAGATATTTCCGGTTGCGCCCGTGCCGTCGCCTATCCCCAATGAAGAAATCACCGGGCATCCCTTGCAGAAGTGGATGACCATGCAATAGTGTAATACCAGCCGCATTCCATATTATACCGCAAGTAATGTACCTGAAAATACACCATATTCCTAGCCAGGGCGAAATCATCGCAGTCTGTGACCGAGAGCTTCTCAATACAACCCTCACCTGCTCTGCTTGCGAAATCATCATCGATTCTGGATTTTACGGTGATATTCTCGCAACTGAGGACGAGGTTCTTGCAGCCCTTGCTTCAGCAGCCAACGCAAACATCATCGGAAAGCGTGTCTATGAACTTGCCGCCACTGCGGGGATAATCAGCAAGGCATCTGGCATCCTGATCGGCGACATTCCCCACGTCCAGATCTACGGACGGTAACATGAGCCTCACCTCGGGATTCTGCTCAAAATGCGGCTCTCCTTCAGAAAACGGCAAGCTATGCGGAAACTGCCGTGCCAAAGATATCGTCTGGATCCGCATTGAACCAAGAGTTCAGTGTACCTTCTGTCCGACCTGCGGCTCCACCAAAGCTGCAGGAATTTGGACCGACTGCCCAGTTGAACGCCAGGAACTCGCCTGCAACCTTGTCAACTCCGCAATATCCATTCACCGAGATGTCACCAATATCCAGAGAGACACCAACATCACAGACCTCAGCGTCAACCGTTCGATTGCCACCGTGTTTGTTTCTGGAACACTCTACGGCGTACCGGTCGAGATTACCCAGAAAGTACAGATTGTCTGGGCATGCGAACAGTGCAACCGCTGCTGCAGAATCTCAGGCAGCTACTATGAAGGAGTCATTCAGGTGCGCGCAGCCGGCAGAAAACCGACACCGTTTGAACTCCGACGCGCAGCAGAGATCGCCTATCAGATCGAGGATCAGCTCCAGAATGCGGGCGATCGTCTCTCCTTCGTTTCCGACATAACAGAACAGAAAGACGGCATCGATATCATCTTCAGTTCCCAGACCATAGGCAGCGCCATCTCTCGTGACATATGCGGGGCGCTTGGTGGATCCTTCACCACTCACCCAAAACTCGTCGGTGAAAAGGCAGGCATCAAGCTCTACCGCGTGACCTACTCCCTTCGTCTCCCGCGTTTTTCCCGTGGTGACATTATTAAGCACGGCCGCGGTTACTTCCGGATTTTCCGCCAGACCAAAGATATGCTGTTCGTTCAGGATCTTGCAACCTGCCTGTCCAGGAACTTCCGCGAAGATGACAGCGTCTCCTCAATTGGCAACATCCAAATTGCAGAGACCGCAACGGTCGTGTACCGTGATGCTGGAACTCTTGGTGTTCTTGATCCTGCCACGCAGAATGTTGCAGAAATTCCAGACTATACCTGGATTGAAGCAGATGCTGGTGACACCATCCTTTTCGTCCGTGACTGCGACACCCTTATTCCCGTAGGGAAAGCTGATGAGAATCCGCAAAGTTTTGAAGAGCAGGCTGCTAAAATACAGGACTGAACTCTGGGTAGATGCCGGTCGCAGGATCTACTGTGCCGGTGAATACGCGTACGTACCGGTCGCAGACGGCTGGCCGTACGATTTTGATCTTCCCGAGAGAAAGCCATATTCCGGGCCCGGCTACCAACGGCTTGGCGACACTCTGCTTCTGCATCGCAGAGTCTCAGCATCCGAAGAGCTGGAATCTCTCGTTGCATGGGAGCATCCAGCCTGTGTGCTGCTGCTCAACCATCACGACGGAGTCATGCGGCAGCCGGAGGTCTCGGTTCTCTACGGTGAACCGCACGACGTCACCTTCCACGAATTTGGCATCCATTACACACTTAACCCGGCAAAGCTGATGTTTTCTCAGGGAAACCGCAGCGAAAAGCAGCGGCTCCGCTCCCTCGTTCGTCCTGGAGAGAGGATCGCCGATATGTTCGCCGGCATCGGCTATTTTGCTCTCCCTGCAGCTCTCGCCGGGGCAAACGTCCATGCAATGGAGATCAATCCCGTGTCCTGTGCCTACCTTCGGCGAAATGTCGAGGCAAACGGTGTTGCAGACCGCATCACCATCTCCTGCGGCAACTGCCGGACGCTGCTCAACGGAGTTTATCATCGGTTTTTAATGGGGCATTTTGCTGCACCTGAGTTTCTGCCGGACGCCCTTGACCATGCTGAATCGGGAACCATCCTGCATGTCCACGGCATCGGAGACAGTGAAGCCGAGATCCTGGCCGCTGTCGAAAGGGCAGGTTTTAGTTATTCCCTCAGCAAACATAAAGTAAAGAAGTACGCGAGCCATACCTGGCACGGCGTATGGGATGTGGAGCTGACATGAATCGGACGCTGGAAAACAAACATATTGTGCTCGCGGTTACGGGCAGTATTGCTGCGGTCGAAGCCGTTAAACTTGTCCACGAGCTTCGCCGTCGTGGTGCTGAAGTAACCGGTGTTCTGAGTCAAGCGGCATGCGGCATTATTCATTCCGATGCGCTGACCTATGCCTGTGCACGGCCTGCCCTGACAACGATCACCGGCATGGTTGAGCACGTGCGCTACTGCGGTGAGGGAGGCGAAGCAGACCTGCTGCTCATTGCTCCTGCCACCGCCAATACGATAGGAAAAATTGCCTGTGGCATTGACGACACCATTGTCACTACGTTTGCCACAACCGCAATAGGCAGAGGGATGTCGGTCATCATTGTTCCTGCTATGCATGAATCGATGTACCACCATCCGACGGTCGTCAGAAATCTTGAGACGCTCCATTCGATGAACATCATGGTTGTTCCGCCACGGATGGAAGAAGGGAAGGCAAAGATCGCAGTGATAGAAGAGATCTGCCTGTATGCCGAACATGCCGTGGCAGCGGCTGACATCACCGCCCGGACACTTGCAGGCAAACGTGTTCTTATCACGAACGGCTCCTGCCGCGAGGAGCTGGACGATGTCCGCGTTTTGACGACACGATCAAGCGGTGCTATGGGGAGGGCACTGGCCCTTGAAGCGTTTCGGCTTGGGGCCGAGGTTGCAGTCGTGTCCAATACCGCCGTTCATGGGGATGTTCCCAACGTCCGAAATATCTGCATTAGGACCGCTTCCGATATGCATGAGGCGGTGATGCGGGAAGTCGCAGAAAACAAACCGGACATCTATATCAGCGCTGCTGCCATCTCTGATTTTGTGCCTGTTCGGGAGACCGGAAAAATCCCAAGCGGAACGGCCTGCACTATCCAGCTGCAACCCCTGCCCAAGTTGATTACCCGCCTGTATCATCAGGGAATTACCATCGTCGGGTTCAAGCTCGGTGAGGATGCCGAAATGGAAGCGCACAAACTGCTGGAAGCCGATGACGTTGTGCTCGTTGCAGCAAATCGTCCCGCAGTTATGGGAGCTGCTGCAGGCGAGTATCTGTTGATTAAAAAGAACGGCAGCCGGAAGGTCTCCGGCAGCAAAGCTGATATTGCCCGGGAGTTATGGAGCGAACTGCTGTAGCCTTTGCGCCTGGCCATATCTCGGGATATTTCCGGCGTGTTGACGGTGATTCTCCGCAAACCACCGGCAGCTGTGGCGTCGGCATTGTGATCGATCGCGGGGTTACGGCAAGGGTCACTTCTGCAGTGCACACGTCGGTGGTCACCATCGACCAGCTTCCCTCCGGAGACCCTCAGACACGTTACGGGTCATGTCTCCTCGAGGAGTTGTTTGCAGGACTCGATGTTCGTGCTGCGGTTGAGACGGTTGCAGGGCTTCCAATCGGTGCAGGGTTCGGTATGAGCGCTGCGGCAATTTTTGCAACACTTATTGCGGCAAACGCGGTCTTCGATCTTGGCATGATGCCCGAAGAGCTTGCCGACCGTGCCCATGAGGCTGAGATCACCTGCAACACTGGTCTTGGTGATGTGGCGGCGGTGAACGGCGGTGGAATTGCCGTTCGGACTGCTCCTGGTATTACTGGGGTGTGCAGAAGATTCTATCCGGAGGTGGAGCTATGTGTAGTTACGTTCGGGTCGATGTTTACCCCGGACATAATCGGTTCCCCTGATCTGATGCGGAGGATTTCAGTTGCATTCCCCAAAGATGCGCCGGAGGATTTTTCGGACTTTATGCGAAAATCTCGGGCGTTTGCCGAGGCGAGCGGTCTGATCCCGACAGAAATCCAGCCAGTTCTCGCCGCATGTGATGAGGCGGGAATTCCAGCAAGCATGACGATGCTCGGCCGCGGCGTGTTTGCTGCAGCGCCTGATGCCTGCGAAGTCCTTGCCGGATTCGGCAGGGCCGTTCCGCTGAAAGTATACCCGCATGGTCCGGTGCTATTGGAGAGGTAAGATGTTGGACATTCCAAAGATTCATCCAAGATACCGTTCGCTCGTCACTAGAAGACAGCTCGCGGAGTATGCCGCGTGTGGGGTTGTGTCCCTGGAGGGCCTAATCTCTCATGGCCGTGGCGAGGCGTTTGATTATTTGATAGGTGAAAAAACACCGACAACAGCCCTTGAGTCGGAGATGCTTGCGGCATGCGTGCTGCTTGCCGCAAAGCATCCTGTGCTTTCGATCAATGGCAACACTGCCGCCTTGGCCTCGGCGGAGATTGCCGTTCTTCAGAAAGCTTCCGGCGCTGAGGTTGAGGTCAATCTCTTCCACCGTACGAGGGAACGGATGAAAAACGTGGCAACAGTCCTTGAAGCTGCGGGTGTGGTTGTTTCCCAAGGACCAGTGGAACGCTGTGTGCCGCTGCCGCATGACCGCGGTCTCTGCCGCCCGGATGGTATCGGCTCGGCGGATGTAGTCCTCGTACCGCTGGAAGATGGCGACCGCTGCGAGGCGCTTGTTGGAATGGGTAAGATTGTGATCACAGTGGACCTGAATCCGCTTGACCGCACGTCAAAAATGGCAACGATTCCGATCATCGATGAGGTAACGCGGGCGCTGCCAAACATTGCGACGGAGTGCCGGCGAATCAAAGAGGCGGGCGAACATCCAAGGATGCCAACATCCTTTGATGGAAAATATTTTCTGAAAGGAGCCGTTACTGCTATTTCGGAGACATTTGTGCATGCTCTGGATTGAGAAATACCGCCCAAGGACCTTTGATGAGGCTCTTGGGCAGGAGCCATCCGTCCGTCAGCTGCGGTCGTATGCTGTGGGCGGCAATCTTCCGCACCTGCTGGTCATCGGGAGATCTGGCTGCGGCAAATCTTCGGTGCTTGAGGCATTTTCGCGGGAATTTTACCCGGTGTCTGCAGTCGAGAACACGACCGTGTTGCCGGTTTCGGTGATGTTTTCCCATGGCCGCGCCTACTTTGCAGAAGATGATCGCTTTGCGGTGCTGTATCAGAAGGACAAGTCGGTTCTTTCAAACTTCAAGTACATTGTGAGGTGGCATGCCTCTCTCAAGCCACTGTCGGCTGAGTTCCGGCTGATTATCTTTGACGGCGCAGGCGATCTGCCGAAGGATGCCCAAGCGGCGCTCCGCCGGATTATGGAGCAGTACAGCAGAACCTGCCGATTCATCTTCGTGGTAAACTCGATGAGCTCCTTAATCGATCCGCTCCGTTCTCGCTGCGTACCGCTGTACTTTCTGCCGATTGATCGAGATCTGATGCGTGAACGGCTGCTGGATATTTTGGCCGCCGAAGGTGTGTCGACAGCAGTGTCTGAGGAAAATTTGGAGATGCTGATTCTTGGATCAGGCGGCGATCTGCGCCGCGCCCTGGTGTTGCTGGAGTTGATGGCTCTGCATGGGGTCACGGACCTCACGGAACTTTCCGAGACGGAACCAGGCACTTTGGCCAAGGCAGCGGCAGCGGCATGCCGCTGTGGCAACGAGGAGGGAGCACGAATGATAGCGGAGAATCTGATGGTTGAGTACGGCCTCTCTGGCTCGGCGGTGCTTGGTCTGATCCGCTCTGCACTGCGTGGCGAGATGACGCCGGATGCGGCGCTGCTGTTTTCGGATGCAGATATTGCGATGCGTGCCGGATCAAATGAGTTTCTGCAGATGAATGCGTTTGTGTCGTCGCTTGCCGGAATGATGCGGTGATGAAGTTGCGTGGCCGCGGGTTTCGCTGCCATGCAATTTGACACTGACATTCCAGCTGTCTTTGGCGGTGTTGCGTGAAGTGGCGATGATGGTCTCCGTGGCAGTAACCACAATGTTGCCGCCGCTTTTTCATTCATCCTCGCAGATCTGCTGTACCCGCCCTACCAAGCCGCAAGTGAGCAGTACCTTAATTCCGTGCGGATGTGTGGGTGAATTTGTCAGAATCTCCGCGACCCTTCCCCGCGTGAGCGTACCGGCCGGCTGATCCTTCTTGAGAACAATTGCCACCCCCAACCCTATCCTAATATTCTTCCGTATCCGTCCGTCCCGCATAGTTGTATCAAATCATTGGCGCCTCTGCAGCTATAAATGTTCATCATCTTGCAGACGAAACATAAACAAAGCAAATGGCAAACGAGTTCGAGCGTGCGGTAGTTATCTGCGTCAACCGGTACTTCACCGAGCACCGGATGAAGGGGTTTGCGTACCGTCTGAAGCAGGCGCAGTTTAATACCCAGTATGTTGACATCCTTGTTGACTCGCCCGACCATACCTTTTATTTTGCCATTGAATGCAAATCCATCACGGGAAAACGCCTCTCTTTTACGAGCAACTTCCACAAAGACAAGGACGGTGTGCACCAGATCGATAACATCTCCGGCTTTCTCAAGTACACGGGCCGCCAGGGTTTTCTTGCGGCCGAGTTTCGGGGGAATGGTCCGCGTGAGGCGCACCTCATGCCATGGGAGATGGTACTTACCTTCTTTGATTTGCAAGCGAGCATCCCTCTTGATGAGTTCCGCAAATGCATCCCGCTGGAGCGGACCAGTTATGGCTACCGCCTTGATTCCCTCACCTCCCCCCCGTCAGACTAAATATCAGGGCGCACGAATAAGTACAGCATCTATGCGAGGATCAAGCAGATTTTTGTCAATTAATGGAAAATCGGTAAATACACCGGTTGTACTCGCATCCATGGCGGGAATAACCAACGCAGCGTACGTCCTTGAACGTGCCGCACACGTGGGGGCTGCCTTCATCGGTGGGTTTTCATTGGATGCCGCATCGCAGGAAGCCTCCAAAAAAATGGCAGAAGCCGGTCGCATTGAGTTTTTCGGAGGTTTTGAGGAGATTGCAGCCGAGCTTGCCATGCTTGAAGGATCCGATGTGGTCATCGGGTTAAACCTCCGCGGGTCCAACCCCGAGGCATATGCTGCTGCTACCCGTGCGTTTGGCACGGACGTTGTCTACGAGATCGATGCCCACTGCCGCCAACAGCCGATGATCGATGCACACTGCGGCGAATCTCTGCTTCACAACATCGGTGTCCTCTGCGATATTATCCGCGTTCTGCATGCAAAAGGCGTCTGCATTTCCGTCAAAATGCGTGCTGGCGTCACCGACGACCGGCTGCTTGCACGAAAACTCTGGGTGGCAGGAGCCGACATCCTTCATATCGATCTGATGGACACCGGCTATACCCGCCTTCGCCAGATCAGAAACAGCTGTCCTTTGATCCTTATTGCCAACAACGGTATCACCTCTCCTGAGAGGATGATGGATATGTTCTCTCATGGTGCCGATATGGTTTCCCTCGCCCGTTCGGCAAATGTCCCCACGCTCCAGCATCTTGACCGCTCTATTCGTGTGATATCTGAGGAGACTGGCTGGTACAATGCACCCAAACAGCTCTGCCGCGGTGGCGATATTCGGGCGCTGACGTTCTGCTGCATGCCGGTCAAACAGTGCCCACTGTTGCCGACGCTTGAAAACCTCGGTATGGACTGCCAGGACTATCTCGCCCTCAAACAGGGGCTGACCGTCAATTCCTCCCTCTCTCAGGGAGACCAGACTTGTTTCGGCAGTCTTGCCTGGTGCTGTAAATCCTCGACCCCCTGCATGTTCCGCGATATGGTGCTCAAATCCCTGCCGCTCCCGAAAACAGAGTACATGGCAATGAAGCGGGAACTTTCCGCTGGCATCGTGGAGAAGATTTTTGCCGATGTCCCGACCGACTGCTAAACCCGCAACTCTCACAGAGCTTGCCCAGTTTGCAATGCTTCTTGAGGTTACCTCCCAGCAAAAGCCGGGCAACATTGATCGGTGCCATGACTATGATGATACACGGATTGAGCATTTTTGTGCCTCAGCGGTTCTTGCAAAACCTATCTTTTCCTGTGTAGAGAATGGCAGCCTTTCCCTTGGGGAGGCGATGTGTGAGGCGGTCGCCAGAACGAATATGTACAGCGGTGGAAACACGCATTTTGGGACGTTCATTCTTCTGCTTCCCCTGATTGCAGGTCACGGTACTGCCGGTGCTGCGGAGGTTGTGAAAAAAACTACGGTCATCGACGCGGTTCTTTTTTACGAGGCCTTTGGCCTTACGCAGGTGCGGGTCAGATCCGCGGATCCTCTGGATGTGAACGATCCGGCCTCGATCCATCGGCTTGTTGATGCTGGCATCACTATGTATGATGTGATGAAGTACTCAGCGCCGCACGACATGGTCGCTCGCGAGTGGACAAACGGGTTTGCTCTGACGCGCAAGGCAGCGGATCTGTTGTTTGAACTTGACAGCGGTGCACGGAGCATCACACAGATGTTTCTCCTCTTGATGGCAGCGTATCCAGATACGTTCATTGCCAAAAAATTTGATGAAAGGAAAGCAGGGGAGGTCATGTACAAGGCCCGCGAGGTGCTTGCAGGCGGTTGGGACCTTACGGATTTTGATGAGGAGTGTATCCGTGAGGGGGTTAACCCAGGATCGCTTGCAGATATCTGCATTGCAGGAATTTTCACCGCACTGATGGAGGGATGGAAATGGGACTGTTAAACGAAGGAATTACTGAGGTTATTGCGGTCACTGAAAACAATGCGGCCCCGATAGGCATTATTGTACGGCCTGGTATGCCGCCACGTCTGGTTCTCTTCAAGGGATCGAGGACGACTGAAAATATTCTGCGGTATGGGTGGGTTACGGCAAATTTTGTTTCGGACTGTTATCTGTATCCACAGTATGCGTTTTCGGATGCCGCGGCGACGGATCTGATGCGGGTGTTTGCAGGAGGCATCATGATGCAGCGGTTAGCTGCGGCAGACGCCTGGATAGCGTTTCAGACGACCGTTCTTCATGAAACAGAGGAGACGTACTACATCGATCTTCTGCCGGTGGTGTCTGAGTATGTCTGCAAGGAGCTGCGTCCAGTTAACCGGGGATTCAACAGTGTGATAGACTGCACGGTGCACGCAACGCGGTATGTGTACAACCCGGAGGAGCGCCTTCACGGGTTGATAGAATATCATCTCGAGATTATTGCCAAATGCGGCGGTCCGCGGGAACGAAAAGCAGGGAGATACCTGCGTGAGATCTGTGGGCTGTAATCTGGAGTTGCATGGCAGCGGAACGACTGTGCAAGTTGCATGGTGCACCTCTGTCAGATGCATGCAGCTATTCCAGAGCTGGTGCCGCAGGATATCGTAAAGCTGCTATCGTAAACAGCCCCCAACCACTGCTGCCATGTGCGGTATTCTCAGGAATTTGCTTTCAATGCCGAAAAAAAGATCAATGATTTGTGACAAAGTAAACCTGAATCGGCTGTACCCAGATTATTTCTGCTCTTTTAAGATGGGCTCAAGGTGTTTTTCGAGGAAATCCAGACCTTTGCGGACAGCATCAAGATTCTTGCCGCCGGTCAAGATGATCTTGCCCGAGGAAAAGAGAAGTGCTACAATCTTTGGATCCTTAATGCGGTAGACAAGACCGGGGAACTGTTCTGGCTCATACTCTATGGCCTCAAGGGAGAGGGCTGCCACAACACGGTTTAAATTGATGAACTTGCCGATATCATAGGAACAGACGATGTTTGTCACCGCAACTTTTGGGGCGTCCAGGATCTTCACTCCTGCCTCCTTCAGAGACTTTAAAATGATCTCAAGGCCTTCCTGCAGATCCGGCTCATTTCTGATACCGGTAAGTACTACTTTTCCCGAGGAGAAAATTAGGGATGCCATTCTCGGCTCATCGATACGGTACACTGCACCCGGAAATCGTTTGGTATTCAGTTCACATCCGTCTATCTTTTCTGCTATCTCCGCCAGATTAATCGCCCCTGCGATGACGCCGGACGCAACAATATTTTCTATCTTCAGCGAATCGTATGCTTTCCCATTCATCCCTCTACATTACGAGAGACGCAAGCATAATACTTCGCGTCTGTTACGGGGTATTGATCATGGCAGCCCTTTGGCCCGTGGGGCTGTTGCAGGATTTTTCGCGGATTTCATCCTGGGATAGTGCTGTACCTCTGTTTTGGGTGAAGTACGGAGACCGATTCTGCACCGCCTTGGCAATTTCAGCTTTCAGTTCGTCCCTATGCAGGCCTCTGATGTCCACTTTCTCGATCTCAGCACCGTCAAGGCTGTATTTTCTCCGGTGATGCATTCTGCGAGCAGTGATCTATGTGGACCTGGTGGCGATCTTCTTTTTGAGATCTCTGATGAATGCTGCATTGCCTCTGACGATATGTTTCAGGCCTCTGATAGAGGTGTGCAGTGGTTGCACGTGTTCCACAGCCCTGCAACTCCATATGTTCGATGATCTGCAGAATCAGATCGCTCCGGTTCCGGACATAGGCAAGGAAGTCCGCAATCTCGTCATCGTTGATCCCTTTGAGAACAACCATGTTGAGTTTCACTGGTGTGAGGCCCTCCGCAGTTGCGCATCAATTCCAGCAATAATATCTGGCAGAAGATCGTGTCCGGTGATCCTCTGGTACCTATCGCGACGCATGGTATCACGACTGATGTTCACACGGGAGAGGCCAGCCGCCTTGACATCTGCTGCCATCTTTGCAAAAAATGTACCGGTTGTAGTCATCGATGATTCGATGTGTGGCGGAATGGATCGGATGATGTCCAGAAAGTCAGCCCGAAGAGTGGGCTCGCCGCCGGTGAGTTTGATGGTGGTGACGCCAAGCTCGACAAAGATGCTGATCAGATCAGCAATCTCATCCGTGGTCATCTGCATGCTATGGCAACTCGGGCAGCAGCTGCTGATCGCTTCACCCTCGTGGTGGCAGTAGATGCACCGGAGGTTGCAGGCATTGGTTAAGGCGATTCTCACATTGGTGATGGTCCTGCCGTAGGTATCGGTGAGAATATTATTCGCTGGACCGTTTCCGGTCGTCATCTGCATCTCCTATAAAATTCTTCGCAACGATGTAGCATTCGGTACTTCCTCTGCGCGTGGCAACAGACCGAATCACCCGCACAGCGTAGAAGCGTTCCTTGACCTGATTAAAGAGATCATTGAAATCAATCCCCTGAAATGATTTCATGACGAAGTTTCCGCCCTGTTTCAGGAGG
Source organism: Candidatus Methanorbis basalitermitum (assembly GCA_031287415.1). Taxonomy (GTDB): domain Archaea; phylum Halobacteriota; class Methanomicrobia; order Methanomicrobiales; family Methanocorpusculaceae; genus Methanocorpusculum; species Methanocorpusculum basalitermitum. Next base: position 39,747 of record JAITSY010000027.1, on the reverse strand, counting down.
AGTTCAGTAAACCGGAGTGTATCCTCGTTGAGTGCCATTATCCGTGCCTGATCATAGGCTTTGGCTCCAGAGAGATGCGGAGAAGCGTCACTGACAACAACATTGACGAATGGCATGAGTTCCATGATTTTTTCCTGCACCTTCGGCGTGGTAAAGTCACCAGTTATGGTGATGACGTATTCCATCGGAACAATTGGGGTGAGGTCAACGCCAAGCAACTGCCCGTTGGTCATGGTGCGGAGAACTTGCAGCCAGCTGCCGGGGGCAGCACCCAGATCGACAACATTGTCGGTTTTGCGAATTATATTGAACCGTTCATTAATATCAAGAAGTTTATAGGCGGATCTGGCCAGGTAACCCTCCCGCACGGATTTTTTATATACACTGTCTTTTTTCCACTGCGACCCCATTGTGGCTGCCTCCGTATATCCGAGATATCTGTTATTATTATTCTCATTATTATTATTATTCTCATTATTATTATTATTCTCATTATTATTATTATTATTATTATTATTATAGAGTAATGAGGTAATATAAACCAGTATGGCAACGAAACCTCGCGTTGGGTAGCGGAAGCCCCACGAACCGTCACCTTGCTGAGCTGCAAAGCCTTCGATTTTGCAGCTACAGACGGTTAATCCAAATGATGTATTTCAGATCTTTCGGACTATCGTCAGATATCCGGTATGGGAAACCCTTGTTGAGGGCCGTGTTCCCCTGGCACTTCGCGTCAGCTCCCGCTCCATGCATTCAAAGGTCTGTACCAAATCCTCATTGAAAAGCCGTCGGGCTGTGTCTATCACGCAGAACGTCTGCTCAAGGAATGGTGTGTACGTTGCAAAGTATCCGCCGGCACGGAGAAGCCGGTAGGCATGCTCCACATGCTCTGGTGTAATCATCATGTCAAGGTGCACCACATCAAATGGCCCGTCCGAAACTTCGAGAACATCACATGTCCTGCACTCTACATTGGCAAGATCTGCATCTCTGATGTTTCCCTCGGCTATCCTGGAGAAATCTTCCCGCATCTCACAGGTCACAACCTGGTCCGCAATGCCTCCGAAGAAGATTGCAGAGATTCCAGATCCTGTACCTGCATCCAGCACACGGTCGCGACGGGACATGCCTGTATAGGCGATCACCATGCCAATGTCTTTTGGCATCATCGGAGCCCCAGTACGTTTGCCGTGGGAGAAAAAGTCAGTCGGCCTCGGCGCAAAAACCGTAAATGGTTTTTCCAGATGAGTACGGATGGTATCGCCGCTCGCAAGCTCTGCAGCCGCAACGAGATCGATCGTGCCAAGATCCGTTGAGAGTTCGCCCGCACCGGCCCGCACATAGTATTCGCGGCCGTTGCCGCGAATGATCACCCGGTTCGGTCCTATCATTTCATTGCCGTCAGCTTCAGAATTGCTTCAACAATGTCGCCGTTGTACTCTTCAAGAGCTGCACGCGCCGTTTTGGGAGATACTGACGTCTGAGATGCGACAAGCGCAACATCTGACTCAGGAATTTCCGCCTTTGTCGGCTCAAACCGCGGAGTGCCGGACAGCTGATATGAGGTTTGGCCCTGCATGGTAATGCCAACGACCTCGGCAGGCTCAAAGACGTAATTTCCCGAAGATGTATAAACAACGACCTTCTGGATATCTTCTATCTCCTCCATCTTCATGCCCATCTTCTTCATTGCAGCCTTCATCTGTTTGGGATTAATTCCTGGCATCATAGTTCTCAACCTTTCTTGATTACCTTTTTATCCAATGTTCTTTAAATCCATCGAATCTACTGCTGATTTTTTCCCTGTCGGACCTTGACCGCGGTCCCGTATGAGAATTCAATTAGTTCAGTTCCCGAAAGAACCGCCATGCCGGTTGCAAGTAGGTTGTCAACTTCGTCCACGACGAGCACCTCATCTTTTGCCATGATTTCCGGATCGCTTGCGATCACATGTTTTGTCATCGCGGTTTTGCCGTCAAGTATAAACGGCACTGCATCCTTCATCACCACAACGCGGTTTTTTGGTGCTTCAAGAAACGCATGCAGGCGCTCTGCTGCCAGATAACCCAACGTCAGCCTTCCATCGCCGGCCCGCACTGTTACGAGACGCGTTTTGCCGAGGTTTGCATACCGGATGCGTTTGGTAATGGAGTAGGAAAACGTTGTTTCCTCGGGAAACAGCGCCTCTCCTGCCCTCCTGCCAAACTGGAAGTCAGCGATGCGGCGCACCCGTTTCAAGCTGGCCGGCAATAAGCTCGTTAACTCTTCGGATGAAATCATCTTCACAACCCTTGGGGATATATGCCCCCGCAGCAATATTATGTCCTCCGCCCCCACCGCCGAACTCTGCAGCTGCCGCAACAAGAGCCGTCTGCAGATCGACGCCGCGCCGAAGCACTCTTTCATTGGTCCGCATCGAGACCTTCACCATATCCGGCTCGTCTGCAACGCAGCAGAGAACCATGATCGGTTTTGCCGGATTCAGTTTGGATAAGGCCATCCCTGCGCCGATGCCGACGATAGTGTCGGGATAGGCGTCACCTGTGTGAATCCACTGCAGGCTTCCTGCATCCGCAACACCGGTATTGAGGATGTACTCATACAGTTCGCGGATGATGGAGCGGTGTTGTCGGAGCATGTGTTCTGCCTCACGGTAGCGCTGTCCTCGGTCACCGAAACAGATTGCCTCCCCAATTTTTGGGTTTGCCCATCGCCCGCAGGCGTTGAGCATCGTTGCATACTCGGATGCATTGCGCAATGGTGACCTGGCCGGTTCATGCGGGAAGAAGTAGTGTTCTGCAAACAGCCGTTCGGTTGACTCGCCATTTGCGATCAGCTGTTCAGCGACGACACTCGCCAGATGCTTTGCCTCAGCGGCATCAAGTTCCTCCCATACTCGCTGATCCGACGATTTTTTGTAGATGCCGATTCTGAGCAGGAGATCTGCTGCAGCCTTTGGGTTTCCTGAAATTCCCGGAAGAATGGGGTCATCGCTGTTAGCAAGGCAGAGATGCAAGGGCCGCGTTGAGAGGCCGTAGCAGTTGAGGCCCTTGGTGATATGGATGTGGCCTGTTTTCATGCCATCTTCGGCGATCCCCCGCGCAATGCCGCAAAGCCCACAGGATTCCCGCGCCATCATGTCGCCGACATTACCGATAACGGCAAGTTCTGCGAGATCGGCGTTGGCGGTATCAAGTTTTCTGGCAAGCATGTAGGCAACGCCCGCAGCTGAGCATTTGGCGTACTCTGGCCCGTAAAACCGTGAATTGACCTGAGTGTACACGGTACCGCCCGGAGCAGGCTGGTTGATATGATGGTCAAGGATTAGGATTCTGTCCGAGGGCAGTCCTGCTTCCTCCATCAGGTTCTGTTGGCCTGCACCGAGATCCGTGAACACCTTGAGAGTGTCATCGTTTGGAACATGCTTCATGGTCAGTGGCTCCAGCTGACGGATAAAAATGGGCGTCACGGGAATACCGAGCCGAGAAATTGCCTGTGCGGCAATCGCCTCGCTTGTGATGCCGTCTGCATCAATATGCGACACAAGCGTTATCGCATGGGCATCCAATATGATCTCGGCTGCGGTGTTGATATCCTCAATGAAACCCATTTCTATGTAGTTGGTGTTCCAGCAAGCTATAGGTATGGGATGGTTTATTTTTTGCGATGGACTACATACTGATAGCTTCGGTAATGTCCGGGGCCAGATTGAACGGGGACTTCTATGCGTGAACTTCTATCCTTCGGTCTGTCCAGCGTTGTTTCGGCAGATACGATGCGTGTCGTTGACCAAAATGTGGATGGCTGGGGCATAACCGCTTTTCAGAGAATGGAGTGTGCTGGAGCTGTTTTTCGCAGGCACTCTTGTAGATGCTCTGCTTGGGACCGGCGCACGGCTTCCGCTCGAAGAGCCGTATGCAGCACTTGTTTCCCGTATGAACGCAGCCGCAGCCTGCATCATTGCCTGCGACGTGCCGACACCCGGGGCACATGCTGATCGCGTTGTAGCGTTCCATCTAGCAAAAACACCAGGTGCCGAGGTATCCAACATCGACATCCCTCTTGCCGCCGAGATCTTCTGCGGCGAGGGTGACCTGCTGCTGATCCCAGAAAAGCCTGCGGGGTCCCAAAAAGGCTCCTGAGGGACTGTCCTGATCGTAGATAGTGGACCTTATCAGGGTGCACTGTTTCTTGCAGGCATTGCGGCGCTTCGTGCAGGAGCCGACATTGCCCGAGTAGCAGCACCGATAGACGGCTTTGCGCCTAACATTATTCATGACCGTTTGCCAGGCGATCAGCTCACAGAAGAGCACCGCGATCGTCTTATCAGACTTGCGGAGAGATCCGATGCAATCGTCTGCGGCCCCGGACTCGGTAATGCGGCAGAGAGTCTCGCCGTGGGTGCAGAGGTGGTTGTCGCTGCAAAAAAAGCCGTCGTGGATGCAAACCTGCTTTGCCTGCCTCCCGTGAGCCTATCTACACGCCGCACACAGGAGAATTTTCCCGGACTTTTGGAGCAGCTCCCGAAAAGCCGAACGCACGCGGCGGGGCGATCCGGTCTGCTGCTGCAGCTGTGGGAGGTGTTGTCATTCTCAAAGGGCCTGTTGACACCATCTCAGATGGCAGCCGTGTCAGATTCAACAGAACCGGCGCTCCCGGCATGACTACCGGTGGAACAGGCGATGTTTTGCTGGATGCTGCGGCGGCCTGTTTGCCCGCATGTCGGCGATGCCGGCGGCCTGTGCAGCTGTCTACGCGGTAGGTTTCGTTGGCAACACAGCCACTGCCGAAGCTGGAGATGGCTTGACTGCAACCGATTTTCTCAGGTATCTTGCGTATACACTATTTCGAAAAAAGTGAGATATGCATCCATTCACACGCGTAAACGAGAAAACTGAAGTCCACATGGTCGACATCACGCAAAAGCCTGACGCCGTCCGTGAGGCAGTCGCTAGCGGACGAATCCATCTCCGACCCTAAACTCTGAAAGCGATCGCAGAGGGCACGGTTGTCAAAGGAAACGTCTTCGCAACCGCATAGGTTGCCGGGATCATGGCGGTTCAGCAGACATGGGCCGGTCATCCCCATGTGCCACCCGATACCGGTTGGTACCGTCACGGTGTCCTTTGTGCAGAATCACTGAGTACATCGAGGCTTCGTGTCGCGTCAAAACGTTCGGCAAAACCGGTATCGAGATAGAGGCGCTGACCGGAGCGTCCATTGCGCTCCTTACCGTCTGGGACATGGTCAAGTCTGCGGAAAAGGATGAAGACGGCCAGTACCCGATTACCCGCATTGAAGGAATTCATGTGGTAGAAATGATCAAGGGCTCTGTGAAGTAATGCCCCAACAGCAAACCACGATTTTTTACGGACGTATACCCGCAAGAAACACCATTTGCTACCACTGGCATCCACTTCACGGCACGAAAAAATGGGGCATTCTTGGAATGTGCCAAGAACGATTGAACGTATCTCCGTGGGATACCTCGGCACTGCACGCTGTACACATGGGTGCTGAACGGCAGAGACCAGCCTGCCTTGCTGGTATTACCAATGGAAGTCTGTGGCAAGGGACTTCCAGCATACTTTTGTTCGGGCACTTGCACGCAGTCTGATCGGTTGCATGGCACACCTCTATCAGAGGTGTGCAGCTAATGCTTTTTTTCCAGCTCCCAACGGACGATCGGCTGCAAAAGACCGATGGAGGCAACCTCCAGCAGCTTGTCCCAATCCATCGTCGTCTCAACACAGCCATCGGTCTTGGTCACCACACCGAGCGTAATCACTGAGATACGTTTCCCCATCTCCTGTCCCTCTTTGACCTCCAGGATACAACCGACGCCTATCATCGCCTGCGGCCGGTACTTTTTGACCATCCGCTTGATGAACGTTGAGCCTGGGATCAGAAATGTCCGGTAGCCAGCTTTTTCCAGTGGAGGAATAACCGATCCGAGGTTGCAACTTCCACAAAAGATGCACTTCAGACCGTCCGGTGTCAGGCGGGCCGGACAGACTGCAGACCGCAGACACTGCGGAAAAAAAACTGCACGATTTTCCGTCGGCACAGCGGCAAAGGAGGTCGTGTTTACATCGTTGTCAATCTTAATCAAAAACTCCATCAGCTGCGTTGCGTCAACACCAAGAATCCGGCATCCTGTCACAACCGCACCTTCCATAAGTGCCAGAGCTGGTCGGAGCAGTATTGAAAAGCAGAGTTGTTTGCGTTTGATCGAAAGCATGATTAAGGCAATCATCAGGATCACGGACAGGATCCAGGTGATGATCAGAATCAGCAGAATCCGTCCGATCAGAAGTGCTAGATTATCCCAGAACGGGCTGTTGAATACCGTCATCCCAAACGGCAAACTAATTAGCATGACTTTCCTTCCTCGATATTTTTGCTAGACCCAATGGATGCAACTGCAGACCAGGGAAAAGCCATGGACCGGAAAGATTCTTTTGAACTGACAGAACAAACAGTGCGACGATAATGACTAACTGCAAAGCCAAATGGTGGAGGAGTTGCATGTGGCAGTGGAATCCGCCGCCAACCTGCCTGACCGACGGGCAGGCCTGCCTTGTTGCTTATAGGAACGGGAGAAAGGAGGGCCATTGTGTTACATATGCCCAAGACACGAAAAGTCATACGGCGGATACAAAACGCCCGTCTCGGTGATGATCGCGGAGACAAGATCCAGCGGCGTTGCATCAAACGCATAGTTGATGACAGGCACGCCTTCCGGCACGGTTGGCTTTCCCCAGAAGGCCGCAACCTCGCAGCGGCTCCGTTCCTCAACAACAATATCGGCCTCAGCCGCACCGATGTCAAATGTTGAGGCGGGAGCGGCAACATAGAACGGGATGTTGTGGTGCCTCGCACAGACAGCGTGCATGTAGGTGCCGATTTTGTTGAAGACCGCATCTTTGGTGATGCGGTCAGCACCGACAACAACGCAGTCTATCTTGCCCTGCCGCATAAGCCAGGCAGCTTCCGCGTCAATGATGGAGGTCACCGGAATGCCGTCATGATGCAGTTCCCATGCGGTCAGCCTGGATCCTTGAAGGAGGGGCCGGGTTTCGCAAGAAACAACGGATATCTTCTTTTCCATCTTTCTGGCCGAACGAATAATGCCAAGTGCCGTTCCCCACGTGGAGCAGGCGAGTGCCCCTGCATTGCAGTGCGTCAGCACCGTTCCGATCTGTGGTAGGAGTGACGCCCCATTACGGCCTATCAGCATGCAACCCTTCTCATCCTCGGCTGAGAGGTTCTTTGCAGTGGTAACGGCAAGGAGTCTTGCCGTCATCGGCGGCAAGTTCTCCATCGATCGGAGCACTCTGTCAATGCCCCATGCAAGGTTAACGGCGGTCGGCCGGGTGCTCTTGAGAAGCGCTGCATCCATCGCAACGGTTTCGGCAAACTCGGCATCTGAAGCGCAGGAAAGAGCTGAAAGTGCCACGCCGAATGCTCCGGCAATCCCAAGAGCCGGTGCTCCCCTAATCTCAAGGCGGCGGATTGCTTCTACCAGTCGCTTAACGGTCCTGACTTCGGTTATCACGCATGCGACCGGAAGTTTTGTCTGATCGATCAGCATGACGGCATTATTTTCGTCGTTCCACCAGATCGTTTTGATATCACTGTTCACTGCTGCGCCCCTGAAGTATAGAACCCATCAATGACTGCCTTCATGGCAGAGGCCCCGCCGGAGATGACGGAGTCGGGGATGTCTTTGGGCGCGATGGCGGTTCCGGCGATGTAGATGCCGGGCCGGATCGTTCCCGCCGGGTCGAGCTTCGTGTCAGCGCTTGCAAGGAAGTTGTTTTCGTCCAGCGGAAGGCCGAGGGATTGTGCCAGTCGGATGGTGCCTAGCGCCGGTGCAATGCCGACGGAGAGGATAACCAGATCAGCTTCCAAATTATTGAACTCGCCGGTCTCGATGTCTTCGACGTGAAGGACCAGGTTGTTCTTCGCCTGTTGGACCTCGCCTGGGAGAGCACGGACGATATTGACTCCCATTTGGTTTGCACGTTCTGCGTACTCCTCGTATCCTTTGCCGTAGGCGCGCAGATCGCTGTATAATATGGTGATATCGATCTCTGGGTAGTGTTCTTTTATCATCATGGAGTTTTTGAGAGCATACATACAACAGACACAGGAACAGAAATTTCGCCCAAGTGATATGTCGCGGCTCCCGACGCACTGAGCGAACACGACAGACTTTTGTGTCTCTCCGTTGGAAAGTCTGCGGATATCGCCAAAGGTCGGACCACCCGCATTGATCATTCGTTCAAACTCGATGCCCGGGAGGACGTCGGGATACCGCAGATAACCGAACTGTCCCTTCTTCCGTGCATCGAAGAAGGCGTAGCCCATTGCAATTACGACTGCAGCGGCGCTGATGGTGATGATCTGTACGGCCTCCTCGTCAACATGCAAAACAGTATTTTTGCCGCAGACATTATAGCAGAGTCCGCACTCAATACAGTGCAGATTATCTTTCATCGCCCAGTTTGGGATGACCTGCGCGTGCGGCTTGTAGATGGCCTTGCGAACGCCAATGCCTGCATCAAAGCTGTTGTACACCTCGACTGGACAGGCCGCAGAACAGTCGCCGCAGCCGATGCAGCTAGATTCCCGGATGTAGCGGGGATATTTGGTTATGGTGACGGTGAAGTCTCCAGCATCACCTTCAATCTTTTCCACTTCCGCAAGAGTCAGTAGGGTACTGTTCGGGTGCCGATCGACGTCGGCCATTTTTTGGGAGAGGATGCACATCGAGCAGTCGTTTGTCGGGAAGGTTTTGTCAAGCATTCCCATGTGGCCGCCAATCGTTGGTTCCCGTTTGATGAGACAGACGGGGATGTTGTGGCTGGTGATGTCCATTGCCGCCTGAATGCCGGCAACGCCTGCACCGATGACGACGACGTCATGCCAACTCATGCTGATATCTCTTGCCGATACCAACATACGTGTCGGCATTTTGGAGGTTGCCTGTGGTTTCTTCTGGGGTGAGTTCGCGGACAACTTTTCCCGGTACGCCAATGACGAGGGAGTTTGGCGGAATGATTTTGCGTTCTGAGACTAGTGTTCCGGCGGCTACGAGGGACCCTTTGCCGATGACGGCACCGTTTAAGACAATAGCCCCCATGCCGATCAGGCAGTCGTCTCCGATTGTACAGCCGTGGATGATGGCGCCGTGCCCGATGGAAACATTGCTGCCGATGGTTACCTGATGGCCGGTGCTTTCGTGAATGACGGCGTTGTCCTGCACATTGGAGCGGCTGCCGATGATGATTGGTGCCATGTCTGCTCGGAGGACTGCACCAAACAGGACGGTGACGTCGTCCCCCAGTGTGATGTCCCCTACAATCGTCGCGTTTGGAGCGACAAAAGTCCGCTCCCCCCATCTTCCGCCGCAGGCAAGTGTAGGAAGGCCGTTGCTGCTCTCCATAATAATACTATGTTTTATTTTCCGCGAATATCAGGGTTTTGCTCGGGTGGGTTCTGCGGACACTGTTACTAGTTGCTGCAAGCGGAACGATTGCAGCTCATCCCGTTTTTATCTTGCTGGTTCTGCCTACTGCCGTACTAATGGGATGAGATATATATGTGCGTTATTGGGGGGCATAATAGATACATAAGATGGTAAGAGGCATTGGTATCAGGCAGACGCAGGGAAAATAGTTGAGGCTGCCGCAAAGCGGGAACTCGAAGACTAGGAACAGTCGCGCAGAGCTTTACAAACGCAAATTGTGTATTGAAATTGAACAAAACAAGGAGATGAAATGAAGAAAATTATTTCGGACATCATAGCAATTATGCAGATTATCCCATGCTATGCGGGATGCGTAGTAGCACTTCAGAATAGCAACGCGTACACGTATGCTTATTCTGTCAACGTGGAGAGATATCTGGTTCAGAAGTACTTGCACAGTGGAGAAGGTACACAAATCATAACGGTTGAAAATACCGTGCACCACTTTCCTAAAGCGGAAGGTTTGGTAATAAAATCGTATGCGAGCGATAGCCATCAGCCTAATGCACAACAAATGCCACAATATAGGAACCGTATGGCAGCCCAGAGAAATACGGACTTATCGATTTTAGTGATAATCTATAACTGTTTTGTCGTTCTCTATTGATATAGACAGTTATATTTCAGATTTGGAGAACAGTCCCCCATTCAAAATGATAATTCCATAAAAAAATCGATTTTCTGGTATCCGGTGTTCAGTCTTGAAATGATAGACCGAATGCAATGCTTCCGTTAAATCTCACCAAAAGACGTGGTTGAACTGTTCTTCTACATCATCCTTTTGATGGTCGCTTACTTTTCGAAATATTATTTAAAGATGCCGCGCTTCTTTTTTTTCTCATCCTTTGGGGCATCACTGTCGGATGCAGATCTCTTCTGCTCTTTTTCTCTCGGAGCATTCTCCTCGGTGGCAAGAAGTTTTTCATAGAGTTCCCGCTCAGCCGATGAAAGTTTCTTCGGCGTTGCGATTATAATCCGCACCATGAGGCTCCCGAAATTGCCGCGTCTTCGAATGCCCTCGCCAGGAATCCGGAGACGGGTACCATACGAAATCCCTGCCGGAACCTTTAGCGCCACCTTTTTCTTATCCAGCGTCTCGATCTCGACCTCGCAGCCGAGTGCTGCCTGGGCCGGCGTAATTTCATACTGCGTCACCAGATTGTCATCCTCGCGATCGAATCGCTGGTTTGGCATAATCAAGACCTCGATATACAGATCGCCATTCGGTGCTCCGTAATCGCCTGCCTCACCGTATCCCTCCATCCGCAGCCGCATCCTCGACTCAATGCCCGGTGGTACATGCACCGTAACCTTCCTTCTGACCCTCGTTCTGCCGGTGCCAGTGCAGTTCCGGCAGACTGATTCCGGAACCTTTCCGCGTCCTCCGCAGTTTTGACAAGGCGACGCCGTCATCATTTGACCGAAGATCGAATCTCTGATCTGTTTGATTTGACCCGTCCCACCGCATTTCGGACACGTAGCCATCTTCTTCGTTGAACTCCCCGTCCCGTCGCAGTCCGGACACTGTTCGGTGTGCAGCACCTCGATCTCCCTCTGTACCCCGAACACCGCATCTCCCAGCGTTATTTGGATCCGCATCAGCAGATCACTGCCTTGGCTGGGGCCGGATCTGCGCCCGCCTCCACCGAAAAACGAATCGAAGATATCGCCGAACCCGGAGAAATCGGCATTGAATCCTGCACCTCCTGGTCCACCGCCGTAACTGCCCTTCGAAGCGTTCGTAAAGTTCTCGTGTCCCAGCTGATCATATTGACGGCGTCTCGACTCATCTGACAGCACCGCGTACGCCTCATTGATCGACTTGAACTTCTCCTCAGCCCCGGGCTCTTTGCAGACGTCTGGGTGATACTTCTTGGCGAGGTTCCGGTATGCCTTTTTGATGTCTGTCTCCGTCGCATTGCGGGGAACACCCAAGACATCATAGTACGATTCCGAACCCATTGTCATTCTCCTGAAAAAAAGAGTTTAATCCTTCTTCACTTCGTAGTCTGCATCAACCACGTTGTCGTCCTGTTTGGTACCGCAGTCGCCGCTACAGGTTCCATCGCATCCTGCTCCCGTGCCAGAGGTTCCCTCCTGCTGCTGTGCCTGCTGTTCGGCCTGAATTTTCTGGTACATCTTCGAAGTCACTGCAAACACAACTTCCTGCAGGACATCCATCTTTTCCTTGATGACCTCGGTTACTGCATCTTCCTTGATGAGAACCTCTTTGAGTTCTGCTGCAGCTTTCTCAATTTTTTCTTTGTCCTCTGCCTCTATCTTGTCGGCTGTCTCCTTATCGTTCGCGAGTTTTTCAGCAGCATAAACAGCGTTGTCGGCGGTATTACGCAGCTCAATCTCCTCGCGGTGTTTCTTGTCTTCCTCCTCGTACTGCTTTGCATCGCGGACCATCTTCTCGATCTCGTCGCTGTTGAGATCCTTTCTGCCGGAGATAGTCATCGATTGTTCGTGTCCTGTCCCGAGATCCTTTGCAGAGACATGCACGATCCCGTTTGCATCGATATCAAACGTGACCTCAATCTGCGGCATGCCGCGCGGCGCAGGCGGGATGCCGGTAAGCTGGAATTTGCCGAGGCTGAAATTGTCACGGGCAAACTGACGCTCTCCCTGAACAACGTGGATCTCGACAGAGGTCTGGTTGTCGGCTGCCGTTGAGAAAATTTGACTCTTTCTCGTCGGGATGGTGGTGTTTCTCTCGATGAGTTTGGTTGCAATGCCACCAAGGGTCTCAATACCGAGGGTCAACGGGGTGACATCGAGGAGAACAACATCCTTGGTCTCACCGGTGAGTACCGCTCCCTGGACTGCTGCGCCGAGGGCAACACACTCGTCTGGGTTGAGGTTCTTGTCCGGCTCTTTGCCAAGCAGTTTGCGGACGATGTCAACGACGACCGGCACACGAGTCGAGCCGCCGACAAGAAGCACGTGGTCAATGTTAGATGCACTGAGGCCTGCATCACTTAATGCCTGTTTGACCGGCCCAACGGTCTTCTGAACAAGGTCGTCTATCAGCTGCTCAAGCTTTGCCCTGGTCAGATCGATGTCGAGGTGTTTTGGACCAGAGGAGTCGGCGGTGATGTACGGCAAGTTGATATTTGCCTTCTGCAGGGACGAGAGTTCTATCTTTGCCTTTTCTGCTGCGTCCTTTAACCGCTGCATGGCGACCGGATCCTTCCTGAGGTCAACGCCCTCTTTCTTTTTGAACTCCTCTGCAAGGTAGTCGATGATTCTCTGGTCGAAATCGTCACCGCCAAGACGGTTATTTCCTGCTGTCGCTTTTACCTCGAAGAGACCATTATCAAGGGTCAGAATAGAGACATCGAATGTTCCGCCGCCGAGATCGTAGACGAGGACGGTAACTTCTTTTTCCTTCTCAAGTCCATAGGCAAGAGCAGATGCAGTCGGCTCGTTGATGATACGCAGAACATCAAGCCCTGCAATCTTTCCGGCATCTTTCGTTGCTTGCCTCTGTGCGTCGTTAAAGTAGGCGGGAACGGTGATGACAGCCTTTTCGACTTTCTCTCCGAGGTATGCTTCCGCGTCAAGCTTAAGCTTCTGCAGAATCATGGCAGAAATCTCCTGCGGAGAGTACTTCTTGCCGTCGATCTCGACATGATGGTCGGTTCCCATGTGACGCTTGATGGAACTGACTGTCCTCATCGGGTTGGTGATAGCCTGGCGTTTGGCGGCATTGCCGACTCGACGTTCGCCATCTTTGGAAAAGCCGACAACCGATGGCGTGGTCCGGAAGCCCTCAGCGTTTGCAATGACGATCGGGCTTCCTCCTTCCATGATGGCAAGGCAGGAGTTTGTTGTTCCAAGGTCAATTCCAATTACTTTGCTGCTGATTTTTTTATCTGTCAATTACTTCACCTTTGTTTCTTCTTCTTTTCCGCGTGAAACGGCGACTTTTGCATGACGGAGAACTTTGTCATGCATGGTGTAGCCGCGTATTGCTTCGTCAACGATTACTCCTTCTAGGGATTCTGACGGGATGTAGGCGATTGCCTCATGCTGGTTCGGGTCAAACACAGATCCTTGGGCATTCATTGGTTCTACACCGTTGTTGGCAAGGATCGAGAGATAGAGTTTGTGTATCTGTTCGAGTCCTGACCTGAGATCGTCGTCACCGCCGATGAGTGCACGTTCGAAGTTGTCCAAAACGTCAAGCATGTCGTGGGCAAGTTTTTCGTTTGCGTACCGGATGGTATTTTTCGCGTCACGTTTGACACGTTTTTTATAATTCTCAAACTCTGCGGCAAGACGGCAATACTTATCGTTGAGCTCATCATATTTTCTGGTGAGCTCAACGGCCGGATCAATCGGAGTCTCTTCAACGGTAGTCACCGGAGTCTCCTCTGCCACCGGTTGGTGTTCTTCCGGGATTTCTGTTTTTTTCTCCATGGCAATTTACTCGAATACTCGCTACGCTAATTATTTGTATTGCAGTTCTATATAAATATTTGTATTATGGCGATTTCGGAATTATCATTTTGAATGGGGAACTGTTCTCAAAATCTGAAATATACTTTTCTATATCAATAGTTGATTAATATTTTTATATGTTTCCACTTAAACCGTTAAGTCCGATAAGAAATCTGGCACAAGGAGACAACGTCACAGCCTTCGGAAATCGTAATTTCCCCATAAGCCATTATCTTGCAATTCCGCAGGTATCATCAGAACGGAGAAGATATATTCCGATTATTATTGTTGAAGAGGATACGTCTGATAGTTGGTCTGCCAAGCTCAAACTTCCAAGGGGGTCATAGAATGCGACACTGACCGTTCAGATACAAGTGAACTAATAGGCGTAAACAGCCGTATGTGACTATGTGGGAAGATACGGTTGATAATGATTTTACATACAACCAACCGGATATCGCTGACGGAAATGGAAACCGGATAACCACAATGCATACTCTCAAGTTTCATGGACGGTGGGAGAAGCCTGAATGCTATATCTGGTACGTAGAGACGTTGCATTGGAAAGAGTGGTATTATTTGCCAACGGTAATAAAGGCGTATAAAGTGCGTGATTTGTCGAAAATTGCGGGATAAATTACGAAATGGTCGATAAGTATTTTTCTTATTTTTTTGTTATGCGTATATGCGCTTCTCCTGTGTGTGCAGTTGGCAAGGATCAAACGACTGAGAAAAATGGGAGAAACCTGGGAGTGAATACTACTCATTACGGTCATCCCGTTCAAATCATCATGGGTCACCATGATAATCTACCTATCACTTTCTTTTTTCAAATATACTGCAAGAGCAAGTAAGTTGACATCTGGCCCACATCTAAGCACTTTGTGGTGTAATTCCATTTTTTACTACTCATAGGTTGCATGGTAGCGGAACCAGCTGCCCTGCAATGGTTGCAACAGTGATGGCAGAAGAAGTAAAACTAGAACTAACTTGGCGTCTTCCTTCCCGAGTGAAAAATAGCTTGTCACAAGTTAAGATATATGTGGTATGCAGGTCAATAGAATAGTGAATGAGACAGATAGCCCTCTACGGCAAAGGAGGTATCGGGAAATCCACGACATCTGCAAATCTGTCGGTGGCGTTTGCGGAGATGGGTCTGGACGTCATGCAGATTGGCTGTGACCCAAAGCACGACAGTACCAGAATGCTGATGAACGGTCGCTGGATTCCAACCGTGCTTGAGCAGATGTACGAACGAAAAGATATCGCTATGAATGATGTTGTCTTCACCGGATTTGGCGGTACTCGATGCGTGGAGGCCGGGGGCCCGGAGCCTGGCATCGGGTGTGCGGGCCGAGGAATTATCGCAACGTTTCAGCTGCTGGAAAAAATGAAAGCGCTTTATGGTGACATTGTAATCTATGACGTCCTTGGGGATGTGGTTTGCGGAGGGTTTGCCATGCCGATGCGGGACGGCTACGCGCGGGAGGTCTATCTGGTAACAAGCGGCGAACTGATGAGCCTCTATGCTGCAAACAATATCTGTAAAGCGATCGCGCGGCTTTCTCAACGGGGCACGGCACGCTGCCGGCTCGGTGGTGTTATCTGCAACTCCAAAAATATGGACAACGAGCGTGAGCTTGTCGAGGAATTTGCAAACCGTATCGGTTCAAATTTTGTGCAGTTTATCCCTCGCGATAAAGCGGTGCAGGTCGCCGAGGTGAACCGGATGACGGTGATCGAGTATGCCCCAATCTCTTTGCAGGCTGAGATATATCGTGGGCTTGCAAAAACGATTCTTGCCAACGAAGACCTGCGGATTCCAAAAGCCCTTGAACTTGATGAGCTGGAGAATCTTGCCAGAGAGTATTTATGAATCCCGGATGGCTGGCTGTGCTTTAGGGGGTGCTCTGTCGGTCGCCTGTTTTATCCCAGGAGCGGTTGCTGTCGTCCACGCTCCTGAGGGCTGCGTGCATCAGGCGTTTTCGATGCTGCATGCGATGATAAATGATAGTGATGTCTGGATTGTGCCGGAGATTCTTGTCTCCAGCTTCGGGGATCGTGAGGTGATATTCGGTGGTGAGGACTGCCTTTCCGCCGCATTGGATCGTGCTGCCGTGGAAAGCCCGGATCTCATCATCGTCGTAACTTCCTGCATTCCGGAGACCATCGGGGATGACTGCGGCGCAGTTTGTGCCCGCCATTTGTACGCGGATCGGATCCTCTATGTGCCGGCATCGGGATTTTTGGGAGGGAGCGCCAAAGACGGAGAGAATGCTGTTCTTACCGCGCTCGCCACCCGCTCCCCCGTTGCTAAATCGGTGTTCGGGACAGTTGCTCTTATCGGTGAGAAGAATCTTGAGTTCGAGGCTGACCTAAATTATGCGGAGGTGGAGCGTCTGCTCGCAAAACTCGGTCTTCGGGTGACGGTGCGGTTTTGCCGCAACGGCAATTACGCTACACTTATGCAGCTTGGCAGTTCCCAGTGTTTTGTTCTGCGGGACGAACGAGTCGCAGCCGCAGGAAAAGTGTTCGGTGAGCGGTTCGGCCGCCCAGTGATCCCCGAGTTTCCCCGCGGACTCTCCGGCTGTTTTTTGTTCTTGTGTGATGTCGGTAAAGCCTGCAACGTTCCCGAAGAGAAAATTACGGCCGCAATGGAGAGTGAAACAGCATATCAGAATGCAATGCTCGCAAAATTTGCGGGGCTTTCTGGTAGATCTGTCTTTCTTGGGGCTGAGCCGTTCTCCGGGACCTGTGCAGTTGCCCGCGAGGCAATTACCCGGCTGTCAATGGAAGAACGGTCCGATGGGTTTCCGATCCGGCTGCCATTTTACCTTCCCATTGGAACGGCGGGTGTTGAAAAGATGCTCTCTCTGTGGAGGGGGGCGACGAACCATGGCTGACAGCAGATGTATGAATCCGGTCTGGCCGTGTGCGATGACCGGGGCAGTGGCAGCCCTTGCAGGGTTTCCCGATCTTTGTGTGATCATTCATGGCTCGTCCGGCTGTTACTACTATCCGCGGTCGTTCCTGAAGGTTCCGTTGTTCAGTACGTACCTTCTGGAGTCGGAGATTGTGTTCGGCACTATCGACCGGCTGCGTGAGGTGGTGACCGAGGTTGCCTCTACTGGGAAGCCGATTGCCGTAGTCAACACCTGTGTTCCGGCGTTGATAGGCGAGGATCTGAAGACTGCCTTCTCTGACGTTTCTGCGATCTTTGTGGATGCCCCGGGGTTCTGCGGCAATGCGGAAGAAGGAACAAAACGAGCCATCGCCGCCGTCGCACCTGCTGTCAGCGACACTCGCATTGGCATCAACATTGATGGTATTAATCTCCTGGATCTTTTCTGGTGCGGCAATCTGCGCGAGACAGAGCGGTTGCTTGGCCTGTTAGGTCTTTCGGTTGCGGTGCGGTTCTGCTGCGACACGTACAAAAATCTCCGCTCAGGCGCTGCACCATTCACGGTTTCGGCTAATTCTTCGTACCCTTCCGGGGTGGGTACCAATCTTGGTAGCCTGCTGTTCTTGGATATCCCAAAAACTGTTGAAGGACTTGTGGGTGTTTTCCCAGTCACGAACTGCGATGCTGTCCTTGCCGAATGGAAGCGTGCTGAGGAGCACATGTACTACTCCTGCGACAAGTATCTGCGGAAGTACAATCCGCCGATCGTTGTGGTCGCGGCGCAAGAGAGCTACGCTGTTTTTGCAAAAATGATGATGGAGCGTTATTTCGGCTCAGATGTCCCCATTGTGTTTGCTCGAGACCACGGTGCGGATGGTGTGCCGTACTCGGCAAACTCCGTGGAGATCAATGCAGCGATTGCTGCAGCAGAACCTGATCTGATCATCGGCTCAACCTTTGAGGCGGCCACCTACCGCAGGGCTGCATTCTTTGGTATCACCCCGCCGGACCGGAGCCGTATATCCATTACGGCCCGTCCTCTTGCAGGCATTGAAGGCGGGGCTGTGTTGATAGAAGGAGCGCTCAATGCTCTGATGAACCGGCAAAAAGGGAACTGAACGGGGATTTTACAGGAGTTGCCGGGTACTTACTTTGTCTGATTAGTACGGGACATACTCAACAAGCGGATACAGAGTATCCACCCACCGGGGTCGCCCCACGCCAGTACCGGCCTAGGCACTGCAGCCCCACCCATAAGGACGATGAGGATGACGACGCCGACAATTGTGGCAATAATTGCCCCGGACAGGGTCTGGTTTCCCGCGCCAGGTGGCCATCTCATGTATCTGGTAGTCTCATACTCACAGGAACAGTACTTTTGAGATCGCTCATGCAGGATACCGAACGGGTCGTACCCCGTGGCCTTCATGGGTCGGGGAAGCGTCCTCCGAGTCGGTGGTGATGGTTTCTGAGGACTGATTGAGCGAATTTATCAGCTTGCTGTATCTGTACTTCTCGATTCCTACATGGAATTTCTGGTAGCTCGGATCGATGACGTCTATCTGCTTATAGGCATTGTACCTATCGCTCAGTTTCTGACGTTCCTCATCTATCAGGTCGGAGCAATAATCGGTTAGTCTGTGAAGATTAACCGGGATCGCCCGTCCGGTTTCTTGGTCGTACTTGAGGGAAGTACGCAAACGCAACGTCCAACTCCACGGATTTTCCCGATTCGTCAGCTGCTATTGCGTTCCGTGGGGCGAGGAGCAGCATGAGGATACAAGTTGTCGTTGGACCACCTTCTTTTTCTAGTTCTCCAACGCCATGCAGGTCATTTCTCGTCCATGGGTTCGCCTGATTCATTAGTTGCACGTGAGAGTATGTGCTGGCGAGAACCGCTCACTCTTTTTGGTTATTGTGTGACCGAACCTCGTCGTGGACAGTTCCCTTCCCTTCTTTCTCGTGACCGGTGACCTTATACGTCCCGGTCGACTTCGGTTTGTAGGACTTGTCCGGTCCACCCTCACTAATCGAGATCGTACCCTTTTCCACATTGTAGGTGTCTATGCATCCCCAGGCGCGGTGTGCGAGGTCCTCCCGCGGGACGTCATCTTGCTTGCGCAGATGTGTCTGCGTAACCTCAATCAGAGGCGTGCAGCTTTTCCAGGGGAATGGGTCGATTCCCTATAATTATTCCAAAAGCAGCAGCATCACCGTTGTCATCGGTGAATGAAGCACCGCACTGCCCGGAACCTGCGTACACTCCAGCACATCCAGTTTCCATCCCGCATTCGCACATGTCGCATACACATCCATACCCGCAGCCTCCATACTCGGCCGCATTTTTTGCCGGTTTTTGCAGTCCGTAATCACCGTCCCCCCTTCTTTTGCGCAGCAGTTTGCACACCAGCCGCACTGATGACCCGTATACCCGAACACCTTGTAAAAACCATCCTGAAATGCCATATCCTCCAGCTCAAACATCACCCTCTGCACATACCGTGTCATCTCGTGGGACACCCGCCGCTCCGGAACCGGCTCCCCAATGTCCCCCGCAAACCGCACCAGAAGCGCATGGGAATAACAGTCAAGTACGGCCTGCGTCTCTGCAGGCGCAGGCGCGTAAGGCGGACATGAAAACCGCCGCCCAAATCCGTTACAGCCGAACAGGCACTTCATCCTTACCCACGCACCCGTAACTATCTTATCCACATCAATGAACACCGCATCACCGCCGTTCTCGCGGATAAAACGTGTCAGCCGCACAACCTCCTCATCAACAGAAGCCTTCCTCATCCCCTGCATCTCCTCTTCACCGCCTCATCAATAATTTTCGTCGAAGAATTAAACGGGCAGCCGGTATAATCCCCAATCCGCACAACATCTGCACGGATGCCATGCTCCCGCATCTGGGAAAGCAGCAGCTCTTCTGAAAACATCTGATTAAATCCAAGTGTAACAATATCTGGATCAATCTCCGCAATTGGCCGGAATATATCCTCTCTATCTCCAAGAACCGCATGATCCACGCATTGCAACCCAGAAATCATCCGCAAACGTTGTTTTTCAGGAACAACTGGCCGCGGCTTATGCATCACATTCCGCTCCCTGGCAACAATCACCCACAGCTCATCGCCAAGCTTCTTCGACTCCTCCAGATAAAACAAATGCCCGGGATGCAGAATATCAAACGTCCCGGTCGCAACAACCCATTTCACGCAGTGACAACCTCCAGAGGTCGCTCATATCCCTCACGATCAAAACAGCGCCACGAATCCACCTCAAACGGATCGCCCACAATAATATGGCACTGGCCACTCTCTGAAAATATCTGCAAATCAGCATCTGATGGCCACAACGCGCCACGTGGATGGCAGTGAGCCGTCCCGGCAATCTGCATCCCGAGCGGAATCATTTCCATAAAAATCGTCGCGCTGTCGCTCGTAACCGTCGTCCCCGCAATTGGATACACCGTCGTAATCACACCCTTTTCCATCCCGAGCATCACAATGAACTCGTCGGGAAAATTTGATTTCCCCATCTCTAAAAGCAGGTCCAGCACCTCACGATCAATTGCGTGAACTAACATATCTTATATATATTGGCGCGACGGAGAGATAATAATTCACATGCGGTCCAAAGAAGCAGCCGGTTCGGGAACAGTCATCTTGGATGGGCAGGAAATCCCCTACGCAGTTGTCTATAGCAGCCGCAGAAAATCCTGGGCAATCGAAGTCAAACCAAATGCGACCGTCATCGTCCACATGCCCCAGCAGATCCCATCTGAAAAAGTAAAAAAACTCGTTGATGCCAAAGCTGACTGGATCTTTACCCAAGTGCAAAAATACACCGCAAGAACAACCATCTCCCGCGGATATACAAATGGTGAAACCCTCCCCTTCTTTGGAACCGAGTATCCGGTGATCCGGAAGAGCGGCAACTCCACAAGAGCTGAATTCACCAATGGGCAGTTCATCATAACCGTCCCTGACACCTTCACCGAAGGTGAGCAGACAAAACTCGCCCGGGTCATGATGATCATGCTCTATCGAAGAATCGGTACTGCACCACTGGAAGAAATTATCAGCCGCTACGCACCGCTTGCAGGTGTTGCCCCTCCCAAACTCCGGATCCAGCAACAGGAATGGAAATGGGGCTGTTGCACTCCCAAAAACGGCATTATCATCAATGCCAGCGTCTTCTTTGGCCCCAAGATTGTCATCGAATATATCGTCGTCCATGAGCTCTCCCACCTCAGATTCCGCCACCATCAGAAAACCTTCTGGGCCGAGGTCGGACGGCTCATGCCAAACTACTGCGACGCAGAAGCAATCCTCAAAACAGACGGATGGAAATTCGTATTCTAAAAGAAGATGGTTCTGCGGCGAGTTGCATTGCGGTGGAACCCGTTGCCCGGCAATGCACGGCACACTTCTATCAGAGACGTGCAACCCGCGTAGAAGACTGGAACGTTGCCTGCCGGCAGGCGGCTGACCGACTTGCTGCCATCTCTATCATTACATCCAATGGGCGAAGAATACGAGAGGAGGCAAACTCCTGGCAGGGAAATCTTATCCTACGATGACGTCATCAGTACGTACCCATGCAGCTGCAGCAACCGGCAGCACAAAGATACGCACGTCTCCCGTCTTATCCGTCCGTGCATGCTCACGGATCGTCTTGATAAATAGTATCGACCTCCGTATCCAGGATGACGATTTCCAGCTTCGCCCTCGGTAGGGTATGAACCTGCATGATACTGCGGGCAGATACCCCCCTGCTCACCGCATTCGTGGACATCAGTGATGGTTACTCCTGGGACATTCTGCGTCTCAAGGGCATCTACAACGTCATCCCTCTTATCCGGCCAGATGACTGCTACAATCATTTTCATGTTGCATATCCTCACATTCGTTTGCCAGCTGTTCAATCGCACTTGGAGTGGTCCAGATCGACGTATGTTCATCGTAAGTGACCTCTTGCCCATAATTTTGGGATATACTGGCAAGGACACGGCTTCCGCAAGGGAAAATCGCATGTGCAACCTACTGCACGCCACCAGCCGATGCAAAGTCAAGCTTTGTTTGTTGCTTTGCGCAGACGTGTCGGCGTGCAGCTAGCCAACGCGGGTCCACGGCGAGGTTTCACTGCCTTGTTGGAATACAAAACAATCCGAACAAAAAAGGTTCCGGGTTACCCCCGGACAGGATTACACTGCAGGCTGAGGAATTCCCATTCTACTCTCAACCTTTTTTGGTGTCTTGTGCTGGTAATAATGTTGACGCCGTAGATATAAAAATGACGTGATGTCACGTTAACTTATGCCGTACCAATGCGTGTACTTCATAGGTTTGCTGCATGCCTCTGATAGAGTTGTGCCGACATTTGCGATACAACCAATAGGTGCGAGGCATAAATAATAGAGTAATATGAAAGCCTGCATTATGTGCGGCGGTGAGGGTACGCGTCTTCGTCCGCTTACATTCGAGCGGCCAAAGCCGTGTATTCCTATTGCAAATCGCCCGTCGATTGTGCATCTAGTGACGCATCTGGCGAATCTCGGCTTTACGAACATTGTGATTACGATTGGGTATCTGGGCGATGAAATCCAGAAGGCACTGGGCGACGGATCACTGTACGGGGCAGCGATCACATATGTGCCGGAGAAGGTGAAGCTTGGTACGGCAGGATCGGTGAAGAATGCGGAGAAATATCTGAATGATGCCCCGTTCTTAGTGGTTGGTGGGGATCATATGACGGATCTGAACCTGCTTGAGTTCTACCGCGAGCACATGAACTCGTCGGCGCTTACCTCGATCGGCCTCATCAGTATCGAAGATCCTCGGGAATTCGGTATTGCCGAGCTGGATGCGTCGCTTCGAATCCATCGGTTCCGGGAAAAACCCGCACCTGGAGAGATCTTCTCCAACCTCGCAAGCACCGGCATCTACGTCTGCGACCCGAGAATATTTGAGTTTATTCCAATAAATACGAAGTTTGATTTCGCAAAGGATCTGTTCCCGCTGTTGATGGAGGGGGGATATCAGCTGAGCGGTTGGCTGGCACGCGGTAACTGGACAGATGTCGGAAATCCGGCGATGTTGCGGGCGGCAGAGAAGTGGAAGCTGCAGGAAAATACAACAACCAATATCTCTGGCACGCTAAACGTGAAAGATGCCCATATTACCGGGCCAGTGCAGTTCGGAGACGGCATCCTCCTTGGCTCCGGGTCACGGGTTGTTGGTCCCGTTTTTATCGGTAATGGGGCTATGATTGGCGAAAACGTCATCATCGGCCCATACACCAGTATTGGTGAAAACGCCATGATTAAAAGCAACACAAAAATCTTCTCCTCCTCCATTTACAACGGCGTCGTCGTCGGCGCGAACACCACCATCTCCGGCAGCATCATCGACATTGACACAACCATCGGAGACAACTGTTCAATCGAACATAATACCGTGATTGGCCCGCGATCGGTTCTCCGCAACAACGTCACCATCCATTCGGGAACGCGCCTGTGGCCCGAAGTGATCATCCCGGAAAATGCGATCGTCAAAGAGCACATGCTCAACGAAAAATTCGGCACCCGCTGCGAAGGATCGTAAGACCAAGCATACCATCAACCGCCGGTGATCGGTCTGAACAGCTGAAGAAGAGTCTCGGCACGACAATAGATGTTGTGCAGCAAAAACAGGGCTGAAAAAGAATCAATCGTGGAGGTACATGCTGGACCACCGGATCCTAAGCTCCTTCTCCACTTTTGCAAAATCCACGTTCGCTGCTTTCAGGGCAACCATCCGGTGAAACAGCAGATATGTCCTGCCTCACTCACAATTCCCATCACATTGCCGTTTTCACCGCAATCACAAACTCACAGGACTCCTCGCCGACCTTCTCCAGCGACTTGTCAATACCTTTCAGATGGAACACCCGGTGGCGGATATACGACTTTTTGCTGAGATCCTGTTCCCCCAACCCACAGATTAACCTGCCCAGCTCATCAAACACTTCAGCACTCATCACTCATCCCCCTCCCCCGGAATTGCAATGTCCCCGATGTCCTTTCCAAAGAACCTGCGGACTAGCAGGCGGGCCTTCCCTATCGTTAATCCTCCCTTGCCAATTGCAAGACCAAAATCTCCTCTCTCCAGTACTAGAATCGTCACTGGTTCGCCAGGTTCGCCGAACAAAACATCCGTAACCTTCGCAGGTTTAAACATATTCGCAATAAACTGCCCACGATCTTCGGAAAATTCTACCATTTCAATCCGTTTCCCAAGAACTCGCGACATTTTCTTGATGTTGTCGCCGTTTTTCCCTATTGCAAGCCCCATATCTCCCGGTTTGATCACATAAATGATCCGTTCAAACCGATCGTCAATCAGACAATCAATCGCAGTAGCCTTCGTCAGAATCCGGAGTTCCTCAATATATCGGCGTTCTTTGAAATCGATCGTCCGCTCCACTGCAGCATATTTATCGTATGTACCTGTCATGATCTCAGAAATGTACTTGTTGAAATAATTTGTGTGCGGGGAACAACCCCACAGTATTCGAAGAGGTTGCACACCTCTATTAGAGGCGTGTAGTTTTGGTTAGTAGGATCTGCCTACAAGAGCAGCCCTGCCGAGCTTGCTGCAGATGATGCACGGCCCTTCATCATCGATCACATATCTGCTGCGGATCTCGGTTCCAAGCAGGCTTGCGTTCGTTAGCTCCTCAAGCTTGTCTGCGCACTCTCGGCAGCCACACCAGTGCACAGCCATCACATTGCCGTCCAGCTTCCTGCAGCACTCCTCGGAAGTTGTAGCCGTCATCAGGCGGCTCTCAAGATGGCTCTCCGCGCGGGCAAGTATTTGGTCATGCACCTCTCCAAGCAGTTTTTTCACCGATTCTGCTGCATTTTCGCGGGAAATAATGGTCTTGGCACCCAGGCGGTTCACGCACACAAGTTGTCTGCTGTCAAGATCGCGGGGACCAAGCTCCACTCGTAGCGGCACGCCGTGCAGCTCCCAGTGGTAATACTTTGCACCAGGCCGCATGTCGCGGGTATCCATCTTCACACGAAGACCAGACTGCTTCAGTTCGCTTTCAAGCTCCTCGCCTGCTGCAAGAATCTCATCACCACGTTTGCCGACGATGACCGGAATGATCGCAACCTGCGTCGGTGCAACCGTTGCCGGAAGCACGAGACCTTTGTCGTCGCCGTGGACACCGATGATTGCAGCGATACATCGCTCGGAGATGCCGTAGCAGGTCTGCAAGCCGAACTGTTGCTCGCCGTTCACATCCTCATAGGTGATGCCGAAGGTTCGGGAGAAGTGATCACCAAGATGATGGACTGTTCCGATCTGCAGGGTTCTGCCATCCGGCATCACTACATCAATCGCCATCGTAAAGTCTGCACCCGGGAACTTGTCCCAGTCAGGACGTTTGGAGATAAGGATCGGAATACCAAGATCACGGTAGAATTCCTGCGACAACCCAAGTTCGTACTCGACTTGTTCGTTTGCCTCATCCCAAGTTGCGTGCACCGTGTGGGATTCCATAAAAGAGGTAATTTCCCGGAGCCGGATCAGCGGACGGGTGTGTTTTGTTTCGCAGCGAAATGTGCTCACAATCTGGTACAACTTCAGCGGAAGATCTGCGTGCGAACGGATCCAGAGCGCGTACATAGGATAGATTGCGGTCTCCGATGTCGGGCGGAGCGCGAGCTTCACCTCAAGAAGTGACAAGCCGCCGTGGGTAACCCAGTAGACCTCGTTTTCAAAGCCTTTGATGTGCTCGGCCTCTTTCATGAACTCCGTCTCTGGAATCAGAAGAGGAAAGAGCGTTTCTTCATGATCTCTGTTTAAAAGGCCGCGGAGAAGTGTGTAGGTCTGGCTGCGGAGGGCAAACCCGAATGGATACCAAACATAAAGTCCCTTGACCGGATAGCGGACATCCATAATTTCTGCGCGCCGGATAACTTCATTGTACCACGCGCTGAAATCACTGCGTGGCGGTAGTCCCCCTGTATCTTCTGCCATGTTGTATACTACACCTGAAACGATTAGATCTATGCGCCGAGAGAGTAATTAAGGTAACCCACTTTCACCGGAAAATGCAGGCTCTAATTGATCTCCCAGCCGTCTCCGGTGATACACCCGACCACGCAATTTGCGTCGAACAGACAGTTGTACCCTGTCTTGGGCTCCGGTCCTGACGAGTCCTCGGGGCACCATGTACTGCAAGCGTTCCGCTGCCATGCAACCATACGCTGCAATAACTAGCGTTCCAAATGACTTCATCAGTGCCACAGCAGCCCGCAGCGGCACAACCACCAGCAAAAACCGTGTCCCGTACCACATGCATGTCATCCCCCCAGCATTATTCCTTCCCTGCACACCCAGATACAGCGATCTGCCCATCTGCAGCCCGAGGGCTGCCACCATCAGAATTACCGCGATTTCAAAGATGCCGTGGGGAACTGTTGCGTCCATTTTCGTCGTTGGATGCCGAACCGTCACCACGATCTCATCCGTTCCTCCAGTACCGAAAGCGAGGAGGCATACCCGGAGATACAGACTCCAAAGAACAGAGCCGCCACAATCACAAGCGCCGTCAGGTAGAACCTTCGATACAACCTTATCAGATAAACAGCACCCCCCTCAGCAGATCACGCACCCCTGGCGCAAATCCGATCGTAATCATGGCAAGCAGAACCAGATGCCAGATGTCCCCCATATCCCCCTCGTACCTGAAGCTCTCCAAAATATAGATAGCAGGAATCAACACAGCAATCTTCAGTGGGAACATCACAAACGCTGTTCCCGTAAGCTGAATCAGATAATCGCCCAAAACATGCTGCTCAATATAATGCATTGGATGCAGATCCAGCGCAAAACTTGTCGCTGACGCATCCAGCAGATGACCGAATATCAGTATCTTATAATGAGGATGGGGCACGTACTCAAAGCCAAACCCATAGCGGAGCAGCACCCAGAAAATCACTGCGGCCGATGTCGCCGTCATCAGTACGCAGGCAGCAACCCAGAGATCAAGCTCTGTCTGTGTAATACCCCACCAGCAGAGAAACGCCAGCGTCACAGCGCTTGATGCCGCACCAACCCAGAAATACGGCTTAGTATATGACGAAACAATTCTGTGAGTTTCCAGTGTGCGAGAAATCACCAGCGCAAAGATCGTGTACAACAGCACCAAGAAAAAGATCGGCGGCGTAACAAGCAGCACCCACCACGGCTTTGGAATACATCCCGTATCCTCAACCACCCGAAGAATGCCGCCGAATACTACAAACGACATTGAAGCAAGGATCAGCTGCGAGTCAATCCTGATATTGCTTGCCCTGGCAAAGCGATAAAGAAGATAAAGGGTAACGAGCAATATGGCTGTACATGTAATTGTCAAGTAAATATTATATGGCTGATCCTCCATGACCGCATCGATATAATATTTCTGTATGAACGCACCTATTTCATTAAACATGAGAGGACCCCGACTGTGAACGCAGATAATAATAGAATATTAAAGGATAAATTCTTTGACAAATCCCGCTGGATACAGATGCCGCGCAACGTTGTAGTCGGCCATGACGCCCTTTTCCAAATTCCGGGAATCATACATGATCTCGGCATTGCCGGTCCCATCATGCTGCTGTCAGGTGAATCAACGATGAAATCCGTCGGAATGCGGGTAATGGAAATGCTCGCGGACGGCGACATTGCGGCCTGTACCGTTGGGCGGATCACCTACGAGGAGATTCAGCGAATCGAGGATGCCTGCCTCGGTGCGGAGACAGGCCTGATTGTTGCTGTCGGAGGTGGACGTGTGATAGATACGGCGAAAGTGGTCTCCTACAATCGCGACATTCAGTTCGTCAGCGTACCAACAGCCGCCTCCCACGACGGCCTTGCCTCTTCACGTGCTTCGGTCGTCACCGATGCGGGGAATGTGAGCGTTGTCGCCCATCCGCCGCTTGCAATCGTTGCCGATACCGGCGTCATTGCAACCGCCCCCCGCCGGCTGCTTGCAGCAGGATACGCTGATATCATTGCCAACTATACGGCAATCCTCGACTGGGAGCTGTCCCACCGGCTGACCGGTGAGGCTATCAGCGAGTACGCGCTGACGCTGTCGAAAATAACGGCCGAGATTTTAGTCAAGAGCGCGGATCTGGTCAGCCGCTACGATGAGACGGCTGTTTGGATTGTGGTAAAGGCGCTGTTTTCATCGGGAATTGCAATGAGTATTGCCGGCAGTTCCCGCCCTGCCTCCGGCGGTGAACACAAATTTGCCCACATGCTGGAAAAACTTGCACCAGGAATCGCGCTGCATGGGGAAGCCTGCGGACTTGGCACCATCATCGGCATGTATCTTCACGGCGGCGACTGGGAAGGCATCAGATCC
The DNA here is from genome assembly GCA_031287415.1 of Candidatus Methanorbis basalitermitum. Lineage (GTDB taxonomy): Archaea > Halobacteriota > Methanomicrobia > Methanomicrobiales > Methanocorpusculaceae > Methanocorpusculum > Methanocorpusculum basalitermitum. The sequence continues at coordinate 11,452 of JAITSY010000027.1, read as the reverse complement.
TCTCTCACAAAGATTGGCGCCCCGACCACCCCAAGGGAACTTGGCATCAGCAATGGAGCCTGTGTGGAAGCAATTCTCCGGGCATGTGAGATTCGTCCCAATCGGTTCACCATCTTTGATACTGGCATCACCAGAGAGGCCGCCCAGGCTGCCGTAAACGCACTTTACGAGAGGTAAACGATGGATGAGGCAGAAAAAATCGTAACAATTGTCGGCTCAGTGCTTGCCCGTGAGGGAGCAGAGTTCGTATATGCTGGAATGATTGCCGCATGCGAGGTGTGCAAAGTAAGAAACGTCTGCCACAGAGCAAAACTCAAGGATGGACGCCGTTATCGCGTGACAGTGGTCCGGCCCGCGAAGCATGAGTGCAGCGTTCATGAAGGAGGTGCAGTTGTGGTCGAGGTTACCGAAGCACAGATTACAGCGGTGATTCCGGCAAGATCGGCAGCCATCCGCACCCGCATCACCTACACGCCGGTATGCGGCGATCGGTTCTGCAAGGGGTACGTCTTCTGCCATCCAGATGGCATGATTGAAGCGGGACGCTACGTTGTCCTTGAGATCCTCGGATCCTACGACGAAATGTGCCCGAAAGGAAAAAAACACCTCAAACTCGCCGAACTGCGAAGCGTGCCGACATAAGTCCTTCTGCAACCAACCCAATTTTATCCCGGATTAAAATCCGGTCAATTCACCCTTTGGGAACATTGTCCATTCCCCAAGCCACACCCGCAAGATCCCCAGCGATTGCTGCAATGGTATCCGTATCGCCGCCCAGGGACACCGCCCTCTCAACACAATCGCGGACGCTCCCTCCATCCAGAAAACTGGTGAGAGCGCAAGTGGTCGCCTCCACATAATCAACCGATGGATTCAGATTCCCGCAGAAAAGCTTTTGCCATGCGACCTGCGCCACAACAACCGTCGTCTTCTCTTTTGTCCCGCCCGCCCGCAAGATCGCAATTGCTGCCGATACCACCGCACAGCAGCCGCCAGCTGCTTGATTAAAATGGGCGAATACAGAAATCCGTCGTGCCCAAACGGTCGCGGCCGGAGGATCGTACACAAGACCCACCGGAAGCTTCCGCATCACATTGTCGTGTGTCCTGCTGCCGGGTGGCAGATCTACCACCTGTACCGCAAAAAGGCTCGCATCCCTGATCCCGCAGAGTACACAGCGTCTTTGCAAATGTCGCAGGTTCCTTTCGGATGATATCCGTCATACGCAAAAGAAATGCATCACGATCAAACCTCCCGCAGGAAAGATACGTCTGGAGAAGGGCAAGCGTCATCAGCGTATCATCTGTCACCGAACCAGCCGCAAGGCCGAACTGTCCGCTGCCTGCAACTGAAACGTTGCGGCGGACCCCGGGGAACATACTATCAAATGTAAGGCCGACGGCACCATCTACCGCGGCTCCGAAAAGTCCGCCGACGAAGATTCAATCCTTCTCAGATATAACCGTCATCCAAAACCTCACAAACCAATTGGTGAGCCCCAGGGAAATGCACGTGTAGCTACCGCACACCTCTTATCAGAGGCGTGCAGCTTCTGCAATCGCACGGGTTGTCTTAGCAAACAATCGATATTTTTCCTGCAAACAGGCCATGCTTCATCGTGTCTGTAACTGGATATTTTCTTAGATATAAACATCACCAAAAACCTATATCTGTAAATGAATAGACAAATGTAAGTGATCTTTTGATGTGAGGTGTTTTAAAATATGCAGAAGGAAGAATTACTCCAATTACATATGTTAATGGTTCAGATTAAGAAATACTATGAATCATTTTCAGGGAACACTGTACCGACCGAGGAATACGACGCCATGCAGATCTCGCCCATCCATATTCACAAGAGTAAAAACCTGCACCGTGTCGCTCTTCTCACGCTCGGGAACGAGATCGTCACCGAAATGAATTCTCGTGAAAAGCCCCATACCTCTTTTCCCCAGGATCCCGGCACAAGTGTTGTCGCAGAACGCTAACTATTTTCCCCATGCAAAAATGGACGAGCACGACATCTGCCGAGAGATCATCTCCCTCATCTCCGCCTCGTCTGTTCCTGATATCCAGGGCATCAAGCTCTCTGTTTGTCGGAAATACTCGCTTGATGCAATGCCTCGGAACTCCGCAATTCTTGCCGCAGCCTCCCCCGAGGAGTATGCATTCGTCCGTCGTTTCCTGCAAGTAAAACCTACCCGGACGCTCTCCGGCGTAGCACCGGTTGCGGTCATGACCTCACCGTGTGCCTGCCCTCACGGCAAATGTCTCCCTTGTCCTGGGGGTCCTGATCATGTCTTTCAGTCACCGCAGAGCTATACCGGCGAGGAACCAGCAGCACTCCGCGCCCAACAGAACGAATATGACCCTTGCCGCCAGGTCGTGGCCCGGCTTGGCCAGTTCAAACTGCTTGGTCATCATGTGGACAAAGCAGAACTTATCATCATGGGCGGTACCATGACCGCGCGCGAACCGGCGTACCAGGATTGGTTCGTTTCTGAGTGTCTGCGAGGAATGAACGAGTTCTCCGGCACCCCGTCTGGGGCGCACTGCCTTGCGGAGTTGATGACCGAAAACGAGAGTTCATGTGTCCGGTGCATAGCAACGACCTTTGAGACGCGGCCAGACTGGTGTCGCGCAGAGCACATTAATCGGATGTTGGACCTCGGCGTCACCAAGGTTGAGCTTGGTTTTCAGCATATCGACGACGAACTTCTGCTGGCAAACAAGCGCGGTCACACCGTCGCTGACAGCGTAGAGGCAAACCGTCTTCTGCGGGATGCAGGCATCAAAGTCGGCTTCCATGTAATGCCGAACCTATATCAGAGTATCATTGAACACGACAAACGGATGTTTGATACCCTCTTCACCGATTCCCGATTCTGTCCTGATTATCTCAAAATCTATCCTACGCTTGTGACACCGGGGGCTGAGCTGGAGGAGTTGTGGAAATCGGGTGCATACGAAACCTATGGCGAGGATGACCTTGTCGGCCTTCTCGCCTATGCCAAAGAACGGCTGCCTGAGTATGTCAGACTGCAACGAATCCAGCGCGACATTCCAGCAAAGCTGATAGTCTCTGGATCCATTCATGGTCACATCCGCCAGATGGCACAAAAACGGCTTGCCGCGAACGACAAGTCGTGCCGCTGCATCCGCTGCCGAGAGATCGGCCGCAGGCCCAGTCACGGTGTCGATGAGGACAAGCTCCTCACCTATGACTGCTGCGGCGGAACCGAGCACTTTCTATCAACCGTCGCCGGAGACGCCCTGATAGGATTTGTCCGCCTGCGATATCCTGGCGCCGTTTTCCGTGCTGAACTGGGCGATGCTGCTCTCGTCCGCGAGCTGCACGTCTATGGAAGTATCGTACCGCTGGGAGAACGCGGCGGCGGCGAGGAACGCCAACATCGCTCCTATGGCCAGAAGCTGCTTGCACGCGCCGAGCAAATGGTAAAAGAGGCAGGATACTCTAGTATCGCAGTGATGAGCGGTGTAGGGGTCCGGCCCTACTATCGCAAACAGGGATATGTGCGGACAGGCCCATATATGATCAAGACGCTATGAAGCCGGCGACCTATGAATTCCTCAAGCAGAGATTTTCTGCCTACTACAACGGAGAAATACAAGGAGCTGGTGCTGTATATATTCCCGAATCTCTCGCGGAACGAGAATGGGGCTTCATCTTTTTTTCACGCGACACAAAGGCATCCGGCATGCGCCGCCACCTCTCTTTCAGTTCGCCGGAAGAGGTCTACACTTACCTCAAAACCATGACACCGGCGCACGTCTACTATTCAAGTGCCTATTATGTGCGGCCGAGTGCTGGGCAGATGAGCGACAAAGGGTGGCTGGGCGCGGATTTGATCTTCGATCTTGATGCGGACCACATCGTCCGCGGACCGTATGACGTCATGCTCTCGCGGATCAAGGACGAGCTGTTCAAACTCATCGGCATGCTGACAGGAGAACTTGGCTTTGCCGAATGCGATCTCAGGATCAACTTCTCAGGAGGCCGCGGCTACCATATCCATGTTCCGACGCTTGCGGTCCGGAGTTGGGACAGTGCCGAGCGCCGCGAACTTGTTAACTACGTATCTGGAGTCGGTCTCTCCGCGGAAAGGATGCTTGCAGGACTGGCAAGAGATAATGGCTGGCAGAAGCGCTACCGGACTACGTTCACGGCCGAGCTGGATCGTATTGCTGCAATGGAGTCTACAGAGCAGATCGAATATCTCCGCGGCATAAGAGGACTCTCTGAGACGGTTGCCGCAGGGTTTTTGCAGAATCTTGATGCAATCCGCACAATTGCGGCAAATGATCCGGAAAAACTCCTCGAAAACAAAGTCATCCGATCTGTCGCAAATGCCGAGAACCCGCCATTCCAGGAAAAAATTCTTGCAGCAGCCGCGCAGACCGATGAGCCGGTGACTACTGACATCAAGCGGCTCATTCGCCTCCCGGGTTCGCTGCACGGCGGATCGGGTCTGCGGGTGACGCCACTTGAGATCAGCCGTCTTGAAGCATTCGATCCGCTGATTGATGCCGTGGTCTTCGGCGAGCGACAGGTAGCCGTTGCATGCTCTTTCGATCTCTCTGTGCCGATCCTCGGCACGTGCTATGATCTCCACAAGGGAACAAACATCGTGCCAGAATCTCTCGCGGTTTTCCTCTGTTGCCGCGGGCTCGCCGAGATGGGAGGAGCATGAATGTCTGACCGCATCCGCATCTCTGAGCTGCACGGCTACTTGATCGACGAGCGCAACAGCGGGCCACTGACGGATATCCCTGCAACCCTCTATGAAGAGGTGCATGCGGAACTCTCCGCACTAACCAATGAGGCGCACGGTCTTGGCGACCCCTTTTGCGATGGCGTCCAGATGCTTTTAAAGGAACGGGAAAGCCTGCGCGAGTACATCCGCGATCTCTATGCCGAACGGACTCGCAAGATCTTCTCCCTCGCACTTGCCAAAGCCAACGGTGAGGAGATCAATCGGGATGAACTTCGCATCATGGTATCGGGTGAACGGGCGCTGTACGAAGCCGTTGCCGACTCGGCCACCGCATGCAGAAAGGCTCTTTGTGACGGCAAACAGATGTTAAATACTACAACCGCGTACCACTTCACTCCTGCAGCCGCCGGGTCAGCGCCCGAGGAGCCGTTTTTGGCTGATGCGGCATCATTTGCGGATGCACATGCAGATGAAATGTTCCCGAATAGAAACATCGATGCAGAAAGAGCTCCCGAATCGTACCGCGTCATCATGGTACAAGAAAAAGTCGAAGAGTTTCAGGATTATAGCGGACGGTGCTATGCTCTTTCTCCAGGAGACATCGTCTCACTGCAACAGCCCATGGCAGAAATTCTTTGCAGCCGCAACATAGCATTAAATATCAGACTTCGCAAATAAGTATGGTATTTGGTATCCTTGAATGAGAGGGGACAATTATTCATGAAAAAACCAGTAAAGTTCAACACCTACTGTCCGTACTGTCTGAAGCACACTGAACATGAGGTGGAAAAGGTAAAGAAGGGTAAAACAACCGGCCTCCACTGGATTGACCGACAGAAGGCACGCCGGGGCTCCGTTGGGAACCGCGGCAAGTTCGGCAAGGTTCCTGGAGGGGACAAACCGACCAAGAAGATCAATGTACGCTATCGGTGCAAGGAATGTGGAAAAGCACACCTGAGAGCAGGATACCGCGCAGGAAAATTCGAGCTTACGGAGTAAGTAAAATGGTAAAAGCAACTCGTGAAAACCGAAGCAGGTTTCTGCAGGTAAAGTGTCCTGACTGCGAACACGAACAGCTTGTGTTCGATAAGGCCTCCTCAAAAGTTGAGTGCATCGTATGCGGGCGCGTACTTGCAGAGCCAACCGGGGGCAAGGCCGACATCAAAGCCGACATCGTAGTTTCATACGAGTAAATGCGGAAATTCCATCCATGAGTGAAAGAGATTGGCCAATAGAAGGAGAATTTGTCGTCTGTAGTGTTACGGAGGTCAAGGACTTTGCGGCATTCGTTGCCTTAGATGAGTATGAAGGACGAAAGGGGTTAATCCCAATTGCGGAGATCTCCCGCGGGTGGATTAAGCACATCCGGGACTATATTCGCGAAGGACAGAAGGTTGTCTGCAAGGTCCTGTATGTGGACGAAACCCGCGGCCATATCGATCTTTCCCTCAAGGATGTGAACGAGCATCAGCGCCGTGAGAAGATTCAGGACTGGAAAAATGAGCAAAAAGCCCATAAGTGGATCAGTTTTGCTTCCGAGAACAGCGCAGTCGCGGTAAAGATGATTGAAGAGGCGATGTACCTGGCATACTCGTCGCTGTATGCAGCATTTGAGGATATTGCCATCTCCTGCGACGCGACCCTTGCGAAGTTCAATCTTCCCGGGGTTGCGAAGGATGCGTTGGCAAAGGTTGCATCCGATAATGTGAAGATTTTAAAGGTCACGGTTTCTGCAGTCCTGGAGCTCATGTCCAACAAACCGGACGGAGTGATTGTGATTCGTCGTGCCCTTCGTTCTGCTGAACCAAAGGTTGATGGCGCCGAGATTGAGCTGTTGTATCTTGGTGCACCCAGATACCGGATAAAGGTGGTCGCTCCTGATTATAAGACCGCAGAACGAGCTCTGGAAAAAGCTGCTGGAGCTGCAATTGGGGTGATGGAGCGGGCAGAAGGTACCGGGAAACTGGTACGCAGACAAAAATAATTTGGTGACGTATGACTGATCGTATTCGACAGTGTCCGATTGATCATATTTACACTCTTTTAAAAACTTGCCCGAAATGCGGCGCAGAAACGGCAAATGCGTCTCCTGCACGCTACTCCCCCCAGGACCGATACGGAAAATATCGGCGGATGGTACGCGAATGGAATCGGTGAGGGTCCGCTGGTATGTGGGGGATGTTTCAGCACATGCTACAGCGGTCGCAGTAGCAGGGCTCCCAGGAGTTGGGCCTGTTGGAAAGCAGGTGGTGGAATATCCCCGGGTGTTTTCGGCACAGAGTTCTCCTCCCCTGAAAAAGGATGCTTTCGCCGTGGGTGCGGTTATCAGTCCCGTGGTGCCGCTGGGTGGCATCGCCCGGACCGCTGGTCTCTTAATTACGCGTGGACGCCTGTATAGCATGGAAGGCGTCGCACCTCTTGATGAGACGTCCGGGTGTCTGGTGGATCCGGTCAGTCCAACTGCGGTGCTTGATGTGCTGGAGAGGTTGACACCCATTCATGCTGACAGAACAGAGCTGACTGAACTGGCTGAGTGGATGATAATCGAGGCTGAGGCGATTGGATTGGCTGCCATGCCGAAGCCTCCTGATGATCTCAGCTGCATCAGGTGAGCTCCATGCAGAGGAATGCCGACCTCCATCTGCACTCCCGTTTTTCGATGGCTACATCAAAGGATATGTTGCCGGAAAATATTCTCGCTGGCTGCAGAATGAAAGGAATCGATGTTGTAGGCAGCGGTGATGCACTGCATCCCGAATGGCGCAGAATGTGGGAACCATTTGTGGAAAATGAGTACGGGATTGTTGTGGTGCCTCAGACCGAGGTCGAGGATTCTGCCCGCGTGCATCATGTGATTCTGATGGAGAGTTTCGATCAGTTTGCCGAGCTGCAGGATCGGTTTGCTCCAGCATGTGGTCATCTGGTAACCGCGGGCCGGCCGCATCTGCATCTGAATGGTGGGGAGATCGCAGCGGCTGTGCATGATCTGGGCGGTATGATTGGTCCGGCCCATGCATTTACGCCATGGACATCGTTGTTTGCTGCATACACCGAGCCGTCCGCGTGCTACGGCGAGGAGGGTTTTGAGTTCTGTGAACTTGGGCTGTCCGCCGACTCCAGCTACGGTGTGGGGATTGCAGAGTTGGCAGATGTTCCGTTTCTGACCAGCTCGGATGCCCACAGCCCGACGCCGCTGAAGCTCGGCCGCGAGTTTACGCGGATTGAGCTTGCCAGGTGTTCTCCCAAAGCGGCTCTGGCAGCCGTTGCAGAGGGTGCGGTTGTGCTGAATGCGGGTTTTTTTCCAGAGGAGGGGAAATACAACCGTACAGCATGCACCCGTTGCTATGCGCAGTTTTCCCTTGCGGAGGCGAAGCGCTTGCACTGGCGGTGTTCGCACGACAAAGGAAGGATCAAGCTTGGTGTCCGTGAGCGTGCTGAGGTGCTCGCAACTCTTGTCGAGCCGGTCATGCGGCCGCCGTATCTGAAGATGATCCCTCTTGGTGAGGTGATCGTCCGCGTGCTTGGGGCATCCTCGCCGAGCGTGAAGAAGTGTACCGCGCTGTACGGCCGGCTCATCGAGGCGTTCGGTAGTGAGATTGCGGTGCTGCTGGAAGTTCCAGCTGCGGATCTTGCGGCGGTATCGCTGGTGGCAGCCGAGGCGATCATCAAAATGCGAGAAGGCCGCGTTACGCTGTTTCCTGGAGGCGGCGGCAAGTACGGCTCGTTTGATTTTTGACGTAATGTTATATCACGATACATCACAGATGTAGTCCTATTAATTTCAGGAGACCTGAAAGCAACACCGCACGGCAAGATAGCGGTTGGGAGGTCAGGGGGAGGCAGGTTTACGATGTCCGGCGGCGAGATATCTTGCAACAGGGCATGGGTTGGCAGCGAGATGTAGTGCTGGGAGGGATGTTTTTTGGAAGAACCGCTCTCCTTAAAAAAACTTTCATCACCGCTTCGCGGGCACATACTCGGCGAACATATCCCGTTTCTCAAACACGTCCAGAACATCCGCATTCCGCAGAACTACATTTCCCGCAGGCAGATCGCCAATCACCACAGAGGGGAATCCCTCCTCCTTGAACCCTTCCACCACCACATAGTCATAGCCCTTCCAGCAGTAGAATGCCAGAATTTCATGGACATTCTTTGTCTGGAGACTCATCACAGTTTTCTCCGCATCAATACCTGCCGCCGCCATTGCCCCTCCTTCGAAGTGGACAGTTGTGTCCTTTCCTGCCGGAAGTTTCCAGAGATGATGGCCCATGTGTTTTATTGTGGCAACTGTCCCAACTTGGGCAAGGAGTGGCACAAGCTGGGCGATCATGGTTGTTTTCCCGGAGTTCGAATGACCGATGATGTTGATGATCCGCATATCTATACTGTTGCATCCTAAGATCACTTTATTAATTTAGACCAGGATACATACTGAATAACATAGCCGTTTTGCCCTCTGGGTCGGCTGGAGATTAAATTTTCATGAAACTGCTGATGAGCAGCGGGCGAACCCCTAATCAGGGTGCCAAGCTGTACTATAAAGACACCAAAGACTACTCCCGCGAAACTTCCTACTGTTTCCTCAATCCGATGGACCTGATGGAGATCGGTGTTGAAGAAGGAGAGCATGTTCTTATCGAAAGTACCGCGGGTAAAACAATATTTTTTGTCCGCGAATCGCCCGAAACCCCGGCCGGCGTGGTCTTCCTTCCATGCGGCCCGTATGCAAACTTCATCCTCCATGAATTCACCCACGCAACTGGAGCACCGGATTTCAAGGGCATGCCTGTCACGGTTTCAGCAACAGATCTCCCCCTGTTGTCGGCATGGGATTTGATGGAGGAACTCGGCGGCCTCAGGTATGAAATCCCTGCCGGTACGCGCATTCCCGATGTAGAAAAAGGGGAAAAGGTGGTGAGAAACCATGCCTGTCCTCTCTGTGGTTGCCTCTGCGATGACATTGAACTGCACATACGGGATGGTGTCGTCACCGACGTCGTCAATGGATGTCTGCTCTCGTCTGGCAAGTTCCAATCGCCGGGTCGCATGGCAAAGCCGATTCGCCGTGAAGGAGACGCATGGAAGGAGATATCCTTTGACGATGCAATCAGATCCGCTGCCGAAATGTTTGCAACTGCCAAGCGCCCGCTGCTTTACGGTTGGTCGGGTACATCCACCGAGGCGATGCACATCGGACTTGAGATCGCCGAGGTGATCGGCGCAGCGATGGACAACTGTTCCTCTGAGTGCCATGGTCCGACGATCATGGCTGTGCAGGAGGTCGGTCATCCTGGTTGTACCCTCGGGCAGGTGAAGAACCGTGCCGATGTCATCGTGTACTGGGCCTGCAATCCGATTGCCGCCCATCCCCGCCATATGTCTCGGTACTCGACGTTTTCGACTGGTGCGTTCCGTCCCGAGGGGCGCGCCGACCGGATGGTAATCGTGGTGGATATCCGCGAGTCGGAGACGGCCAAGCTTGCAGATATCTTTATTCAGGTCAAGCTGGGGGGGGATTATGCCCTCTTCAACGCATTGCGGGCCATCGTGCGGGGCAAACGGGATGTCATCCCCAACGTGGTTGCGGGTGTTGAGCGCAGTGTGCTGTTCAACCTCGCGGATATTCTGCTGAATGCAAAATTCTGCTCATTTTTTACCGGCATTGGTCTCACGCAGTCGCGGGGGAAGTACAAGAATGTGCGGGCTGGAATCGAACTCGTTGATGAACTGAACCGGTACACGAAGTGCACACTGACCCCGCTTCGAGGCCACTGGAATGTGGACGGCACGAATCAGATATTTTCGCTCACCGCAGGATACCCGTATGCTGTGGACTATTCACGGGGTATTGTCCACTACAACCCGGGCGAGACGAGCGGGGTGGACATTCTCGCAAGGTGGGAGGCGGACGCGGTGCTGATCCTCGGAACGGATCTCGGTGCCCACTTCCCGCGTGAGACGGTGACGCATCTTACGAAAATCAATACGGTTGTCCTCGATCCGTTCATCTCACTTTCAACAGCGGTTGCAAAGCTCCACATCCCAGTTGCGGCAGTCGGCATCGACGCCGAGGGAACGGCCTACCGGCTGGACGGTGTGCCGATTCATGTAAGAAAGGCGTTTACGTCGGGTATGCCGTCGGATGAGGTGATTCTTTCCCGTATCCTGGAAGAAATCCGACGTATCAAACAGAGGCAGAAATGATCCTGCCCTCCTGCATGTGCCGTTTTTCTCTGCTCGAGTTGCAGCTATGACGGAACCGAAATAATTTTTGTACATATTCAACAGAAAAACGTCATATGATGATCCTCCTTTAGCTTTACAGCGAGTCAGCGTCTGATTTGTGTGGTGGTTTATCCGGCAATCGGATAGATGGTGATCCGTGGTGTCCCTGAATCTGGTTCGTTCAGATTGTAGTGTTCTCTCAAAGTGATATTTTCAAATTATATTAATATTTCCATATTAATTATATATTTTATGAAATATGAACTCTCTTAATCCTCATTATTATTAAATTATATCCAAAAATATATTTATACAAGTACATACAAATACTGACAGTCGATATTCTATCGAAGGCTGGTGCATATAAGTAATGGCATTTGCAATGCATATCAACATGGAGCGATGTACCGGTTGTAATAACTGTGTGGTCTCCTGCCCGGTCAACGCACTGGAACTTAACACTGTAGATCCTGCCTCCACTGACAAGA
>JAITSY010000005.1 GCA_031287415.1 Candidatus Methanorbis basalitermitum | reverse complement strand
TATATATATATATATATATATCTCCGTGTTTCAGTATCATTCCAAAATTAACTGTTTGGGTCAGCAATCCTCCTGGTACGACTGAGAAAAACACGTCCCCATTCGGACGCTGACCTCTCCGAAAAAGAGTACTCGAGTCCCCTCCGCTGTTTGTATCACCAGACCGCCTGAGCTGTCCACAGCAATAGCTACTGCATCATGCCAGACACTGTTTTCCAAAAACCGGATCGATTTTCCGAGGATCATCGACCGCCGCCGGTACTCCTCAAGGAAGGATCGATCCGTCAGCATTTCCGAGAGGCCAAGCAGATGGTTTACGACTGCAGCCGCAAGATGGTTGCGGGAAAAGCCGGATTTTTGATCAAACAGAGATCCAGCGGTTTCCCGGATTTCTCCTGGCAGATCGGCGGCAACAACATTGATGCCGATACCGACTACCACACACTCAACGCAGCTAGATTCAAATCTATTGACAGATTCGGTAAGAATGCCGCATATCTTTTTTCCACCGACGAACAGATCGTTGACCCATTTAATCTGCGGAGAGATGCCGGTTGTCTCCTCAATCGCCCGCGAAACCGCAACAGCCGCAGCTGTTGTGATCAAAACAGCGTCTGTGAGCCTCAGCTTTGGCCGAAGAACAACGCTCATGTAGATACCGCAGCCATTCGGTGAGTAAAATGATCGACCAAGCCGTCCGCGACCGACCGTCTGCTCCTCGGCGAGCACCATCGTGCCATGTACTGCCCCTGCAGCCGCAAGATGCTTTGCGTCCTCATTGGTCGAACCAGTGGATTTGCGGATCGTGATCGGAAGCGGCCGGTACTCTGGCACCAGATGCAATCGGATACTCTCCGGCGACAAAATATCCAAGTCTATAGCAAGACCGTAACCCTTTCTGGTCCTAGCAGTCACGGCATAACCTTCCATCTCAAGTAACCGGACGGCTTTCCACACTGCAGACCGCGAGATACCAAGAGTCGATGCAATTGCCTCACCGGAGAAAAAACACCGCGGTGTTCCTCAAGGATGCGGAGAACCAATGCCTTCATCGTCATAATAAAAAAAAGGATTATGCTGATGGCTTGGCAATAACATTTTTCGGCAACAGGAAGTTGACGATAAACTCTGGAATAGATCTGTCGGTCTTGACATGCATCCAGAACATGGCGTACTTCTCTTTACCTTGTTCTTGATTGGCGTCTCCTTGATATGCAAGCGCGACTTTGTATCAGCTATGATCTTCTGGGACTCCAGCTCCTGCCTCATATTTTCTTCAGTTGCGGCCTTCTCCTTAGCGGCCTCAGCGGCTGCCACTTCGGCTTTTTCCCGATTGAGACGCTTCATCTCCTTTTGCAGTTCCGCAAGCTTACTTGCGTCTGCTTCTGCACTCGGATCTTTAGTCATAAATAATAGTTGTTGGAATATGGTAATTAATAATCTTATTGGTACAGGTTACTCCCAAATAAAAAAGCCGGATATGATCATTGTGCTCGATCCGACAGTGATGGTAATGATCTCTATCTCTGATCCACTCATAGCTGGCAATCAGATTGACAAGCGAGAATCAGGAACCCAAACATGAAACTACCGGACCGGCTTACCGTTCTTTCTTACATGATCCACGCTGTCGAGATCTTCGACAGCAACAACAAATGTTCCGTGGCAGGGTTTTGTGTAGCCGTAGACAAGTTTCTGGCCTTTGATCCCGACAAGCAATGGCGGGACTCCCATCAGAGGCTTCTCCAGAAGTTTGAAGCCAGGCAGAACTTCATACTTTTCCGTACTGTTTTTCTGGATGATATCTCGGGCCTCCTTGAAACTGCAGTTCTTCGCGAGAACCTCATAATTCATATTTTCAAGACAGCCCATTTTATCATCTCATCGATTTTTGTCAGCAACGGCCGAGTGTTGTGCGTCACCGGCGCCACGATCTTTTCTGTGGGGAACCCAATCTCCTCAGCGATATCATATGCATGTTCTCCAAAGAGAACAGTGATCAAAACTGCCTGCGGTGCAAGGGCTGCTGCAGTCGTCGTGTAGGTAAGTCCTGCATCATTGTGAATGAAGGAGACGATCATAGGGTAGCCTACCTTTCCATCGGCAAGATCGGCAATCGTCCGGTCAACATCCTGAAATTCCTTTACATAGTGTTTCTTCGGATCGCTGACGGCGATCAGCTGTTTTGCCGATGGGTTTGCGGCGACCACGGGCACCTTCCCGAGATCGTTTAACAGATTGGCGACGTAAAGAACAATTGGTGACTGGACCGGAATCTGCGGGCATCCCAGAAGGAGGAGCACTTCATCGGTCATACTTGATATACACATCATTTTATCAATGGATAAATATTTGTCTGGGACCCGGCCTCTGAAAAAAAGGAAAAACTCTGTTGGTTTTAGATGCAGTCTTTGAGGAAAAACTTGTACGGACCGAGGCTGCCACCGTAGTTTCCTGCAGTAATCTTGATGACACCCGGAACTCTGCATGCTGCCTGAACACCTGCTTTCATCGCCGCCTTGACACTTGCCTCATCGACGCCATCGATGACGATTTCGTAGACGGCTTTGACGTTTTCTGGAATTTCCGTGTCAATGACCTTCTCGCGGATCGTCGGACAGAACTTTTCGTTGGTAGATGCGCCCATGAACTTGTATTTCTTGGAACCGACCTTTGAGCCGGACGAGACAACACCACCGGGGAACGGCGTGATACAGCCAGGAACACTCCGAATCGCGCCAACTGCCGTTTCTGCCGCAACCAGTGCAGACATCTGGGAGTCGCCCATGATCAGGAAGTTGCCGCCCGCGACACCCTTCACTGCACCAATCTCTTCCTCAACAATGAAGTTGCCGCCCATGATGGGGATGGACCAACACTGAATACCATCGACCTCGAGCTTGGACTCATAGCCATCGCCAAAGAAATGGAGCTTGATTGGGATGACCTCTTCGGAACCCGCCCTGCCATTGAAGACTGCTGTGGTTGGGGCTGTCAAGACACACTCGGAAACACGTTCAAGGACCTGTTCCTTGAGGGCTTTTTTGCCGCAACAGATCAGGATGGTGAATCCCGGGCGGCCATCAGGGGTTTCGGCTGGCGGCACGAATCTTTCAATGCCTGCCTCACACGGGCAGCCGATGGTAGAGGTTGCAAATCCAGTTGCCTCGGTTGCCGCCCTGTGCGCCCATTCTTTCGTTACTGCAGTGATTATGACACGGGCAACCCACATTGGGAAGCCTTCTGCATATGTGTCTTCGATAATAACATCGTTGAATTCCATGTGTTCACCAGTTTTAGTGATAGTATATCAATGGGGTGGCAAAGATAAATAGCATTTTCCTTCTGCCCAGGCATGTAATCCGGACTGCTGGCATAAAAAAATATCGCCAGCAGTGTCTTTCCTGATCCAAAAATGGTTAGGGTCAGATAGATGGATGACGAACTGCGTGCTTGCACAGCGATTACTTCTGCCACTCTCCAACTGTACTTGTCTGCCTGCAACTGCCGAAGAGCCCATCTGATCCCAATGAAGGACAGCTCGGCGTTGAGCGTGTAGAATCTTCTCGATCTCCTAACCAGATGACCGCAAAGATGGAAAAATAGGCTGCAAAGCCTTTAATTTTGCAGCAGATGAAGCGGTTTAGTGTCGAAAGATCGCGTTTGCGAACGACTTATCTATCAAGTACATGGTTTGCCTTTCAAGGTATCATTCCCCTTTGTTATTCGTTTTTCCAGAAATTTTGTTTGGAAACGTCCCGTTGGTCCTTACTTCCCTGATCCGAACCGCCGTTTCGTGTAGTGCTGCCAAAGCTTCCAGCAGACGAGCGCAGCCGCAACAACCCCAACCACCGCAACAACTGCATACCAGCAGTTTTTCTCCCACAGACGCACCCCGATTATCGCTATAACCGCTATAGAAAGCGTGGAAAGCATGCTGCCGGCCGTCACAATCCCGAATACAGTCCGCATCCGCATACCGAACAGTTGACCGAGAATGGTGGTGGTCACCGCGCCGGAACCCTGCATTGGGATGTACATAAAGATCAAAAGACCAGGGTGAGACAGCCGTTCAACCCAGGGACTCTTCTTGCGATTTTTGTTTGCACTGTCCATGAGTTTGTGAACGAGGCCTCCGACAAACGGAATTTTCTCCAGAAGATCGAAATTCAGGATAATAATCATGCAGCTGGCGATATCCGTCAGAATGATGCCGGAACAGATAATCCAAGGAGAAATCCCAAGAACAGCAATCGCCGTCGGGATGATGGTCTCTTTACCAAGTGGTGGCAGGACATACGCCGCGAGCAGCCCGATAATCTCCATGTACCGGCGGCTCGGTGGTCCGAAAATACTGCTTTCCGGCGGATAAACAAGCCACAAAACAAAAAGATAAACACAGTAGACGGCAATTGGGCCTCCGAGGAAGAGAGTGCGGTGAAAAACGGTCTTCATCCATTTTTGTGTGGGACGCTCTTCCTCAGTCATAAATCATCCTCATATCAATCAATCACAATCTATAAAGGATTATGGTAATTCAAGGGCTTCGCTCATGAAGCAGACCGTACTGTAATTCGGTTATGAGAATCAGCAAGGCAAAAAACCTCGCTTGCCTGCTACAGGCAGGCTGGACCAGCGGCAAAATTCATCATATCTGTTCCTGCATAGCGATCTGTTTCTGGTATTTTTTCGTCTTAGAGAAGCGGATTGATGTACGCACTGATCCGCGGAACAGACACTGCACCGACTGGAACAAGTTCTCCGTTGACCAAAATAATCGGAAGCGGCGGGTGCTTAGCACAGACAAGACCCTTAATACGGTCTGGAACCTCTTTGTCAAGCACCACAAGCTCAACTTTCACCTTATTTCCGTACTTTTTCTTTAATGCATCACAAAGTGCTGGAAACGCGAAAGAAAGGCTCTCTTTCTGGTAACAATCGTCAAGACCGCAGGAACGTTCGGCATCGCAAGGGAACGGGCTGCAGGGCCGGTAGGTATAGCCGACAACCTCAATGGTAATCTGAGTCATACAATCATATTAGACCTCTGCCAACAAAGGGTTTTGTACAATGAGCCCTTCACTGAAGGTGCAACAGCTGCAAGTGTTCCGTTTGTAGTCATTGCAGGGCAACTTTAACAGAGCGAAGCTAACAATGTTTCAAGGCGGTCTGCATTAGTCACACCCTCAAGACGGTGAACTATCTTGCCGTCCTTTTCGATGACAAGAGTAGGGACAACACTAATCTGGTATTTATTTGCAAGATCGGGGAATTGATCCACATCCACCTTCTTCACGTCAACCTTGCCGCCAACCTTTTCAGCGAGAGAATCAATAATAGGACTCTGCATTCTGCACGGACCACACCACGTAGCAAAGAAATCATATAATATGGGTTTTGCCATAGTAACTCGTAGGACCGACACACAAATATAACTTCTCTTTGAGGAGCATAACAAAAAGGGATAGAGCATTTTTATGGGGTGTGTGGCTATTCTGTTTCATATAATGCAGTAATCACATCACGATCAAACAGCATGCCCGACAATCGCTGATCGTTGTCGATAATTGGCATCTGATCCACACGGCCGCGTTTCATCTTTAACGCACAGTCACTGATCTCGGCGTTGATCGGGACTGAGATGACCTTTGTCACCATCACATCCCGGACCGGATAGTTCGGGAGCTCCACTTTAGAGATACCGTAGGAGATAGTGTAGTTGTCGCGGATACTCTCCCATGTCCACTCATCATCATCTGTTCCCGTGGAAAAATCGCTCGTCTGCACACCATCCTCAATACGGGAACAGCGAATAAGATCGCGCTCGGAGATGATACCGGTCAGTTTGTTTTCAGAGTTCAAGATAGGCATTGCATCAACCCCGGCAAGCTCCATGATTCTTCCAACAACTGGAAGCGGAGTCTCTTCCCAGATGGCAAATGTGGACCTGCTGACAAAACGGTCACGGATCTCACGCATGTCATTGATCTTTGCAACAGCGCTGATCATATCGGAAACGCTCAGAAGCCCCATCAGCTTGTCTCCCTCAACAACAGGAAGGCGGCGGACATTGCAGTTAGTCATAACCTCGGCCGCTTCGGCAAGCGTTGTATCGGGACGAATGGTCAAAGGCTCTGAGCTCATGAGAAGGGCAATCTGATTCTCCTCTGCATGATGCAGAATATCCTTTCTTGTGACAATGCCTATCAGCTGATCACCTTTTACCACCGGCACACCAGAGATACCAGTGCGCTTCAGAATCCGGAGAACATCGTCGCGACTGGAGGGAATCTCCACCGACACAACATCCTTTGTCATATAGTCTCTTGCAAGCATCTCTTTAGTTGTCATGAAACACCTCCGCACATATGTACGCATTTTCTTGTCTGTGACATGGGCATTACCCTTCTCCAGTGGAAAAGTTAGAATTACGTTAGGCCTATTGATGTAAAAACAGTTCTATCCTGAATACCGAATGCAGCAGGCAAGCGAAGCGGCGCTCAGCATGCGCGCGCCTGTTGCCCTACGAGGCTGCCACATTCCACTTGGAGGCTGCAATAAAACAGGATAATTTTATTCTCCTTTGAAAAAAGGATAACTATTCCCGGCGCTATCGTACCAAGATCCTGAAGCAGATACAGAGCGGACAGCGCGGCTGCCGATTCGGGATACAAGCGAGAGTTCGGGTGACTGCGTCCACTCCTGCACATAGCCAGGGTCCAGACGGATAAGGTTTGCCGGCTCCCCCACATCGATGGTTCCATGGTGCCCAAAGAGGGCAAAACCTCCGGTGGCCATGGCAAGGGTTTCCTGCGGTGTTGTTTTGTAGATGGTCGTGAGGAATGCACACTCGGCAAACATGTCTGGTGCAACGAACATGACATTGTCGGTTCCAAGCCAGAGAGTACATCCGGCATCGATCATTTTTCGGACAGGGGGCCGTGCAGCCCGAACTGTTCCACCAAGCATCCAGTTGGAACGGGGACAAAGTACGAGAGGGATGTTTCGGTCGGCGGCTTCGCGGATGTGCCGATTCTCGAAACATGTTGCATGGATGATTACATCTGGATCTAGGGAGAAAGCATCTTCGATGTCTTTGATTCCGGTTTCGCCGGCATGAATTGCGATGCGTTTTCCCGCAGTGCGAGCGCGTTTAACAGCAGCAAGATCCACTACAGGATTTTTTGCACTGCTCAGGCCTAGACCGTCCGCAAAAAACTCACCACCCTCACGACCAAAGATCACGGGGAAGATCCCAGGAATTTTTGCTTGGTTCAGGAGTCCAACACCATGTGCCCCCCCTTCACGGAAGTCTGCGAATGCTACCGTGCCGGTCGCCTGCATAAACCGCATCGATTCGCGCATTGCGATGACCAGCAGATCATCAGGAGTTTTTCTGAGTATCTGGTGTTTCAGGCCGTTTTGCGGGGCAACGAGGTCAGCAAGCAGACGACCAGCAATGGGCGTGTCCATAGCAACGGTGTCGGCGATGTGCGTGTGGGCGTTGAAAAATGTCGGGACTATCCACTGCGTTATTGGTTTTGTGATTTCTGTTATTTCGCTGATGATCCCGCGTTGAATGATGATGGATACACTGCGCGGCGCAAATGTTTCGCCGCAAAAGGCGAGACCCTGTACTTCCCCATCCTGCATGTCTGCTGATCTTCCTCCTGATTTATATGTTTAGAACGGGAATATAATACAATATGGCATCAAAGAAATCGGGCAGAGGATTAAGTTCGTCCGCGGGTCTTGTTACGTATTATGATGCTGACAACCGAACGGCTGTTCACATCGGTCCGAGAACAGTTCTGATTGTAGCGGCAGTTGTTGGCATTGCTATCTACCTGCTGAATCTGTGTCTCTAAGTTTTCTGATCAGTGAACCTGGGGAAGAGGCTGTCAACATGGCAGCATCGTCATTTTTCATGTTTTAGTACACGGTCATATTCGGATTTTTCCGATCGAGATTTGCATGATCTGAGACGATCTGCTTTATGTCCTCATTTGCCATTTGGTGATGGTGATGGTATTCGGATGACGCCAAAAAGCGTTAAATCTCCCTGCGGGAGCTTTTCGGTGTTTTTCCAGCCATTACACCAAAGTAAAACTAAGAACGGCGGATTCGATCAGAGCTGCAAGCGCTTTTGAAATCCACGAATTTATTGCCGCAAAGTACAGCAGGGAAGTGCCATTCTCCTTTTGCAAGTTACATGGCAGCGGAACCCGCTGCCATGTAATGCACGGAACACCTCGTTCAGAGGCATGCAATTTTTGTAGATTTCGCCGAGATGAGCCGGACGTCTAATTTTCACGCAGGGACTTTTTTTGTTGAATCGGGAAAATACGGCGTTTTCTAGATTCATGAATGATAGATGCGAAGGGCTTTACGGATCAGATCCTCGTCTTTAGTAAAGTAGAGGGAGTCATGACCTTTCCAGGTATCGCAGCCGGAGAACTTGACCACAGGAACGCCATTGTCACTTTCTCCCATGATAAAGTTGGAAAAGGCTGCGATCTCATCGACAACAGCCTCTTCTGTGATCTTCAGTTCAAGGCCGAAGAGATCGTGATCACCGCGGAAGTCACGGATGGCAGGCATGCCGGCCCAGCCAATAGCACTGCCAGTCTGGCCACGGCGGAAGGCACGTCCGCAGGTATCGGTGACGATAACCCCAATGCTAATATCTGTAATTTGATGGATCGTTTCGCGAATCTCGCGGGCTTCTGCCATGGGGTCTTTTGGCAGGAGGATGATATTTTCTCCCTCAATATTGCTGTTATCAACACCGGCATGCACTCCTACGTGACTAAAGGGGAGAACAGAGAGGATAAACGGGTATTCGAGGATGATCTCAGCAGATGAGTCCAGACATCCCTGTATAAATCGCGGATCTTCCCCAATTTTTGTGGCGATCCTCTCTGCATTGGGAGTGGGCGTGATTTCTGCAAGCGGCCGGACATATCCTTTGGCTTTGGCTACGATGGTGGAGGCTACGCAGATGATATCACCATCAGAAAAATGGGTACGTGCACAGATGATTGCCGGAAGATCATCACCCTTTTGTATGAGTGGAATTCCGGAAATTCCAGTTACTTGAACTGACATTATTGTTATATACAGCTACGTGATTATAATGTCTTGGGTTTTGTGATGGATAGATGGGATACTTTTTTTATTCATCAAGTTGATCAATTCATATAATGTCATGAGTACATATCGTGTTATCCGTTGCCCGGGTTGCCATCCGTTTACGTATACGGATCAGTATGGAATGTGGAAGCTCTGTCCGGTCTGCGGCGAGGTCATTTCCCTCGAAAAAGTTACGATTTATCTGGAGATGGCTGATTTTTCTCAGGCGGAGGTGCTGATAAAAGAGGTTGAACGGTATTTGTACCAGAATGGGTGCCTTGATCTCACGCCGGTTGAAGTGGATCTGATACGTGAGAAGTATCTTGCCTGGTTGCATGCAGTCGTATAAAACATTGGACGTCGGTTTTAGTTGTAATATATAAATAGTTCCTTTTTATCTATTGATATAGACCGCTATATTTCAGATTTGAAGAATTTTTCCTATTCAAACTGATAATTCCGAAACATTTTATTAAGGCTATATCCTTCGTTAACAAGGATGTTGCAAAGAAAGCAGTTCGGGATTATGTGTTCACAGACAAAACTGCGGCAGACAGTGTTGGGCGCAAATTCACCAGGGACATGAACACGGGGGAGGAAGTGATCGTCTATACAAAACCGCTGCGAGGCAGGAAAGGATTCTCTATCCCCACACCAGTTGGCAACAACTCACATGACTGGGCGATAGCGTTCCGGTGAAACATATCTTCTTTATGGCCGAAACAAAAGGCACGATGGACCGCTTGAACCTGCGTCCGATAGAACCAGCGAAAATCGATTGCACAAAGAAACGGTTCAACGAGATATCCTCCAGTGGAGTAAAGTACCACGACGTAGATAGCTATCAGAGTTTGCTTAACGTGATGCAGATGCTGTAGGCACTCGAGGGGATTTTGCCGTCGTGTCGGCAAAATTCAAGAGATATGTACCGAGGCGAAGATTATATAAATAATCTTGTCTATCCATTGAATCTGTACACGTCAATCAAACAAATTACTTTTCTTCGGTACATCGCCTGATCCGTATCGCTGGTCCTCGGCAACAATTTCATAAATATTTACAAAGTTTGCCTACTCCTTTGGTTTTTCTGCCGGAACTCCAACACGAAGACGCCGATGTTCAAGCTGTTTCTTCTTTGACCGATAGTAGCCAAGGGGATGGGAAGCCTTATCACACAGTGAATCTCGGTTCACACAGATGCCGTACGTGAGCATCGTCTGGCATGCTGGTGTCGTATACTCGTGGAGCATGATGTGGTCCACCTGGTACATCGTCATATCCGGATTGAAGTCGGGACTTCTGGCAAGAATCCCTGCCACTTGTGCAGGCGTCATCCCAATATTGCTGAGAAATGCCGTCATCGCAAACCTTCCAGAGTGAGTAAGATTCACTCCTGCTACGGCTCCTGCAATCAGCGCCTGGATGCACGGAGGATAAGCTGATTCATCAATAACGCCAAACTCCGCAAGGGTCCGCTCCTGCAACGCAGTCGTGATCGTCTCGCACCATGGCGCAAATTCATGCTCCATGGACGGTGGGATAGTGAGCGGCAGCTGGGATGCAAGAATCTTTCTGATGCGTTCGCAAAGCAGTGTATCCTGTTCATCGTCGGAGATCTGCACCTGCCCCGCATCCACGTCGCGATTGATTAACCGCCACTTTGGCTCGCGGGCCGTTGACGCAAGCTCCACATATCGAAGCACCGGCATCGTCCCCAGACCAAATGTGATCCCAAGTGTTTCGCAGACGTGGCTCTTCAGTTTTTCGTTCTCCTCGCCATGGATGTAGAAGTAGATCCTCTTTGCTTCCATCCTGGCAAGCCGTTCGATGAGGTTTCGATCCTTGATGCAGGAGGCAAGAACACGTGCAAGAACATACGTCACAATATCTGCAACAACATCCGGTGACTCGGGATAGATCTCCTTTCCATCGATCGCGCACTGCACCCGTTTGACTGCTGCATCAAGATACCTGCGTCCGAGAGCTGATGCAGTAAGATCATACATCTTGATGCCGCGGGCAGCAAGAAACTCCCGGGACTCTTTTAAAAAAGGATAATGGGTTAGATCACGCGGCTCGACGGCGAGACGCATGATTTTTAGTCTGCCTCAATTCTTGGAGCAAGCAGATAGCCGATCTTTCCTTTGCCGTCTGCATACACGAATGAAAACTGCACCGGATGATCGTTGCCGAGACGAATTTGCACCTTGTCCACTCTGCTAATGGACTTGCCCATATCCTTCAAATAATCCAAGGAGAAGAGGGAACGGGCGCCGGCACAGGAAATGTAGTGGACATCGTCTCCTGCAAGCTCAAGTTTGATTCGATCGCTGTCCCCCTCGGCATTTAGGGTGAAGACCCTGGTTTCCAGATTTACCGAAAGGGAGATTTTATCCGAGACCATCGCTGCCGCTTTGATGGCATCATAAAACAGGGAACCAGATATCTCAAAAGTTGCAGGAAGATCAAGATTTGGTGCATTCGGATCCTTTCTGATAGTCTTTGTATCTAGCAGGGTTATTGAGTATTCATATCCCCCGAAACTGATCTTCAGCTTCTTACCGGTGTCGTCAAGCTCTAGCGCAACGGCATCGGATTTTCCGATCATCCCCATCATAGCCCGAATCTTCTCAATGTCCAGACCAAGCTCGACCGGCTCTGCTGCATAAGTGGTAAATGCACCCGCTTCTAGATCAAGAGATACCATGGCAACATTGGAAGTATCAACCGTGATTGTACGGATGCCACGCTCATCGACATGAAGTCGGCATTCATTTACCAATGCTGAGACTGCATCAATGGTCTCCCGGAAAACATCTGCTTCGATTATTGCTTTTAACATTCGTAATACCCCTTGACCCGCCAGAATATGCAGTGTGACGGCCGTTGATATGACTATAATTAGACACTCTATCAATTTATATATTGCCGCTATTTCCAGCGGCTCTGCAGCTGAACCAAAAAGAATGGGGTGTCTGAGGGAATGTCAGGAACAGATCAGTTTCAGGTCCGATATCTCTTTGTAGATCTTCTGAACGGCCCGTTTTGCATCATCGGGAACTTTGCCACCGGTAATTATCAGTTTTCCCGATCCGAATAGCAGCACAACCACCTTCGGATCATCCAGCCGGTACACGAGCCCGGGAAACTGCTCAGGCTCATACTCAATCTTGTCGAGGTTGAGGCTCATCGCAATCTTGTTGAGATTGATGCGCGAACCAAGGTCTGCAGAGGTGACAATGTTCTGGATGCAGTATGTTGGGTTGTCCACAATCTGAATGTTGAGATCACGCAAAAGACCTACCAGGTGTTCAAGGCCCTTATCGAGGCTGTCAATGCTCTTTGCACCGGTAAGCACAATTTTTCCCGATCCGAACACCAGTGCTGCCATCTTCGGCTTCTGCATTCGCAGCACCACTCCTGGAAAACGCTGTTTGTTGTATTCTGCACCAGGGATCTGCGCTACCAGAGCAAGGAGATCCAGTTTGTCATTTACCTTTGCAGACGCGACCAAATTTTCAATCTCCAGGGACTCATCGGGTAGTCCTAACATATTTATATCTAAAACAGGTAACTATATAAACACTTGGTTAGTACGGGTGTAGTCCCTAAAATCCACAAATCACTCAAATTAATTGGTAATCCATGGAGTTTATTGGCACATTACTGAATTTACCGGCAGAGCGTGACTTTAGAGTCACGGTTCTGCATGTATAGATATCTATTCAAGTTGCATGGCAGCGGAACGACTGTGCAAGGCCAAGCCTTGCTTGCTGCTTATGCAGATGTGCCGGCATAACCTCTATCGGTGACGTGCAGTTTTTGTTTGGAACTCTTTTTGTCATGTCAGTGGATAAGCCGATCCCTTTTTTTGATGCTCAGGGAAATTCGCAGACAAAGATCAGAGCTTATAGACAAAAAATCGCCTTGTGTTTGAATTTACAGGCAAGCTGCAGATATTATAGGCAAATGAGGAGAGGTTTAGGGGATTAAATAACTTTCCAGACGTCCTATTAATCGTATTCGCGCCACGTGTGCTTGCACTTGGTACAGCGAAAAAATCTGACCTCTGATTCATCAGCACTGCGGAGCTGGCGAAGCCACCACTCGGCAACCCCATGACCACAGTTCGGACATTTTGTGGCACAGGTCGGCTTTGTCTCAATCTCCAGGTCCTCATCGACGATCAGAATATCGTTTTCCCGCATATAGGCGACTTTTTTCAGCTGTTCCTTTCCTACAGAACTAATCTCCTTCACATAACCGCACTTTGCACACATCAGCCTGCCGTCTTTGAACTTCATGAGTTTCCCACATTTCGGACAGAACATCATACTGTTAGGTTTTGGTGTTGAATCCTTATATAATCCGATGTCTCCCGGGAAAATTTCCTTTCTGAGGCCGGCTCTTTCCTCAACGAAACCATCTTTAACTATCATGGCAAACAGTGTAACCAGTTTTTATGCTGGAACAGTTGATCGAAGCCTCTGTAGTCCTCTCCTGTATTGCCTTCCTGCTGTTTCTGCTCCCGGGAAAACATCAGGCATATGTGGCAAGTATCGGATGGATTGCAATGGAAGCAGTTCTTTTGCTGATGTTCCCCGACTCTATTGCCGAGAGCAATTTTTTCTATCCGGTGATTGCAATAGTCACTTTACCGTGTATTTACATCACGGTAAAACGGCTCTTCGTGGATGACTATCACGTCCGCCGCCTCACCTGTGCTGCCTCCATCGCCTATCTCATCTATGCTCCTTTTGCATTCATTCCGGCTCTCGGTAACTGGCTCATTTGGGTAGTGGTGGATCTCGTCTCTGTCACTTTGACCGCGATTGGAACTCCATTTACGATGTCGAACAGGGATACATTCATGGGAGAGCCCCTGCCAGGGCACGACTTCGGATTTCAGGTTGAGGTGGTTCTCGGCTGTACCGGCATTCAGGCAATCGCCATTCTCCTTGGCGTCATAGCCCTCACCCCGTCGAGCTGGAAGAGAAAGACAGGCCATTTCTGCCTTGTGACAATGCCGATCTTTGCTGTCAATATCTTCCGCAACGCTTACGTTGTCACGGCATACACGCAACAGTGGTATCCCTGGTTCCCGGAATGGTTCCAGAAGTACGGATATGCCAGCTTCTTCTGGGCACACAACGTGTTCTGCGAACTGCTGGCGTTTGCCGTGCTGATCGGGGTTGCCGGTCTTCTCTTCAAACTCAATCCGATGATGGTGTCCACACTCTGCGACATCGGCGGTGTGTATTACAATGACTTGACTGCCATGCGCAACCGCATTTCCAGACGGAAAAACGTTGAATAATCTTTTAAAATTGTGCTTTAGAAGAGTTATATATATTGGATAACAGACTTACTGGTTTTAATTGAAAGACATAAATGTTTCGTCGTTCTCTATTGATATAGACTGTTATATTTCTGATTTGAAGAACGAGTCCCATCAAAACAGATAATTCCGAAGAATTATACCAGCCGGTAGGTCTCAAGGTTCTGAGGTGCAACCGTCTGGATATGGAACTTCTTGTAGATAGAACTTGCAAGATCGATAGTCTTGGACTCTTCACCATGGATCGTAAACACGCGCTCCGGTTTGGGCTGGAGATACTGTACATAATTCATCAGCTGCCGGCGATCTGCGTGACCGGAAAAACCTTCCACTGTCTGGATCTCCATATTGATAATGATGCTGCCTCTCTTTCCAACCGGCACCTCGCGCCATCCCTTCTGAATCCGGCGGCCGTAAGTACCCTCTGCTTGATACCCCACAAATATCAGCATATTCTTCTCAGACTCCGCAAGATTGCTTAAATACTCAATCACCGGTCCGCCATTCAGCATACCGCTCGTCGAAATGATCACGCACGGATCCTCGGAAAAGATGATTTGCTGGCGTTTTTCCTGCGAATCCACCTGTTCAAAGCACTCAGCAAGGAACGGATTGTAGTTGTCACAGAAGATCTGATTACGGAGATCATTATTCAGATACTCAGGATACGCCGTGTGCAGCGCTGTTGCTTCCTTGATCATGCCGTCAAGATAGATCTTGCACTTTGGAATCCGCTGACTTCTGAATCCCTCCTCAAGGGCAAGCATCAGCTCCTGTGATCTTCCCACCGCGAACGCTGGAATCAGCACCTTGCCGCCGCGGCCCAGCGTTGTATTGATGACCTCATAGAGACAGCCCTCCGCTTCCTTTCTTGACGGCGAAAAGTCATCCGATCCGCCGTAGGTACTCTCCATTACTAGCGCCTCAAGTCGAGGGAACTGTGAAACAGCCGGGTTGAACAAACGACTCTTGTTATAGAAGAAATCGCCCGTAAACGCGATATTGTACAAACCATTGCCAACATTGAAGTGCACAACTGCTGAACCGAGAATATGGCCAGCATTATGAAGTGTGAGCTTGAGATCGGGAGCAATATCAGTAACATCCCCGTAGCCGAGAGCTATCGTGTGCTTTACAAACTCGCGAATCTCGTTTGACGAATAGGGCGGGACCTTGTCCTCCTTGCTGTTCACATCAAGATAATCAAGCTGCAGCATTACCGCTGTATCGCGGGTTGCTGGTGTCGTGTAAACCGGGCCGTCATAACCGTAGCGGTAGAGCAGTGGGATGTATGCCGAGTGATCAAGATGTGCATGTGTCAGGACCACGGCGTCCAGCGTGTTGAAAGGGAAGATTTCGGGAACGTGCAGGAATGGAGATGAAGCGCCGCCGGTCACACCGGGCGATTCACCGCAGTCGATTAAGACTTTGCTTTCCGGAGTGGAAAGCAGAAACGCCGCACGACCAACCTGGCGGCAGCAGCCAAGCGTGGTGATTCTCAGCCACTGCTCTTTATCACGGCCGGAGTACATCGAGTCGCGGTGAATCCGGCGACCGCATGTCCGCAGGAACTCCTTGCGTTCGTCGCGAGTCTCGCGCAGGAATTGGCGGACCTGCTTGATCGTGACGGATGGAATCGGCGGGGTTCTGACCACCTTTGGCGTCCAACCAATCTTCATCGTAATATCGCGGAGTGTCGACCCGTTTTTTCCAATCACCACGCCAGGCTTCTCTGCCTCGATAAGTACCTCGCCCGTATCGGTATCAAAAAAAATGTCGGTGATGCCCGCACCCCCAGGAACAACACTCTGGATCACATCGTAGGCCTGTTCCGTATCGTCAAGGAGGTTTGGACGGACTACAATCCGCTTGCGCAGGTCGCGGGCGATGGTTTTAATTAAGTCCTGCTCTTCTGCAAACCGTTTCGGATCATCGGTGTAGATGACCAGCTCCGGTCCTTCATATTCAACATCGGTTACGGTAACACCGCGTGGAACTTTTTGATTAATAGTATCTTTTAGTTCTCTGAGTCTGTCTTCAGCCTGCATAGAAATCGTTTCCAAAAAAGTGTAAAAATCAGAGGGTGACAGAGGGCGCCAGAAGCATCCCTGCTATTTTTGTTTCGGGGACGTACTCAAATTTGTCCCGCGTTATAACCACCACATTGTATCCTTCACCCGATGCCGCATCACGCCGCATTGCGGCACGGAGTGCTCGCAGGGCAAGATCAATGGCTTCATTTTCTGTCATGTCCGGCTTGAACCGATCTTCTAAGACACCATAAGCAGTGAAGGAACCAGAGCCTGTGGAGACGAAATCCTCCTCAAGCGTTGCGCCACCTGCCGCATCTACCGAGTAGATGGACGGGCCATTGATGTCAACACCCCCAACAAGGAGTTGGACATAGTACGGTGAGAACCGATTCTGGTTCAAGTAGTTGGACAAAGTTGTTGCCGCAGCGCCTACGCTGATTTCTTTTTCACGGCGGATCTGATAAAGGTTACATTCAACATGAATGATACGGACAAGCTGCTGGGCATCGCCGACACCGCCTGCAATTGTCATGCCGATATGGTCCGTGATGCTGTGCACTTTCTTGGCCTTTTTATTGGCGATGAGTGTGCCCATAGTGGCGCGCCGTTCGGTCGCAAGAATGACGCCGTCTTGGAAAACAATACCAACAGTGGTAGTTCCTGTTTTAATGTCCTGATATTCCTGTGACATAGAGACCTCGTTAGGACCCCGGCATGGAAAACTTCATGCAGGTAACGCTGAAAGATTGGGATAGAGACTGTCTACATATCTGCAGTGGTGAAAAGCGCTATTATCTTAATGCACACGGGATGAGATAAAGTTGCCGGCCAGGACACAGGCAAAAATTACCAGGAATTATTCCCCGTCGACGCCCTGCTTGCCAGCCTTCTGCTGCGGGAAAATCAGTTTCAGTTTCAGGATCTGGCGTCCCCGCATCTCTGTGATAACAACAGTGATGTGCTGATCCGCAAGCGTCACCGATTCACCGAGCTTGGGGATATGTCCAAGCCGCGAAAATACTAGGCCCCCGACTGTCTCATAGCTCCTCAGATCTTCGGGAAGACTGATCGCAAACCGCTCGTTTAACTGGGTAACGCGTACCTGTGCATCCACCATGTAAAGGCCCTTGCCGATCTCGATAATATCGGCAACCTCATCACCATCAGACTCGTCCATAATGTCTCCGACGAGTTCTTCGAGAATGTCTTCAAGCGTCACCACACCAGAAAAATCACAAAACTCGTCCAGCACAATTGCCATATGCATTCGCCGCACCTGCAGTTCACGCAGCAAATCATCGATCTTCTTTGATTCCGGCACACAGTATACATCAAACATCAGCATCTTCACTGGCGCCTGGGGATTGCCTGCTGTGTAGGCGTTGAACAGATCCTTGATATTCAGCGTTCCGATGATGTTGTCGATCTTGCCATGATAGACCGGCACACGAGAAAAACCGGTGCCGCGAAAGTGGGCAACCGCCTCCTCAAGTGATACAGTGTCCTCAATCACCGCAACATCTGGACGGGGAGTCATGATATCCTTCACGATAGTGTCGTTGAGCTGGAGGACAGAGTAGATCATCTCTTTCTCATCCTCCTCGATAGCCCCCTCCATCTTACCAACATCGATCCACTCGCGAATTTCCTCCTCGGTCACCACCGGAACCTCTGCTTCACGGTTCTTGCCGATACGCCGGACACAGTCATACACCCCGAAAAACGGAGACAAAGCGAGCGTCATGCAGTAGATCGGTGTTGTCGCAAACAGCGCAACCTGTTCTGTCCTGCGGGCTGCAAGTGTCTTGGGCCCTATCTCACCAAAGATCAGAAGCAGCAACGTCGTAACACCTGTTGCAATTACCATTGTAATTTCAGTATTACCATTGATTGCTATCGCCACTTGCACCGCAGTTGCCGCTGCTCCGACATTTGCAATATTGTTACCGATAAGAATCGTGATCAAAAAACGATCTGGATTGTTTTTCAGTGTTTCAAGACGCTTTCCGACAGCACTCTTCTTGGAAAGAGCATGAATCTTTGCACGACTGATCCCAACAAGCGCCAGCTCAGAAGCCGAGAAAAATGTAGATAATATCAGCAGGATCGCAAAAATAACAATACTCGCACATCCTTCAGTAGCATTCGCATCTACTATCATATTCCTCATGCCGCAGATCTATTCATGGAACCTGAATTCATCAACCTCTTCATTTGCAGAAACCTATCTACATTCCACATATATGTACATCGTCAGGCTTAAATTGATCGCAGCCAGAAAACCACCCTGCTTCGTCAGCCAGCACTGCAATTTTGCCCATGATATCCGAAATTTTTTTGGAAGTTCAGATCCTCCAGTTTGAACGTGACAGGGCCGCAGTACTGGCACCTCGAAAGCTCCTGTTTCAGAGCCGATCCAGCAGGAGTTCGCGCAAGTGTTGGCGTGCATCGTTACCTTCATTTGGAGCGTGCATGGATGCTTACCAGACGGTCACCGCAAAGCCGGAGAACCTCCCCAAATGAATCATTCATCACAGCTATCTGTGCATGGCAATAGTTCCGGGTAAATGAAAACCAGGAGTACTCATTCAGAATCTCCCGTACTGCATCCAGTGTTACCAGCAGGGCGTTAACTGCTGGAGGCAGGGTCTCGATGACAACCGTAACGGAAGTCCCGAATGCCCCGCGCCCCACGCATCAAGGTATACCGCCAGGTGCACATGGTCTCGCGGACTTGCAGGACGTTTTACCGTCCGTTTTTCCGGATGAATCGTCGCCACCCAACCGTTCCATCATCTCAACCGTCCCTGGGGTGTATTCCGCCGAAAGTTTTGCAACATCCTGATTGAACGAACAGGGATTCAGATCCAAGATCGGAACATGCATAGCAATCAGTGATAACCGCACAAACCACCGTTGCATCTCCAGCAGCTCTGAAGGATTCAGCGCTCCGTATCCAGAATTCGACATGATTCAGTCCTGCATTTACTATCGCAGCAAAGATATCCTCCATCTGATAGTCATGGAAAAAACATGTTGGATGCACCCATCCAAATCATTATGATCGTTACATTTCTCTCGTATAGATACCAATTTATGTGTTATGGCAGGAAAGGGGCAGCAGATGCAGCTGAGGTTTTGTGATGCGGAGTCAGACAACTCAGCCGCAAACGTCATTGAACCGGTTCTAGAAAATTTCATGCTTGGGCAGGAAGAACCTTTGGAGTCCCGGGAGCCTGCGGTTCTCAGTGTCTCTGAGCTTGCCAAACGGATACGCAAGGTCATCGACACGCCACTTCTGACCGGCATCTGCGTACAGGGCGAGATTACGGGATACCGCCCCCAGTCTTCGGGGCACATGTACTTCTCCTTGTCCGAGTACGGCGGCGACAAGGCAACAATGCCCTGTGTTATGTGGAAGTCCGCTGCAAGGATTGGGGTATTTCCAGTGAAAGATGGTGTTCTGGTCCGCGCCACAGGATACGTGGATTTTTATGCGCCGTACGGCAAGATACAGTTCGTCATAAAAAAGCTGGAACATGCCCTTTCCGGAAAAGCCGGTCTGTGTCTCCAGAAAGAACAATGGAAAATACAGCTCACAAAAGAAGGAGTAATTCCAAGACCCACGCGCAATCGCCGCAGCCTGCCGATATTCCCACACTGCGTGGGCATTGTCACCTCGCGGACTGGCTCGGTTTTGCAGGACATCCGCAACGTGATTGCACGGCACTATCCTCTGCCGATCCTTCTTGCCCATACCGCCGTGCAGGGAGATGGTGCCCATATCCAGATTGCTGCAGCGATTGCATTGCTGCAGGGAAAAGCGGATGTCATCATCCTTGCCCGCGGAGGCGGGAGTTTTGAAGACCTCTTTGAGTTCAATCACCCCGATGTAGTTCGGGCAGTTGCCGCCTCCGCAGTTCCCATTATCAGTGCTGTTGGCCATGAGACCGATACCACGCTCGCCGACTACGCTGCCGACTGCCGCGCGCCGACCCCCTCTGCTGCAGCAGAAACTGCTGTCCCCAACCGGTCTGTTCTTTTGCAGCAATTAGAAGAGATGCGCCGCCAGATCCGTGACACCCTTTCCGGATGCTTTGCGGCGGAGAGAAACATTCTTGCCGATCTCCGCGGGTGGATTGATACCGCCCGTCTGGTACGCAAGCTGGATCAGATGCATCAGCAGACTGTAGACCTTACCAAACGGCTCACAGCGGCCATATCCCGCCGGATCGCCGCCGAACGAAATGCCTACATCGTGCTTGGCGGTGTGATCACCAAATCGACAAAGACACAGATTGCAACGGCACGACTGGAACTTCTTGCACAAAAGGAGATTATTTTCGGCAGAAGCCCGTACAAACCGCTCGAACGCGGCTACGCTCTTATCTGGAAGGACGGGGCAGTAGTCCGCTCAGCAAAAAATATCAGAACAAATGACCGGCTTTGCCTCCGCCTGGCAGACGGCGAAGCAGCAACGGTTGTGGAGAGTATTACATATGACAGAAACACCTGAAGATCAGACCTATGAATCGATGATCGCTGAGTTAAAAGTGATCGCAAAACAGCTGGATGACCCCGAAACCCCGATCGCTGAGGCGGTCAGACTGCATCAACGGGGGCTTGCCCTCATCCACAATTGCGAAGAATTTTTGCAGAAGGCCGAGCTTACCATCACGGAGATTCCGCCTGAAGAGTGACTGTCATCTCCTCGCCATTCCGCAGTTTTTCAATGAGTTCGCGCGGCAGCTGGCATGCGGTATGGCCGCTGCAAACAGCAATTGTTCTCGGGCAGAGGAAGGTGCTGTGGCGCCAGACGAGATCGGTTTCATGCGCTAATGTTATGCCAGAACAGCCTTTGGACAGGACGGTTGCGGTGACGCCGCCACAGTCAAGTACAGTGGTGAGAATCGTTCCCGGGATATTGAGTGCCTCGCGAAATGCAGGCGAGAGATCGGCTGCCCCTTTGTCTGCGCCAATCGCGATAATGCAGTCACCATTTGGCGACAGCTCAGTCTCTTTCGTGATCTCAAAGGTGCTTTTGTGCAGAGCCATGACGTTTTTGTGGCCTCGGCAGTGAATTGTCTCGATAATTTTCATTACTTTTGGTAAGATGTGTGGTTTTTGCGGGACAAATAGCTTGCCATAAACCTGCCATTCGCGCGGCACCCCAGCACGATGATTGTCACCATCCCCACCTCCAACCAGGCGCTGCCTCCTCTGTGCGCGCAGGTTCCTCCATATCATCGCCCGATTGGTAAAGTTGCAAAGCCAAAGGCTTTGCATCCCAGCAAGGTTCCGTTACCTTGCTGATTCAGACGGAAGATTGACCATGGGTTTATTATTTTAAAGTTGCATGGTAGTGGAACCAGTTGCCATGCAATGCACGTGCACGCTGCCGACGACACAAGGCAAGGCCTTGCTTGCTGCTTGCACAGATATGTCGGTGTAACCTCTATCAGAAGCGTGCAGCTAGTCCTCACGGAAAAACAATGATGACACAAAAATGCAGTTTTTGTTTCTTGTCCACTACCTGCAGAATAGGTTCTAAAATGAAGAGAATACCCGCAGAGTGCGGCGGTGACTGTCTCTGTTGGTTTAACTTTCTTGGGAAGCAATATACTATGCGTAATGGATAACGATATGATACGACTTGCTTGTCCGGTCTGCGAGGAGGAGACGGACTTTGAAATTCTCAAAGAGCCCCCGGAGGCGGTTGTGCGGTGTACCAGGTGCGGCCGCACGATGCGGGTTACCCTCAAAGAACCAAAGATCTGTACCATCAAAACCATCGTCAGCTGCGGGACAGAGTCGCACCATGGAATCATCGAGCTGATGGAAGGTGACACCTGCGCTGTCGGCGACCTCCTTGTTGCTGAGGTGGAAGGCGAGTCCTATGGGGTGGAAGTCACGGCAATTGAGCGGGACAACGCCCGCCGGAAAAAACTTCCTGCAGAAGAGATTGAGGTACTCTGGACACGGCTTGTGGACAAAGTGATCATTCGTGCCTCGCTAAACAAAGGCGCAGTCACTATACCTCTCTACGAACAGGTGCCGGGAGACAAAGTCTACACCATTGACCATATCACCACAGTTGACGGAAAACAGTTCAGAATCACCCGAATCAAATTGCGGAAAGGAAACGTCATCGAACGCAAGCACCAGAGCGCTCTTGCGCATGAGATCAAGCGCATCTACGGCGAGCGATCATAAGTTGCAAGCATTCCGCTTGCAGCGTGGACTTAATTGATTTTAAGTGGTAATCTATAACTAATTTATCGTTCTCTATTGATACAGACAGTTATATTTCAGATCGGAATGATACCATAACTAACTAAGATGTATATCTTAGGTTAACCTACTTTCTCTCTCGGCCTACTTGAAAAAAGGGGCGAGGTAAATGTAAAAACATCAGAAGTATTGGGAACAATG
>JAITSY010000006.1 GCA_031287415.1 Candidatus Methanorbis basalitermitum | reverse complement strand
AATATTTCCTTTTTGTTCCCAGTTACCTTTGACATATCTGTCTATGTTTGTGGTGTATTTGTTCGGTTTAGCCGTGTATTTTTGCATATCTTTTTGGTATTCTAGAATTACTGTACGTTCAGGTTCATGAATATACTTTAGAATAGTAGTGTTGAATTTGTTTGGTTCGTATGTGTATTTGAATTTTAGTGTTTTCTCTGAGACGTTAAATTTGGGTGTTTTGTCTTGTTGTGTATTATTTTCGAGTGATTGTGCCAGTACTGGTTGTGCTTGGCTAGTTATCAGTAAAATAGCGATTAGGATTGATCCTATCGCGGTCCATATCCGCATCGTATCCACCCCGATGTTTGTTTATGCTTCGATAATAGGGAACTGTTTGATAACGGTTTGTTTGTAAATGAACGGCATAGTTTTACTTTGCGTTTTGTCTGTGTTTTTGACCAGTTCGAGTTTCACGAGTTTGCAGGTTGGGCTGAATGTTGTTCCGCCGATCATAATCATCCGTCTTTCTCCGTTTGGTTGCCAGTAATCGAATTCGGCTGGATCATCAATGTTAATGGACCATCCTGGTTGGTAGTATCCGGCGTATTTCGACCATTCGATATGGAGTCTAACGTTGGTAAGATTAGACGGCAGCATGAATATATGTCCGGATTTCGTCTGTTCTGTGTACTGAACGACTTCCTGTTTGTCCTGTTTATCCCATGCGGTCAGGAGATACTTGGTAAAGAATCCGGATGTATCTCGAATCTTGACGTAATGTGGTGCGGTGACGGTATCGTTCGTGCCGTTGTTGTTCGGTGTTGAGACGTTATCCCACGGTTTTTTAATGTCCGGTTGAGTGTCGTTGTTAACCGGCGGTAGGATCGGGTGATTGTTGTTGGCCAGAACCGGCGGTGCAAGGACCGACAGCATCATCATCGCCATAACGAGAATAGCTATTACTTTTCGCATACCAATTAGATTAGAGTTGCTATTATAAAAAATGATGCTTCTGCATTAGGGCACATCGGTTGTTTCAGGGGTTTTGGACAGAGCCCCTAAAGCTTATAGGGGAAGAGAAGGAGAAATCATCTCTTATGCCGCAGAGATCGCTCTATCACAGTGATACTGCAATTGATCAGCAGATTGCTCTTTTGTGCATGCGCGCCAAGGCGGAGATTGCTGTCCATTGCCGGGACTGGACATTTGCAGAGAAATATGCGGATGTGTTTTCCCAGATGAAAGGAACGGTTCAGGCGTGTGTGTGGTTGTGAAAAACGGGACGTCTGTTGCCGCAGTTACTGCGATAGACAGCCTCTGCCATCTTTCGGGATCCAGCTTGGGTGATGCTCTGTACCACCCATCCTGCATTCTGCGGCCATAATTCCAACTTGTTCTGGAGAGATTCCTTGATTGACGGAGCTTGTTTGTGATTCTGTAGTCGGATAAAGGACGGAAAGGAGTGTATAGTTTCACGTGTTTTCATGCAGCAATTTTCGTAGAAATGCTTCTGCGGGATTTGGTACGTGTGGCGAAAAAAGGGAAAAACGATCGCAACCAACAGAGGCACGGGGAAAAACTCCTTCGCCTAGCTGTTAACCGCACGCAGGCGTGCTATGCACTGTCTGCACGCCTCTTATAGAGATTACGCCGACACATGGTCGGCGGCATGCACGTGCAACTCTTTGCCACGCAATCGCCTACGATAGGTTGCAGCAAATCCGTGATGTCACCGTCATGAAGACCGGGCCGCGGAAATCGAGTTTATTGTTGTTGTCGGTGATGTAACGCATTGCGTACTCCTCAATTTTGAGGTTGATATCGCTTGGATGCTTGGAGATCTTCACCTGCACGCTTACACCTTCGCCAAGGCGTGCCGCCTCCTCGATTCTGGCAACCGCAAGGTTTGCTGCAGCATACAGGAAAGAGATGCCGGTCGGCACGCCTTCTTTGCGGACAGAGGCGAACTTTGTATTATCCGGTACGCTGAGAATCGCTCCGTTTTTGACAAATACTTCATTAAGTGCGGCCGGGCCGAGAAGCTGCGAGTTCTCTTCCGACTCCTCTACCGCGACTTCAATGGTTTGCCCGCACAACTCCCCCTTCCATGCAAGGAAAATACATGGCGACGGATCATGTGCATGCGATACAGCGATCTCCATGATCGCCTGCACTGCCAGGCGGCCTTCGATGGTTGCCGGCTCTTCTCTGAGGCCGACAGCTTTAGCAAGCTCACTATCCGAGTAGACTGGTGGGTAGAGCTGGGAGAAGGAGAGTTTACGGACATCTTCTGCCTGGGTGAGGATCATGGCGAGACGCTCTACCCCCATACCGAGGTTCATCACCGGAATGCCGACACTGTACTCAGCGAGAGCTGCCGGAGAGTACAGACCGAACGTTGCGACCTCCACCCATCCGCGAACCTGATGCCTGCCGTAGACCTCGGTCTGGGTCCCGGGAACGTAGTATTTTGACCGCTTTTCGTCGATATGAAACCGAAATTCGGTGAACCCAAACGCAGAGAGAAGTCCCTCAGCAACGGCTTTTCCTTCATCCACGGTGACGTTTTCTCCTGCGACAATACAGGAGGCAGAGTGGTAGGTCCGCAGATGCGTTGCGTCTACCTCCTGTTCACGGCGGAAGCAACGGTCAACAGAGAACATGCGGATTGGGAGCGGCCGTTTGTCCCACATCTGGGCGAGCGAGAGGAACCAGCCGCTGGTCATATGGGAGCGGAGTGTTGTCCGCGAGGCCTCAGGAACGAGTTCCTTGAATTCGGGGAAGGCTGTGTCCAGAATGTGGACGACGGTACCATCGTCAACACTGAGGGCAACAGACATTTCATGGGTAAGATCGTCTCCGTCGAACCTGCCTTTTTTGTAGCCGTGCAAGCACTTCATGAGTTTTTCTTCCGTGGCGGCATCCACGGGGCTGCCGGTGATTGCGGCGATTGCGTCAAGCCGCTCGCGGGAAATGCCAACATTAGGCCGTGGGAGGCCACCAACGTAGTAGACACGATCGAGGACAGCGGCGGCTTCCGGGCCGAACTGGCGGTATACGTCCTGTTCGTCGATGAAGATAGGAACCATTGCTTCGTCAAAGCCCATGGAGAGGTAAGCTTCTCGGAGGTGGGCGATGGTGTTGAAGATGGGGTGGCTGTTTGCTCTTCGGTACGTGTAGCGCGGGTAGACTAATGCTGATGCGGGCGGGGTGATGACGGAGGGGCCAGCGTGCCAGGCGCCTTCGAAATCGGTCTTTCTACGCAGTCTGAACTCTTCAATATCGAATTTCATGGTTCTCTCACGAGACATACAACCCGGCTGGGTGTGTTTTCGTCCAGTATCTGGTAATTTGCGTGTTCTGCGATGCCCCTGGCAACGGTTCGGATCTCATCCATGGTGGGCATGGCAGTTTCTGGTAATCTCATTCGACTGTATCCAAGATACATGTATCCTTTGATCTCGACGTAGCGAGGGGAGGCATCTTTGATGAGTTGAGCGAGGGCTTCTTCTGTGCAGTCGTTGTATCCTTTGACGAGAGTGGTCCGCACGGCGGTGCGGATACCATCTGTTTCTTTTTTTTTGAGGAGGGAGAGGGAAGCAAGGAGGTTCTGCCACATTTGAGGGGGGTTTCCCGCGGGACGGCAGAGTTCGGTGTAACCGGCAAGATTGGTGGCATCAAGGGAGAGGTAAAGCTGGGTTGGATGGATCTTTTTGATCATTGCGGGGTTAGTGCCGTTGGAAACGATAAAAACACTGTTTCCCGCGTTGCAGAGTTTGTCGATGAGTTCGGGGAGACGAGAGTAGAGGGTGGGTTCACCAGAGAGGGAGATTGCGTACTGGTTGGGATGTGTGACTGCGGTTTCCCACCGATCTGGGTCTGTCCATGGTTTGTCGCCGGACAGTCCTTTTTTCTGGAGGTGGGGGATGGCGCTGATGATCTCTTCTGGGGTGAGTTCGATCTCTCTGGTGATTTCGTGTTCCATACTCCGCCAGCAGAAGAGGCAGCGTTGGTTGCAGCGAAGTGTTGGGGTCATCTGGACACAGCGCCAGCTTTCGATGCCATAGAACTGGTGTTTGTAGCACTGGTCGCCTCCCCGAAGGGCACGTTTGCACCACATGCAGGGTTTGACTGCAGCAGAGGAGATTGGTGAGATGAAGTTGTATCCCTGGCGGATGAGTGAGTCTTTTGGGGTTTCGGCAACTACCGATGATGGTTTGCGAGACATCAGACGCCACCCGAATCAGTGGTATTTGGGGTATTACAGGACGTATCCATTGGTGTATATTGTATCTATTACTAAGAAGACAAGAATTTTTTCAAGATATCAGGAAAAATCAGGGCAATTTCCGATATACCGTCAGTATCACCCACCTCCAACTTTATGAGAGATCTGTTCGATCCACTGTTAGGCAGCATCGATAGTTTGTATGTAGAAGGAATCACGGAATGCTACCGGAAAAACTAATTTTCCAGGGCATTTTTGCGGCACTGATTGCAGCAATACCTGTAGCTGCGAGTACCGTGATCATCGTTCTGCAGTACAGCGACAATCCGGCAGAGGGTGCAAAGTTCGCAGGGCTGTCATCTGCCCTCTCCATCATAACACTGCCAATAGAGACCATTAAATAATGGCAATATAACTCCTTTTCCTCGCGTTCACGAGCCACTGTTTCCCGATTTTTCAACATCTCATTCCAGCAACGTATCGATAATCAAAGTCCACAGGGATTCGAGCCCGTTGATGTGCGTGTCGTTGTGGTCGGAAAACTATGTAGTAGTACTTTTTCGCCGGCTCCGGTGCGTTCCGATTTATTGTTTTTACATCACGTTTTCCTCGATTTTTGGATTCGAGAAGACAAAAATTTGGTATAAAAAGTCGATTTTTCGATAGTCTGTCTTGAAATGATGGACCGAATGCAAGGCATCCGTTAAATCCAGCCAAGAGGCGTGTTTGAATGGTTCTTCAACGTCACCGCCCATCGAGTCATAATTCCGATTATATATTCTCCAGATACTTCTTTAGCGCATTCCAGTCGCGCGCCTTCAGAAATTCGCCAACTGTCTGCTTCTTGTGGTGGTTCAGCTCCTTGGAATGATAAATACCATCGCCAAGTTTTGCAATCCGGACCTCCGCCACATCATTATCGCCCTCGCTCTGGATTGCAGCAATCTGTTCAAGATATGTCACGACTTCTGACTTCTTTGCTATCATACTTGAGTAATTGTCTCTCATCAGATATACACACTTCGGCCGCAGCAGAACCACAAATCCATTTTCCGGAACATCCGCACCGAAATCAGATGCGGCAGCACAACCAGATCTCCTCAGAATTCAGTCCCTCTGTAAATATCTCTAAAACATAAAATAAAACGGGATTATCAGTTTGAATGGGAACAGTTCTTCAAAGTTGAAATATGACCGTCTATATCAACAGAGAACGACGAAACATATATATATATATTTTCCATTAAAATCGATAAATCCATTTAGAAATACCGATCGGGTTTATTTCTGCAAGTGTTCGCAAGAACGGTTTGCTACCTCCTGCCGCACCCCTTCCTATAGGCATCAGCTGCACGACCGCGGAACCTCACAACAGTGTTACCGTAGGTTCCCACGGGCCCCTGCCGTGCCCCCGCTGTCGCAGCCACTGTAATGGCAGCCAGGCAGGCCGCATGTCCGGCAGACGGTTCTGTTGGGCGTGAACACTGCGCCTTGCTGACAAAACGGGGGGATATCTGCCGCGTCGCGTTTGAAATAAATGTGCGGCACGAGAGCGATATGCGTGTACGACCCCGGGAGAACTCCCACGCTACTTGCAATATGCTCCTGCAGATGGGCCAGGGCGAACATGTTTGCGCCCGCCGCGGATAAGATATCATTACTTCGGAAGACTGCTTTCATAGAAAGGCTGCCGCCCCGGACGACACACTGGATCAGCTGCAAACACGGGACGTCAGCCGCGCTTTCGTCAACCGGCGGACACCACGTCACGCCGATGGCCCGCCGAGACATGGGGCAGTTCCGCAGTTTTTCAAGGATATACTGTATCTGATCGCAGTGCACGGCGTTGAAAAGAGTTTGGTGTTTGGCGCCTGCGGGTTGGAGTCCGGAGGGCTGCTGAGAACAGGCGTCGGCATGCAACCCGCAGCCCCAGTCAAAGAGCCGCTGGTGATAGTCATACGCAAATATGGAATCGGATCCATCCAAGAAGCTGCGAGTATACGACTCCAAAAAAGCCTCCTTCAGTCGCGAACATGCGGAGGTCATGGGGGATGCAAGCGGCGTTTCAATCCGCAGGCAGATTTCCTCAGTTTCAACGGTGTCTTCCCCGTTTTCTGTCTGCAGAAACTGCCCTTCCTGTAAAATGTGCCGGACGGCCAGTTCATGGGCACGTCCCAGATTTGGAGCACGAATAATTTTCATACCCTCTACTTACCCTACCCCTGCAAACGAAGTAGCCCGTAGCAGATTCGAACTGCTGTCGAGGGATCCAGAGTCCCCCATGATTGACCACTACACTAACGGGCTATGCTGCTTTATTAAGTAGGTACTCAAGCCTAATGAATATACCGGATTACAAAGGTCTGATTCCCGCGGGCAAAAACTGTTTCTGCGGCTGCCGCTTCATTCCTGTAACGTGAACGTTGCCGCCGACGACGCAAGGTGAAGCCTTGCTTGCTGCTTGCACAGATGTACCGGCGTAATCTCTATCAGAGGCGTGCAGTTTCTGACCGACCAGATTCCGACCACAAGCCCTATTATGGTTCCTCCTCTAATATGCTAGTTATATTCCACTCATCGGAGCGGAGTAGATCCCTTGCAGAACAATTATTCGGCACCTGCCGGATTTCACGAGCCGCAACCCCATCGGGAAATTGCAGCGCGTCGCGGTATGCAGGCCGTG
>JAITSY010000033.1 GCA_031287415.1 Candidatus Methanorbis basalitermitum | reverse complement strand
CCAAACGGCATAATTCCGATTTTTACATATCCTCATGATATACCTGCACCAACCAATAGAACTTGGTGTTTGATACTTGTCAAATACACTTTCAAGAATAGACGCTAGGATCAATATCCTATACATGCTCCATACTAGTATTTTGTTTGATAGATGGTAGTTCTCACCTCACCTAGTTTAAAGTATGTTGTGAGAGATAATAGGCAAACATCATATATATATATCATTCCAAAAAAGAATAAATGAAGCCTTACGCAATACGAAGCCCGTTTTCCTCAGCAATATCCACAAAGGCCCCAGCAAGATACTTGGCCTGTTCTCTGGTGAGACCATAGGTATTGAATTTCCACTGCCGAGTTACCCCAGGCATAATACCGGTGATACCGCGCTTTGCAAGAGCACTGGAGAGGAAAAAACCTCGTTTTTTGTGGGTCCGCGACACCACATCAAAGGAACCCGATGTGTCCATTCGTGTGAGCGTGTGGTGGCGGGGGAACTCCGATGCCACCTTCGTCCCTTCGATGGAAAGCAGTGCATCCACCACAATATTATGGTTTGCGACTTCGTCATCCCAATGGTTCACCCGTTCCCTCACTATTGGGAACGACGCAATCA
Source organism: Candidatus Methanorbis basalitermitum (assembly GCA_031287415.1). Lineage (GTDB taxonomy): Archaea > Halobacteriota > Methanomicrobia > Methanomicrobiales > Methanocorpusculaceae > Methanocorpusculum > Methanocorpusculum basalitermitum. Next base: position 13,961 of record JAITSY010000033.1, on the reverse strand, counting down.
GCCCCACAATTGGCGCTCCCATCAGCGAACAACCAAGAATCCCCACCTGCTTAATACCGAACTTCCGTCCTGTCACATCGCCTGTGATCTTCGTCGTCCTCAAAACCACATCCGCATACTCATCGGTCGTCGCAAGCACACCGGACGGTGCAGGAGCAGCCATGCTCTTGTGACCGGAACCAACCACAAAGTCAACTCCGAGATTTTTGCCGTGCACCGGCAAAACCCCAACGGTATAGACGCCATTATAGAGGACCGGAATATCATACTGATGGGCAACCTTTACCACACCTTTCACATCATGGAAGTTTCCGTACATGTAATCCACTGCATCGATGAAGAGCAGCTTCGGTGCATAGCCGAACTCCCGTATGGTGGCTTCGATACGGTCAGCAGCCACATCCGCGATGATGTGGTGATCTGGTGTTGGCGGAATCTCGCGAACAACGCCGTTCACCACCTCAACTGACAGATACGCGGTGTAGTGCCCCATACCCGTCATCATCACTGGCTCGCCTTTGCCCACAAGAGCGCCAGTCACCTCTTGAAATGCCCGTCGGGCACCCGGCACCACCTGAGACTGATCCATGCCGAGCCACTGGGAAAGTTCTGCATGGAAATTTGCGATTGGCGGATTTGACACATAGTCCAGACGGAATGGTTTGTGGCAGTGATCACAGACAGAATACCCGTCACCCCAAGCAATAACCGCCTTCATCGCCTCAGGCGTTAGACGGCCGGCAGCCTGAATCGGATCGAGGTTGATCGATGACTCTTCCACCGTCCTGGTCTCAATCCCGGCGGCACACTTCATCGTCATAGCAGGTCCTCCTCAAGAACTGCGAGCTGTTTTCGTATCGCCTCAATCGATTTTCTTGCACTCTCCTGTTCTGCATCGTTCAGCTGATGCAGAGGTGCAGTTCGACGAAGAATCACCCGGATATCAGTCAGATGAAACAGACCTGAAAACACTGCATCAATCGCTTTCTGTGACATATACATCATCTTGCATATCCGATATTTAGTATTCCGCGTGGATACAACGCGGCTGATTCGACTTCATGAAAATTGTTTCTCTCCCCGAAAACTCCAGGGAAGCCAGGTGCCCCTGACTTGAACAGGCATAGAACTGCTTTGCAGGCAGTCGCGTAACCCCTCCACCAACCCGGCAAGAAACATCTGTGACCAGCATCATGGGTAGTTTTGATGTAATTCACAGCGTTAATAGTTAATTAGTTCTGCTCGTATTTATATTTATATGTATCTTGATCCATTTTGAAGACCTTCGGAAGGAAAAGAACTAATCTCAGAAAAGATCAGTTGTTTCCATTCGCAGACAGCATAAACCACGCAGGAATTCAGGTCCCCAAATCAAAGGAAACGGAGATATGATGAAAATAAACCGATGGCACGACAATCTATATATCTATAAAAGAACGGAATTATCATGAATAAGGGAAATATATAGTCTCCGTCAACAATTTTTCAGTCCAACAACACTCAAAAAAGATGTGGAGTTGTCAGTTTATCTATTGACTTTACACAAATAGGACGGTAGATAAAATCACTGTGTAGTCTGAAATTTCTTAAAATTCTCATCAATTTCGTCTCGCATTTCAATACCCACTCTCTCGAAACAATTCAATACCTCTTCATATGTTCCATTGCCACCAAGAAAATCCCAAAATTCCCTGCCAACCATCAATTCTTCTTTTACATCAAGCATACCTACCATTGTCCATCGAGAATACTCTTTGGGCTCATATGGGTTATAAGGGATACAAATCAGAGTACGAATGACAGCGTCCGGCTTTACGAATAGCGTAATTCCAACCCAATCCAAAAGCATCCTTTTGTAATCTTGAAATCCACTTCTGTTTGGATTTGCCGTTTTAATATCAATAAAATACATCTCTCCAGTTTCCTTTTCAAGGGAGAGATCAATCCGCGTTTTCTTAACCGATTTTATCTCACCAGCTTGACATACTCCTCGTATTTTTGCGATTTCTACTATTTTATCTGGTCGTGCAAATCCAGCTGCTAAATTATCAACAATATCCTGAATAGCTCTCTGTGCTTCACTGCTGATTTTGGTTTCAGGAATTTTCTGTAATTCAACGGTTTTGAAATGCTCTTCTGCAATTTCTTTAGCTACTGGTTCAAAAATACTGGTACCAAAAACCGTATTTAATGAATGGATAAATGAAAACAAGGCAAGCCTGTCTTTTCCAAGAAGACGTACCTGAAATGGCATATTTGTTGATTCTGGCGTGTACGTCTCAAATTTTGCTCTTAAAACTGATTTTAAGATTCCTTCGATATTTTCAATCGAAATTATCAGTTTGAATGAGAACCGCTCTTAAAATCTGAAATATAACGGTCTATATCAATAGAGGACAACGAAACGAGTATATATCACCACTAAAACCAATAAGTCCATTACTTTTCACATGATTATCTCCACCATATTTAGGAAGTCATCTGTGATACCCGCCGGGCCGATCGCGCGTTCCCGCTGCCCTTGGCCACATACAACATTTGCGGGAGGCTTTTACTCCTCCTTCTTTGGCGGCACACCCCCAATCGCGCAACTCACCCCACACGGCTCTGTGGAAGCCTCAGGTATCACTCGATATGCATTTGCAAGAACCGAGGAGTTTGCAAGAAGACCCGCAACGAGCACCGTCTCCAAAATCTCCTCTTTTGAGATACCAATTTTCTTTGCGACCTGCATATGGTACGCAGTACAATGATCGCAGCGAAGAGCAGCCCCAACCGCAAGACTGATCAGTTCAATCACCCGCGGCTCCAGACTACTTATCTGCATCACCGCATTTTTGTAGAGAAGATGCGAGATCAGTGCTTCCGGCGAAGCTGCCAGCTTTTTGTAGATCAGCGGCGCAGCTCCATACTCATCCTCAACACGTGCCAGCCACTCCACCGCAATCTCCTTTACTCCTTTCATCTCAATCTCGCGAATAGCCGCCTGAAACTCCAGATCAAACTCAACCATGACTCACACCACAATGTTTGTCTCAGAGAGCGGCTTAATGCGGATCAGAATATAGTTACGCAACCGCGACGGCAGTACATCCGCCACATCCCCAATCATAATGCCATCTTCAATGACCAGATCGCGAATTCTCTGTGCATACTCTGCATACGCAAGCTTCACCCGCAAACCCGTTAACTGCACCGCAATCGGTGACGGTGAGTAGACCTCCTCAATCTCGGGGATCTCCTGTTTAATCATATCCTGAATCCTAGCAGGCGACACGGACAGCGGATCATGGGAAATCTCCGCACGCTTCTCGGAGATCACCCGCTCCACCTCTTCGATAACAAGGTCCAGCCGGTGAATGTCCGCCTCCGTCTGTGTCCGGTGCATAAACCGGCCTAAACCCCCCACATACCCTTCGACCGGAGGATCGGTCTGCTTTGCAAGCTGATCGCGAGATACTCCGCCAGTAAGAATAATCGGCACCGTGATGCTGCGGCGGAGCTTCGGGAACTTTTTCTCAATACAGGAGGCAAAGTTTCCAAGCACATAAATCGCCAGATCATGTTCATTGATTAAATCCCGTTCCTCATCATTCAGCTGGGCAATCCGTTTGCCGAATCCTCGTGCCATGCCAAGGATGTTCGACTTCGAACCGTGACTGCGCAAATACTCCGCAACATCGCATGCCGAGTGCGGCAGATGGTGAATCTCAAGGCTCGGAACCACCACCACAATTTCCGTTCCCACCAGCGGCGAAGCCTGCACCTCACCCGCGAGCGGACGGGAGAACTCCCTCAGACGTTCGATATCATCCTGCGGCATCAGCATCTGCAACACAACTTCGCTTGCAATGTTGTGCCGCTGCACAATGTAACCGCCCATATCCTCAATGTAGTCAATGACCTCGTCAAGCCGGTAGACTCCGCCCTTGTAGGTAACCGGTACGAGAATCACCGCAGCGCCCCCTCCATAATCACAAACCTCTTCGCAATAATACGATCCACGTCATCTGCGGGAAGCGTATTTTCACTTGCCGCATAGAAAAAACGGCCCGAACCGTAGTTCTCTCGACGGACCTTGAATCCCTCTGGTGCTATCACCTGAACTGCATAAATCAGATCCTTAAACAGTGATTCCGCCGGATCCGTCACCTCCCAGTCCTCGATATCCGTTGGGATCTCCACATTGCTGATGGTCACCGTAAACCGATCGGGCTGATCCACATTGTCGTGACCAAGCCGATTCCAGAGTACCTTAAGCATCACGGCAAGATATGTCTCGTCGCCGACCGCAATCGTTGCCTTGCCATCCTGCACCAGCACGTTTCCAACATCCGAAACCCGGATGGCAGCACGCGGCGGCCGAATCAGGCCGGTTGCCACGAATAGCGGATAGGCAGGGTCGATGTAGATATGCAGCGCCTCCACAATCGAGAGCAGCTTGTGGTCCTGCAGCACAGACGTTGCAATTTTGTTGTAGTTGTCAGCACCATCCTCCGTGGATTCAACCACGAAGTAGTCTAAACCTACCATCTACTCCTCCTTTTTCTTGTCAATGAAGCCGGATCCCAAGAGTGCCCCTCCCGTTGCACCGATGTACTGCGAGTGGTGCGGAACAACCACCTCAGTGTTGAGCATACGGCCCATGGCACGGACCAGCCCTTGAATCAAGGATGAACCACCCACCATGATGACCGGTTCCTTAATCTCGACCTCCTGCAGTTGCTGTTCATACACCTGCTGGGCAACACTATGGCAGGCAGCTGCCGCAACATCCTCACGCTTGTATCCTGCAGCAAGAGCATTCACCAAAGACTGCGTACCAAACACAATACAGTAGCTGTTCATAGGGACATCCTCACCGCCCTCGCTCTTCATCGAAAGTGCACCCAGCTCAGTGATGTCGACATCCAGGCGCTTTGCAGTCATCTCCAAAAACCGACCCGATGCTCCGGCACAAATGCCGCCCATCGTGAACGAGCTAGGGATACCGTCATTGACGCTGATTGCCTTGTTGTCCATACCGCCGATATCGATAACGGTTGCAAAGCCCTTCTGGGCATTTGCGAGATACACGGCCCCCTTCGAGTTCACCGTCAACTCCTCCTGTACCAGATCAGCGTTCATGTGTTTGCCGATGAGGAACCGTCCATATCCGGTCGTACCTATTGCCTCGATGTCGGACAGCTTGAGGCCAGATTCCTCAAGCGCAAGCGCAACTACTTCGTCGGTACTCTTGATTACCTCGGTTGTCGGCCGCCAGCCGGTACCGATGATCTCATTGTCCTGCATGATGATACACTTGGTCGTTGAAGACCCGGAATCAACACCCATGGTTATTCCAACCTGTACCCTGCGGGCCATAAGATTCCGGCGGCGGGCAATCGTTGTCAGCGCCTCAAGCCGTGTGAGAAGTGTTGATGAACCCGTCCGCTCATTAAAAGAGTAGGAAACCACTGGAATGCGGGAATTTTCCACAATGTAGCGGCGAAGTTCGGTCCGGACAATTGCCGCCTCCGCACAGCGGAAGCAGCTTGCAATGAAGATACCGTCAGCCTCAATTCTGCCCTCTACGACGGCGTGGGCTCGTGCAATGGCCAGCTTTAAGTCCGGGCTTTTGACAAGCAGACCGAAGTCCTTGTAGGCGCGCTTAACATCCTTTAACGCAACGTCTGGATAAAACATCTGGCCGCCGACCGTTTCTGCGGCCATGGCAATTTCGTTCTGAATACCACTGTACTCTGCGCCGCACGTAATCTGAGCAATATTTACCGGAAGTTCACTCATTCATATTCACCTCCCAGATCTACCAAAAACTCTTTGATAGCCGCAACAAACGTCACACCCTCCTCTCGGGAAGTTGGGTAGTTGAGTTCCAGCCGCGGAATATCCTTTTCACGGAGCATAAAACAGAGAAGTTCGTTCGTTCTCTCGCAGCCCATACAGCCGAAGGCAAGATCCGGCTCGTCGATAATGATCGCAGCCTCAGCCTCCTCCACAAGCGGACCATAGAGGGACAGCCGTCCTCGGATACCGCTCGGCACCTCGACCGCAGCCCATTTCAGACCCTTCTGCGGATCCTCGGAGGTCATCTGAATCGGCGGGGAATCGAACCCCGAGGTCTGAATATGCTCGCGGATCGAGATCGCAGAACCGAGCGGCTGGTGGCCGAAACGCGCCACAAGATCGGATAATATGAGGCTGGTTGCCGGATAGATGAATACTTTTGCCATTGATTTACTCCTCCTCTATGAGATGTTCCAGAACAGCAACATCAAACGCAGACTGCATCAGTTTCTCCTGCCCTGCAGCGGCTTTGAGTTCCTCTGGTGTCATGTGATCAGTCTGTTCAAGACCATAAGCGATGTAGCGGACAAGCGCCATCTCGTACTCGTGGCCGAGATAGCCCGGGCGCGCCCCGCCGGAGTTCGCACGACATCTGCGTGCATCTCCTGGTGGAAATCCACGGTCCTTGACATAGATGCGGTAGGGATCAAGTTTGCGGAGAGGGGCGATAATCCTATCCACATCTTCAGGACTACCGGTTATCTGGCAGCCGAAACAGGTCTCTTTAATCATAACCCCTTTCGCTATCTCGTAGGCTGCGATCGCGATGTCCTGCGGGGTGGTGTCGGGGGAGTCCACGAAGACGTACTTGGTGACGGTGTTGACATACTGAGGATCATAGGGTTTCATAGCTTCACCTCGCGGATAAAGACCACGGCGCCGTCTTTTATCAGCGGCAGTTTGTCAACGTCTACAATGGTCCCAATAATGTTGGTTCCTTCGAACGGTTCACCGGTCGGTCCGTATTCCTCATTAACAACAGTTCGCACGCCGACCATGCCGCAAATTTTTCTTGCATCATTGGTGACTGCAAGGACATACGGCGGGATAGGTTCTTTGGGAACGTTTTCCGGAATGATGTTGATGTTTGAGGCGAACTCCGGCTTGAAGAGATACATTTCATTCTCGATGTTGTAAAAGAAGGGCATGCTGCCGATGGCATAGATCTTAAGACCTGTCGCGCGGCGGAAGATGTCAACAGTTCGCGGGGCTTTTTCATAGTCCAGCGTGATGTCGATGACATCCGCAAGAGCAACGGTAGTAAATGCAACCCTTCCTTCTTTAAGCACCTCAAGGGTGGTCGCTGGTTTCTGGTCGATGACAACCCGCCCACCCACATCTCGGTTGTCGGCAAGCACGCGGAGTCCGCGTATTTTGGCACGAGCAACTGCTTCACCCAACAAAAATCCACGAAGATCAAGCTGTTCGGGAATGACCTTAACTGAGAGTTTCATCCCCGTGCTCGCAAACATCGCAAGCTCGATACCCCGCATAACCGCCCCAGTACGAGTGTGGTGCTGATTGCCAGGAACGTCTTTGGTGTAAATGTAGACTGCACCGGAACTTCTGCCGGAGGTTCGGACAGTGACTGTTCCTTCGCGTCGCGGTTTTTGCAATTCCATCGGGACTGCGAGGGTTCCTTCAGCATGGTCGCGGATGTAGGCTGAGGCTAGCATGTCGACGAGGTACTCAGAATGGCGCATGGCAAACAACAGGTGCTCGACCGATTTTGTGCAGGCGGTATCGATGGATCCGTGATCGTCTTTGTAGCCATCTGCCCTGATGAGGATCTCCGAAAATATCTGCATGCCGTCCTCGACCTCGGTGGAGAGGTCGGTTGTAACAGTTGCGTTGGTTTTGTCATCCGAAGATAAAATGTATTCAATTTTGATAATGCGGTCGCCATTTCTCCACCGGCTCATGATACCGCGGCCGGATATGACTGTTCCAAGGATCGCACCGCCTGTATCAGCACCATGATCTGCCACATGCTGCAGGCGCGAAAACATCAAGTATGAGATCCTGGAGTCATATCCTCCGCACCCAAGGCAGACAACACCACGATCATATCGATAGGGTTGATGGTCAGGAGTGAAATCAGCGGGGAACGGACCAAAGGCAACGGCGTACTTATCCTCCCAGTGAACACGGAGATTTGCATCAGCAACGTCACCGGTCGACACCGGCAGGACAACTCCAGGCAAAAGCTCCACCACAACGTCCCCAGCTGTTGTTGCAACCCGGAGATGCAGACTCTCCCGGGACACCGCAGCAGCGTCCTTGTCGGCAGATCCCAAGCGAAGAACAGCAACACCGTATTCGGCAGGGTGATCCGGCAGAAGTGTGGCAAGTGTCATTCCTTTCGGAACCTCTGTTGCCTCTCCATTGAGGAATATCTGAATATTTGTCACAGTAACTCTCTTTCTTTCGGGTTTCACATCTCGAACATCTCGTTTGTGCTTGCATTCAGTGTTCCGGCGTTTTGCTCCGGCATTTCCTCTCCGTTGGAATCGGACTGGGTAGGCGCGGATGCCCGAACATTAGCTGCAGCCCGCTCGCGGTCGTTGGCAATGGCACGTGCCATAATGTCCTTCTCGGCATCGGTAAGGCCTGAAAGAACCTCGTGCGTCGGACCGAGAGCAATAAGTCTGCCGCCCCGCATGAACATACACCGATCACAGACGTCGCGAACGAACTCAGTATCATGCGAGACGATGACAAAGGTTTCGTCCATCTCCTCGCGAGCATGGATGATGGAATGCTTTACATCGACTTTAGTGATAGGATCCATCGTTCCGGTCGGCTCGTCAAGAAGGATGACACGAGGTTCGCGAATCAGGACTTGGGCAAGTGCCACGCGGTGTTTTTCACCTTCCGATAGATTTGACGGATAGCGATGCAGAACATCTTTTGCCTTCTTTTCGGTGAACCCTGCCATCTGCAAAGTGATCATTGCTTTACGGGTGGCAAGTTCCTTAGGGAACTCAAGACCGATTGCATCGGTTAAGTTGTCGATGATGGTCCGGTGAGGGTAGAGATCGTACTCCTGATGCAGAAGGCCGATGTACTGTTTGGCGCGACCTCGGTAGAGGTACCCGGGTTTGGTCATGTCGATCCATTCATCTCCAATGCGCACGCCAAGCATTCCATCGGTCGGTTCATAAAGTCCTGCAATCATCTTGGAAAGCGTTGTCTTTCCTCCTCCCGACATGCCGATGATGCCAAAGATTTCTCGTTCATTTATTTCGAAGGTGACGTTGTCGACGGCTTTGATAATTCCGCGGTCAACGGCAATGAATTTTTTAAAAAGGCCACCGACGCGGACGATGGGAGTTCCGATCTCCTGATCGATGTACATAAGATCATCTCTGTAGCCTTCCATGAATGCGCTGACGACCTCATTTGCAGAGCCTATCTTAACAATCTTTCCATCGTCAAGGAGCACCGCCCTATCGGCAACATCTTCAAGAACTTGTGAAAAGTGAGAGGTGACGAGCATTCCCATATCTTTTTCCCGGGCTGATTCTTTGAGAAGATCGTGCACGATCTTTGCGGTCTTCGGATCCAGCGTTCCAGTCGGTTCGTCAGCAAAGAGGAACACTGGTTCACGGGCAAGCTGGCGGGCGAGAACAACGCGTTGCTTTTCTCCGCCAGACAGATCACGGGCAATATGCATCATCCGGTGGCTGAGCCTCACCTCTTCAAGAAGGTCTGCAGCCCGGCTGATAGCCTTTTCTGTCGGATAGTTGACGTCGTCAAGTGAGCGGATGACGTTTTCAATGACGCGGTCATTTCCGTAAAGACCAAAGGTGCGCTGGAACATAATGGCAGTTTTTGCCATGATGTGCGTTTTCAGTGCTTCATGATCTGGATTCCAGAGGTCAACATCCAAGGCTTTGAATCTGCCGCCGCAGCTGCAGACGGCACCTGCGTGGCTCGGCAGTTCTATATTTTCACAGTCAGGACAGACAACAACGTGATAGATGACCCTACCTGCGGTCGGGGGTGGGTCAATGCCGCGGACAAGGTGGATCAGTACGGTTTTTCCGCATCCGGATCGCCCGATAATCCCGACAATCTCTCCCTCAGCAATCTCAAGATTGATATTGTCCAAAACTCGTACCATCGCCGTGGAGCTGCCAATTGAAGAGCTGTCGGAAAGACCGGCTGGATTTATTGCAGGGAAATCCATACAGAGGTCCTTGATGGTGATAAACGGTGTCTTCATGCAAACACTCCTATAATACTACTTGTATGTGCTTTGAAGTATTATTAGTATTTAGAAGGAGGCATTGAGGCAGACGGCAAAACCCACTGACGGCGCCTCTGTCAATTAAATCTTGGGCCCGAGTTTTGCGGGGCAGTGGCTGGTGCAGCTTCGCGGAGTGGTGGGGATAGTAAAACAACGTGTGTGGGCATGGCCCTCCTTTGCATAAGTACGGGAAACCGGTTCAGCAACCAACAACAGCCATATTCCGTGGCTCCTCATATACAATCATCAGCTGTTTCTCGTCCTGCCGATATTTTGCAAAAAAAGAATCTGACTTAGCGGTTTTTATACAGGTTTCGTCGACCTCTGTTAATATAGACAATATAGACAATTATATTTCAGATTTGAAGAACGGTTCCCATTCAAACAGATAATTCCAAAAAACTCGCAGCTCTCGATACGGTCCATAAAAACTCTGCGGATACAATCATCGCAGACAAACGCTGTAAACGTTCTGCTTGCAACTTGGAACAGGCAGAAACAACCTTGGAAGTCCAGGCAGCTGGTCGCAGGAATGGAGGCCTGAGGATTTACCCGCGGGTGAATCCTCTTATGAATGTTACAGCATTCGGAACGGGAATGCACCTGCCGGCTGGACGGGTGTCCCACACACATGCGGGGCATCTTCGGATAGTGGTTATACCGCATGTGACGCGTGATGTGATCGAGGCGGTCCTTGCCCCAATGCTACTGCGGCAGGAAAATAACCGGTATCTGTCCTGCAATTTTGCCGTATGGCTGCGAGATATCCTCCGCAGATGTTACCGCTTGCTGACGCATGCCGCGACAAGTGTACTGGCGTTTCTCACAAGCATGGCTGTCTGCTTGAGGCGGACAAACTCTTTGCCGATCACATCAAGCTGCCGAAGGGTGCCAGGGTATTACTGGCAACAACCTCGGCTCAAATATTTGAAGTCATCCTCCTTCGGAAATACACTGTATTATGGCATTTTCTTGATCTCTTTGGCAATCTCCTGACCAAGATGAAAGAACATCTCTTTGTCTGCCCGGTCCGGGCGGTACGTGAACTCTACCGGCTCGTGACAGATCTTGATACCTGCCTTCTCTAAAAGCTCGGTGATGACTTTCGATGCACCGCCCTTGCCACCGTTGGATCCAAACGCGAATCCAATCTTCTTTTGGGTCTGCTTGCCTGGTCTGATTCCCATCAAATAGTAGAGGAAGCCTGCAACCGTCGGCAGCGGATAGTCCTCGAGCGTCGGAGAACCGACGACGACAGCTTTGGAATCAAGAATATCGCGAACAACATCGGATCTGTGGACACCCTCGTAGCGTCCGTCTTTTAAGAGATCGACCTTGACCTCAACATCCTCGGACATTGCCCCCTCGGCAATGTACTGGGCAGCAATGCCGGTCGAGTAGTGCATCGTGTCGTAAACGATGGTGATCTTATTCTTAGAGACGCCGTTTGCCCAGTTGACGTAGGCATTGATGATGTCTGCCGCGTGGTTTCTCCAAATGATGCCGTGGGACGGTGCAATCATTTCGATTGGTACACCAAGCTCAGTAACCTCGCCAAGTTTCTTGAGAACCGTCGGGGAAAGCGGGACTATGAGATTTGCCACGAACTTTGCAGCGTGCTCCATTGCAATGTCAATGCCGAGTTCGTCATCGAAACGCTCGCTGGATGCAACGTGCTGGCCGAACGCATCGTTCGGGAAAAGAATCTTGTCTTCGCCAAGGTAGGTGAACATGGAGTCGGGCCAGTGGAGGAATGGTGCTTCAAGGAAGGTCAGAGTCTTGCCGCCACCAAGCGGGAGATTTTCCAGATTCTTGATGGTGTGGATGTTCCATGCGCTCGTGTCGTAATGGCGTGCAAATCCTTTCTTTGCAGTACCGGTCATATAGATCGGAACATTCGGGAGCTTTTTAGAAAGAAGCGGGAGGGATCCAGAGTGATCGATCTCAATGTGATTTGCAACGATATAGTCAATCTTCCCCAGTGGAAGTACAGACTCGATACGCTCAATCAGCTGCCACTCGTGACCAGCATAAGTTCCATCAATCAGTGCCACCTTGTCGCCGATGACAAGGTATGCGTTGTAAGTGGTTCCTGGAAGCGTGTAACCATGATAGTCGCGAAGATTCCAGTCAATGGCTCCTACCCAGTAAACACCGTTCTTGATTTGTACTGCTTTTAACATGATACTATCCCATCCCGGAATGCAGCGGCAATGCTCTGCTGCAACATCACGTGATTAGTTGTACATTCGTTCTTGGTGTTTATGTACCATTCGATCGCGACACTTTCAAGAGGTAAAGTATCTGTCGGAAATATTATTTCTTCGGAATTATATCACACAGAGGGAAGATATAAGGACTATGTCAGTTCAACCATGCAAATTTATTCTGGATGAAACTATAACCGGGAAATACAAATATCGCATGGTAACAGATAGTATATTAGATAACTATGTGGAAGAATCTTCTGACAGATTTGCATCGGGATATTGTACTAGCAATTATAATGCTCATTATAACGCTCTTTGCCGAGCAAATTTTGATTGGAGGTAAATTTCTTCAAATTTTTTGTATAACGTCTTGAATTAATATTGGATGTGAGATAAGATTTAACATCCCTTTCTTCGTTATGATTCCATATTTCTTTGTGGGGACATATACATGAGCTCCACTATTGATATGGCTGGACTGATGCGGCTTGGCGTACTCCCAGTTTCGACAGAAAGGATAATCCCCTGACAATGGAACCAGAGTCCAAAAAGCACTGTGGCAAGAATTCAGGAAAAATTGCATGGTAACGGAACCCGCTGCAATGCAATGCACTGCGCACCTCTATCAGAGGCATGCAGCAGACGCTCAGTATGCATCATTGAAGAACATATAATTTATAGTTACGCATCTATTATATATGTGTAATAAAAACAGTTCAGATAATACTACATTATAAAAACACAATCAGAAATATATATATAATATTTCAGCAATACATAGTAATTATAGGGCGAAAGGCTCCGAGTCTTCATTGTCCAGAAGAATAATTGCAGACGCTTCACGGTAGTTTCAAATGCCATTGCCTACCAGCCAAAAGCGATCCCCAATACTCTTCTATAGCATTTAGAATCAGGAATACAGCTTCCTGGCATATCTCACACAACTGTTGCTTTACCTTAGTTCAATCAGTGGTAGCTGTACGAGTAAAAGTTGCATGGCCAATGGATTCCGCTGCAATGCACGTGCACGCCGACGACAACGCAAGGCTAGTCCTTGCTTAAGTAGATGTGTCGGCGTAACCTCTATTAGAGGCGTGTCGCAAACGCGTGGAAAAACTGCCTGCAATGCGGGACAGGAATAGCTTGCCATAGCTTTTGTGTTCTCTTCATTTCCCGTACTACCCAGTATGGAGTCTTTTGTACAATCGAGAAATAAAAAAAACCGAAAATAAAAAATGGAGTTATCAATTTGAACGGGGACAATTCTTCAAATTTGAAATATAACAATCTACATCAATAGAAAACGACGAAACATAAATATATATCGGAATGATACCATAACTAACTAAGATGTATATCTTAGGTTAACCTACTTTCTCTCTCGACCTACTTGAAAAAAGGGGCGAGGTAAATGTAAAAACATCAGAAGTATTGGGAACAATGAGGTGGTATATTATTGACAGTAACGTAAAGTACCTGCATGGATGTAGCTGCGTTTATTCGCGACCATAGGAATGATGATGTAGAAGAACAGTTCAAACACGCCTTTTGGCGAGATTTAACGGGAGCCTTACATTCGGTCTATCATTTCAAAACAGAATACCGGAAAATCGACTTTTTTATACCTGGTCTTGTTCTTATCGAACACAAAA
>JAITSY010000032.1 GCA_031287415.1 Candidatus Methanorbis basalitermitum | reverse complement strand
GGTTGCGAAATACAAAACAGGATTCTTTTTCAAAAATTCAACTATTCCGTTTGTCATGATAATTTTTCTCCAGAGATCCTTCAAAGGATCTCTGCTATTTGAAAAGAAGAATTTGCAAGGTAGCGAAACACGCTGCCATGCAACGCTACAAGCGGAACGATCGCAGCATAAGCCAAGGCTATCGAGTTCATTCTCCAGGGGGAGTTACAGCATATTCCTCTCCCCTCCACCAGAGGAAGTACTTCTGGGTCCTCCGCATCAGAATGCAACCGTCCAAAAAGCCAGGCCAGTCATCAGTGAAGTCGTAGCCAGTCAGAACGGATATAAAGGGAACAAGCCATACGTCATGCGTCACGCAGACGGAGATCTCTTCATCTGCAAGAGTTTCGGCAACGAAATCAAACATTCGCCGTGTACCGATGCGAACTGGATAATGCCCGGGCAGTGTTTCTCCTGCGGCGTAACGGAGACTCGGGGTCTTGACCGGATTACCCGCATAAAACGCCCGGACCATGTCGTCGTCCGCGACGAAGGCACCCGGATCCCCTAGCATCGGACTTGTTTTCGTCGTACCGAAAATTCCTGCGCCAGCACGAATTTCACCGCCGGTCTGTACGCACCGCCTCACCGAGCTGGCATATACTTGGAGGGGAACCTTCGGCAGTGCAACGCCGAACGCCCAGGACTGCCGCTTTCCTCGCGAGGTAAGAACTTTTTCAGAACCCGGTTCTCCTTTGGTGAGCGGCTGTCGCTCTCCATGACGCAGTAAAACTGCTGCTGCGTCCCAGTCTGCTGCTTTCAGAGCTGCCGGGATAGGATTTTTTGGCGGGAGGCAGCGAACGCTGCCCTGGATTGGAAATTTTTCTGAAGGTTCATCGGTTCGTTCGAGCATTCTTCCATCAGGACTGATAAACAGCCATCCCTGTTCGTCGCGGACTTTTGCCCTGCCACCTGCAAAGGGACGGGCATCGAAGTACCAGTCCCCGTAGAGAGGTTCGCCTGCGGTGGTGATGTGGGTAGCCCCAAGCCTCTCCTGATACACCACCGCCGAACCTTCGGCAAATTCGGTTGCATACAGATATGTCTCAAAGGCGATCGGTTTTCCCTCTTCGTTGATGTACAAGTACCGGCCGTCTGTGTTGCAGACAGCGGCTACGCCTTCAGCAAAGCTTCCTGTCCAGCTGTACCGCTCCGCATAGACGGCCTCACCAAGGAGGTTTATGTGGTAGGCGCCGGAAGCGTCACAAACCACGGCAAGTCCCGGAAAGCAGAACTGTCCGACCACTATGAAACGCTGTTCATAGATCAATCTGCCTTCATAAAGATGATGCGTCCCGTCGAAACTGATGATCAGGTCATCAAAGTCCATAGAAAACTATCGGATGGCGATAAGGCCGATCGCTTTGTTGGTGATCGCAATTGATTCAGCTGCACTTTTGGCGCTGCCTGTCATCGCCCGGATGCAGTCAACGGTTTCTACGACGACATCGGCTTCCTGATGAATTGCCTGGAATAGGTAGAGATCTATTCCACCGAGGACAGAAATGGAATCCTTGAAGATACCATTTTCCCAAAGGTCGCCTCTTGGCCGGAGAAGATCGGATGTGTACTCTTTGAGTTGTGCGGTGCTCGTGATGCCGGTACTCTTCTCAATCAAACCTAAGCGGGAGTGCGATTTGATCAGTTCAATGACCTGTTCTTTGGTTGCCGGACGTTCAAGTTCCATGTTGAGGAAGTGTATGTGCATGAGCGTTGTCGGCACGATCATGGCAGAGGTGACGATGTTGATGTGCGGCAGAATGCTCTGCACGTCAGGTCCGTGATGCGAGGGGATTGTTACCGGATTGAGGACGATGGCATCAATCGGTCCGCGTTTGATGTCGCCTGGGTCACCACCGCGGCGGACTATCGTCGCCCTGGCTTTTTTCACGCCGAAGATCGCATCAATTAAGTGGATGATGCGGCACAGACCGGTGGTATTGCAGGAAACAACACGGGCGTGCTGCCGGTCGACGGCCTCGGCATAGTTGCAGGATGCGTTAAAAGAAAACCCTGCGACCTCATGATCCTCGCCACCTTCCCAGATAACCTTTCTGCCGTACTTTTCGTACAGTGGCTTGTTGCCTTTGCCTACTCCTCCGGGGGTTGCATCGACAACTATGTCAGCTATTTGGATCATGTCCTCAACACAGCCTGCAATTGGAATGCCCGCCACCTCAAAGATTTCCTTTTTGGAGATATCGGCGAGGTAGAGCGGATAATTCCGTTTTTTTGCGACGAACGCTTCTGATCCGAGTTTAGTTTTGGAGACACCGACAATCTCCATGTCGGGCTGTGCGGAGACCGCATCTGCCACCCGCTTTCCGATGGTTCCATAGCCGTTGACTGCGACCTTTATCATACTACTGTATGCTTTTCTCTTCGGTATCATAAAAGCGTGTGCTGTTCTATTTGTCGGCGGCTGTATGATACCAGCACACGATTCTCTCTGTATTTACGGCTGCCGATAGGCCGAATGACGAGATAGTTTGGGGCACTGACGTTGGTGCAAAGTACTGAAAGCGGTCCGCTGATAAAAGCGGCCCCTTGCTAGTTTAAATTATGTACCGTGGTTCCAGCTGCACATGTACTCTTTCTGCTCTGCTGACAACTCGTCAATCGATGCGCCAACTGCATCAAGTTTCAGCCGCGCAATGTACTCATCGATCTCGGACGGCACGTCGTGAACGCCCGGCTTGAGTTCACAACCGTGTTTTGCCACATACTCAGCCGACAATGCCTGCACAGCAAAACTGAGGTCCATAACCTCAATCGGGTGGCCCATACCCTTTGGCGTTGCAAGGTTGACGAGTCTGCCTTCCGCAAGCAGATGGATATTTTTGCCGTTGATAACATAAGTATCAATACCGTCGCGGTGCTCAATCACAGCAGCGTGTTCTTCGAGCCAGGGAATTTCAATCTCATTGTTGAAGTGCCCGGCATTGGAAAGAGCCACACCAGACTTCAGCAGCGGGAAGTGACGGCCGGTAAGAATATTGCAGTTGCCGGTCGTAGTGATGAACAGATCGCCAACCGGTGCGGCTTTGTCCATGCTTATCACATCAAAACCGTCGAAGTAGGCCTGCAGTGCACGGCGCGGATCGATCTCGGTCACGATTACGCGGGCACCAAGAGAACGGGCTTTTACTGCAACGCCACGACCGCAGTAACCGTATCCTGCAACGACCACGCGGCGACCGGCAAGCAGCATATTGGTCGTCAGCATAATAGAGGCTAACACACTCTCGCCGGTACCATGCACATTGTCAAAGTAGTGCTTCATTGGCGTATCGTTTACCGCAATGACCGGAAACTCCAACTTTTTTTCGGTTTCCATTGCCCACAGCCGGTGAATACCAGTCGTCGTCTCCTCACAAGCACCAACGATCTCCGGCAGAACATCACGACGGTCAAGGTGCACACGGTGAATGAGGTCCATTCCGTCGTCGATAATCAGTGTCGGATGGGCATCAAGAATTTTGTCGATTGCCGCATAGTACTCCCAGGTAGTACAGCCGCGTTCTGCATAGCAGGCAATACCGCTTCCACAAAGGGCAGCGGCCACATCGTTTTGCGTGGAAAGCGGATTGCAACCGGTAATACAGACATTTGCACCTCCGGCGGCAAGGGTTTTAACGAGACATGCAGTTTTTGCTTCCACGTGCAGCGCCATGCCGATTCTTTGGCCCATAAGCGGTTTTTCCTTTTCAAAACGCTCACGGATGGCGTTCAGGACGGGCATATACTGCTGTGCCCACTCTATTTTTTGTTGTCCGGTATAGGTCATCGAAAAGATCGTTGGTTCTGCAAGCCTATAATACGCAATGATAATTCTTCTTTGCCGCCAATTGTGCAGGCATGGGACTTACGCGACGGATTATTCCTTACCTTGATATCAAGGACGGGAGAGTTGTCAAGGGAGTGAACTTTGAGAACCTCAGGGACGCAGGCAATCCAGTTGAGCTTGCGCGGACTTACAACGATCAGGACGCCGACGAAGGGGTACTTCTGGATGTTACCGCTTCGAAGAACGACCGCCAAACGATGATCGACGTTATCAGCCAGGCTGCTGATCAGCTGTTTCTGCTGCTGACAGTCGGTGAAGGCATCAAAACCTCAAAAGACATTCGGGATATTCTCCAGGACGGAAATGACAAGATGAGCTTGAATACTTCAGCGATCCAAATGCCAGGAGGTCATTGTTAAGGGGGCAACACTCTTCGACAATCAGTGTATCGTGTTTTCAGAGGCTGTCCTGGAAAAATTATCGCAGGGCAGAGTTACGCCAGTGCATCTTATAGGCAGCCGCCCATACTGGCATGAAGGGGTCATCTTGGGGGAGCAACGCGACCCCAGGACGGGGGGCGATTTTTTGGGCGCAGGATGCCCGTCCGTCACGAGGTGGACGAGATTCTCCGGACCTTGATGGAGGCCGGACGGGGTCAAAACCGGGTTTGATCTGGAGATAACCGCAGCGGTTTCAGAAAGTGTGGATGTGCCGGTGATCGCTTCCGGCGGAGTCAGCACACTTGAGCACTCTTACGACGGATTCGGAAAAGGAAAAGCGGACGCCTGTCTTGTGGCGAGCGTGTTCCATTACAGAAAGATGACGGTCCACGATGTTAAGGAATATCTTGTGGCCAACGGTGTTCCGATGCGGTTGTGACCGATCGTGATGCAGGCTATACGGCCTATATGTGCAGTATCAGCAGGACGGTGATGCGGATCATGCTGATTATTTCCGTGCGTGTTATTGGGAGAATTTTTCCCGAAGCTCGCGTCTGAGAAGCTTCCATCCATTTATGCAGGGGCATCCATCAAGCAAAATTTTCGGGGGACATTGCTATCCTGCCAGATGTTCCCTAGCAAATGCAAGGAGCACCTGCTCTTTGATCAGGCACGCAACCGGCAGGCAACGAGTGAGACGCAAGCAAACTGGCAAGACTAGTGGGATTGTCACGAGCTGCATGCCTCTGATAGAGGTTACACCGACACAGTCATCAGCGTGCACGTGCATTGCAACGGATTCCGCTGCACGGGTCAGTTCCGGCAGAGCTCCCGCAAGGATGCGTTCCGGTGCTTCCAACATCACCCAACGCATGAATCTCACACAGAGACACAAAGGAGCATCTCGACCGGCATCAACAAGGGCCTTCTATGCACTCGGACGGCGTATGTATATGCAGCGGTCGAACCTCTGCGGGGCACACAATACCCTGCATGAACAAAGAATACTCGGCACTGTGGGAGAGATGTTTGATGCCGTGCCCGGCGAACCAATTGACCTGGGTTAGGAATTCGTGCACGACACGACTTGGCCCACAACCCACGTGTACATCTAACAAGGATGACGTGGTGATCGCACACGCGAAGAGCTGATCGAAATTGAGAAAGACAACTTACATCCTGACTGGAGCTCTCCTCTGCAGAGCAGTTGCGGCCGCCGTTGCAACGCTGTCATCGTACCGCTTCCCTGACCAACCTGCCTGCAGGAAGGTTGGTTAATCGCATACCACCGCACAGCATTGATACGGGGGCATTAGTTAGTTGCATGGAGCAGAACACGCTTGCAACAAGTGTCAAAATAGATATGCGGCGCTGCACCCCGAGGCTAATCGGGGTTCCGTAGCACAATAAAGCAATAGACAGCATTGATGCTGCCTGTGGCTCTGCACAACAACCTTTACTTCGTACTTTATACGTCCTAACTGCATCTACCATCCCGCAAAATATTGTGGAGTTGAAAATTACCGACGGCGGCTATGAGTATTGACCTTGCGAGTGACGAATCCAGCAACACGGTTGCGGATGCCCTTACTCTCAATGGTAGTGATCTCAGAAACAACTCTCTTGTTATCATCAAAGTTACTGTTGAAACTTGCTCCGTGCTGCTCTAAAAGGGCGACGCCCATACTCTTGATATAGCTTGGCTTAATTCCCATGTAATGGTCCTCAGATACCAGTATATATAAGTCGTTGCGATATGATAAGTATTTTGTTTACCACTACCTCAGGATTCGTCCCGAGTATGAGGATCATCGACTCCTTTCCGCACCAACCGGTGCCAACAATCGCGAAGGCACTCCACCTCAGCAACAGGATGCAATATCCCAATCCATGCTAGAGATACCAGGAGAGATTTTCCTGGGATCATATTCGCACACATCCCAAAGCGTCTCTCTGACCATATCCGCAATCTCCTCCGTGCAGCGAATGACTCCTGCCGCCCGCATGTTCGCATCAACCCTCAAAGTAGGAACGTTTTCGACGAGTCAATGCAGCGGCGCCCGAGCTCTACTCTTTTCAATAATATCAATAGCAGAAAAACGTGGGAATCATTCCACAAAAGTAAGGAAGAGAATAGCAGCGTTGGGTAGTTCCCGTGAACTCGCGTATCACAGTACCGTA
>JAITSY010000020.1 GCA_031287415.1 Candidatus Methanorbis basalitermitum | reverse complement strand
AGCCGGAAACAGAATTCATTGATGTAGTTCTGAAGGTATTTTACGGAGACGTGATGATACATGCCATATAATCCGCGCTTAATGAGTGCCCATACGGATTCTATACCATTGGTGTGTGTACCTTTGTGGTCGCTATACTGTCCTAATGAGTGATTTATCGTTAGAAGGAAGAACTTTGTTTTCTGATTATTCAGTACGTTATATCCGGAGAACTTATCTGTTATCACTGTCGTTGTGGATTTGCAGGCAGTTCTGATGAACTCAAGCAGCTGTCTGCCATCCCGTTTTGCGACGACTATTTTTACGTGGCTGGATGATCTCTCTTTAATGCCAACAACCGGCGTTTTGATGTGTCTCTTGCCTCTTCTCATCCTCATCTGATTCGTTTCTCGGTTTCCCGCCTATACACGTCTCATCAACCCCTACAATAGCATCGAACAGCTTTTTATTTCTCTTCATTTCCCATAGCCTCACGGATAAGCTTTAGCCTCCTCCATGCTGTATTGTATGATCCACCAATTTGCCGGGACACCTGAAATGTGGAAATCCCCTTCTTATCATTTACCAGTTGATTAACCGCAAAAAACCACTTACGGAGATCAACTTTCGTATTTTCAAAGATTGTCTTGCGAAAGACTGAAAAATTGTTCTTACAGCGTTTTCAGGCAAATTTCTTCGGATATTCCTTTTTTGATATACCAAATACTTCTCACCGCAATGTGGACATACACTCCCGTCAGGATAGCGGATTTTGAGGAAGTAATCAATAACAGGTTCCTCATCGGGGAACATTTCTTCAAATTCGAGGTATAACAGTCTCCATTAATATTAGATGGATAATATATTAAATATTACTATTTTATGAACAATTCTTAAAAGTTTATTGACAATTAACTCCCAAAATATTTTTGGAGAAAGACCGTGTCCCTCAGCAGTCAGGATACCTGCTGTACCCGTAGAATTAGCCATATCTACGAATTGCAACCCTATTTTTTGGGGGTTGCTGTTGCAGCTTTATTGTACGTTTTAATGCACTCTTGTTCCGGGCTTGACATCGCGCAGCGGAATAAGGAGCGATGCAGGTTCTCCCGCCGCAAACAGCATGCCGTTACTCTCCTCGCCCCGGAACTTTGCAGGCTTCAGATTCACAATTACCACAATCTTCTTGCCGACCATCTCCTCCGGAGTATAATCCCGAGCGATGCTTGACACAATTTGGCGGACCTCTTTTCCGACATCCACCTGCAGACGCAAAAGTTTTTCTGTCTTTGGAACCGTCTCAGCCTTCACCACCAGGCCGACACGGAGATCCAGCTTTGCTACATCATCGATCGTTACCATCTCCGCGGAAAACGGTTCAATCTCTGTTTCCATAGTACTCCTTTCTGTAGCTTTATTTTGTGCCCCTACGGCGCGTTTCGCAAGCGTTGCCTCAAGCTCCTCGCGCTGTCCATCCTCAATTCTTACAAACAGCGGCTTTACATCGCCAAGTGTGGTATTCTCAAACGGCACCATCGCATCGGCAATCGGATGATCCGCAACCGCGTCTGTATAACCAAGCATCGCCCACAGCCTTTGTGCCGACTCAGGCATCACCGGCTGAATTAAAAGAGCACATGCCTTCACGATCTGCAGACTGTTCTTCAGCACCCGTGCAGCCGTCTGGGTTTCCTCCTTTGCCAGTTTCCACGGAGCAGCATTCGAGATGTAGCTGTTGCCAAAACCTGCGAGCAGCAAAATCCCGTCAACCGCCGCCTTAAACTCAAAAGAGCGGACCTCCATCTCAACAGAGGCAAGCGTCTTTGCGATCTCATCAAAAATGCTTTGTTCGACAGGAACATTTGGCACCTCACTGAACTTCGTCCGCACAAGCGTCATGCTGCGGTTTGCAAAGTTACCAAACGTATTGACCAGCTCATTATTGATGCGTGTTGCAAACTCCTTCCACGAAAAATCAAGATCGCGGGTGTGGTTCGTGTAGGAAAGGAGATAGTACCGCAGATAATCCGCCGGAAGGCCCTTTTCAAGGTAATCCTCCCTCGTCCAGACAACATTACCCCGGGATTTTGAGAACTTCTGGCCGTCAATCGTTACCATGCCGCTCGCAACAACTGCCGATGGCGGCTGATAGCCAGCACTGTACAGCATCGCTGGCCAGAATACGCAGTGGTGGTAGATAATATCGGAACCGATAAAGTGTACGCGGTCCCCCTCGCACCAGTATTTCTGCCAGCTGTTGCCGGAAGCTTTTGCCCACTCCTCGGTGAAGGAGATGTAGCCGATCGGCGCATCCACCCACACATAGGTTACCAGGTCATCCTGACCTGGTGCAGGAAATGCAACACCCCAGTTCATCATCCGTGTGATGCACCAGTCCTTTAACTCGTTTTTCACCCAGCCGAGGGCATAGTTGCGGGCACTGATAGTTCCGCCGAGTGTCGGCAGGTACTCCAGCAGATAGTTGCGGAACTCGCTGAGCCTGAAGTAGTAGTGCTTCTGTTCCCGCAGCTCTGCCTTTGTTCCGCAGGTCGCACAGACCGGATCTTGGATCTCCCCAGGTTCAAGGTGCCTGCCGCAGCCCTGATCGCATTCATCGCCACGGGCGTGCTTGCCACAGTGGGGACAGGCACCTTCCACATACCGGTCGGGAAGGTATCGGCTGCAGCTTGGGCAGTAACTCTGCTGGATGGTTTTTTTGTAGATGTAGCCCCTCTCAATTAGGGTCTTGACGATCGAGATGGTCCGTTCATGGTTGGCCGGATCATCGGTCATACCGAACCGGTCGAAGCAGATTCCCATCTCTTCGAAGACCTCAGCAAAGTGGGCATGATAGAACTCGGAGACAGCGCGGGGTGTGGTGTGCTCGGCCTCGGCAGTGACAACGATCGGCGTTCCGTGGTTGTCGGATCCGCAGATGAAGACGATATCATCCCCAAGATGCCGGAGATAGCGGACATAAAAGTCGCCTGGAATATAGGTCCTCAGATGGCCAAGGTGGCAGAGACCATTGGTATAGGGAAGGCCACAGGTGACGACGGTCGGCTTACTGGTCATAGTGATTAGTATTTGGTGGGGAGAGGGTATTAGCGTTTTTACCATATCGGTTTCATATCATAAGTTGCATGGCAATGGAGCGTTTGCAGGCCTGGTGAGAAGTTTGTCTCGCTGCCCTGCAATGCACGGCACACCTCTCTTAGAGGCGTGCAGCAAATCAAAGCCTGTTCATATATCCACGCAGACAACTTTCTGCTCAGAAGGGAGCTATAGGGTTGATTGTGCGAAAAATCACAGAGAACACAGAGATACATTCCTGTTCTGGTGATACCGCTGCGCCTTTGCGCAGAGCGCTGCGACACACCGGATAGTGTTAGTTGCTGCTAGTCTTCCCGAAAACCACTTTGGATATGGATGAAACCCTATACGTTTTCCCGAAAAACCCGGTTTCGTTCTTTCAAAGGGAATTATGTCAAACTATCCTATATTTATGTCCATCTGTCCCCTTACCCGCTGTTTTGCGGTTATAGATGCAGGCCTGACTTTCGGAAGGCACAACAACAATATGGTAAACGGACAACAACAAATGTAATAAGAATCAGGATCAGCAATGGTATATGACTATTATCAGTAGTGAACTAAATTTCGTTTGACTTTGTCCTGAGGATTGTGATTCAATTGACTGGGAGAATATTCTTCCCCACCATGATGGTGATCATCATCCTGTCTGTCGGAGATTATACGAGGAAACAAGAAATAAGAGTGATCTAAAAACGGAATTATGCTTAAATTTTGAAAAGAGATATCCATTTTTCCATAAAATGATTAATGTAAGATGTTATTCCTTGAATTTGAATAACAGTTCACATTTAAACTGATAATCCCGAATCTCTTTTATAACTGAACCGTATTCGGTGATTTCGTTACTCATTGCGTTTATACCCCCTCAATCTCTGCGATAATCGCGCTTATCTCCTTCCACATAACGTCTTCGCGGGAGACAATGCGTTCAATTTCGGCGTTTAGCACAGTGATGTCCACAATCTCGCGGTTGTCCTCCTGTTCGACGTATGTAGACACTGAAAGGTTATAGTCCTGCACGACAATGTCGGCGTTCGGCAAGACTTTGACAAAATAATCCTCATCTCGCGCTTTTCATACGCCTCAATGATTTTACTGATGTTGGCGGCGGTCAATTTGTTGCTGTTCGTCACCTTTACGCACTCTTTGAAAACATCGATAAGCAGCGTGGTGTTTTCGCTCTTGCTCTTTTTCAGCACCGTAATGCGGGTTGCGATACTCGTGCCGTAGAAATGGTTATCAGGAAGCTGAATCATGCAGTCCTCGAAGTTGTTGTCAATCAGATACTGGCGTATTTTCTGTTCAGCGTCGCCGCGATAGAAGATGCCACGGAAGCAGACAATTGCCGCCGTGCCGCTTGTGGCAAGCTCAAAAAGTGAGTGCATAATGAGTGCATAATAAATGCAAGGTCAGCTCTGCTTTTGGGCGCAAGCACTCTGGCAGGAGAAAACGCGGGTCGTTTATCAGGAGTGAATCTGAATCGCCCGCCAATTTTATCGAGTACGGTGGATTTGAGACGATTGCCTCAAACGGCTCGTCGTCCCAGTGGAGCGGTTCGGTGAGCGTGTCGCCGTGACCAATGTCGAGCTTGTCGTAGTCGATGTCGTGCAGAAACATATTGATATGGCAAAGGTTGTAGGTCGTGATGTTGATTTCCTGCCAGAAAAACCGTTTCGGACATTCTCGCGCTCGAGGATTTTGGCAAATTTTAGCAGCCGGGCGCCAGAATCTCAACCGGGGTCGTACACCTTATTGACCTCGGTTTTTCCGACAATCGTAAGCCGTGTGAGATGTTCACTTACCTCATGCGGCGTGTAATATTCAACCTCCCGATTTGCCGGCGTTGCACGCGTACATACCCATTAAAAACTCGTAAACGTCGCCGAAAGCGTCAATCGTGTTTTCGCGGTAGTTGTCCAGTTTCATTTTACCAACGCCGTTTAGGTGTTTGACAAGTCGGTTCGTTTCGCTTGGCAACCGCGCCGTCAAGTTTGTTGCTGTTTACATCGATGTCGCCAAACAACCCTTTGAAGTTTGCTTCGGATGGCGTTACTCGTGCCAACATCGCTATATTCTAGAACATCATTTCAAGCGTTTCGTTCAGGTTCTCGTCGTTCACCACTTTCTTGCAGGCGTTCTCAAACAACCCTGACGGCAGTATGAGATAGTCCTTTGTGTTTACCAAGTCCTCGTTGGCGGCTTCGGCATCGGATAGTCGTGCGTAATCAAACGCAGCGTTACCAGCCTCTCGATTTCGCCTTCATTTACATAAGCCGTGATGTTCTCGGAGATATTAACGGTAGAACAGTATGCCATGCACATACAGCTTAAAATCTCATTCGTCCACACTTTCGCGCAGGTCGTTGGCGATACCCTACATTGTGCGGTGGAGTTCCCCGTGCGTCCTGTCCCGCCTGCCGGACTGGTAGATCTTTTCGGTTGTCAGCCCTTATACCTCGTTCTCCTCACATTTCTTTTTTTCGCGGCAGTTGGGTTCTTGCCGTTACTTTTTCTCCCACCGCAAAAGCTGCGACACAGCCCCAAGCGTTCCGCCGCGGCGGATTTCCTCCCTGATGCGTGTCTCGGTTTTGAAGACCTCAGCAGCCCGGCGAGCAATCTCGTAGGCACGCTCTCGGGGGATGACAACAACACCGGATGCATCGCCAATCAGCCAATCGCCCGGTCGCACAGTTTGGCCGCAGCAGGTGATCTCGGCATTGATCTCGCCGAACCCTTTGGGCTCACCGGCATTCGGCTGAATTGCAGTTGCGAAGATCGGGATATCGAGTGTTACAATATCATCCCAGTCGCGGACTGCTCCGTCGACAACAATCCCCGCAACACCCCGATTGATCGCGGATCGGGTGGCAAGTTCTCCCCATGGTGCAACATCGGTTTTTTTGTCATTGTTGATGACAAGAATGTCTCCCGCCCTGCAGACATCAATAGCCTGCACCGGCTTAGACCAGTCGCCTCCAAAGGTCTGGACGGTTACGGCTCGTCCGATCATTTTGTGCGGGACATGTCGCTCAGAAAGTCCGGCCATTGCTCCTTTACGGTAGAGTGCATCCGTCACATTTGGGGCCGAAACGGTTTTGAGCAGGCAATGGATCTGAACGTCAAGGGACTGCTTGGCAGCAGATACCGCCTTCGGACTGTCGAGCGCAGCTCGGACTGCCGCGGCGGCGGCGGTCACATTGGCTGATTTGATGATATTCCCCCCGACGATCACAATCTCCGCACCGCGTGCAGCTGCAGCGGCCGCAGTCTCGGCGTTCAATCCTCCGGCGACAGCAGTCTTCACCGGCAGTTTCCCAAGGGCGTCCAGCAGTGCAAGCGGATCTTTTCCCTCCATCTGCTGATCGACTCCAACGTGGGCGTTGATGATCTGAACCCCGAGATCGGCAAGCTCTTTTGCCCGGCCTGCCGGATCGCTCACATTCATCATGTCGGCCATAATCTCCACGCCGTAGAGTGCCGCTCCCCGCAGAGCATCTGCTATTATGGCATTATCTGCCGAAGCAAGAACGCAGACAACATTTGCCCCAGCCTTTGCTGCCATCTCAACCTCAATTGCCCCGGTATCAGATGTTTTCAGATCGGCTACTATCGTATGGTCCGGGAACAGGCTCCGCATTTTTCGGATACTTGCCATTCCCTCGCTTTTTACTAGGGGTGTTCCTATTTCTATCCAATCGGCCCCACCAGCGACCGCTTCTTCGGCGATTTTTTCTGCACGGAAAAGCTCCGTGAGATCCAGGGCTACCTGTAAAACCGGTCTCACCATGTCATTTAGGTTGGCAGACTAAAGAGATAAGGTTGATGTTGAGTCTGCTGACAGCATTGATCACAGGCAATGTCCTTCTGCGTCTATCAGCTGCTTTACATCCACTGCTTCAGCTATCTGTGAGGCTGTGATGTTTTGTTTTCTGTTGCTGCATACCTCTGATTGGGGTGCGCACGTGTATTGCAGGGCAACAGGTTTCCTGCATCAGGCCTGCCTCGATGGCAGTCAGGTGGCAAAGAAAGTCCCGGGACAAGCAGCTTGCCAGAGCAGCCGCAAGAGTTTTGTTTGCAGCAGGTCCCACTGTTCTGCAACTTTCAGTAAATAATTACGAATACTTCTCGAAAAAGACCAGCTTATCGAGCGAAATCTTCTCAGTGAGTGTAATGCCGCCGACGTCGGGTACTCCGGCGGCGACGATGGAGACGAGTTTGTACGTCTCTGGGATTGCAGCCAGTTCGCGGACCGCATCAGCATAAGGCATCTGGTTTCCTGCAATCCAGCAGCCCCCATAACCATAGGCATGAATGGCAAGGAGCAGATTCTCGGTGGCAGCGGAACAGTCTTCAACGGTGAACTTCCAATCTGCCTGGCCAAAAACGAGAAATCCGACGGCTGCACCCTCAATGAACTGTCCGGTGGGGGCAAACTCGGCAAGCTTTTTGAGGGTATCTTTGTTTTTGATGACGACAAAGATCCATGGTTGCTTGTTTCTGCCGGTCGGTGCCTTAGATGCACATTCCAAAACCTTTCGGATGAACTCCGGTGGGATTTCCTCTTCTTTGAATTTACGGACACTGTGGCGCGACTGAATAATGGTGACTCCGAAGTTTGCAATGCCTGGATTTCTTACATTCATAATTACTCCTTATGCCCGAGGACTAAAGAGCTTTTCTAAACAGGCAAAACAAGGACTCATATTCAG
This sequence comes from Candidatus Methanorbis basalitermitum, assembly GCA_031287415.1. Classification (GTDB taxonomy): domain Archaea; phylum Halobacteriota; class Methanomicrobia; order Methanomicrobiales; family Methanocorpusculaceae; genus Methanocorpusculum; species Methanocorpusculum basalitermitum. The sequence goes on along the minus strand of JAITSY010000020.1, from coordinate 20,808 downwards.
CCGGTTAAAAACTGCCAGAGGTTGGAAAACCCGGTCCCGAGAATTTGCATCATCGTCTCAAGGTCAACGCCAAGAAGCGGCGCTAAGAAGATGAAAAAACAGAAGGTTGCTGCTATGCCACCTATGTTTGCAACTGCTGCGACCAGTAGAATGTGACAGAGCGGGACAGAGAGCATCTCACCGATAGTGTCTGCTTTAGAGATTTCCTTCAGATCTCCTGCGGCAGGCGGCCGCATCTTTGCCTCAACAATTGCGACGACCAAGCCCACAGAAAGGAATGGGACGAGTGGGGTCAGCCAGGCAAGAGCTGCTGCAGTCGTGGCGGAGAGCGGATGACCGCGGACGAGGAGTGTTGCAATGCCGGCGAACAGTGCATGTAGAAGAACCCAGTAGATGATGGCTCCGATGAAGAGACCGGTTGCGCCGGAGAATGCAATCGCAACAATAATGATGGCAAACATTGCGACAAAGAGACCGCCGAATATCTTGTCCCATGAGTAATGTTTGGGTTTTGCAAGCAGCTCGGCAATTGGCGGCAAAGTGGATGGTGTTTCCCGATAACGGGTGATGCCCGGCACATGGCCTGCACCGACGACGACAACAGCGCGTTCGTAGGGGCTGTGTTCGAGATCGATTATGCCGTGGGCGAGATATGCATCACGTTCGTCGATAAGTGCCTTGGTTCCGTTCGGAGAGAACGTACGGAACTCTTCGAGCGCCATCTCGATGATGTCCGGTTTTGTCAGTTCGTCGATCGAATTTTTGTCGATGCTACCTACGAAGTCGTCTTCCGCATCTGCAGCAAACATCGACTGCATCAAGGCCAAGATAAGTTTGATTTTTTCCAGAATTTTCATCCCGCCCCAGAAACGCGACAGGGTGATTTTGATGTCGCGGTCGATGAGAACAATCCGGATGCCGCGTTTTTCAGCAAGCAGGATAGCCTCTTTCATCTCGGCACCTGGCTCGATGCCTACGTTCATGCCGATTTTTCTTTGGACGTACGCCAAAGTCCACTGCACGAGCATTAAGGCGAGGTTGCCTTTGAGGATATCCTTTATCTCGGGAGACGCCTGCTTTTCGGAGATGGGAGTGGTGCCGGTTGCAGCATTCTCGGCATCCATCATCTGCTGCTTTAACGCAGCAAATCGTCCTGGATCCAGTTCGATCGCGATGACGTCGGGATTGATAGTATCCACTGCTTCATGGACTTCGTCGATACTTTTCTGTGAAATGTGGGCAGTTCCGATAATATGTATTTTTGTCATAATTTTTTGGTGGGATAGCATAGTTATACGCTCCGCTGCTATCGAATACAATCATTGATCCAGCGATTATATTATGTTTTTGATACTGTTTTTCGGTATTTTCCAATTCAGTATCTTCATCCATTCTCCTGCGGATGAGATCCTGGGTGTTCTGTCTGGTATTTTTCGTTGCAGCACCAGCGATGCATCCCGGACACTCGGAGATGATGGGTTCCTCCCCATTGAGCACGAATGGATACGTCCGGCAGATATGTGGGCGATATTGGTACACCATGCACTGATTGTCTTTGAGGAAGATACAGTTGCCGTCCGGTCCCCTGCGAAGAACCCACCCGAAGGTGAATGTGGCGCCGTCCCGACTGATCCACTCCGGGTACGGAATGGTGATCTTGGCGCAGGTCATCCCGGTCGCTTCTGCGATGAGTTCGATCTCCTGCGACAAGACCCTGACTTCATTATCCGGGCCGCTGCAGCACGCTTCACAGAGCAGGCAGCAAAATCCTGCGTTGCGAATGCGGGTTTGGATTCTCTCTGTCTCGCCCATTGTTTATTCGTAGGCGTCGATGTGGTTTTTGATGGCGCCATGAATCTGTTCAGGGGTGTAGCCGAGGAGGCATGCAAGAAACATTGCTCCACCCGCACCGGATCCTTCTTTGATCTCTCCTTTTGCGTAGCGGGCAAGTCCGGCATGGCCGATTGCGTCAAACCCAGGATCAACATAGTAGGCATAGCATCCGATGGCCTCTGCGGTTTCCTTGAAAGTGGCGGAGGGATCGTTGCGGACGTAGGAGGTGGTAACGATATCCGGGACGGGATTCCCAAGTGCCCGGATAACGGCTGCGGCGGCAAGCATCTGTGTCCCTCCGGCAAGGAGGAGTTTTCCTGAGTAGCCTTTGGCGATTCCTGCTGCAGCGGGGATCATGGGATCGCCTATCATTGCGATAATTTTAAGGGGTTCGGAGATTCCAGCACTTACAACGCGTGCAACAGCGGCTGCTGCTATCTGTTCCTTTTGTGCGACCGGGTTTTCAGCAAGACAGCTGCTGACATTTGCTTGATATCCGAGAGCGCGCAAGACACAGAGAGCAGTGGTGGTTCCGCCAGGCAGGCATTCGCCAAGTACGAGCATGTCGCAGGTCTGAGAAAGATACTCGCCAGTCCGGACACCGCGTTCGTAGAGTTTGCGTGCATCGAGTACGGCATTTCCAAGCCGCGGATCGCCGCCGATTTTTCCTCCGAGATTCATGTACGGGACGGTGATCTCCGACTCAATTCCGGCTGCGATCATGAGGGGATGCATGCCGATGAGGTCCATCATTGCAAGGGTGAGAACCGCGGGAGTCGGACAGCCGCTCGGTGTGTTCGGGGTAACTCCAGCTGCGGACAATTCCCCGTTTACGATGAGTTCTGCGTCCAGTGGTGGAACGAGCAGGCTTTTTTCTGGGCTCTCCCCGGCTCCAGATACTCCTGGGATGGTGGAGACGAGACTGTTTGCAAGAATGAGGGCGAACATTGGGGTTTCGGGTGCAAAGTCGGCTCGTGCTGAGACAAAAGGCATAGTTCTATATCTATTTGGACTGACAAGGAATAATAGTATGAAGTCGATTCGTGCCCTGCTACAGTTTACGACGATCCTTCCGCTTGGAGCCCCGGCAAATTTCGACCTGTTTGCAAAGCATAGCTGGCTGTACCCTGCTGCAGGATATGTGACTGGAGCTGTTGCGGCGATGCCTGGGCTTATTGCATGGTACTTCGGGTACCCGAATTCTTTGATGATTGCAGCTCTCACTCTTGCGTTTGCAATCTTTATTTCGGGCGCGAATCATTTCGACGGGCTGCTGGATTTCGGAGACGGACTGATGGCACACGGCAGTCGCGAGAAGCGGATTGCGGCAATGACCGATCGGACAACTGGTTCAGGAGCGTTTGCTCTTGGCATGATGGTTGTTTTGATCACGTTTGCCGGACTTGCCTCGCTCCCTCCACTTTGGATTGCGGCGGCGGTTCTGTGCGGCGAGGTGTGCGGCAAGATGGTAATGGGCCTTTTTTCGGCTCTTGGAAATCCGTTCCACGAAGGAATTCAGAGTTACATTTATGAAAAATCGAAGCGGCGGTTTGCGGTGTATACTTGTATTCTTGCCTTTCCCCTCTTTTTGCTGCCGGAAAAAACAGCTGTTGCCGCTGGATTTGCTGCAGCGATTTTGGCGTTTGTCATTCTGTGGGGCCTCGCGCGCAGTTGTTTCGGGGGTGTGAATGGGGATGTGACGGGTGCAGGCAATGAGATTGCCCGGGCTGCTGTGGTTGTGAGTATGGTGTTTTCGCTTTTGGTCTGATCAGCGTCTGCGCGTGAGCGCGATAAAGCCGCATCCGGCATCATCAAAGCAGTCGATGTCGGTTGCGTTTGCATCTTCAATGACGGTGTTGAACATCATCATACCCTCCATGAGCTGCTGGTCAAGAGGCAGGCCGCCTTTGGATCCGCGAAGTGCCAGCGCATACGGATTCGGTATGACGCGGCGATTTACTCTGATGCCAGCACAGTGCGCGCACAAAACACAGCTGCTGTGAACGGATACTTCCTTGTCTCTGCACATTACAGTCGCTTTTCCGCGTGGATATCTCTTGAGAGGCAGTGTCTTCATAACTCAAAATACTGCCTCAATTTCGTATTAGTCTACCGATATCGGTGTTTCCAATCGGCAGCCGAGCTGCGGGACCTGTCCCGCAGATTAGTTTATATGATTCCACATCGAACATGTTATACTCGTATTGAGACAGATATATGCTGTTCAGCAATATCTATCAATGAGTCAAAGTGGAGATACATTAACTATGGCAACAGAAAAGCCCCACATGAACCTTGCCGTTATTGGTCACATTGACCACGGGAAGTCCACCACTGTCGGTCGTATTCTTTTCGAGACAGGTGTCGTACAGCAGCATGTTATTGACGCATACAAAAAAGAAGCTGAATCCAAAGGGAAAGGCACATTCGAATTCGCCTGGGTAATGGACTCCCTCAAGGAAGAGCGTGAGAGAGGTATTACCATCGATATCGCCCATAAGAAGTTCGAGACGCCGAAGTACTCTTTTACCGTTGTGGATTGTCCCGGTCACCGTGACTTCGTGAAAAACATGATCACCGGTGCTTCCCAGGCTGATGCAGCAATCATCGTTGTGTCTGGAACTGAGGGTCCGATGGAGCAGACCAAAGAACACATTTTCCTGTCCAAGACTCTTGGTATCAACCAGATAATCGTTGCAATCAACAAGATGGATGCCGTCAACTACTCCGAGGCGAAGTACAACGAAGCAAAGGATAAGATGTCCAAGCTCATCGCATCCGTTGGTTTCAAGTCGGCCGAGACGCCATTTATTCCAATCAGCGCATTCGTTGGTGACAATATCAAGGCAGTGTCCGCGAAGACCCCATGGTATAAGGGTCCGACCCTTCTTGCAGCACTTGATGACTTCAAGCAGCCGGATATGCCGACCGACAAGCCACTCAGACTTCCAATTCAGGATGTGTACACCATCTCCGGTATCGGAACTGTGCCGGTTGGACGTGTCGAGACCGGTGTTATGAAGAAGGGAATGAAGATTTCCTTCATGCCTGCCAACGTTGAGGGTGAGGTTAAATCGATTGAGATGCACCACGAGGAAATCCCGCAGGCAATGCCAGGTGACAACGTTGGTTTCAACGTTCGTGGTATCGCAAAGAACGATGTCCGTCGTGGTGATGTCTGCGGTCCGGTCGAAAATCCGCCGACCGTTGCCGAGGAATTTCAGGCGCAGGTCGTTGTGCTCCAACACCCATCCGTTCTTTCCGTCGGATATACCCCGGTTTTCCACTGCCACACATCGCAGACTGCCTGTATGTTTATCTCCCTTGATAAGAAGCTTGACCCGCGCTCCGGTCAGGTTAAGGAAGAAAATCCAGCATTCTTGAAGGCTGGCGATGCCGCAATCTGCACCATCCAACCGACCCGTCCACTCGTTATTGAGAAGGCAAAGGACCTCCCGCAACTTGGCCGCTTTGCAGTTCGTGATATGGGTATGACCGTTGCAGCAGGTCTTGTTCTGAACGTCAAAGCAAAGCAGATGAGATAATCTCCTCTATCACGATTTTTTGTGGTGAATTGACAATGCAGAAAGCCAGAATACGCCTTACTGGGACCGATTATGAGAAAGTGGAGACGGTTTGTACCCGTATCCGGGAGATTGCAGAGCGTACCGGTGTAAATCTGGCAGGACCTATCCCGCTGCCGACCAAGCGTCTTATCGTTCCAATCCGGAAGAGTCCAGACGGGGAAGGTACCGCAACATGGGATCGTTGGCAGATGCGTGTTCATAAACGTCTCATTGACCTTGATGCTGATGAGCGTGCGCTCAGACAGCTGATGCGGATCCAGGTTCCGAAGGATATCAGTATCGAGATTGTTCTGGAGAACTAATTCGAAGAGGGCCTTCATGCCTGCCCCAACCTTTTTGTCACAAATTCGACGTCGTGTTCGTGTTAAGCACGTGGTTTTTGCTATTCTGATTCTTTCTGTTGTTCTGAAATTTACATTTCAGGATTTCAAACTACTCCATCACGATGAAGTGATCCATGCGTGGTTTTCGTACAAACATCCCATGGAAGGTACGTATATTTATGATCCGGTGTACCATGACCCGTTTCTGTATTATGTTATTGCAGGGATTTTCGCACTGTTCGGCGACTTGGATTTCGTAGGCCGCACCTGCCATGCGTGTTTGGGATTGTCCTGATCTTGCTGGTGTACTGTCTGTACCGGATGGAATGTCTGAACGCAAATATCGCAATAAGTGCCGGTATTTTTATTGCAATTGCGCCGAAAATGATCTATTTTTCGCAGTTTTTCGCAACGATGTGTTTGTTGCGTTCCTTGCGTTGATTCAGAAAGGAAAGTGGTATTATCTGCTTGTGCCGCCCACGCGACGCAGGAAAACCGAAGCTGGTAGAGGAGATTTTCCGGAGATTGCGGATGCAGATATCTTCAAGGATGCTTCGGAGACGATGTCTATATTGGAACCCCCTATCCCTATCCCGAAGAAACGGAAATTTTCCGTTGCGGAGCTGTTCCCGTTATCAGGGGAGCGGCTGGTTGTACTGAACCGGCAGGTGAAATTTGTCCGTGTTGCGATCTACTGGACCGTCATGGCTTGCCTGATGTATGCGTATATCGGTGAAAAGGTTCCATGGCAGTCCCTACATCAGCTGGTGCCGATGATTGCTGCGGCATATGGCTGTGTCGTTTGCAGGGATGTATGCACTGCCTATCATGATTGCTGCGTGTGCGTTCCTGTTGATGATCGCATTCCATGTGGTGTTCACCCCTGTTGATATTGCGGAGCCGATAGTGTAGGTGCAGAACTCAGAGGATCTCGTTTTGCGGATGGAGGTAATTGATGCTTCGCAAAAGGTGGTGGTTGCGTCGGTTCAGGGCTGGCCATATGGCACGAAAATTTCGGGGGATAGTATTCTTGCAGGAAACTATGACATTGTTCCGACTCATGATGGCGACAGCCATGAGAGTTTCCCTGGTTATGAGAAGAAGACGATTCGTTTAAGCTGCTGGATGGATGGTGCTGCAACCGTTATGGAACCAGGCTGGCCGAAGTATTATGTGACGCGGGGTGGTAGGATAGGCAGACTCAATACCGATATGTTTACGAGAATTTTTTCGTGAGCTGTCCGGTGGAAACAGGGCAGCAGAGTTCGATCACCGAATTCATTTGCCTGATATTTTTTTCTGAACGCAGGCAGGCATTGCCTATCGCACATGGAAAGCAGATACGACCGGAGAATCAATTGTATCCTTTGGAATGCGGTAGTTCACATCTTTTTTTGGCACTTTCATTACGCGTGGTTGGATGTTTATATAGTCCTGCCGCGTATTTTATTTTGTAATCTCCCTTGAGACAGCGGTCCTCTGACAGTACCCGTGGTTTTGGTCCTTCATGAGCCTCTGCCTTTCCCTACTTTTTCGCAGAACTGGGTTGAAGGTTGCATTTGGAGGCACCTGTCGCTGTGGGTATCGATATGATGCACTTAAGTATTCTTAGCACAAATGATTACGCTTAGATGCTGGAAATCTATAAAACACTCAACGGTAGCACCGTTCCAGTCCTGCAAGATACTATCACCAGCGGCTGCTGGGTTCGCATGGTCCAGCCAACTGAAGATGAAATTTCTCAAGTCTGTACAATACTTTCCATTTCCCGCGACGACATCATCGCCCTGATGGATGAAGATGAAAAACCCCGTGTCGAACACGACGGTGACCGTACCCTCGTCATCATCGATACTTCATACCTTGAGGAAGGCCTGGCTACCCCCCTTCAATCCACATCAGTTGCTGATATCGCGAGTTACAGAACCCTGCCATCCGGGTTCATCTTCGCGCAGAATGCCATTGTCACAGTTTCGCTTCGAAAAAATCCGATTTTCCAAAATTTCGTTGAGGGCAAAGTCAAAAATTTTTCTACGGAGGATAAAACTAAGCTGCTTCTGCAGTTTTTGTACCTGAACGCAAAACTCTTTGTACAGCACCTCCAGAAAATCGACGATCTGACGGGTGCAGTTGAACAGTCACTCTACAAAGCAACAGAAAACGAGGAACTGTTTAAGATGCTCCGCATATCAAAATCCCTCGTCTATATTACCACCGCTCTCAAGGCAAACGAAACGGTACTGGAAAAATTATCCCGGTCCCCAATGCCGGAGGTCTGCATGATCGATGGATGTGAAGATTTCTTGGAAGACGCCCTCATCGAAAATCGCCAGGCCATCGCCATGGCCGATACGTACAGCCGAACACTTGGTACTATTATGGACACCTACGCTTCCATTATTAATAATAACGTCAATTCTATCTTGAAGCTGTTCACCGCCATCACTATTCTTCTCGCCCTCCCAACCCTGCTCGCCAGTTACTTTGGTATGAACGTCTGCATCCCATGGCAACTCGATGCACCGGACGGCAGCGACTGTACTCCATTCTTCATGCTGGTCGGTGGATCACTCAGCATGTCGGTTGGGCTGTTGTGGCTGCTCTACTACAAAAAGATCCTCTGATGGTGAGTACGACCGGGAGGGTGTGCGAATGATCGGAACAGACGTGGAAAACCTTGGCAATGCAGCATGGCTTTGCAGCGGCATCCTATTGACCGACATCCCATTTTTTCCCTGAACAAAATGGTATTTTTGGGAACCCCTATCTCTTGCGGACGGTATTGATGATCTGAGTTGCGGCATCAACCCCGCCGTCCAGGTATGCAGCCCCAATCAGTGCCTCCAAGCACTCGGCAGAAACACGGCCGCTCGTCCATATCTGCATGCGGAGTTCACCTTTCCCCCAGAGGATATAAGAGGGAAGTTCAAGCCTTTCGGCAATCTTCCGGATAACCGTCATATTGACTGCCTCAATTTTCCTGCGGGTAATTTCGCCTTTATCGTACACGCCCGCTGCTATAATCTCGCAGATCATCACCAGATCCAGCACAGCATCCCCAAGAACTGCAAGGGAGTCCATGGTCTCATGCATCGACCTCTCATGCTCGTGGGCGTATGCTGCTCGGATCACTGCATGGTCAAGATACGCTTCATTTCTGAACCTGTATCCTATTTTTTTATATAAAGCTGCATACTTCATGGAGGACAACCATACTGATTTATCAGTTGGATAAGAGCAAAAAACCCATCCATCTCCAGGGTAAGAACATCACCTTCCGTCATACCCATACTTGTTTCCCCGTCTGCTGCAAGCACCTCTGGCCCCCGGACAACCATCCGGTAAACACCATCACGGGAAAGAACCTTTTCCGCTTCCCCATCATGCACAAATGCATAGCCTGGAATTATCACGACATCACAAAGATCCGGCAGATGCAGTGATCTCAGATCATCAATTGTTATCAGACTGGCAATCTCCTTTTCCACCGCAATGACCATGGACGCATCTCCGCCGCGTGCTGAGATGACTGCCCGAATATAGGAAGATGCAACGGCTCCGGTAACAATGGTTGCTTTTTTGTCAACTCTGGGAAGATGATCCAAATGATCGGGCATGTTGCGGAGTGCAAACGGCGAATCAAACAGGGGATCATACAAAGGTGTACCAGATATCCGTAAATTTGGAAAAGAAGCAGCACATTCCCTCATAAGATCAGCAAACTCCTCAACTGTGTGGACCCTTTGTCCGGAAAGGATCGGTGCATTATCAAGGATCAGTCCCTGCTCCGGATAGTTGGCGAATCGCATGAGAATCACGCCTTTCACCCCAATCCCCGATAGCCAGAGCAGTGTCTCAAAAAGAACCCGCCCATCATTGATACCCGGTAGAATAACAATCGCCGCATACGCCTCAATTTCTTTTGAAAGACGGCGGATGACCTCAAGCGAAACCTCCGGTGTTGGGTCGTGCATCCATTTTTTGCGCAGCTCTGGATCGGCGGCAAAAACGGTAAATGAAACTTCAGTCAGATGGTTCGCAATCAAAAAATCGGCAATAGCTGGATCATCAAATCCTTTACCGCTTGTATAGCCGATATGCAGCGGAACATCCAGTTTTCCGAGCAATTCGATGAGATCACGAAAATCAGGATAACAGCTTGGATCCCCCCCACCGGAGATAGTAATGCGGGTAACATCATCCATAACCGTCTGAAGATCTGCAAGGAACGACTCGGCAACCGAACGGAGCGGTAGAAAACCAGCATATTCCTCCTTTACGCCGCGGGAACAGTAGTCGCAGCCTTTCAGAAATGGCAGACAGTACCGGCAACCGAATGGGGGCACATCCTTCGCATGCTTGAAGTAGCAGTAGGCGCAGAAACCGCGGCAGTTGGCACCGGGACGTCCGCCTATATCAACGGTAAGATGCACCATAATTACTTCTGTACATCTTAGCGCTGCAGAGTTATGAATGGTTGAGATATGGAGGGCGTCGTTCACAATAGTTCCGACCCCTCACAAAGCCGCACGTTCAATCCCTTTTTGAGACCAAATTGGCTGCTTATTGCTGAGTACTTTTGGCAGTACTTGGGGCTAATCACGGAAGATACAGACGCTATTGCCTTGTTGGTAACAGATGGAATCTATGTCTCTCCTAAAGTAGAGAGGTTTCCAATGGGCCGCGTAAAACAGGATACGAAAAGAAAACAAAAAATTGGAATGGTGGGATGCATCTGCACCGTAAATCAGTGACTTGAAAATATTGTTCCAGAGAAGATCAGCGCTTTGTTTTCGCCTTTGCACCCATCATGGATTTCTTGGATCTGCGGATTCGGCGGCGGACGCGCGGATCCGCGATCTTCGGCCCGCGGCGTCCTCGCTGCGGAGCGTTTGCCATCCGGCTTTCGATCTTCGCAACAATGCTTGCTCTCTTAAATCTCTGATTCGGTCCTGGCCTCTTGACATCTCCCTCTTTCTGGGGTACGAGTCTAATCTGACCGCTAACACCTTTGATCTGGTGCCAGTTGATGCTACCTGTCTTTCCCATATTAAATTCCTTGTTTTATTCGTGCCCTGTTTACTTAAACATATCTCAATGACAACAGCTCCGCCAAAAGAAGAGAGCAGATCAGACAATCCGCCGAAGTTCTTCGTCCAAAACCTCTGAAACAATCTTTCCGTCGATACGCCCCCGAACCTCTTTCATCACCACGCCCATCACCGGACCGAGAGCTGCGTTGCCGCGTGATTTGATATAATCGACGCGTTCGGCAACAATACCGCGGATCAGAACACGCAGTTCTTCCCGGGAAAACGCAGGCGCGACTGCTGCAATCGCCTCATCAAGTGTCATGCCCCGGATGCATGCGGACAAAATCTCAGACACAGCCTCTTTTGCTGCATGTCCGGCCTCAACCGCCTTCATCACCGCAATTACCGAGTCGTCGGGGATGGTCTCAGGAGAAATTCCTGCACGGGACAGTTCCTTCAGGGATGCAAAAATCGTGCGGGCTACAAAGACCGGACGGATGCCTTCGGCAACCGCACGTTCAAAGAGCGACAGTTTTTCGGAAAATGCGATTTGATGCGCCATACCGGCATCAAGACCATACTCAGCAGCAAAACGTTCCGTCTTATCGGTCAGAAGCTCTGGAGTTGCAATACTCGCCCAGTATTCCGGCGTCACCGGCACCGGAAGAAGGTCGGTCTCCGGATACATCCGTGCTGCACCAGAAAGCGGCCGCATGTAGGCAGTGCAACCCCCCTGAAGCATCTTGCGGGTTTCCTCGGGAACGCCCTCCATTGCCATCTTTGCGCGGCGGACGATCATCTGCATTGCACACTGGCATTTCTGTTCTGTTGCTGCAATGATGATAACCGCATCATTTTGGCAAGCACCAAGAGTTTCTTTAAGAATCGCAACCTCCTTTTTGGTCACGCCGTACGCCGGCAGTTCGTCGGTATGGAACAGACCACTAACACCACATTTCTTTGCGTAATCTGCCATCTCGGATCCAAGCCGTCTCCCGGGCTGAATCTCCATGCCCACAAGGCCTGCAAATCCGTACAAAACTGTTCCGAGGATCGTCTTTGCTTTCTTTAAGATTTGTGACTGGGTCTTAACAAAGACGGAGGTCACATCATACACATCACCATTGACGCGGGCACTGCGTGCAATCAGCTCATCCTTGATCGCAAGCAGTGAGAGCTGACGTTGCACCTCGCGACGGACTACCTCCGCAATGAGGTCAAGCTCCTGTACTCCCTTAATCTCCACACGCGCACCATCGCGGATGGAGACGTTCACATCCTGGCGAATTGTACCAAGACCGCGCTTCACCCGCCCGGTAGAACGCAGCGTCATGCCGATGTACTGGGCAACGTCATGCACCTGCTCTGGAGTTTTCATGCATGGAGTGGTGGTGATCTCGATTAAAGGAATTCCAAGACGGTCCACTGAAAACACCTGATCAGCGACGCGTTGGCAGGCATCCTCCTCAATAGCGACCGTTTCAATGCGACAGATTTTGTCGATTTCACCGTTCAGCGCAACAAGCGCCGTTCGCTGAAAACCGCTCGTGGCAGAGCCGTCCACGATCATTTTGCGCATAGGGTGAATCTGTGGCAGAGGCGTCATGTGAAACATCTTGGCGATCATTAGCACCAGATGCAGAGCATCAGGGTTCAGAGGTGCAGGCGGCTGTTCGTCGATCTCCACGAGATCTGTCGTGTCATACGTGTAGTACGTAAACAGCCGTGCCTGCATTGCCTCCTCTTTTGCTGCACGATCCACATCACCCATCTCGGATGTTGCCACGCGGAGAAAACGCCTCACTTCACCGTTGTGTTTGGACGAGTCGCGGATGATCGCCGGTGTGTAGGAAAACAACTTTTCTTTTGTGTTGAGCTGCTGATGGATCTCAATTCCTGCTTTCATCCCGAGAGCTTCATAATCGAAATCGGTCATTCACCTCTCCCCCTCCACAGATCGTGGTCAAATTCTCCTTTGAGGTTTGTCTGCATCATTCTCACCGCATCCTCGCGGCGAGTAGTGTTGCCAAGTACCCACATCAGTTTCACAAGAGCCACCTCGGGAAGCATGCTGCCTCCCTCAATAACACCTGCTGCAAGCAGGTCGCGGCCTGTTTCATACACGCGGTCACAGACTTCTCCCGATTGGCACTGCGAGGTCATCACGACAAATGTCCCAGCAGCGGTCAGTGCGGCAACCTTTGCAATACTGTCCGTGTTTACGTGGCCAAGACCGGTTCCCGCAATCACCAGACCTGTATAGCCGGAAAATGCATCCAGCACATCAGGATTCATGCCTGGATAATACTGCAGCAGTCCACAGTGCATCTCAAGCCGGTCAAAGAGCCGCAGACCGTACGTGCCGCGGACAACTGCGTCATCCTCAAGTGTGACGGTGCCTTCTGGATAAGAGACAGTTCCGACCGGTGTTCTACCGATGCTCTGGAACGCATCGCGGCGAGAGGTGTGGTTCTTGCGGACACGGGTTGCGCGGTGCAGGGAACATGCCACATCATCTGTTGTTGCATGCATGCAGACAACAACCTCGCCGAGATCCGATACCCCGGCCTTCATCGAGCAGATAGCGTTCATCACATTGTCACTGCTTGGGCGGTCGGCTGAACGCTGGGCACCAACAAATATCACAGGCACGGGTGTCTCCAGCATAAAGGAGACTGCAGCCGCACTGTAAAGCATCGTATCTGTTCCATGTGTCACAATAACCCCTCCTACCCCAGCGACAATTTCATCATACACGGCGCGGGTAAGTTTTTGCCACATTGCTGGATTCATATTTTCCGATAGGATGTTGAACGGTTGGAGAGTGCGATAGCGGGCAATGCCGGCAAGCTCGGGGATGGATTTGATGATGTCTTCTACCGTAGACTTGGAGGAAACAGCACCCGTCCGATAGTCGACAGTACTTGCAATCGTGCCGCCGGTAGAAATGATCGCAAGAAGAGGCAGGTTTGCATCCTGTTTCAGAGGCTCTGCCTCATGTACTGCAGGCGGTACCGCACGTTCCGGTGCTTGAGTGCAGAGTGATGTGGGCACACAGATATTGTAGCCGCTCGAAAGCTTTACCAATACATTTCCGTTGATGTCAGAGATACAGGTACCGTGAAGTTCAAGACCCGCAAATGCCACATTCACGGGATTGTTGTTGGAAAATGTCATGTCGTTAACCTCATGTAATCTGTGTGTATCAGTGTATCTGCTGCAAAAAGGACGGAACGGAGACCTGTTGAAGCTGCCTCATCAGATGCAAGCAGAATGGCTGCACCGCCGTCGATGCTGACCTTGTGGTCCAGACATTCCGGCTTAAAATTGATCAAGAACCCTCCATTGGTCTCTTTGTCCTCATAGACGAACGGGTATCCGGCAAACTCGGTATAACCGCACTTTTCACAGGTGAAAAGAAAAATATCGCCGGAAATAACCATTCTGCGTAGATCCTGGTCGGTTGTGACGTTGACGGAAGGACTGACAGTAATCTTCTGTTCCTGGTAGCACCCGGGGCAGATGATCAGATCTTCGTCAGTGATCATGCATGCTCCCCGAGAGATGCAGCCTGTACCCAGGTACTATCTACCACCGTGTAGTCCTCAACTGGCCGTTCCCAGATGTCGTGCATCAGCATCTTGATCTTTTCATAGGTTTCAAACGGGGTCTTGATCGGCTCAAGATACGCATCACCTCTTTTGGGCACAAAGATGAGCGATCGGCCTTCACAGCTGAACAGATCTTGCGCATAATAGAGGTTTTCCGGAAAAGGCTGTTCATGCCGTACACCCATCTCGCGGAGGATGGAGTCCTTTTCCGTTTCCACGATGCGGTCGTCAAGATGGTCACGGAAAATGAAGATCTTTTCGCGGAGATCATCGGCGCTGTGCACAAGCCGCAGCTGCATCCCGGGCAGCAGATGTGCGGGCAGGACATTCATAAGTTTTGCCTCGCGATCATCCCGATCGGGAGCAAAGAAGACGGAAAACTTCTTTTTCAGATCAGAATAGAGCATAGGATACTCAATATTTCCAGCAAAGCCGCATTTTTCACAGGTAAGAGTGGTCAGACCGCCTGTCAGATATTTTTCTGCAAGACCTGGATGTGAGGAGGCGTTGATGCTTGGGTACATGGTGAAATACTGTTTTTTTCCGCATTTCGGACAGGTTATGGTTTTAACTATTGGTTTCACGATTTATTCTCTCCTTCCGCTTGGGCCGCGATGGTGATGAGCAAACTCGTTGTCTTTGAGACTGTCCCCGGTAAAGACTGGGCCGTCCCGGCAGACGCGGAGACCCTCATGGTCAATACAGCAGGAGCCGCAGACACCAACACCGCACTTCATGTACCGGTGCAGGGAGAATTGGCCGCGATTTTCAATTCCTTTGGCAGCAAGTCGGTCAAAAATACTTCTCATCATCATCTCCGGACCGCAGACGCAGACTGTGTCGTATTCAGTAACATCAAGCTGATCAAAAATGCCGGTGACAAATCCATGATAGCCACGGGTCCCGTCATCGGTGGCAATTTTCAGATCGGTGACTTTTGCCAGCTCCTCGGGAAAGACCAGCTCATCTGCGGTCCTCGTCCCAAGGATGAAGGTATCAACCTCGCCCGCTGTGGCAAGAGGAAATAGCGGCGTCACACCAACACCGCCCGCAATGGCGAGGACTTTGCCGCTTGGTAAAAATCCATTGCCATAAGGGCCGCGGATACCAATCTTGTCGCCTGCTTTGTGGTTGAAAAGCGCGGCAGTCGCGTCACCTGCTTTCATGACGGTAATGGTATTGGCAGCGGAGAAGGCCATTGGTATTTCGTCAACGCCCGGTACCCAGACCATGCAAAACTGACCCGGGAGGAAGTCGAAGAGTTTATCGAAGACGAAGGTCTTGATAGTCGGTGTTTCATCGATTACGGCAGTAATGGTGATGACCACTGGCATGTGCTCTTCAGTCATGAGCGCATCCCACAATTTCTCTGGCAGGTATACCGTTATCGGCATACAATTCTTCCGCGATGCCGGAAAAAACACTGATGTCGCCATAAACAGCGCTGCCTATCTCAACAGCAGCAGCTCCAGCCATCATCATCTCAAGGACGTTGTCTGCGGTGGCGATACCGCCGCAGCCGATGATCGGGATGCCGCACACTTCATAGAGATCATAGACAGCCCGCACTGCAATCGGGAACACGGCAGTTCCCGAGAGCCCGCCAAATGTATTGCCGAGAACTGGACGGCGCATGCCGGTTGAAATGCGCATTGCCTTGACGGTATTGATTGCAACAATAGCGTCCGCACCACCTTCTTCTGCAGCCATTCCAATGACGCTGATGTCGGCAACATTTGGGGTGAGCTTGACCCAGATCGGTTTGCCAAAGGCTTTGACTGCCCTGGTGCACTCGCGCACAGTCCGCGGATTTGCACCAATTGCCGCACCGTAGCCTTCTGCATGTGGACAGGAGAGATTGAGTTCAAATGCCTGTGCATCCGGGAACCAGGCGGCAACCTTCGCAAATTCTGCCGGGGTTCCGCCAAAGATGCTGACAACAACTGGATAGTTTGCAGCAAACAGCGTGGAGATCTCATCCGCGAACTCTTTGGAGGGGTTTGGGAGACCCATCGCGTTAAGCATGCCGCACGTTATCGGAATTAAGGATGGACCGTGGTAGCCGTCCTTGGATTCTGGGCCGATGGACTTGGTTACGACTCCACCTACCCCGAGACGAAGCATCCGTGACAGAGACGCCGCGGTGGTCCCGAGGACTCCTGCGGCGAGGAGCATATGATTTCTGAGAGAGACGCCTCCGATTTTTTCTATCGGTTTTTGCAGCCTGATCATATCTGTAAGGTATGTATTGGTTGCGGCAGATTATCTTGTCTTCGAAAGTTTGGTTCCTGCAGGGATGAGTGACGCTACATTGGAACCGAACCATACAAAACATTCCGTTCTCTTCAGAAGTTATATGGCAGCAGAACCCGCTGCCCTGCAATGCACGGCCAACCTCTATCTGAGGTGTGTAGCTTCGACAAATACTTCTGTGAGATGTGTCGGTATCCATATCGTTAATGTGTTAGAAATAAAAAACAAATACAGTGAACACATCATGCAAACAGAATACTGTGAGTTATGTGGTGCACCTCTTACCAAGAAGGCCAGACTGGTACAGATTGAAGGTGCCAAGCCAATGAAGGTGTGCGATAAGTGTGCCAAGCTTGGCACAGAGGTCTCAGCACCAAAGTTGGTGTCCGCTGGATACGGCAAGCCGACGTCGACATGGGGAGGATCGTCACAGCTGTCCTCCTCCTCTGTTTCCCGCAGGCGTGATATGTTTGATTATATTAAGGGAGATGTTGTTGAGGATTTCTCGAAGCGTATCGCAGCAGCTCGTCAGGTGAAAGGGTACTCCCAGAAGAATCTTGCCTTTATCCTGAAGATGCAGGAGGGCGATATTAAAAAGCTGGAACGCGGTGAACGTGCGCCGACCGAAGCTGAGCGGACAAAGTTGGAGAAGGAGCTCTGCATTGAGCTTCTGGATGCAGGCAGCGAATGTGATACATTTCAGCAAGGAGGCGTTGCGGCAACGACAATAGGCGATGTTTTGCAGGTGAAGAGGAGATGAGTGGGGTCTGATACAGTGGTGTCTCCGTTTATTCTTGTTAATTTTAAGTCATATCGGGAAGGAGCAGGAAATAATGCGGGCCAGATCGGGTCGGCTGCAGAGAGTGTAATGCAGGAGTCTGGGATTACCATTGGTGTTGCCCCGCAGTTTACGGAGTTGCATCCGTTCTGTAAGCATTATGAGATTCCGGTGTACGCCCAGCATATTGATCCGGTTGAGGGTGCGTTTACAGGACGTGTTCCGGCGTTTGCGGTGCGTGCTGCAGGCTGCGCTGGTTCGCTGATCAATCATTCAGAGCGCCGTCTATCGATTGCGGATATTGAGGCGACGGTGGCTGTTGCAAAGTTTCATCATATGGAGTCAGTGGTGTGTACAAATAATGTGGCGGTTTCGGCTGCTGCCGCAGCTTTTTCCCCGACGTATATTGCGGTGGAGCCACCGGAGTTGATAGGATCTGGGATTTCGGTTGCGAAGGCGGATCCGGATATTATCCGGAATTCAGTTGAGACAGTGCACCGGATGAACCCCGAGGTGAAGGTATTGTGTGGTGCAGGGATTCAGTCTGGGGAGTGCGTGAAGATGGTGCTGTCTCTTGGTGCTGATGGAGTGCTTCTTGCTTCCAGCGTGGTGAAGGCAAAAGATCCCGAGGCAGTTCTGCGGGATATGGTGTCGCTGCTTTGAAGCTGCATGGCAGCGGAATCCCGCAGGGCTGCAAAGCGGCATATACTTCCAAAATATTAATAGCTGTTTGATTTCTGTCTGGGATATTTTTCAGTAAACTGTCTATCGATTGAAGTAAGGGCTTTTTCGCTGACGAAAAGAGGAATGGCAAAAGAGATGGTGGAGTCCGGCAGAAACCCGAGGGCAATTGCAGCTGTTCCTGCAGAGAACCTGATACGGTTGTCGATGTTTAAAGTTGACACGGTTTTGACATCGGAGCCGACAGTAATGCCGAGGTCGGTAGACCGCAGTGCATAGATAGAGCCTTTGTAAAGGGTGTTGGTCGGGGCTCCGTCAACTGCTATTCTCATTTCAGCGCGCAGGTTGCATGGCCGGCAGCCTCCACAGTTGAGGCCGAGTGTTGGCCAGGCCTCGTCTGCATCGGTGAGAAGACATGCTCCGCTCTCACGAACGTTTTCCGTGTCGCGGAAAAACTTCATGCCGGCACTATTGGAGATCTCTTCCATTTTGGTCGCGAGGACTTCAAGCTGATCGGGTCCGAGGATTTGTATCTCAATGATATCGGAGCCCATTTAGTCTTGGGTGCGGTCCGGGCTGAGATGACTCTGAGTTTTGCAGCGGTGAGAAGTTCTGAAGAGAATTCCATTTTGAGGTGTATGGTACGAATGGTTTATCTTTTTTTCTGATGTAGTTGCATGGTAACGGAATGACTGCACATCTGGCGAGATGTTTGGTCTGCTGTCCTCTCTCAGAGGTGTGCAGTAATACGATCAATAATATAGCATTATTCGGTTTATTTAAGGCAGGATCAAGGTTGTTCGATTAAAAAGCTGCAACACCCAAGGGAAATGTGGCAATCTTACAGGATTGCCGGTTCAGACGCGTTGGCGACATTGGGTCGCTCGGTTATTCTTTACCCGATGCAAGGGGGAAGTGGTTTTGATATGCTTTTTTGCGTTCGTCAAGATCGGTGTGAATATAGACCTCGGTGGTCTGAATGGAGTTGTGGCCGAGGTTTTCCTGCACGACACGGAGACTGTGGGAGCGTCTGTAGAGTTCGCTTGCATAACTGTGCCGAATTTTATGTGGGGTGATGCCTGGCGGTGCGTAACGATTGAAGATATGTTGGATGGTACGGGGTGAGATGGCATGGCAGTGGTTGCCGAGGAAGACAGGACCTTGGAGTCTGCCACCAAGATGATTCCGGATCATGGACAACGTGTCGGGGTCGCAAAAGACGATCCGGATTTTACCTCCTTTTCCCCGGACACGGATGGTCTGTTCTTCGAAGTCGATGTGTTCGGCATATAGATCACTGAGTTCAGAGACACGCATGCCGGTTGCGTAGATTGTCCGGATTACGAGTGCGTCGCGAGGATTTTCAAGGGAGGTAATGAGGTTCATGACCTCCGTGTGCCTGAGGTATTTGAGTTCACGGTCTTTGATTTTTGGTCTCTCAATGCGGTTCATGGGATTTGCGTCGACGATATTCTGGGTGATTAAGTGTCGGTAAAAGGAACTGAGGGAGGAGTTGTACTGGTGCAGACTTGCTGGACCGAGGTGGCGTTCGTTGCGGATCAGAGTGAAGAAGTCACTGATTTCGTAAGCATTAGCGTCAATGTCAGCACTCATGCCGCAGTCAGCGAGAATCCTGGTGTGTTTTGGAGAGTCTCCGTTGTGTTCGGCAAGATAAGTTTTGTATCTGGCAAAGAGTTTGAGGACTCTGCAGTAGGCTTCGATGGTGTTTTTTGAGTAGTTCTTTGTCTCCAAGCTGCTGAGGTAGCGGGGTATCCAGATACTGAAGATTCGTTTCGGCGCAGCCATTCGTACTCTATCAGGTAATTGATCGTGATAGCAGATAATATTTGCGCATAATACATATTATGCGCAATATTTTACAGTGGTTGAGGTTGGGAAATTAAGGCACAAAATGTGTATTTTTTGAGAAATCCGTTATTTTATAGTTTTTTGAGGGTTTTATCATTTCAAATGGGAATGGGGTTAGGGGATTGCGGAACGGAGTTCTGCAGAACCCCTGCAATGCAACGTGGATCTGTGGGGTCTGGGATTGAATAGTACGAGGTTCTGCAAAATCAGGGTTTTGAGCCTGCATGATATCTCCGGAAGTTTGGCGTATTGGAATGATCCCAAACGGCCTTCAAACGGCAGCTGTGCAGGTCAAATATTTTTGCTGGGATCTCGGATCTCCTGAAATACCATAATGTGGTAGGGAGATACATGAATCTATTTACGGATGTACCTCTAACATAAGTTAACGTATTCCTATGGTCGGCACTGAATTTTTATAGATGGAGAAATCGATACGGGAATTG
Organism: Candidatus Methanorbis basalitermitum; assembly: GCA_031287415.1. Lineage (GTDB taxonomy): Archaea > Halobacteriota > Methanomicrobia > Methanomicrobiales > Methanocorpusculaceae > Methanocorpusculum > Methanocorpusculum basalitermitum. The sequence goes on along the minus strand of JAITSY010000020.1, from coordinate 394 downwards.
CACCCCTTGTGGGTACATGATGCCAGGGTTTCAGTCTATCTACCTAAGGGTCACAAGGATCTGACAATAAACTATATTATGTTATATTCTGTCCGTTTACAAAATTAATGATATTGGATCTCTTCTTGTCGAGAGCCGTGTCGGTAATGTCAATCGCTGGTTGGAATATGCTTAAAATCCCTCCGAAGTGATTGAATTCATTTATCAGCGTTTTTTTGAGGTAAGTCGTATACGGTTCTGAATCTGGTCAGTAGCATCTTCGGGATATGCCTCATCCCGAAACAGCGTGTAACCCTATCTGTGTGAACCATTCCCCCTCGTTTTTATCCGCCTTATCCGTTTTATTTCTTTAAAATCACAATTTTTGTAAAATGTGAGGCCATCCTGTTTTGAT
>JAITSY010000025.1 GCA_031287415.1 Candidatus Methanorbis basalitermitum | reverse complement strand
TATGAAGCTCATCACCCCATAAAAAGGCATTAATGTTGACGATAACATAACGTTACGGGAAGGGCCAACTTCACTCTTAAATTCGGAGGGATTGAGATCGTACAACTTGTAATAATTTTCGGAATTATCAGTTTGCATGGGAACTGTTCTTTAAATCTGAGATATCATTGTCTATATTAATTGATCTCTACGAAATAATTATATCTTATCCCAAAAACCGATAAGTCAGAAACATTATGTAGTGTCGCCATTATATCTATCAGAAATGAACGATATGCCACCTGATTTTGAAAATTTTCCGGAAGCACGCAAAGCATCTTTTCTGAAAGTACGTGATCTTTCCAGGAAACATCCGATCGTCGGTGCTTACTGCACCTTCGTTCCCTGCGAACTCATCCGCGCTGCAGGTGCCGTCCAAATCTCCCTCTGCTCTGGTAGTGACGAGACCATCCCCGCAGCAGAAACCGATCTTCCGGTCAACTTCTGCCCTCTAGTAAAATCAAGCTACGGATTTGCCAAAACCAACAAATGCCCCTACTTCCACTTCTCGAATCTCATCGTTGGCGAGACCACATGTGACGGAAAGAAAAAGATGTTTGAGTACCTGACCAAAATCAAACCGGTTCATGTCATCCACCTCCCACAGACCACCGACGAGGGCAGCATCGCCCTCCTGAAAACCGAATTCAAAAAATTTGCAAAGCAACTGGAACAGACCTTTGGGACAACTCTCACCGTCGACAGCATCCGCGAACAGATCCGTGCCGTAAACATGGAACGGTTGGCGCTGCAGGATGTCTGCCAGCTTGCAAAATCCAACCCCCCGAAACTCTCTGGAAAAGAGCTCTTCGCGATGTTCAACAGCTACAGCACTACCTTCATGCACGAAGAAAAGCTTGCCACCCTCAAAAATCTCCATGAAGCCTACACGAACCGCCCCGCACCAGACACCCATCAAAAACGTATTCTCATTACCGGTTCCCCACTGACTGCTGCAACAACAAAAGTCATCGATGATATCGAAGCAGCTGGTGGCTCAGTTGTCTATATTGAGGGCTGTATCGGCTCACGACCAAATGAACTGCTCGTAGACGAAGAAAATTCTGATGTATATGATGCCCTTGCCCGCAAGTACATCAGAATTCCCTGTTCCTGCATGACTCCGAACACCGAAAGGCTGGAGACCATCGGCAAAAAGATCGAGGAGTACTGCGTGGATGGCGTCGTGGACATGGTACTCTTTGCCTGCCACACCTTCAACGCTGAAAGTACAAAGCTCCGTGAGTACGTGACAATTATCAAGGAAACGCCGTTCATCCACATTGAAACCGACTACTCACAGGCGGATATCGGGCAGATTTCGACTCGCCTTTCTGCGTTTCTCGAGATGCTGTAAATGTACTCACTCGGGATCGATGCCGGCTCGCGGTACACAAAATTTGCCCTGATGAATGGGTCGGGAATTCTTGAGCTTGCCATCATCCCGGCCGACTGGAACACGCGTGAGCTCGCCTGGCAAATGACGGACGTTCTTTGCCAGAAACAGGGAATACGGCGATCCGATATTAGGATCACAGCAACTGGTTACGGCCGTGCCTCCATTGATGCAGATGCTGCAGTCACTGAGATCACCTGTCATGCGCTTGGTGTCCGCCATCTAAATCCGGCAGTAAGAACCGTCATCGACATCGGTGGTCAGGACAGCAAAGTCATCGCCTGCGATGCAAACGGCGCAATCGTCGACTTCATCATGAATGACAAATGCGCCGCAGGAACTGGCAAGTTTCTGGAGATAATGCTTGACAAACTAGGAGAGACCTTTGATACCCTGGATGCTACGGTCACAGGCGCTGTGCCTGCTACGATTACCAGTACCTGCGCGGTATTTGCCGAATCCGAGTTCATCGGTCTTCGTGCCGCAGGAACCGGCCGTGCCGAAATTTTCGCAGGCGTGATAGCGTCCGCAGCCGGCAAAGCAGCAAGCCTTGCTGCCCGTGTACGCGTGGAAGATATTGTCTTCCTCTCCGGTGGCCTGTCTGCAAGCAGGGCGGTTTGCACCGCACTCGCCGCATGTCTGGGAAGATCGGTAGCCACCAGCCCTGACGCGCAGTTTGCCGGAGCGATTGGTGCCGCAATCAAAGGGAACTCAGATATGTGATACTCTTGGCAGCATCCTCATATCGCATCACCTCTATCACCGCCGTCGCATCTCTCATTGCAGAAAGAACCGAAGCAAAGTCCACCGTCCCCGTCCCGCATGCCGCATGTTCGTCCCATTCTCCGTGGTTATCATGCAGATGCAGATGATCTGGCTGCAGCTGCAGAAATGCATCAAGCGTCCCCGTTAGATTTGCATGCCCCACATCCAGAGTGAATCCAAGTCCCTCTCTGCGTAGTATTTCTATCAGCATCGGCGTCTGGAATTGGCAGTAGTCCAAGCTTCCGAGGTTCTCCACCGCAAAACAGATTGAATATTCTTTCTGCAGTTTTCCAAGCTCTGCAAACGATCGAAGCATTGCCGCAGTTGATGCCTCCCATTCTGACGGAATCAGACAGAATCCTGGATGAATCACTAGCGTCTCCGCACCGATCCGATCCCCGATCTTTGCAGTCTCGCGGATGACTGAAATGCCAGCCTGCCGGATAGGCTCAAACGGCACCGCAATATTCCCATCCCCCGTTGGTGCGTGAATCGTATATCGGAGATCAAAATCCCGGCAAACCGCCTCATGAAAAAACAGCGAATGCTTTGCATCGCACTGGATCTCCACCAGATCGCAAAGCTCTGAAAGCTGAGCCAGAACATCCGCAAGGGGAGCATCCATCTGGCAGTTAGTCGAAACACCAAACCGTCTCATCACACAATTCGTCGCAAAAAATCCGTTATCTCTGACATCTCAACTGCTCCGCATTCGCAAAGCCTGGCCCGCAACACATCCGCCCTGCCGTCTGCAAAATCTTCGCATTTCCCGAGGAAGTATACCGGAACATCCGTCTCCAACAGAATAGACAGGTTCGACAGATTCCCGAAACCTATCGGCATTGCAGCAACCACCACCGCATCCGCATCGAACAGCAGCAGCTTCAGCCGCCGAACTGATGCCTCTGACACTGCAACAAATGGGGGTTCAACCACTGCCTCAATCCCCAGCGCCGCGGCTGCAGCTGCATCCGAATCATTTGCTGCAAGCACTCCTGCTGTAACCCGGCAGCCGTGTAGAAGCAGTAGATGGAACAGCACCACCCCGGTTCCCCCTCCCGACATCACATGTACGTGTTGCGCCGCAGGCGTTGCAGTAGTCCCGTACTCTGGAATCAGGTACGGTTTTCCTGTCAGCGGGTGCATATTCACGAGCATTCGCACATGAAAACTCTCCAAAAGCCGCTCTGCCGTCAGTACTTTCGCAGGGGCGCCTGTCGCAATAATTCCCCCCCCACTCATTAGGACCAACCGGTCACAGAAGTAAGATGCCAGATTAAAGTCATGGAACACACTGATCACGGTAATCTTTGGTGTAAGATCACGAAGCATGTTGAGAATCTCAATCTGGTGACTAATGTCAAGATGCGACGTCGGTTCATCCAGCAGCAAAATTTTCGGCTGTTGGGCGAGCAGCCTGGCAATCAGCACTCGCTGTTGTTCCCCACCGGAAATTTCGGTGATAAGCCGGTCTGCGAGATGCAGCGTATTCGTCGTTTTCATTGCCTCATTTGCAATCACCAGATCCGCCTCTGCAAGTGGAGCAAGCCGTCTGATATGCGGATAGCGCCCCATCAGAACAATTTCGCGGACCGTAAATGGAAACGCCGCATCCGTCTCCTGTCGCATGCATCCGAGAATCTTTGCAAGCTCTTTTGTGTCGTACGCTGAAATGTCCTGCCCCTCCACCATCACCCCTCCCGCATCGGGTGCAAAAACCCGTGATAGTGTCTGAAGGAACGTCGTCTTTCCGCAACCGTTCGGTCCGAGGATGCCAATGAACTGCCCTTCCTCAACCCCAAGGGAAATATCGGCAAGCACCTTGTGGTCTCCGTAACTCACCGACAGATGTTCCGCAGATATCACTGGTGTCATACGCGTGTTCTCCCGCGGAGCAGATAAATAAAGAACGGCGCGCCGAAAAATGCTGTAATAATACCTACGGGAATCTCAACTGGCAGCGTTCGGGCTGCCGTATCTGCCCACATCAAAAGAGCCGCTCCTACCATCATCGATGCCGGCAGAAGAACCCGGTGGTCCGGCCCCACTATGATCCGCATCACGTGGGGAATTATGAGGCCGATAAACCCAATGCCCCCCGCAATTGCGACCGCAATGCCTGTGATAAACGACGAGGTCAGTAACAGAATCCTCTTCGTCTTCTCCGTGTTCACCCCGAGATGAATCGCCTCTTCCTCCCCAAGCGTCATTACATTCAAATCGCGGGAAAACACAAACAGAACCATGCATGCCGCAGGAATGAGGAGGCCGAGTAGAACCTTATCCCAGTACACGTCCCAGAATCCGCCCATCATCCAGAACATAATCTGATGCAGACTGTTCCCCGAGATGTACATAAAAAATGACAACAGCGCAGACAAAAAGAATGATACTGCAATACCGGACAAAAGCAGCGTCTCCCCTGTTACACGGCCGTTCCGGAGAGAGATCATATAGACTCCAATCGTGGAGAGTGTGGCGCCGAGAAATGCAAGGGCCGGCAGAAACAATCCTCCAAGCAACACAATCGCAAACGCGGCTCCCAGCGCTCCTCCCGATGCTGTTCCGATGATGTACGGATCAGCCATCGGGTTCCGGAACAGTCCCTGCATTGCGCACCCGGCTGCAGCAAGACCAAGACCAACCAGCATCGCGCCGAGCACCCGCGGAAGCCTGACCTCAAATAGGAGTTTCTGAAGCATCTCCGTATCAAAGTTCCACAGCAGCAGGCCAGATACACCAATGCAGGTTGTCACAAGGATGCTTGCGATCAGCAGCAAGAAGAGAAACGGCAGAACGAGGACAGGATGGCGCAACATATCTGTTGCTAATAATATTGTCTTATCTCATAAAATCATATGTGCTGTGTCGTCGATCCTGCACATCCGGTTACCTTGTCTGAGAGATTGCCAGAATCACATCCATCCAATAGTACGTACTGTTTCTCAAGTTGCGCTGAGTGTCACCCCTGTCTGTGCATGTTTTGACCGCGGGTTTGTGCTGCTGCCTGCCGTTTGGCGAGCGGTCGTCATGCAGAAACCAGTGTGCCGGATACGCCGCATCCCGCTCCTCAACAAGAACGGTCAGATCGCACTGTTTTGCGGCGCGTGCAACCTGCACAAGGCTCGGCGAAGCAATGGACAAAGTCTTTGCCACGCGCCTCCCTTCGGATCGCCGTTAGCTCTGCACGAAAGTAGCATGGGCAACCCCCCCGAATCACCAATGATGATGTTCTGTTGGGCGTGAGAATCATAAGGTAACTGGCAGGCCATGTATCCAGCCGCGAGGAGTGGATTCCAGCTTGTACAAAAGGAGTCTAGTTGCATGGCAGCGGCCAACTTGTAGCATTGCACGTGTTCCACGTGCAACCACTGCACGCCGCTGACAGTGTCTGTGTAACTTCTATTAGAGGCGTGTAGCCCTTCTAATTGACGGAATGCACCCGACATCCAATCGTATAGAGAAAGAGAGAATAGAGAAAATATATTTATGGAATCATCAGCGATGAAGGTAAGTTATATTCTCTCTGTTAACGATTTTTTACTCCAACAACACGAAACGCAAAAAGATATAAAATTGCCCTCTCTATTTAATTTATATAAGTTAATCTTGAATTCATCGGTTTTAGTGGTAATCTATATCTGTTTCATCGTTTTTTATTGATATAGACAGTTATATTTCAGATTTGAAGAACTGTTCCCATTTAAACTGATAATTCCGCGTATTTTTGTACGAAATCACCCGACTGAGTGGAAATATGGATGCAGCATGGGCAGCCAGCGAATATCTGCCTACAGGGGTTTTCTCTCTGCGAAAAAACCTCAGCTCTTCTTTTCGCGTTCTTCGAGGTTTATCCGGAGATCTCGCAGCTCCCGCATCACTTCGTGGTGGTAGCCGAGGATCATATCGCTGATAAACCCGATCATGAACGTAAGAATTCCAGCAACCATTAGCAGCATCGTGAGAATGCCAATGAACAGGTGCTCGATTCCCGTCAGCCACTTATCAAACACATGCAGGCCGAGACTGAATCCGGCAACTCCCATCAAAACACCAATCACGCTGAAATGAAACAACGGGTTGTTCATCTTCCCGTAGCGGTTAATTGCCCGGAGGATTTTGTAGCCGTCGCGGACGGGATGCAGTTTTGTCGGCGAACCAGAGCGTTTTTTGTAAAATGTCGGCACCACTTCAAACTTAAGGCCGTGGTGCACCACCGTGGAGCTGATTTCGGTCTCAATCTCAAATCCCTCCTCCGTCAGATTCATCTGCTGCACCGATACAAGAGTAAACGCCCGGTAGCCGGACAGAATGTCAGTCATGTACACACCGTGGGCCCACTTGAACAACGTGTTCATGAGACGGTTTCCCCAAAGATTCAGCCTGGTCAGGGCCCCGCGTTCATACTGATTCAACCGGTTGCCGATAACCAGATCCGCCCGCCCGCTTGCCAGCGGCTCAATCATTGCATCAGCATACTCCGGCGGATTGGTCCCGTCGCCGTCAAGCATGAGGATGTAAGGCGTGGTGATCCTGGCAAACGCCTCGATCATGGCGGCACCTTTTCCCCGCCCCATCTGTGTCATGACTTCTGCCCCAAGTATTCTGGCTATCTCTGGCGTTCCGTCTGTACTGTGGCCGTCCACAACAAGTATGTTGTGGTAGCCGAGAGCCTGCAGCTCTATGATAATGGATCCGATGGTTGTTTTTTCATTGAGTGTTGGTATCAGCACACAGACGTCGTCTCGGGAGAAATTCATTCGTTGGTAAGATAATAGGATGTTCTTGGTAATCAGTGTTGCAGATAGCCCCACGGATTTTGCCGTGCCGCTCAAAAAATCCGACAAACCCGAAGATGAAAAACGGAGAGATGCTGCACACGTCTCTGATAGAGGATACCCGCTTGCAGCGGTACAGGGCAGTGGGTTCCGTTGCCATGCAACTTTCACGTCATTCCTCTGACTGACTTGGGTTATCTTTAATATGGATTCAAATCCCACATATAGTATAGCAATATCTCCAGCAAATTTGTGATAGCAGCTGGAGATGCGGTTGCAGGGCGGTCTGTCCTGCAGGCAAACAAAAGGACGATAGGATCATGAGAATTCTCCTCATTCACTCAGACAATATTGAGTACGAGGTCGTTTCTAAAACAAAGATGGCCGAAACAGAGATCGTACCAAGGGATGCGATGCAGGATGCACTTGTTGCGTTCTGTTCAGTTGAGTCCATCGACGAAGAAGATATTGATGACATTATAGCCCAGGCAGTCGCTGAAATAACTACTGTTGCAGACAAAATCGGGGCAGCGAGGGTAATGATCTACCCATATGCACACCTCTCCAGTGACCTAGCAAAGCCCGATATTGCAGTGACCGTCCTGAAAGAAATTGAGAACACGTTATCCACTGCCACGTCCTTAGAAGTCAAACGGGCACCGTTTGGATATTACAAAAAATTCACTGTCACTTGCAAAGGTCATCCGCTCTCTGAACTCTCTCGCGAACTTGTGCCTGGTGAGGGAGGCGATGCCGCCAAAAAGCCGTTCAAGAAAGAGATCACGCGCGACTGGTTCGTCCTGACCCCGGATGGCAGGAAGCACGACTGGCAGGAATACAACAATAACATCACACCATTCGGGTGCCTGGTGCAGAAGGAGCTGGGAACTGCAGAACCCGTCGGCGGCGAACCAATTCATGTGGAGATTATGCGTTCAAAGGAACTCGCTGACTACGAACCGAGCTCAGACGTCGGCAACCTCCGCTGGAGACCCAAGGGAAAGCTGATCCGCGATCTTTTGGCAGACTATGTACTTCAGCTGACACTCGCCCACGGTGCTGAGCCGGTTGAAACGCCGGTGATGTACGATCTTGCCGATCCAGCAATTAACGAGCATGCGGCAAAGTTCGGCGAACGCCAGTATCGCTTCAAATCCAATAATCGCAGTATGATGCTCCGGTTTGCTGCATGCTTTGGCATGTTCTGTACGATGCGCGACATGCACATCTCACCACACAATCTGCCGATGAAGATGTATGAGCTTTCGACCTATTCCTTCCGCCACGAGCAGCGCGGTGAGGTTATCGGCCTGAAGCGTCTCCGGGGCTTTACGATGCCGGATATGCACTCCCTGACCGCCGATATGGATCAGGCCTGCGAGTGCTTCGAACAGCAGATGATGATCGGCTGGCAGACCGGCGAGGATTTCAATACTGATCTGGTTGCTGTGTTTCGCTGCACGAAGCAGTTCTACGACGAGCACGGGAGCTGGGTTAAGAAGATAGCCGCAATGTCGAAAAAAACGATGCTGATAGAGATCCTGTCGGATCGGGTCCACTACTGGATTGCAAAGATCGATCTCGCGGCAATCGACTCGCAGAACCGCCCGATCGAAAACCCGACGGTTCAGATCGATGTGGAGAGTGCAGCCCGATTCCATATCAGCTATCGTGACATGGCCAACACCGAGATCCATCCGCCGATACTTCACTGCTCACCGACGGGATCCTTGGAGCGAGTGCTCTGCGCAATCCTTGAGAGTACCGGCAGAATGCAGGTTCCGATGCTTCCCGTTTGGCTGTCCCCCATTCAAGTCAGAGTTGTGCCAGTTGCCGAACGTCATGTTGAGGCTGCATCCGCTCTGATGAACAGACTCAACGATGAGTTTATGATCCGTGCCGATGTGGACGACCGCGACGAGTCGATGGGCAGGAAGGTTCGCGAGGCAGCAGTCGAGTGGATTCCCTACACGGTCGTCATCGGCGATGATGAGGCAAAATCCGGCAAGTATTCTGTCTCTATCCGTGAAAAGGCAGAACTGAACAAGCTGTACAAAGAGAATCTGTCTCTCGAAGAGCTCGTTGCAGCCGTTCGTGTGGCTATCGGCAGCAAGCCGGTCCGTCCGATCTACACCACGAAGTGGATGAGCAGGCGGGCGCGATACTACTAAATCTTGCTACTCGAACGCCCTCTCCACCAAATACTTTTGATGGGTCTGGTAGCTGGTGCTATCTTTATGGACTACCTTGATACATGTATTGTGACGATGGCCGTTTCTGCGATCAACAGTACCTATGCCAATGAGGGGGGTTTCCAGGTGTTACCGTGGATATTTACGTCGTATCTCATGGCGATTAGTGGTTTGCTTCTCCTGTTCGGAAAGATTTCGGACAGCGCAAATCTGCACCGGATAATGTTTTCAGCGGGTTGTGGTCTGTTTGCGATTGCATCGTTTTTCTGCGGAAATGCGTGTGACATGCCCCCTCTGATCTTGTCCCGAACTCTCCAGGGAGTGGCAGCTGCGATGATGGTTTCAACATCGATGGGGCTGATTACTCAGTATCTGCCAAAGCAAAAACGCCCTATTGCCATGAGTTTGGTTGTAACAGCAGGTTGTCTTGCCCTGGCATTGGGTCCATTAATTGGCGGGATTTTGGTAGAACACTTCAACTGGCCCTGGATTTTTTACATCAATGTCCCGATGGGTATTGGGGGATGTCTGATTGCACTGTTTCTGCTTCCAAAATCAGACCCTACAGATCTTCCCCTGCACATGGGGTCTTTTGATGTGCTTGGCGCGATATATCTGATTCTCACGTTTTGTACGTTGTTTTTCGGCTTAGATCTTGGTGGGCTTGACGACTGGGGCATGGAGGGATTTCTGCTGACTTTGTGTTCACCCGTCTTCGGCTATTTGTTTGTGCGCCACGAGTTCCGGCATCCAGATCCAATTTTTCCGGTCCAGCTGATGCGGAACCGGACGGTAATGTGTGTGGCAATCTCGCTGCTGCTTAGTGACGTAGTGTACATCGGCCTGATTTCTGTGATGCCGATGCTGCTGTCAGGGTATGATTTTCTCACGGGTGCAGTGACTGTAGGTTGGATTATGCTGCTGCTGCCTGTCTCGATGACTCTGATCAGCCTTCCTGTGGGAGTGTTTATGTGCCGGTACGGGTGCATGTTCCTCTCCAACAGAGGGGCTGTTCTGATTATAGCCGGTATGGGGCTGCTGAGCATTGCGGTAGCAACTGGAATCCAGTTATGGGCGATTTGTGTTGGTCTTGTGCTGGTAGGTCTTGGTCTCGGTCTTAATGAAGCACCGACCCTCCACCGGATCGCTATCCATGCCCCTCCTAATTTGTCGGGATCGGTTGGTGGGATAACCTTTACTGTGATAAATGTAGGAGGCATGCTTGGTGTTACTCTGTTTATGTCTCTCATTGGGCGAGTTTCTTCGCCAGGTGGTTTTGTAACTGCCTTCATCGGAGGATGTTTGGTTGCGGTACTTGGGCTTGTCGCGTCGATACTTGCCCGTGATACCATAAAATACTGAGTAGGAGCTCACAGAGCTACCTGGTTGCAGCGTCGTTGACCGGCATCCCCCCCACATTAGTTGCATGGTAGCGGAACGACTGCGCATCTGGCGAAATGCTTGTTCCGCTGTCCTGCACGCCACCGACGACGCAAGGCAAAGCCTTGTTTGCTGCTTGTGCAGATGTGTCGGCGTAACCTTTATCAGAGGTGTGCAGTTCATGATAAATTCATACCGCTCTCCATTTCCCAGCAGGAGCAGTAGGCAGGCCGCAATGCGGTTCACTGGCAGGCATACGATGCGTGTGAATCACCCTGACACGCTCCGCAAATCCCAGGGCCGCTGGTTTCCATACGAGAACATTTACCTATTCCAAATGCATAATAAACATAGTATCTAATGAGGCTTGTTATCGATGAACACCGCTGTAAAGGTTGCAACCTTTGTACTCTGGTCTGTCCCTATCGGATTTTTCAGGAAGGGCAGCTGCCTGGTCCCCGCGGTTATGTCATCCCTGTTCTTGACCATCCCGAGCGCTGTACCAACTGCCGGCTGCAGAAGATGTATGGTCGCCAGCTTGAGGAAGGCGAGAGCGATGCCGTCTCCAAGATTGAGCAGCTCCAAAATTTTGGCATTCCGGTTGCAATGCGCTCGCCAGAGATTCCGCTGCGCGTGAGGGAGGTTCTATGAAGGAAATGGAGCGTACGCTGCTCCGTGCAGCGGATGAGCTTGCCAGGACGGCGCATGCTCTTGCCATTATTTCATTTTTAGACAGAGATGGCGAGGTTCCGCTAACCACACCGGTAGTCTGGGTCTGCGATATCCAGCCAGAGATTCGCCGCTATCAAACGATGGCAGCGCTGGTGAAGTACTGTTCCAACCATATTATCGACGCTGTTGTTCATTATAAAATTCTAACAAAGATGCAGAGCGGGACCGTTGTTGCGGTATTTCCATATGCTCTGCTGATCTATGATATTGAAGATGCAAGCGATCAGTTCTGTATTGAGCAGTACGCAGATGTTGCTGATCCCGATGCGCTGCACGCTGTGCTGTCTCTTGCTCTTGAGATCGCCCGCGAAGGTCGTGAGGGTCGGGCCATCGGTACGGCATTTATCATTGGTGATATTGAGGAGCTGAAGCGCTGGTCGCATCAGGGTGTGCTGAACCCGTATGCGGGCCACCCCGAACCTGTCCGCGATGTGCGGATGAAGGAAAACTGGGAGAGCGTCAAAGAGTTCGCCCAACTGGACGGTGTGTTTCTGATTGACGGGAATGGCATTATCGGTGCGGCAGGGCGTTATCTTGATGCGGATGGCCGGGATGTACAGCTTCAGAGCGGGCTTGGAGGCCGGCATCTGGCCACGGCAGCGATTACGAAAGTTGCTCCAGCAGTCGGAATTACGGTTTCTGAGAGCGGCGGCGTTGTCCGCGTGTTTGCGGCCGGCAGTGTGGTTGCCAAGATCCGGACAGATATTCGGGTCTCAACCTGAGTTTTTTTCGTGTGCACGGTAGCACCATGCAGGAATTTATCCCGCAATTTTCAGAAGGGTACTCCATCGGCAGTTGCATAGAATGAGTTGCATGGCAGCGGAACGATTGCGCGTCTCTGGGGCAAGGATGTTCTGTCCCGCTGCTGCCCCCCGTAATGGCTGCAAGCAAGGCCAGACCTTGCTTGCTACTTGCGCCGATGTGCCGGCGTAACCTCTATCAGAGGCATGCAGCATTATCCCGACAGTGGGAAATTCAACTATGCACCACTGTCCTGTTGCCAAGCCTGGTTATCGTCACATAGTAGTATTGCGTTGATCTGATATCAACTGTCACCGTCTCATCAAATACGTTCCGCTTGTGAAACGGCTGTTCTACATCCGCACCCTGGAACTCAATGTTCATTGTAAACGTGCCCGGACCGCCAAAAGTTGCATGGAAGGTAACCGGCTCTTTTTTTCATCAAAACACGGGAAAAATCCCTCTCACCATAGCCCACAGTATGCAGTGTTTCATTCTCTGTAATGCCGTTCGGAGAAAACGTCGGCAACGGGGTGGGAAATGGTCGCCGGAGTTTTGGTCGCCGCATCAGGAATGTACGGTGAGGCACAATCTGCTGTGGCGGTGAACACCCCTGCACAGAGAAGCAGCACGATAATGGAGAATGGTTTCTTCATGAATAGCCAGTACTGCTGTAATTGTGGATAATCACTTGGATGCCAGAACCGTCGTCTTGCAGGAAAATGATAGAGCTGCCGCAATCAGGCAGAACACCACCCCGCAGCGAAACGACATATGCATCGCCGCAAGAAATGCATCCGAATTTCCAGCAAACTCCGTCGTACTCCCAAGATACACCGAAATAAAGCAGGTAGCAAGACCCATTGAAAGCACCATGCCCATCTGCCGCATCGTTCCGATGATGCTGTTTGCACTCCCGTAATCGGAACGTTGGACAGATCCGAGGATCATATTATTGTTGGGTGAGGCAAACAATGCCACCGCAAAGCCCATCACCAGAAGCGTTGCCACCAGTCTCGGAAGATTCACCGTTTCTTCAAGCTGCAGCAGAACATAGAGGCCGCCAGCCATCAGCACCATGCCCGCAGTCGTCAGATACCGCGGTTCGATACGATCGGAGATTTTTCCCGCAACAGGTGAGATAATCATCTGCATAAACGGCATTGCAACAAGCACCATGCCTGCCTCTATAGGGGTACATTTTCCGGAAAACTGCAGATACAGACTCAGAAAAAAGCTGATTGCATATGTTGCTCCGAAGTTGATGACCGTTGCAGCATTTCCCCGAGTAAATACTCGGTTGCCGAAAAACAGCCGAAGGGCAAACACCGGATGGGCGGTCCGCTTCTCCACCGCGAAAAACAGCGGGAGAAGTACCCCTAGTCCAACCGCAAACAGCCCAACTGCCCACAGCTTTGGCAGATTAATCAGGCCCATAATCAGTGCGATGATCAAAAGCATATACGCAAACGTCCCTGCGAAATCATATGGCTCGCCGGCATTTTCCCGGATATCATGGGAGATAGAAAACCACACCACAACAAACGTACATATCGAAAGCACCGCCATAAAGTAGAAAATGCTGCGCCATCCGAGCAGATGTGTCAGAACACCACCGAAGATCGGTCCTGCCGAAAGGCCGAAGAACACCGCGGCAACCGCATAACCTATCACAGCACCCCGCTTCTGAGGTGGGAAGACTGCCGAGAGCAGTGCAATTGAGTTGCTCATGATAGCCGCAACCCCTATCCCCTCCAAAACTCTGCAGAGAATCAGGACACCAATTGTCGGAGCCAGTGGGGCAACCGTCGATGAGACGATGAAAATCAAAATGCCTGCAAGAAAAATCTTTTTGCGGCCGATAATATCCGCAACCCTTGCAGCAGGCACTAGGAACGCCACGGAACTTATCAGATACGCAGTCGAAAGCATTGCAAGAGCCTCTGCGGATGCCACATATGTTTCGCCGATGGCGGGAATTGCCACATTCACCATCGAACCAAGAAATGGACTGAGAAAGGATGCAAGAGCGGCAGCAACCAGCACCATCCGCATCTCCCGCAGAGTGTACTGATAAACCGCCTGCATGTTTTTTCTTTTGGTTGGGATCAGTAATATTAATTACGATTGCATGATGGATTGGGGAAAAAATTCTCGCTTTAGCAGAGAGATCCAGCAAATCAAGGAATCGCTGCACGCCCCTGATAGAGATTACGCCGACACATCTGCGCAAGCAGCAAACAAGACTTGGCCATGCGTCGGCGGTGGCGTGTAGCAATACCGCAAATCATTACATCAGCAAACGAACAATATATGCAAATGCTGACATTCATTGGTCTTGGGCTTTGCGATGAACATGACGTTTCTGTGCGGGGACTTGAAGCAATCCAGAAAGCAGACGCCGTATTTCTTGAGGGTTACACCTCCGTATTAACCGGCACCACCATTTCGCGGCTTGAGGGGTACTACGGCAAAAAGATCACTCCTCTCTGCAGGGAAGATGTCGAACTGCATCCGGAACAGATCCTTGCCGCAGCGGCTGCCGGCACGGCGGTATTTCTCACCGCAGGAGATACGATGACTGCAACAACCCATGCCGATATCCGCATCCGAGCTGCAAAACGCGGCATTCCCACCCGCATCATTCACGGGGCTTCAATTGCAACCGCCGTTTGCGGCCTCACTGGGCTGCAGAACTATCGGTTTGGCAAGTCCGTATCTGTTCCATTTCCGTACGGAACATGGTTCCCGATGACGCCCATTGAGGTCATTTCCGCAAACCTTGTCCTGAACCTCCACACTCTTGTTTTTTTGGATATCCAGATGGATCCAGAACGGTACATGAGAATTTCTCAGGCGATTAACCTTCTGGAGGAACAGGCGTCTCGCTCCGGTACAAACATCCCGCTCTACATTGGCATTGCCCGTGCCGGATCCGAACATCCGGTTGTTCACGCAGGAATCAGTGATGAGATGCGATCCTTCGACTTTGGGGCGCCGCTGCACATCATGGTGGTGCCAGCCGGGCTGCATGATATTGAACGTGAGTATCTTACGAGGTTTGCGGGATTATGTTAATCGAAGCCTATGGAATGCAGCTGGAAATGGAGACACGGGCCGCCTCCCCGGTAGTTTCCGCTGGCACGGCACTTGGAGTGACAGCTGCAGATATTCTTGCGATGGTCTCCTGCTACGCATCCGATGGGATGGGTTTTTACTACAAGGGCGATCTCGTCAATGCCGCTGCCTCGTTGGCCTATGGTTGCGGATGGCTGGATGCTGGCATCAGCCTTGGGTACATTGGTGGGCGAACTGTTTCCCCTCTTCCCGTGATGGCGGACGAGATACCGGCATCACTGCAGGATCATCTGATGGAGAAAACGCACCGGTATCAATGGATGCTGTCTGAAGCCCTTGCGAGTGTTGTCGCTTTGCCGGATCCGGAAATCCCGCTCCGTCATGCTGCGCAAAATATTGGTGCAGCCGCTGTTGCCGGTCTTACTGAAGGAACAACGTATTTGGATGTCGGAGATCTGGTGAATGCCCTCTCATTTTTCTCCTATGGATACGGATGGTTGGATTGTGGCGTCCGTGCGGGTCTTTTCGGGATTATCGGCGATCGGCATCTCTTCAGTATCTGACGTATTTTAAAACGGACTTACCGGTTTTAGTGGTAATGTATAACTGTTTCCGTCGGGCTCTATTGATATAGACTGTTATATTTCTGATTTGAAGAACTGTTCCCATTCAAGCTGATAATTCCGAACAGTAATCCACACATTAGATCTCAACATCATCTCAAGGTTTGCACGCCTCAAACCCGGCGAAGCTGGGCAGCGCTGCAGCTCGACTGAACCAAGAGTTAAACTACTGGATCGGTCTAATAGTATAGCATGGACGACATCATCGAACAGGGATTTGACCGCCTCCAAACGCTCATACAGGAAACCCAAAAAAAACAGAATGACCGGCTGCGGGAACTCACCGAACAGGATGCCGCCCTCCTCGTGCGTATGACCGAAGCCGCCGCATCAATCACCGGAATGATTGGATTGGAGTTTCTGCTCAAAGCAAAACAGGACGCCAAAGGCGGACTCTATGATCAGAGATACTACGATGAAAAAATGATCATCCTCGGCAAAACCGACTCGCCACTTGAATTTCGTCCCGACGACCCCCAGAAAAAAGTCATCCAGCAGTTCTGCGTACTTTCTGAAAAAGGTACACTCTACGAACTGATGTTCTCAAGTGATGGATTCATCGTTGACACCTATGCCTTGCCCCTGACACCCGGTGATGCACTCGCATTGTACGGATATGAAATCATCTACCTGCTGTACTCTGCAATGCGGGACTACGCTCTTGTTGAGGAAAACCTCCTCAATGCTCTCGATATTACCCTTGGCTACGTCCGGAAAAAAAAGCAAACCTGATATCGTTTGCATTCCAAAAAACAAAAGAGGTAGTGGGCCCGATGAGATTCGAACTCATGACCTCCCGGTTATCAGCCGGGCGCACCACCTAGCTATGCTACGGGCCCCCTTTACATATTACCTTATTACATGTGTTTTGTCTATATAAATAAATTGTGAACCGGCAAGGTGATTGTGTTCTCGCTTTGCAGCATATGTTCTCGGCAGTGCCCAAGTTTACCTTTCCCAGATACGCATAGGCTGCAAGCGATGCCTTGATGCCTTCACTCGCGGCAATGCCGACCTGTTTGCTCCCAATAGATGTTGCATCGTCTGCCGCAAACAACTTGGGAATATCTGTTCTGCAGTTCTCATCGACGATGAGCTCACCGGTGGCATTCATGCCACCCAGCTCTTTTGGGAAAAGGCATCTCCATCTGCACCACCTGCAACGGTCAGCTTTTGAAAGGAAGACGGGTTGCGGTGTACGGTGGCGGCAACACAGTGGTGGACCTGGCCACTTGAGATGAGCGGTGTTGCCTCAAAGGTGTATCTAATCTCCCGCAGAGAACTGAAGGCAGATGCGGTCGAACAACTGAAGGCAAAACAGAACGTCACGGTTCAGACCGGATCTATGATCCTCGGTTTTCACGGTGGGATGGAGCTGAAATCGGTGGACGTTGCCCTCCGATCGAAACCGGAAAATAGTCAGCAACTTTGAGGTCAACGGTTTGTTTCTCGGACTTGGGTTTACCCTGAACACCGCAATATTTCAGGGGATGCATCACCTGGAATACCACTCGTCCTCGGTGTGCTTCCCGACGCAGCAATTATCGCCCGAGCTGTGAATCATCGGCCGGAGGGGGTCATCATAAAGAAGGCACTGTTTCAGTGGGAGAACTTCGTCACCATATTCCCAAAGATATCTGCGCCTGCTTCTTCGGTCTGATCGGCAAACATCTGCATCAGGAAATTGCCAGAGATCTGATAGAATCCAGGATAGTTTTCTATTTTTGAACTCCGCGTGATTATCTCACTGCGTTCATCGTCGATGGCGGGCATCTTAAGATCTTTCCGGCCGGCATACATCGCGCCGCTACAAGCCCATCAGCACCGGAACCAATGATGATCAGCTCGTGGTCTGCGGAAACGTTTGCAGCTTGTGTTGATCTTCAGTAACCTCTCGATCTTCGGCCGGTCAAACCCGATGGCAACCTCACAATCGATGGCAATCACCGGCACGTCCGCTGCCCGGTGAGATCGATCCTCTCACGGGTTGCGTTGGCATCCTCACCAACATCAACAACGTGGCACAGAACGTTATTCTGCAAAAGCCTTGTTTTCAGGTTATTGCAGTGCGGACAGGCTTTGGTTGGGTATACTGTAATATCAATCATGCGAGGTCATACTCCTGCTTTTGACACAGAAGGACTAATAAGATGGGATTGCGGCTGACGATCAGGATATATAGCGGTTTTCCATCCGTCTGATTTCTTTGAGGAAGATCTCATAGCCGGTGATGCCCAGAACCAGCAGCACCGGACCGAGAACGAACCCAGGGAACCCCATCGTCATCACACCGCCGAAAAACCCGATGAACACCAGCACCGGTCGGATCTGTAATCTTTTGCTGGTAAGTTTCGGCCGGAGAAAAAGATCCGGCACCCCACAGATGAGACTATAGCCGATCGTACAGATCAGAATGACGCAACTCCAATCGCCTTTGCAGAGAGCGTACAGCCCCACAAAGATCAGAATCAGGACAGGGCCAAGGAACGGGATCAAAGCAAACACTGCACACAGCATCGCGTAAAACATCTCATGGCCGTAGCCAAGCAGCAGAAAAAAGCCGTACGCAAAAAAAAAGGTCAAAATCGAGATGAAGACGTGAACAATATAGAGAGTGTAGAGGATGTCCTTGGTCTTTGCAGCCATCAGTCCGATATTTTCCCTGGAACTTTCTGGAAGGACAGACCAGAGGTCGCCCCACATCCGATCCCCGAGGAGGAGGAAGCTGTAAAGAAGGGCAAAAAAGAGGGTGGTATCGATGATCACTGTGGGAACAAGCTCCGCAAGCGTTATGACTAGTTTTGGAAATTCCGTGGTAAGCATGGATGCAAGCGTATTAGCAAGCCCTCCTGTGGCTACCTCGCCTCCGGAGTTTCCAAGGACACGGAATACGGTGTCAGCTATATCCTGAAACATTGAAACTAGATACTCAAGGTCAGACAGCAAAATTGAAATAGCCGCGACGCTGCATCCGACTACTGCTCCGGTGATGATGGTCGTAATTACACCGGCCGAGACCCACTCAGGTACCGTTCGGATCAGCCTCCGATGCAACGGCATGCAGGCAACCGCAATGGACAGGGAAAAGACTGCGATGAAAAGATATCCGCTGGCAAGGACAAACGTCAACAGAAATATCGTTGCGATGAGAATGAGGCTGAGATTGTCCCGTGCAAAGATGCCAAGATTCATTGATTAATACATCCTCCGTGAAGCTAAATAAAGATCGCGTGGTCTTCCGGCTGACACATGTCTTTTTCCGAAGACAAGGTATGAATGGTGATCAGGGGCGTACCAACTATAGATGAACCAATGGTGCAAATATCAAAGGATACGGTGTATGGGATTTTCCTTATCCTTGCACAGGTAATCCTCCCGTTCCTCCTGCTTGGAGTGGTGGAGGTGTACACCAATGAACCCACCGCAATGCTTACCTACCTCGCGGTGGATGAAAAGATTTGGGATCTCGTGGATGTGTTCGGGGTCTGGGTTTGCTATGATAAGGGATCTTGGAATGTACTTGGTATCATCCCGCGATAGCATGAATCTCTGGAGTGGTAGTCGGCATATCTACTTCATAGTATCACCTATCCGCAGAATGTGACCAAGCGATATATCACATTGCCGCAGTAAGGGAGTATCGATGGGCCGCCTTATATGGCGGACGCCCTCCCTCATCAGACGCTCCGGTTGTCGTTTGATGAGGATACCGGAATTGCGTATCTACAGATCGAGGATACGGGAAAGATCATTGAGATGGAGGTGGTGAAGGATTGAATGGATGCTATAATACTCATCACCTCGGGATTCGCAGTAGCAGTGCTTGGGGCCGCACTCAGCTGGCTGCTTAGCTTCGGCAGACGCCGATATTACGAGTGGATGGGGTAGTGCAGAGGCTGGGTTCCGATATGCTCTTGGTGTGCTATGCTGGCTTCGCCTGGAAGCTGATCCATGGGCTCCTTTGGCGGCTTTGATATCCCGAAATTCCACTTTTCAAAAAAAGATCGCGAATGCGATGTTATGCCTCAGTTATCACTGGGATTCCTTAAGAGACCTTCGGTACAATCATTCTCTCCCGCAGCCGCATTTCCGTACATTTTTATTCACGATACCGTGAGCGCCCCCACCAAATGACATACGTTCCGCGAGGGAATACAGCCAATACTGTGATAATGGCTCACTCGCATCTCTGAAAAATATCACTGCAAAAAGTTAAAAATCGGGAGAGGTAAAGTTACTCGACGATCTTGAAGGATGCGCCTGGGATACCGCAGATGGAGCAGTGTTCAGAGGTCTTGTTGATCTCAATGTTGCCGCAGACCGGGCAGAGATAGATCGTCTTGACCTCAAAGTCTCTGCCTGCCCTGACAGCATCAAGTGCCTGCCGGTAGAGGTCAGCGTGGACCGCCTCTGCTTTCCTCG
The DNA here is from genome assembly GCA_031287415.1 of Candidatus Methanorbis basalitermitum. Taxonomy (GTDB): domain Archaea; phylum Halobacteriota; class Methanomicrobia; order Methanomicrobiales; family Methanocorpusculaceae; genus Methanocorpusculum; species Methanocorpusculum basalitermitum. The sequence goes on along the minus strand of JAITSY010000025.1, from coordinate 2,032 downwards.
CGTGATCGAAGGTGATGACGGCATCCTGGCGGCCTTCCGCCTCTGCAGCTTTGATGAAGGAGGGGTACATTTCAGTTGTCTCGTGCAGCTCGCCCGTTATGCCCGCCTCAAGGTTTGCAGCAGTCGTTCCAATGTAACCGCCGACACGGAAAAGACGGCGGGCATGGATATCCTCTGCTGCAGATGTTGCACGGAATAGCTTTGCAACGTGGTCGTATCCCTCGTCTGCTGCTGCTTCGGAGAAGGATTTGTACTTGTGGTTTGCCTGTGACTCACCGGCAAATGCATTTACAATGCATGTCTTAGTGTCCATACTTTATTATTTGCAGAAGTTGGGGGATAAAGGTTTTGGATAGGATCCCACGCAAAAATTGCCGATAAATTGTTCGTCATCGACGACGCAAGGCCAAGTCTTGCTTGTTGCTTGCGCAGATGTGTCTGCGTAACTTCTATCAGAGGCGTGCAGCTTTTGTTGGTATTGTATGATGCATTGTATTTAGTTTATATGGGATAACTTACCAATAAAATACTGATGAAAGTTATTGGTATTGCGGCAAGTCCGCGGCAAGGCGGCAACAGCCAGAAGCTTGTGGAATGTGTTCTTGCTGGCGCAGAAGATGCCGGAGCGGAGACGGAACTCATTCGTCTGGGTGATCGAAACATCCATCCCTGTATTGCCTGCGGCTACTGTAAAAGCGGGCATGACACGTGTGCCCAGAAGGATGATATGGTCGCACTGTATGAAACTATCCGTGCAGCGGACGTGATTGTGTTCGGTGCTCCTATCTATTTTGCCCGGCTCAATGCACAGGCGTATTCCCTCATTGATCGCCTGTATGCTATGCTGAACCCTGATTTTTCCTCCCGCCTTCCGGCCGGCAAAAAGATTGTCATCGTACTGACCTGTGGATCGGGCGATCTTTCGGTTGCGGCTCCGATGTATGCGTATCTGAAAATGGTATTCGGATTTTTCCATTGCATGGACGGGGGATTTATCTGGCAAAACCAGTTGTTTGCCCCAGCAGATCTGGAAAAGTTCCCGGACGAAATTGCGAAAGCAAAAGCACTCGGCAGAACCCTTCTTGGCTGAGCATCTTTTTTTCCATTCTTCTATCGGCAGAGTTATTGGTGCATCTGTCTTATAGAGTTTCAGAGTTTATGGCAGCTATTATTGACGTTCTTTTTTCGGAAAAGGAAATTGATGTACGCATCAGAGAGCTGGCAAAGCAAATTGATGCAGATTACGCAGGCCGGGAGGTAACGCTTCTTTGCACGCTGAAAGGGGCATGCTTTTTTGCCTGTGAGCTTGCCAAACGCCTCGTGGTTCCGGTGTTTATGGAGTACATTCAGGTGGCAAGCTACGAGGGGATGTCCTCGACCGGTACGATTACGATGAAGCTGGATGTCCCAGCAGAGGTAATCGCCGGAAAACATGTCATCATCATTGAGGACGTCATTGATACCGGCAGGACACTTTCTCGCATAAAAGAGATGATGCTCGCACGAAACCCTGCAACGCTTGCCGTCTGCTCACTTCTTGGCAAGCGTGGGCGCCGCGCTGTTCCGTTAATGGGAGAGCTGCATGCCTCTGATATAGGTGTGCATTACATCGGATTTACTATTGATAATGAATTTGTGGTCGGTTACGGTCTTGACTGGAATCAGAAGTACCGCAATCTGCCCTGCATTGGGATCGTTCGGTAACAAAAGCTGCACGCCTCTAATAGAGGCGTGCGCAATTCGTGCTAGTCGGTGTGGTGGTATTCGTGACTCCCACGGCGACCGAAGAACCTCCGGTGGAGCCGATCGAAAAATCCATGGCATCTCTTTCTTTGCCAGCAGAATAGTCCCTACCAGAAGTGCCTGTCAAAGAGAAAGGCACTTTTGTATGAAAAACGCGTAATACAACTGACTTATACCACAAAACGGGTAGTTATAATATATACGTCAACACATTCCCTCTTGAAAAATAGTGAATAACTAAATTTAATTATGACAACTGGAATAATCAGCAGACCCGTTTTTATATCCT
>JAITSY010000024.1 GCA_031287415.1 Candidatus Methanorbis basalitermitum | reverse complement strand
TATGAAGCTCATCACCCCATAAAAAGGCATTAATGTTGACGATAACATAACGTTACGGGAAGGGCCAACTTCACTCTTAAATTCGGAGGGATTGAGATCGTACAACTTGTAATAATTTTTGAACTTTCTATTTTTAAGAACCCATGAATACATTTTGGGATTATGTCTTTTAATAAAATGATATGTCATAATTAAAACCGACAGGTCCATTATATTTTGGCAGAACCTGTGTCCCAGTGGAGATAGGGATAGGCAATACCGAAAAAAATCAGTGCAACGCCCATCCACTGAACCAATGACACTGATTCGGCAAGAATCAGCACTGCACAGATAATGGATGCAGGGAGTTCGGAAGAACTGAGAGTTGTTGCCTCACCTGTTGAAACCCTGAGGGTACCAATCGAAAAGAGAAATAACGGCAGGGCACAGCCAAACAGGCCGAGGACCATCCCGTACACCCAGATGTCGGAAAACGCCATATTGTTCAGCACATAAGACGGTGAGAACAGAAACAACATCAGGACAAGTGAACAGGACAGGATCACAAAGCTTCGCACCAATGGATGCAGTTTCGGTTCGGTATGACCGAGAAGGAACAGGAAAATCGCATAAAAGAACGCTGACAACATGCCAGAGGCAACGCCCCCAAACGTCAGCACAATCTCTGATTTGACAAAATCAACGGCAAGCACAGTTCCAAGAATCAGGATCATCACTCCGGCGACCGTGTGCCGTGACGGCAACCGCCGATCCACAATGGATTGAATGATAACGCCGATCCACGTAAATTGGAACAGAAGAACAATCGAAATTGAAGCGGGAATACTTTGCAGTGAAAAACAGTAACAGACACTTGTCAGAGCAATCGCCACCCCGGCCGCAGTTAGCTGCAGCAGCTCCCTGATCGTCCAGGGCTGAAGTACCGGCTGTTGATGAAGGAGGCGAAAACAAAAGCCCCCGGCAACCAATACGCAGAGAATCAGCCAGCCATAAAAATATTGGATCATCACCACATCGCCCACAGAAAAACTTGCCTCATACGCACGTTTGATCATCGACGCTGACGGTCCATAGCAGCATCCGCCAAGAAAGACAAGCAAAGGGGGCAAAAACCAGCGGCTATCCATAGAAGACATATTACTATGAGGTTTTACCCATATAAACATAGCACCTTTCCAATCAGCGGATAAAATAAGGCATAATTATGGGGATAATGATCACCGCTACCAGAACATTGGTAATCACACTACAGAACGGCTGGGCGTACTCCTCTTTGCCACATTTGGCAAAGAAACTCTTCACGCCCTCCCGTATTATCTGACCGCCATCCAGAGGACCGATAGGCAGTGCATTAAATGTGCCGAGCAGTATGTTCATCCAGGCACACCAATAGAGTACATGGACGATATCCCAGAATCCCTCAAACGGTGCGGATAAAAATGCCGGATCCGGCGTGTCAGTCGTCAGAATGCTGAACCAACTGCTGTCCGTGATCGAAGCGAATGGCAGCATGAGGAAGTACAGCGCCGAAGCAAACATCTCTGCAGGTGTTGCCGGATGCGTCCACGCATGCAGTGTGTAGGTTATCGCCTGAGGATCGCCGTACAGAATACCCATAAAGCCGGAGCTTGTATTACCAGCGGCAGATCCTGCAACCGCCGGGTGGATTGCAGTCAGTGTAATATCGGACTGTTGTTGCGTACCTTTGTACTCGCCAAGCACCCGAATCGTCTGGCCAGGCACGGTCGCCTGGAGAATTGCAGAAACATCAGTGCGGTTTGCAACAGGAACTCCATCGAGTGCAAGTATCACCGTTCCCGGTTGCATACCTGCGATATCAGCGGGGTATCCCTCATAGGTGTCTTGAACAAACAGTACGGATCCCGGAACTACCATGCCAAGCAGCAGCACGAGAACAACGATGCACACTGCTCCCGCCACCATATTGTTGGTGATGCCCGCAGCGAACACCCGCAGCTTGGTGAGAAGCGGCGACGTTTCGATCTTCTCCGCATCCGGCTCCACGAATGCGCCTATGGGAATCACCAGAGCTAGAACTCCTGCATATTTCACGTGGATCTTCTCTACACGTGCGAGGAGTCCGTGGCCAAACTCATGAATAACGATGGCAAACACCAGTGCAAACCACACCGCAAAAGTGGATGGAACAAAATCGTTTACGCCAGGAATGAGGAGAAGGTTCTGTGGATGAATGATTGGCGACGGGGCTGACTGTATCTGCATCGTTATGTACGCGGTGGCGAGGATCATCACGGTCATCAGAATACTGCAGGCTGCAACAACCACAATACCGAGTGTCCCGTACACCAGACACACCCTGCGAAAACGTGCCAGTCCATCAAGGATGCTGGTGCGGGACGTACGAATCATTAGGCATGGTCCCATAAACGCAAAAACCTCGGGATGGTAGTTGTGTTTCTTAATTGCCCAACATACAAGAGCGTACGCAATCACGCAGGCGATTCCCGGCACGACCCATTCAAGTTCCATAATTCTATACTAATCCGCTGTGAAAGCTTAAGAGCTTGATTGTGGAAGGGGTTTTGATCAGAAATTCTGTGGTAATGATCCTGGTGATGACCGAATCTCGCACGAGCACTAACTGATGTATATACATATATGGTACTAGATACATAAATTATAATTAGTAATTACATCAGTTAGTCTGGTTCTGGGGGAAGTAATGGCACGCATGCCTCCCGAAAGTGCCAGGAAACCTTTTTTCGTTTTGGGCACTATCACACTGCGCGGTCCTGAATTTATATATCACCGACGATGTAATAGTATATTTAAAAAATAGTAACGGAGACAGAAGATATGACAGCAACAGAGATTGAGGACATCCCAGGCGTCGGACCGGCAACAGCAGACCACCTCCGCGAGGCAGGATATGTGACCATTGAAAGCATTGCAACTGCTGCACCGGTTGATCTCTCTGAAGCCGCCGAAATCGGCGAATCAACGGCAAAAAAGATCATTAAAGCCGCACGGGAGATGGCGGACATCGGCGGATTCAAGACCGGCACTGATGTTCTCGCTCGACGTCAGGGCGTTCTCAAGCTCAGCACATTTGTACCCGAGCTTGACGACCTCCTGGGAGGCGGTCTGGAAACACAGGCGATCACCGAGTTCTACGGGGAGTTCGGTTCTGGAAAGTCCCAGATAGTTCACCAGCTCGCGGTGAACTGCCAGCTTCCCCAGGAACTCGGCGGTCTTGGCGGCAGCTGCCTGTACATCGACACGGAGAACACCTTCCGTCCGGAACGTATTGAGCAGATGGTCGAGGGACTTGAATTTGAAAAATCACTGCCGGAGGGCTACGAAATTCCGCCGACAGAGACATTCCTCGCAAACATTCGCATCGCCCGCGCCCACAGCTCCGATCACCAGATGCTCTTAATTGACTCGGCACGGGATTTAGCAAACGAACTGAAAGAGACCAGCTTGCCGGTCAAACTGATCGTGATTGACTCCCTGACAGGCCTCTTTCGTGCGGAATACGCGGGACGTGGTACTCTTGCTGGACGCCAACAAAAGCTCAACCGCCACCTTCATGATCTTTTTAAACTGGTTGACGAGCTGAATGCGATTGCCGTCGTCACCAACCAGGTAATGTCAAACCCAGGTGTTTTCTTTGGCGATCCGACAAAACCCATCGGCGGAAATATCGTCGGCCACTCGGCAACATTCCGCCTCTATCTCAGAAAAAGCAAGGCAGGCAAACGGATTGCACGGCTTGTGGACAGCCCAAACCTCCCTGAAGGAGAAGCCACCTTCATGGTAGAAACCGCAGGTATCAAACCATGCTAATCCCAATACAGTTTTCATGCCAAAAGCCTTCGTTACCGACATCGACGGAACTCTTACAGACGACCGGCGCCGGTTGTCAACACATGCTGTAGAAGAAATACGCCGTGTTGTGGATGCAGGGATTCCGGTGGTTCTGGCATCCGGCAACACCCTCTGCTTTATCGATGCCTTATCAAAGATGATCGGAACCGAAGGCGATGTCATTGCAGAAAACGGTGGTGTGTACCGCCGAGGTTACACCAGTACTAACCATGTGGACGGTGATCGGAACATCTGTCTTGCAGCATATCAGCGAATTGTTGACACCTTCAAACCAACTGGCGAACAATTGCAGCTGTACAGCACTGAATACCGTTACTCGGATGTGGCCTTCGCCCGTGACATCGACGTAGTACTGATTCGCGACCTGCTAACCGACATGCCCGTGCAGGTTATAGACACCGGCTTTGCCATCCATCTTCAGTCACCGGGACTCTCGAAAGGCGCGGCTCTGGAAAAACTTGCAAAACTCATGGATCTTTCAGCAGGAGACTTCCTTGCCGCGGGGGACTCGATAAATGATGTCTCTCTGCTGAGTCTGGCGGGTATCGCCGTTGTTCCGGCAAATGCATCCCCCGAAGCGCGGGCTGTGGCAGACTGTATAATGGACAGGCCCTTTGGCGAAGGAATGGCCGATGCCCTCGTCAAATATTTTCCCTGAAAAGATGTTGAAGATATTCTCCTGGGGAAAGAGAAAATATGAGATATTTTTACCGCAACATGTAACGATCAACCACGATATAGTCTGTAATGTCTTTAACTGCCTCAAATGGCAGGTGAATGGAATCGCCATCCAGCCTGTATCCTGAGACGTCAAATGCCGGATCCGGACGCACTATGAGATTCAGGAGCTGGCCGGTTGCCCTGTCAAAGATGATGTTTTTGATCTGCCCGACAATTTTTCCGTCAGTGCTCATTACTCTCTTTTTCCGGATAGAATGGGTAAACTGCTCACTCTTCATAGTAATCAATAAATTTTATTGATAATAATAGTATATATTTGTTTTGAATAAAAAAAGATGTTTCAGAGGAGGGAAACACCCTGAAACTATCAGAAGGGGATGCGGATGCCGATTGATATGCCGGCTGCGATAACGATTTTCTGTCCAATGCCCTCTCTTTGAACCAGCGAATGTTCCCATACAGCCGCAGATCTCCGGAGATGGCAGCGACATTTCTGACCTGATATTCGCGGCAGACGCATCTATGGAAACTCCCCTATCGCTCGTCGGCACAATATTGATCGAGATAAACTTCACCCTCCGAATCAATAGGCGTGGGAAATGTGATGTTAACATCCCTTGGCCTCGGGTACACAATCGGCAAATCCCAGAAGTTTGAGGAAATTACGGACCGTTTCGGGGTTGTGCCTGATAATTTTAGAGATACCCTCCCCATGTATCGGATGCGAATATTGATGATAAAGCGAGAGAACTCTAATAAGGATATTTTTTGGATCCGCGACGAATCCATCCTGATTGTTCAGAGTGCCATCAAAATAAAAAAAACGAGTGATTCAAGAAATATGTACTTCAACAATATCCCTACAGTCCCAACCGCGGATGAACTGCTGGACCACAGCTTCCGGCGTGCCGCAAAAAAAATGCGGGAAAAAAACAATAAAAATCGCGCAAATGAGGATTTCGTCCGTGCCATCACCCAAGCAACACACGACAAACTGGTGAGCATCATCCAGAGCTTCCCCGAGTTCGAACAGTTACCACTGTTTTATCGCGAGTTTTGTAATATTCTGTTTGGCATGGACAAGCTCCGACAAGCTTTTGGAATGGTGGGATGGGCAGCAAAAAATGTGCGTGATGTAGGCGGTGGTATTTCTCGGGGTATGCGGCGTGCCGATTCTCTGACGGAACGAAAACGTGCGGCTGCCCGCATCGCATCCATCGTGCATCGTGCAGACGAGGCGCTCCGTTACTTAAATGAGGTACGAAATGTTCTGCGCAAACTGCCGGCGATCAGCTGCGGCGAGTTTACAATCGTGGTCTCTGGATATCCGAATGTCGGGAAATCTTCGTTCATTCGTTTGGTTTCAAGTGCCGAGCCGGAGATTGCGGCCTACCCCTTCACGACAAAGGGCATTATCGTGGGCCACCGAAATGCGGAACGGAGGACCCGAATTCAGTTTATTGACACTCCCGGTTTGCTTGACCGAACATGGGACGAACGGAACACTATCGAGAAACAGGCGCTGAATGCCCTTGTGTATGTTGCGGATCTGGTAATGTTTGTGATTGATGCAAGCGAGCACTGTGGTTATCCGGTTGAGGCACAGGAAAAACTCCGCGAACAAATCGCCGGAATCGTCACGGTTCCCATGCTGACCGTCGTGAACAAGGCGGACATCAAAAAGACGGAAGGCTGTTTCAATATGTCAACAGTCACCGGCGAAGGTGTGGAAAAGATATTAACAGAGCTGCTTCGCCAAAGAGCCGAATTACTGACTGAGGAAAGCATGGACCTCAGATCCGCGCTGTTGGTCCCCTCAATGAAGCGCCGCGGAGGAAGAGTTGAACCAAAAACCGACTACTGACTATGTTTTTCCCGGGAATATAGTATTGGACCGATATCTGGTACTTGCCATAAGTTGGAAACTGACGCAGATGAACACTCTGTTTGTTCCGCAGGTTTCCCAACTGGGATGTATCAAACGAAAATGGTGGCCTTGTTGCTGTAACGTGCTGCCGATCACTGGAAAAATAGATCGGAATTATCAGTGACGATGGTAAGTTATATATTCCCCGTCAACGAATTTTTCACTCCAGTAACACGAAAAAAAGATAAATAATCGGACTCGTCGATTTTAGTGGTAATATATATTTGTTTTGTCGTTCTCTATTGATATAGACAGTTATATTTTATATTTGAAGAACCATTCCCTATTTAAACTGATAATTACGTAATAATTCTCCTGCAATCAAAATGTAACGGAAACCCTATACCTACAAAAAGATAAATGTGCGAAAACAACCAAAATAAATATATTAAATATACTAAATATACTTTATCTGTTTTCAGATGACACTAAGCCATCTTCACTTTGTAGTTAATTACATGAGAGTTATATTTGATCTTCTTTTAATTTAAGGGAAGAAGCTGTAGTCGTATTCTCGAAGGCAAAGCTGGAGCCGCATGGCCGTGTCGCGTTGCAAAGGTGCAAGCTGCAAAGCCTTTGGCTTTACAGCAAATACAAATTAGTTGATCTCAATGCTGTCTGACTCGGACACGTCAATAGCCTCACCGAGTGTATCTTCCTGAAGGCCCGACGCCATCTTTTCCGTCAGATCCCGATCTTCCATTACATCCCGGATGCGCTCCTGATATGGATCCAGCGTCGTATCCTCCTGCTGCTCAATCACATGCCGGTACTCGCGGAGCGTCGTAGGACTGATACCCAGCTCCTCGGAGATTTTCCGCATCGTCTTGTCTGGACTCATCAAAGTCTTCATCTGTTCGGGATTAAACGGCATATTAAAGTCCATATCACGAAACAGCTTCAGCCGGATTCTTGCGCGGGCAACTGTTTTTGACAACTTTTCGTCTCCCAGTTCTCGAGCAATCTCCGTGTCATTCTTACCGGCATGGAATGCGGTAATCAGCCTGGCAAGCTGAATCGGCTCCAGCTTTGTCTTAAAAAATCCTCTCTCTTGAATCTCCCGCATAATCAGGGCGATCTCACGCTCCACCGCATCCTGATCACGCAATGTCCCGTGAAGCTGTTTCATTGGCTCCACAATCTTTGTTTTCTGCGTAAGTTCAGAAAACAACTTCAATAAATCCTTCTGTCTCTTTTTTGGGGCCATATCCATATCCCTTCCAAAACGGGTTATTCGATGGAAATCGACTTCAAAGCATATAATTATTCTGGATGTGTTGCGGCAGCCCCCAAATTCCCGCAACAGATACAAAACATTAATTACGACAACAACAATATGATAATCCCAAAAAATCATATGGTGGAAAATTGCTGCATATCACTCCTTTTTTTTCCCAAACGCTTGCCTAGCAGCCGCAATATCCTCACATCTCCCGCTCAGAATCGCTGTATCATGTGGCAACAGCACCGTCGTTCCGTCCGGCGTCAGCAGGACCTCCCCAGATATACGACGCAGCGATACCACCGACACACGGAACAGTTTCCGCAGATGTAGATTGGCCAGCTCCTTTCCTGCAACCTCCGAGCTGGGATGCACAGGCACATGCGCAATCTCCGTCTTCGGCGCTTGCCCAAATTTTGCCGATATCCGTCGCAGCCTGCTCTCCTCAGCTATTTGTGCCATCGCCTCCTCACGCTCCGCAAAAACCTCCGATCTAACCTCCTGCACATACTGGTCCAGATCCTTTGCTGGGACATTCTCGTTCGCAAATACCCGCCGGGCCATTGCAAGACCCGCCTCACGTTCATCCGCGATCACCTCATCTACCCCGATTCGAAACAGCGTCGGACTTTCCCCCGTATACCGGGTCCTGGTAATAATCGTCGTCCTGGGATTCATCCTCCGGGCAGTTGATACAATCCCACGCACCGTTGAGGAATCAGGAATTGTGATCACCAGCGTCTTCGCCCGTTCAAGTCCCGCATACCGCAAAATCGGCTCAAACGACGCATCACCGTAGGCAATATTCTCACCATTCATCTTTTCGGCTGCAACCGTCCCAGGATTCATCTCAAGAATAATGTACTCACGGCCCACTCGCTTTAGTGCCCGCACCACATAGTTTCCCGCCGGACCAAAACCCACTACAATCACAGACTCCCGCTCTTCTGTGCCATCAGTCTCCACATCGGCATTCGCATCAGCCAGACGAGGGCAGCACCGGTGAAACACTGGACTGCACAGCAGCAGCCGCGACACCCTCGGTGCCAAATTTACCGCAAACGGGGCAATCGTCATCGACAGAATCGCCACCGCAAGAAATACCTGATAACTATTTTCGGTAAGTAGTCCCTGCGATCGCCCCTCCGCTCCCAGAATAAATGAAAACTCCCCTATATGGGCAAGACTTAAGCCTGCGATGACCGCCGCTCCTGCAGATACCCCGGCAAGTACTCCCGAAATACTTGCAATTATCATCTTGCCAAAGATCAGCACCCCAACAATTATCAGAATAACCAGAATATGCTCCTGCATAAATGTAAGCGACAGCATCATACCGATCGAGATAAAGAAAATACCTGTCAGCAGATCCCTGATAGGCGTGATAATCCCTAGTACCTCATGATTGTACTCCGTCCCGGCAATCACTACTCCCGCAAGAAATGCACCAAGCGACATCGACACATTCACAAGTGAAAGTACTGAGGCAACCCCGATGCAGATAGCCACCACCGAAATAATAAACAGTTCGCGGTTTCTGCGGGATGCAACCACATCTAAAAGCCGTGGAATAACAATCAGTGCAACCCCGAGCACTATTATGAGTCCCGCGATGTCCCTTCCGAGTGCCAGAAGTGAATCCATAATACTCCTTCCATTCTCGGTTATCAGCGGCAGAATCAGCATGATCGGAATCACCGCCACATCCTGACAGATCAGAATCGCAAGGATCAGCTTCCCGTGCAGGGTATCGATCTGCCCGTTGCTCTGATACATGTTCAAGACAATCGCTGTTGACGATGATGCAACCATAAACCCGAGCAGGAGAGCCGTCCCTGACGAAATTTCGGATAGCAGAACCAGCCACACAAATAATGCTGTCAGAAGAATTTGCAGACTCCCGCCGATCAGAACGAATCGCTTCATTGCAAGAAGATTCTTCAGCGAAATCTCAAGACCTATCGTAAACATCAGAAGAATCAAACCGAACTCCGCAACAAGTTCCACCTGATCTTGGGCAAATAAATGCAGAACTGAGGGACCAATCAGAATACCGGTTACAAAAAATCCGATAATTGTCGGCAGACGAACCCAACTGCTGCAAAGCAGCACCCCAAGCGTACAGACAAGCAGAAAAAAAATACCCATCATCGGAGATTCGACGGCCATAGTAATACTTAGTTGAGACTTGATACGTAATAAACCATACCGGTGGATGGCTAAATGCAGCGAGAGAACTATATGCCTGCCCGATCCACACATACAGTACCAGAATCATGGCCGAAAAGGAAGACACCTACGAAAAAGTCACCGAACTTGCACGCAGACGCGGTTTTATCTGGCCGTCATCGGAGATCTACGGGTCAGTTGCCGGCTTCACCGACTATGGCCCTCTCGGTGCAATGATGAAGCGCCGGATTGAAAATATCTGGCGCCGGTTCTACGTTGTGCAAGAGGGCTACTATGAGATAGAGTGCCCAACCATTGGTATCGAACCCATCTTTGTCGCAAGCGGGCATGTGGGAGGATTCTCCGACAAAATGTTCCAGTGTCCGTACTGCCAGGAGTTCCTCCGGGCCGACCATGTTGCCGAAGCTTTCGGTATCCCGCATGCAGGCACTATATCCAAAGGAGATCTGCATGCTGCCCTCATCAGCAAGGAATGTCCCGTCTGTGGAAATGTTCTCGGCCCGGTTGAAGTCTTTGACTTCAACCTCATGTTCACGACCAGCATCGGCCCCGGAGGGCAACGGAAGGGCTACCTTCGTCCCGAGACCGCTCAGGGAATGTTTGTTGACTTCCCAAGGCTGCTGCGGTTCTACCGCGACCACCTTCCCTTTGGTGTGGTGCAGATCGGCAAATCCTACCGTAATGAAATCTCTCCCCGGCAGGGAATGATCCGTCTGCGGGAGTTTACGCAGGCCGAAGCAGAGATCTTCGTCCACCCCGAGGCGAAGGATCATCCATTCTTTGCCCGCTACGCCAACTACTCGATGCCCCTCTGCGGCATCTCTCAACAGGAGGTTGATGCTCCTGCCGTTGTGAAAATGATGCGGCAGGCGGTTGATGAAGGCATCATCGCCAATGAGTACGTCGCCTACTACGTTGCGATGACCCATGACATTCTCTGCACGATTGGACTCAACCCGGAGAAGATCCGGTTCCGGCAGCATATGCCAGATGAGCGAGCCCACTATGCAGCAGACTGCTGGGATGCGGAAGCATTCTCCGACCGATTTGGATGGGTGGAGATTGTGGGTATTGCAGATCGTACAGACTATGACCTCGCGGCCCATTCTCGGGTTTCGGGCAAGAAAATGACGGTTTTCGTCCAGTACCCCGAGGCAAAAAAGGTTCACCGCAAGGTGATCTCCCCCGATTACGGCAAGATGGGGCCGATGTTCCGCGGCAAGACAAAGGCAATCGCAGAACTCATGGCCACAACCGAGCCTCTGGCAGATGGTCTGCACCTGACGACGGACGGCGATGAGATTATTGTCCCATCGGAGATGTACACCATGATAGACGAAATAGTTGATGTGTTCGGCGAGGACGTGATGCCCCACGTGATCGAGCCGTCATATGGTGTCGACCGGATGAGCTATATGGTTCTTGAGCATGCCTATGCTGAGGACGAGGTGGACGGCGAGATGAGAGTGATAATGCGGTTCAAGCCCTGTGTTGCCCCAGTGCAGGCAGCAGTTCTGCCGCTGATGGCCCGAGACGGTCTAGATGAGATCGCCCACGAACTCGTAGCCGAGCTGCAGAATGAAGGCATTCAGACTGAATATGATGATGCCGGTGCTATCGGTCGCCGCTACCGCCGTCAGGATGAGATCGGAACGCCGGTCTGTATTACAATCGATTATGATACGAAAGAGGATGTAGCTGCAACGCTCCGTGATCGCGATTCAATGCAGCAGGTCAGGCTGCCACTTGCAGATATCCCGCGTGCCGTATCCCTGCTAATGAAAGGGAAAAAGACGTTTGGTCAGCTTGCATGACAATATGCAGCTTATACTTCCATAACTGCGATTTGCAAGGCGCTGTATCGCATGTACTCCGTGTTTCTTCATAGCCTGCTGCATACTGGATATAGAGCAAATATCAGAGAGGAGCAATCCTATGGTCTTTGATACGTTTTCAAGCAAACAATTAGGCACTCATACATTCGTTGAGATTCCGTTGCCTTGCTGGTATTTATGGATGGGCTGCACGCCTCTAATAGAGGTATGCAGCGTTGCATGGAAGCGCGAGCTCCGCTATCATGCAATTGATGATAGCATCAAAGAGCAGGATTATCACGAAAAATCTGAGAAAACAGATGTAATTTCAAGAAAAATTTAAGAAATATCCGGCAAATTTACTAGCAACAGCACGTGCCGCAGAAAACGCCGGGTTATCGAAGATATCCACTGGACCAGAAAGCCTCCCCTCAGAAACAGAAAAACCGAGAGCTACCACCGGCACAACACCAGACACCACTGCTCCGCATTCACAGAGGCTCACCGGACAGAACACAAACCCCTTCCCTGTTGCAAGCGACGGCTTTGCAAACACTCCGCACAACTCCGCGGTACTTGGGTATGGTGCCTCCGCTCGTGCAAGCATCATCACGCCAAAACCCGCCGAAGCCGCAGGTGTGTCTACATCAACCGCTACACCAACAATCGCCAAGGTCCTTGCGGCAAGAATCAACCGGTGCAGGTCGCGGGGTGTTTGAAACATCATCGCATCCTCAGTACAGAACACAAAACCCTTCCCCTCCGTAAGTGATGGCGTTGCAAATGGATCCGCAAACTGCGAAAGCAGCACAAAATTCCAGAGCGAAGGCACATTTGATCCCGCAAGAAACAGAACAAACGGCTCGCTCTCGCGTTCGGCAAACGACAATCCGCACATCACCGGCCGTACATCACGGGAAAACAGCCGCCGCTTTTCTGCCGTTTTCGCGGCCGCGGCTATCGCTGCATCTTTCAACGCCGACACCAGCGGCGATGCCCCGCCCTGATCGTGCACCATCACAAGCACCAGCCAGTCAGTAACATGCGTCACGAAGGAGTCCGTCAAAAGCGATCCTTCGGCCTCCTTCAAAATCTTCGCAGTCCTCTGCAGTACATCAGGAAACACCGTTGCAGACCCGGCAATACCACCGAGTGGCAGCGCATAAATTGAAATCGTCGTCGGCATAGATCACGTGCTACAGATCTTTTCGATGGCTTCGATCATTCCGCGGCTGCCTACATAAACCGGCGTCTTCTGATGCACATTCGACGGCACAATTGCAAGCGTGCTCGAAATACCGTTCGAAACAGCGCCACCCGCCTGCACCGCCAAGAACCCTATTGGATTCGCCTCAAACACCAGCCGCAGTTTCCCGTTCTCCAACCCCTTCGTTGGTGGGTAGGCATACACCCCGCCGTACTTCAGCACTTGATGGAAATCCGCAACAAACGAACCAGAATATCGGTTTTTTCCGCCGGCAGTCTCAATATCTGTGATGAATATTGTATGTTTCGGCAGCCACTCCGTCCTCAGACCGCCTGACCCATAGAGGTTGCCTTCCGGAATCTGCACATTGTCCTGCTGGAGCTGATACACCCCATCCGCATCCATCGCAAAGATAGCCACGCCTCTGCCCACGGACAGGGTCAGTGTCGTCACCGGGCCATACAGTATATAAAACGCCGCCTTCAGATTTTTTCCCGGTTGCAGCACATCCCCGTCATAAATACCCCCAATCGTCCCCACGCACAGGTTCACCGCTATCAGCGACGATCCGTCCAGAGGATCCATCACCACCGAATACCTCGCAGATGTACTAAACGTCGTAATATCGTCCTGTTCCTCGGATGCCACCGCACGCACAAGACCGCTCTTTGCAAGAACACGGGTTATATGGGCATCAGACCATGTATCCATGGCGACCTGCTGTTCTTCCGACGCGTTTACTGACCCTGCATAACCCTGGTTGCTGATAAATGCCGCACGAATCGGCACCGCCTGCTCCGCAACCAGGGAAATTATTTTGCTGAGATCTTCATATACACCAGAGTTTTTTAGATATTCCTGTACGGTCGTCATGAAAATTCACTGTATAGATATTAGACGCGTTCGGTAAATAAGAAGTGCATCTCGGTAACAGCTCACTCATACCCATAACAAATCTGGGGCACTGTTTTTTGCAAAGCTGCTTGCTGAAGTTGCATGGCAGCGGAACGCTTGCAGCTCTGGTGAGATGCTTGTCCCGCTTCCATGCAACTTTCCCAGTCAAGCTAATAGAGATCCCTTTTTTAAATTAATGACAATATTTCCTGAATCTAACTTTCTGGTCACTATCTCGCCTCTTTCATGTAGCTATACGCACGCACAAAGTGCGTGCTTGAGCACTGCTTCGCCATGCGATATCCTTGCTTCAGAACGTGTTACCATTTGATAATTATGTCATACTTTCTATGGTGATAATGTCGTTACATTATATCCTTTTTCTTTGCTTTGATACAGTGCAATAGATAAAACATTCGGAATTATGTCTTTTAATAAGATAATATGTATTCGATTGCGTCTAATATTAATGTAGACAGTTATACAATGAATTTGAGGTATTGTTTCCTACTGAGCTATCTGCTATAGACTGCTTCATCAAAATTTGTTATCCCGATGGGATTACCTGTCCACATTGCGGAGTGCAAACTAAGATATATCATAGATCGAGTTATCCTAA